>NZ_JBNPXM010000031.1:0-1099 GCF_050433305.1 Novosphingobium gossypii | reverse complement strand
AGGTTCGCCAGACCGATGCGGCAGGCAACACCAGCCCGGCCTTCGCGCTGGGCGCGGTGACGGTGGATGCGACCATCCTCCCGCCGACGGTGGCGTTGGCGAGCGACACCGCGACGCCGGGCGATGGCCTGACCAGTGACGGCACTGTCAATGTGGGCGGCCTGGAACCGGGCGCGACGTGGGAGTACAGCCTTGACGGCGGCGCCACGTGGGTTGCCGGCAGCGGCACCAGCTTCGAGCTGGCCGAGGGCACCTATACCGGCGTTCAGGTGCGCAGCACCGATGTGGCGGGCAACGTCAGCGCACCCGCTGCGCTGGGGCCGGTGACGGTGGTGACGAGCCCGGCAGGCGATCTGACGCTTGAACTGGCCGACGACACCGGCGCCAGCGCCGTCGACGGAGTGACGAACGACGGCACCGTCAATGTGGGCGGCCTCGCGCCGGGCGCGACCTTCGAGTACAGCACCGATGGCGGCGCGACCTGGCAACAGGGCACCGGCACCGGCTTCGTGCTGGCCGACGGCACTTATGCCGACGTGCAGGTGAGGCAGGTCGATGGTGCGGGCAACACCGGTCCTGCGACCTCGCTGGGCGCGGTGACGGTGGATACGAGCGCGCCGGCCGCGCTGGTCCCGGCACTGGTCAACGACACCGGCACGCCGGGCGACGGGGTGACCGGCAACGGCACCGTCAGCGTCGGCGGCCTCGAGAGCGGCGCGCGCTTCGAGTACAGCCTTGACGGCGGCACGACGTGGCAGCAGGGCAGCGGCAGCAGCTTCACGCTGGGTGCAGGTACCTATGCCGACGTGCAGGTGCGGCAGATCGATGTGGCCGGCAATGTGGGCCCGGTGGCCTCGCTGGGCGCGGTGACCGTCGATGCGAGCGCGAACGCACCGACCGCAGCGCTGACCACCGACAGCGGCCTTGCCGGCGATGGCGTGACGAACGACGGCAGCGTCACCGTCTCGGGCCTCGAGCCGGGCGCAAGCTTCGAGTACAGCACCGACGGCGGCGTAACCTGGATCGCCGGCACCGGCAGCAGCTTCACGCTGGCCGAGGGCACATATGCCAACGTACAGGTGCGCCAGACCGATGCGGC
>NZ_JBNPXM010000030.1:0-1243 GCF_050433305.1 Novosphingobium gossypii | reverse complement strand
TGACCTGCCCCCCGAAAGGTCCCTCATTTTGATGTAGAGTCTGCCACTGTAAGGAGCAGACGCATGAGGAAGAGCCGTTTTACCGAGGCGCAGATTATCGGGATGATCAAGGAGCAGGAGGCAGGGCTGCCGACTGTGGAGGTTTGCCGCAAGCACGGGCTGAGCACGGCGACGTTTTACAAGATGAAGGCCAAATATGGTGGGCTCGAAGTGTCGGATGCTCGCCGCCTGCGCCAACTGGAGGACGAGAACGGCAAGTTGAAGCGCCTGCTGGCGGACAGCATGCTGGACAACGCCATCCTGAAGGATTTGTTGGGAAAAGCCTGACGACACCGGGCCAGCGGCGAGACGCAGTGCTGCGGGTGTTGCGCGATTACGAGATTTCGCAACGCCGGGCCTGCCGGCTGATTGGTGTCGATCCGAAGACGGTTCGGCGTGAACGCCCGCCGGACCATGTCGCGATCCGTGACGCTATGAAGGACGTCGCGGGCAAGCGCCGTCGCTTCGGTTACCGGCGGATCGGCATCATGCTTGAGCGCCAGGGGATGATCATGAACCACAAGAAGCTCTACCGGCTTTATCGGGAGGAAGGCTTGTCGGTGCGCCGACGCCGTGGCCGCAAACGGGCGCGGGGCAGCCGCACACCGATGCCTGTGCCGCTGGCGCCGGGGGCTCGCTGGTCGATGGACTTTGTGTCCGACACCTTCGGCGCCTCGCGCAAGTTCAGGATTTTGGCGATCAATGATGACTGTTGCCGCGAGAACCTGTGCCTGGTGGCGGATACCAGCATCTCTGGTGCCCGCGTAGCCCGGGAACTCGACACTTTGATCCGGCTCTATGGCAAACCGGCATGCATTGTCAGCGACAATGGCACCGAATTTACCAGTCGGGCGATCCTGGAATGGGCTGGCAAGAACCAGGTCGAATGGCACTATATCGACCCCGGAAAGCCCCAGCAGAATGGGTTCATCGAGTCCTTCAACGGCTCGCTGCGCGATGAGCTTCTCAACGAGGAACTGTTCGACAGCCTAGCCGATGCCCGCCGAAAACTGGCCATCTGGCGTTACGATTACAACAATGTCCGGCCCCATTCATCGTTGGGGAACCGGACGCCTGCACAAGCGCGTCGAGCCTTCGTGCAGGACGAGAGCATCATGCCCGACGCGCTTGTGCAGGCGTCCGGGCCATCGTATTTAACCGCTGGACTCTCGTTATGATCGAGGGACTGCCGGGGGGCAGGTCA
>NZ_JBNPXM010000029.1:0-1445 GCF_050433305.1 Novosphingobium gossypii | reverse complement strand
CCCGAAACATGGGATAATCGCGGGAGCGAGTCGTCCTGACGCCCGGTGGGTGTAGTAGCAGGTGACTGTTCCCCGATAGGATGAAGATACGGGCTCACGATGGACACCGGGCCCAAGCATCCATGGAGGAACAGTCGTGGCAAAGTATATCGGACTCGACGTGTCGATGAAAGAGACCGCGGTCTCGATCCGGTGCGAAGGCAAGCGAATATGGCGCGGCAAATGCGCCTCCGATCCCAAGATCATTGCCCAGCTCGTGCGCAAGCGTGCGCCCGGGGTCGAACGGATCGTTTTCGAGACTGGTCCGCTCTCCGTGTGGTTCTGGCATGCGCTAAAAGCCGAAGGGTTACCGGCGATTTGCATTGATGCGCGACATGCGGCCAAGGCGCTCGACATGGCACCCAATAAGACCGACGCGAATGACGCGGATGGATTGGCCCAGCTCGCCGAGATTGGCTATTTCAAGCAGGTACGGGTGAAGACCTTCGACAGCATGTTGACGCGCGCGCTGGTCGCGGCCCGCACGCGATTGGTACAGATCACGGTTGAGCTATCCAATCAGATCCGCGGCCTCATGAAGACCTTTGGTCTCGTTGTCCCCGCCGGTCGAGGAAGCGTCTTTGAGAAGAACGTCCGGGATCTGTTGGCGGATGAGGCATCTCTGGCTCGGATCATTCTGCCCCTTCTCGAAAGTTGGCGCAGCCTGCGTCAGCATGTGGCTGAACTGAGCCGCCGGTTGATTAGTGAGGCGCGGCAAAGCCAAGCCTGTCAGATCCTGATGTCGATCCCAGGGGTCGGTAGCATCACTGCCACTTCGTTCATGGCGGCCATTGAAGATCCGGCAAACTTCAGGAAATCCAGGTCAGTGGGAGCCTGGCTCGGGCTGACGACCAGACGTTATCAATCGGGTGAGATCGACTACGATGGCCATATTTCCCGGCGCGGCGACAAGCACCTTCGCGGATTGCTTTACGAGGCGGCGGTGACTGTTCTCACCCGCAGCCAGGCCGATAGCGGTCTGCGAGAGTGGGGTCTCAAGCTCAGGGAACGGATTGGCTTCAAGCGCGCTGCGGTCGCCCTTGCCCGCAAGCTGGCCGTCATTATGCATACCATGCTCAAATCGGGCGAGCTCTTCGACCCTACCATAGGTGCAACAGCATGACTGCCCGCGTTATCTTCATTTCTCCTTGGCGTTCATGATCTGAACGCCGGCGTCATGTCCCTGCCGGGGACGTGGGCCGAGTCATTCCGCTCGAAGGGTTGCACAGCTATTTAAGCTGAGTGCGCCCGAAACATTGGAAGGCTCTTCCCGCGAAGCCCATCATGCGGCGGCTCATGCCGACCGCGAAGACGACCCTGCTCCCGGCATACAGCGATGGCGCCATGACGCTGAACATCAACTAGGCACAGAAAGGACTTGCTCTATGACGCGCGATTAGACGACC
>NZ_JBNPXM010000028.1:0-2025 GCF_050433305.1 Novosphingobium gossypii | reverse complement strand
CCCCGAAGATGATCGTGGCGATGAGAGGCTGAACCCAAGGAGCCTACGTGCGCCTGCTAATCAAAAACAAACAACGCGTTCTCACACAGCCTCGGGCGAAACCCGACGCTTGTTCGCCGGGCGGCAGGAAGCTGAAAGAAGCGGTTCACGCAGGAGCTTAAGGCGCAAAGATGTCGCGCTGGCGGCAGCGCCGCCCTCTCTTTCAATCAATGATGCCTCTGCCACGCTGTCGGCATCGGGAGAAAGCCTGCGCTCGGCGCGGTATCTTTGCGCGGGTGCCCCACCCCTGCTGCGAATCCGTCAGTCCGCCTCGAACGCCGAGCGCATGTCATCGGGCGCGAGGTCGGAGAACTTGGTGATGCGGGCTTCGAAGCGCAGGCGGACCTTGCCGGTGGCGCCGTGGCGCTGCTTGGCGATGATGAGTTCGGACAGGCCGGTGACTTCTTCCATCTTGGCGCGCCAGGTTTCCCACTTGTCCTTGACGTCGATGCCATCGGTGTCGCTGGGGAACTTCGGCTCGGTGGCCTTCACGTAGTAGTCTTCGCGGAACACGAACCAGACCATGTCGGCGTCCTGCTCGATCGAGCCGGATTCGCGAAGGTCGGACAGCATCGGGCGCTTGTCGTCGCGCTGTTCGACGGCGCGGCTGAGCTGGGACAGCGCGATCACAGGCACGCTCAGTTCCTTGGCCAGCGTCTTCAGCCCGCGCGAGATCTCGGAAATTTCGTTCACGCGGTTGTCGTTGGCGCGGCCCGAGCCGGTCAACAGCTGCAGGTAGTCGATGATGACGAGGCCGATGTTGTGGCGGCGCTTCAGGCGGCGGGCGCGAGTGCGCAGGCCGGCAATGGTCAGGCCCGGCGTATCGTCGATGAACAGCGGCAGTTCGGCCAAGCGCTGGCTGGCGAAGGACAGCGACTGGAAATCCTCGCGGCTGATCTTGCCCATGCGCAGCGCTTCGGAGCTGATGTTCGACTGTTCGGCCAGAATACGCGTGGCCAGCTGGTCCGCGCTCATTTCCAGGCTGAAGAAAGCGACCGGCGCGCCCACCGACTTTTCGTGCGGCATACCGTCACGCACGGTATCGTCAACGTAGCGCTGCGCGGTGTTGAAGGCGATGTTGGTGACCAGCGAGGTCTTGCCCATGCCGGGGCGCCCGGCCAGAATGATGAGGTCGGAATCGTGCAGGCCGCCGATCTTCTGGTTGACCGAGGTCAGGCCCGTGGTCTTGCCCGAAATGTGGCCGCCCGAATTGAACGCCTTCTCGATCGCCTGGATCGCAGTGCGGGTGGCCGAGCCGAAGCTCTGCGCCTCGCTCTGCGTCGCGGCGCCTTCGGCGACCTTGTAGAGCGCGGCTTCGGCCTGTTCGATCTGCTCCATCGGCTCGACCGATTCGGAGGTATCCATCGCGCTTTCGACCAGATTGCGCCCGACGGAGATCAGTTCGCGCAGCAGCGCAAGGTCGTAGATCTGCTCCGCCAGTTCGCGCGGGGCCAGCAGCCCCTGCCCGTCCGCCGTCAGCCGCGCCAGATAGGCGACGCCGCCCAGCGCTTTCAGCGATTCGTCTGCCTCGAAATAGGGGCGCAGGGTGACCGGCGTGACTACCGCCTTGCGATCCAGCAGCTGCAGGATGCGTTCGTAGACGCGGGCATGGACCGGCTCGAAGAAGTGCTGCGGGGTGAGCGGGGTCTGCAGTTCCTCGATCACGCGATTGTCGATCAGGACCGCGCCAAGAAACGCGGCCTCGGCCTCGACGTTGGCGGGCAGGGCGCGGACTTCCGCACCATCGGCGCGGGCAAGGGCTACAGGCTGGACCATAAGCGCGCGACAATGCTCCCCCGGACGCGCCGGGACAAGGCGGCAGGGTGGGGATATTAATCCACAGCTTGTGGATGGTGCCGCGGGATCGTTGAACGGGCGGGAGGTCGGTTTGGGGTAGAGGCTGTGTGAAAACGCGTTGATGTGCTATGTTTCGGGCCTGCTTGGGAGGCGTGAGATGGGGCGTTTCATCGAGGGTTGTGATCGGCG
>NZ_JBNPXM010000027.1:0-2559 GCF_050433305.1 Novosphingobium gossypii | reverse complement strand
GTACGCATCCGCTAGCTGGCGCGGAGCTGAAGTCAGGCAGCGATTTCCGGTGTGAGCTGCTGCTGAGCGGCCTTCCAATTCCATGGGAGGAGTTCGTGAAGGCGGCTCTGAGGTATGTCGGCGATCCGGGCGAGGACGTCGGTGAACCAGGCGAGCGGATCGACGTCGTTGAGGCGCGCGGTGCCGAAGAGGCTGAACATCATCGCGGCGCGCTGGCCGCCACGATCAGACCCGACGAACAACCAGGCTTTTCTTCCCCGAGCCACGCTGCGCAGTTCACGCTCGGCGGCGTTGTTGGAGAGGCATATCCGGCCATCGGCGAGGAAGGTGGTGAAGCCGTCCCAGTCGTTCTGGAGGTAGGCGATGGCCTTGGCCACGGCATCGTGACGAGACAGTTTGCTGCGCGTCTCTTGCATCCAGGTCTCGAGTTCGGCAACGATGGGGGCGGATAATTCCTGGCGAACGGTCAGGCGCTCGGCGGCAGGCTTGCCGTTGATGTCGCGCTCGATGGCAAAGAGCCGGTCGATAATCTCGAGCGCTTCACTCGCCAGCGGCGAGACGATCGGCGCGGCGCCCTTCTTCCTGCGTTTGAGTTGCTGCCTAATATCGACGAGCTTGAAGAACTCCCGGCGTGCGTGAACCCAGCAGTTGGCGCGGGTCATGGGTTTGTCCGTCCGGCCTTCCTCGAACAGGGCATTGAAGCCGGCATACCGGTCGACCTGGAGAATCCCGGTATAGCCTGCCAAGTGAGCGCGAGGATGCTCACCTCTGCGATCGCTCGAGTAATAGCATAGCGCCACCGGCGGAGCTGTGCCGCCGAACGGGCGGTCATCGCGCACATAGTCCCATATTCGCGCCACGCTGGTCTTGAGCTTGGCCAGAAGCGGGACGGTGGTATCGTCGGCATGCAGGCGGTCTGCGGCAAGTCCATGAGCTTCCAGCAGCAGGAACAAGGGTTTTACCGCTACGCAGATTGCGCCGATCTGATCGCCAAGGGTCGAGAGGCTCAAGGGGATACCTTCGGCCTCTAGCCTGTCCCGCTGGCTGTTGAGGGGTTGGTGCAGACCGTACTTCTGGAACGCGAGGTTTGCCAGGAAGTGCGGCCCGAACATTCCGCGCGGGGTTACATGGAAAGGCGCGGGTGGCTGGCTAATCTTCTCGCACTGGCGGCAGGAGACCTTCTCGCGCACGGTCTGGATCACCTTGTGCCGGGCCGGAACGCGCTCGAGGGTTTCAGTGACCGCTGCGGGAAGATGGCTCAGATCATCCGAGCCGCAGCACGGGCACAGTTCCGGCGCGGGGATGACGACCTGCTCGCGCGAGAGATCGGCGGGGAAGTCGCGGCGGGTGGATCGCGTGCGGGTGAACGCCTGGACCGTGGTGGTCTTGGCAGCTGCGATCTGGCCGAGCAGTTCGGCCTCGCTGGCATTTGCCTCCAGTTCCTCGAAGGTCAGTTCGAGCTGATCCAGCAGGCGCCGGCTGCGCTCGGAGCGCGCACCATATTTGTCGCGGCGCATCTGCTCGTTCATCAGTTCGAGATGGGTGTTACGGGCCAGCAGGTCGGCATTGATCGCCCAGACTTTGGCGACCTCGGCCTCTGCTACCAGTGCCTGTTCGCGCACGATGGCAAGTTCAGCGCGAAGCTGCACAAGCTCATCGGATGCGTTGCTGGAGACCATGCGCGGATTATAACCCGCAAGTCCTCAAGAACCCAGCATTTACAGCACTTTTGTGCCGGTTCTGCTGCTATTTTGACGCAGGCGGGAATCACCCGACCTGCGTCGGTCGCCAGGTTTCCTGAGGGTTGCGCCAATCCACGCCTTCAAGCAGGCAGGCCATCGCAGAAGCCGAGATCGCGATGGTCCCATCCTTTGCAGATGGCCAGACAAAACGCCCTCTTTCCAGACGTTTTGCATATAACGACATCCCGAGGCCGTCATGCCACAAGATCTTGCAAAGCGACCCGCTTCGCCCCCTGAAGACGTACAGATCGCCGGCATGGACGTCCTTGCTTAGAGATTGCTGAACCTGCAGGGCCAGCGAGCGCATTCCCCGCCGCATATCCGTATGCCCCAGCGCAAGCCACACCCTCACGCCGCTCGGGATCGGGATCATCGGGCCAAGGCCTTGATGACTGCCGCTGCCATGGTCGGCGACGCCGAATTGTAGATGCTCACCCGGACGCCGTGGGAAAGCTCGACCATGATCGCCGGCTGCACGGGCGTGCGCACGGAACTCTTGTCTTCCAGCACGACAGCTTCGATGAAGCCATGTTCTTCCTGCGACGCGACAAGCGCCGCGCTCAGCTTGCGCCGCCAGGTATAGACCAACGCAGTGGAGACGTCGTGCCGCCGGGCAACCTGCGCGACACAGGCGCCCGGCGCAAACGCCTCTTCCAGAATGCGCCGCCGTTCCTCAGCACTCCAGCGACGGCGGCGTTCAGGCCCGCCGAAAACCGTGATCCGTCCCACAAACACCGCTCCTAAGTTCGCAAATAACTGCGACCTTAAGACCGGTCCATCATCCCACCGGCAAGGCGCCGCTCAACGGATGCGTACG
>NZ_JBNPXM010000026.1:0-3872 GCF_050433305.1 Novosphingobium gossypii | reverse complement strand
ACTCAGCGATGCAAAGACAGATCGAGATGCTTGGCGAGAACAGGCGCAGCGCTTGGCGCTTCTCCCCCCTGGGGGAAGCGATGAACCAAAAGCCCGCCGCAGGTTCTGGCCATGGCAGCGAAGCTAATTAGGGCTCTTTGGTTTCTGTAGAGGTCGAGTTCAGCAGCGCCGCAAATGCATTCTGCGGAGTTGCGGCAGGTGGGGCCGGAGGCGGGGGCGGGGGCGGAAGCAACTTTCCTGTTTCATCGAGGTCTTCGAAGTCAGTAGCTCCGACCTCGTTCGCTCGAATGATCAAAGAGCGCCAATAATTCTCTGGCAGCTTCTTTGCGATATGCGCGCGTTTCAACACATGGAATGGGTTGTAGAGAATCGCGAACGACATCTCACCCAGAGGACCTGGCACAGTTCCTATGAACTCCAAGGCGGCCAATCTCTTCATACGGTCTTTCCAGGTCCGCACAGCGCGTTGACCGGAAAAGCCAGAGTGAAAAGCCATCTCTTCAGGGCGATTGAGCTGTAGGAACCCTTCATCGAGGGTGCGGCACCACAGGTCTAGATAAACCTGACTTACCGGAAAACCCTTACCTGAGAGATGGTCCATGCTGTTCATTATGAGCGGCATCAAGCGAGGCATCGTTGCAAAGCCGTCGCGTTCTTTACGGTTCCAGAGATGCCTGTTTTCGACTCCGGGCCACAAGGTCTCCCGAAGTGCAATTTGCCGCTCAAGGATGTGCTTTGCCTTGGGACTGCTCATTCAGCTTTCTCAAAAGGGCGGGATTGGGTTTGGAAGCCGATCCCTTCGCTTTCTCCTGCTCTTCACCGGCAGAGAGAGCTTCGGCCATCATTCCAGGGGTGGAAGCCGGAATAGGCTGGGTAATCACGATAACGCCAAACATACGCTTTTTTGTGTCAAAGTCGAATATTTAGTTATCTCATCTTACGCTTTAGATGTCTGCATAAAATGCAATTTAACTATTTGAATTGATTTATATTTTTCAACTCAACTTATGATAGTGTCATAAATATGCCGTCATGACGGTTAAAAATCGTTATCTTTCAAAGATATAAGATTTTTCTTTGGTGATGTGTGATGCCGGTGATTACGTGGTGCGGGTGGTGCGGGTGATGCGGTGATCCCGACCATGATCATGATTTCTCCCATTCTCATGATGATGTGATTGCCTGCCAATCGAGGCCCCATGCTCTCCACAGTTGCTCGATGATGCCCTGAGGAACCAAGGGAGCCCCTCTCAGGGGCGTAGAACGGCGGCCCTGCGGTTCACCCTTCTTTGCTCGTTCTGAGCTCCTATGGCCCTCCCAGAGCTTCCAAGGGCACGTTAGGTCCAGCCATCCGCCTCACCCATACTTTCGCAAAGCCTGCACTTAGTTTTGACGGTGACGGTCTAAAGCGACTTATGCCGTTGCAGGCCGCGGAGCGAGTGAGGACGGGCTGTCGGCATGGGAGCTTTTACCCCCCTAAGGTAATACGGGGGTACTTCGCGATGCGCGAAACTGACATTATACTTATAATACAATCGCTTACTTAGAAAATTACCTGCTAAATAGCCGTCATCAATCGGCAGGGGTTTGGGCTGGGCCTGAAGGGCCGCTGCGAGCCTCCCTGGGGGTGTAGGGGGTGAACCCCCTACGGCAGCCTCTTTGCTCGTTCTGAGCCCTGCGGCCTTCCCAGAGTTCGAGAAGCGCCCTCCCTTCGCTCCTCATCCCCCCGAACACCCTTAAAGACGGTGCCGATTAGGAATTGTTGGCGGGCTTGCGCTTCCATCCCGCATGCTTCCGCGCGGCATAGCCAATGCTCCTGCTGATCGTAATGCGCCGGCCTGATATGAAGCCCTGCGAGCTCGCCCACATATGAAAATGGGCCGCATAGGCTGGGTGTATGCCCTTCAAGGTGTATTTCGCGAGCTGCCCTGCCGCGCCGACCTCTTGGAAATGCAAAGCACGACCGAGGCAAGCGAAGCGTGTCAGCTTCTCAAGACGGTCCCGGATGACCCTCTCTATTTCCAACCTAGCCCCATCAGGAGCCCGCATTACCCAATGGACGTGCCTAGGACCATTTTCCGGATGCTCATGCACCGCATAGGCGTCGAACGACCCGAATCCCCTGCCTTTGGCGTCGCGCTGATAGGCGTACCACCTAGTGAACCTTTGCCAGACGTTCTGGAACAACTCTGCGGCGCCATCAGCAGGCACACCTAGGCTGCTGAAATCAATCGTCACGAGAAGGTTGAGCGGGCGACCGTTATCGTTGGCGAACCTGACAGCATGGAAAGCCCGAGCTGCCTGCCTCGGTCCGATTGAGACTGTGCCTGTTTTTGTAGTCATTAGAGCCACCTTATACCTAGGCAGGGGCTATGGTCAGAGCGCGCCCGCATGTGTCCACATTCTTGGCCGTAAGGCCGTCCCGCAGCGAGCGGAGCGAGCGAGGACGGCCTGAGGCCGACAAGGTTCTCAGATGTCCGCTGATGCCAATAACCATGCGGATTTGTCTCAAAAATGAGACTCATTTGGTAGGTCTAAGCCGCCGCGAGCGGCCTGATTAACGAGTTACCCACCCCCCGCCATCGCCAGCTTCCCGGGGGGAGCGCTTGTCGGGGCATGGATAACTCGCAGCCCCCTTCGGGGGTAATCTTAAGATCATAGAATCACTTTGATAAAAACCATTCAAATACATGTGCTTAGCTTGCATGGTAGTCCCATCAGCTGTGGGACTACCCCGTCCCATCAGCTGTGGGACTGGTTTGACAAAATAAATCCAACGTTTGACAAATTTTGTCAGCTGTGCGTTGATAGATTGCGTCAGCAAGCTGACAAAATTTGTCCACGATTGAGACGGGGTAGTCCATGGCCGCAAAAGCTAAGCATGTCGGGTTGACCACTGCTCCCGGGGGGACATGGGTTCAGACCGATCGTGCAGCCCATGAGGCATGGGCGAAGCTAATTGGGGCCAATCCTCGAGCGGCCGCACTGATGCATGTCATCGTGGGGAATATGGGCCGCCATAACGCCCTCGTCGCCAGCGTCCCGACGCTTCAGAAGATGATGGGGTGCTCAAGAAACACTGTGCTGCGCGCGATCAATGTCCTGAAGGAGCAAAACTGGTTGGAAGTCCGTCAGATTGGCGGTGCTGGTACGTCAAACGCTTACGTCGTCAATGATCGTGTCGCGTGGTCAGGGAAGCGTGAAGGCATTCGGCACAGCTTATTCTCAGCCGCAGTTCTGGTCAGCGATGATGAGCAGCCTGATCGGGATGAGTTAGGCTCCCAACCTCCTTTGCAGCGCCTGCCTGCCATGTATCCGGGCGAACACCAGCTCCCTGCCGGGTCAGGCCTCCCGCCTCCGTCACAGCCCTTCTTGGGCGGAATGGAGCCTGATTTGCCTGCCACCCAACGCGGGGATCCCGACGACCAAATGGATGTAGAAGCCTATCTGGCGCTGAAAGATCAGGCGGGCTGAACACCTTGGCAAACGATAAAGTGAACGATCTTGAACAGGTAGGTGCAGGGTTATGACCCTTACACTGGGGCAAGCGGCAAAAGAGGCTGGGGTTAGCAAGGCTACGTTGAGCAAAGCCCTGAAATCTGGCCGCTTGAGCTACATTGCAAAATCTACTGCAGGGTATGAGATTGACCCTGCTGAACTGTTTCGTGTGTTTCCCAGAAAACAGGTGGAAACTGTTCACTCCGAACGATGCGAAACCCTGCAAGAAACGCCTGAAACCATCGCTTATCAGCGAGAAATTGAGTTGCTTCGCCAGCAACTCAGCGATGCAAAGACAGATCGAGATGCTTGGCGAGAACAGGCGCAGCGCTTGGCGCTTCTCCCCCCTGGGGGAAGCGATGAACCAAAAGCCC
>NZ_JBNPXM010000025.1:2482-5676 GCF_050433305.1 Novosphingobium gossypii | reverse complement strand
TTTGCGTCTTGGTTGTAGACGCAAAAAGGGCCCGATTGGGCCCTTTATGTATTTTGTCATTGTGATGGGTTTTTTCAGCGATACGCACTGCGTCGGCTTCAATGCCTGGCGACGTCCTACTCTTCCGGGGCTTGAGCCACAGTACCATTGGCGCTGTCAGGTTTCACGGCCGAGTTCGAGATGGGATCGGGTGGGTCACTGACGCTATGGTCACCAAGCAATGGAGCCGACGCGTTTTGTATCGTTGTTTTTTAATCGATGTATGCCCGTGCTTGTGCAGATTTGTGTTTCTGGCTGGTTGATCGTCCGCCATTGCAGACAGTCCGTTGCCGATTGGCAGGATTGTCATTGATGGTGGGATTCATCAAGCATGATCAGAGTTATTAGGACCGGTTAGCTCCATGGATTACTCCACTTCCACACCCGGCCTATCAACGTGATGGTCTATCACGACTCGAAGATACCTAATCTTGAGGGAGGCTTCCCGCTTAGATGCTTTCAGCGGTTATCCCGTCCATGCATAGCTACCCTGCTGCGCTCCTGGCGGAACGACAGGTACACCAGAGGCATGTTCATCCCGGTCCTCTCGTACTAGGGACAACTCCTCTCAAGTATCGACGCCCACGGCAGATAGGGACCAAACTGTCTCGCGACGTTCTGAACCCAGCTCACGTACCACTTTAATTGGCGAACAGCCAAACCCTTGGGACCTGCTCCAGCCCCAGGATGTGATGAGCCGACATCGAGGTGCCAAACGATTCCGTCGATATGAGCTCTTGGGAATCATCAGCCTGTTATCCCCGGCGTACCTTTTATCCGTTGAGCGATGGCCCTTCCACGAGGGACCACCGGATCACTATGACCGACTTTCGTCTCTGCTCGATTCGTCAATCTCGCAGTCAGGCAGGCTTATGCCATTGCACTCTTGCAGCCGGTTTCCAACCGGCCTGAGCCTACCATCGCGCGCCTCCGTTACTCTTTAGGAGGCGACCGCCCCAGTCAAACTACCCGCCACAGAGGGTCCCCGAACCGGATAACGGTCCTGGGTTAGACATCAGAACATAACAGGGTGGTATTTCACCTATGGCTCCACACCAGCTGGCGCCGGTGCTTCAAAGCCTCCCACCTATGCTACACAATTCTATCCTAATGCCACTCTGAAGCTGCAGTAAAGGTGCACGGGGTCTTTCCGTCTAACCGCGGGTACTCCGCATCTTCACGGAGAATTCAATTTCGCTGAGCATATCCTGGAGACAGTGGGGAAGTCGTTACGCCATTCGTGCAGGTCGGAACTTACCCGACAAGGAATTTCGCTACCTTAGGACCGTTATAGTTACGGCCGCCGTTTACCGGGGCTTCAATTCGGAGCTTGCACTCCTCCTCTTAACCTTCCGGCACCGGGCAGGCGTCAGACCCTATACGTCGTCTTGAAGCCGACTTAGCAGAGTCCTGTGTTTTTGCTAAACAGTCGCTACCCCCTGGCCTGTGCCCCCCACATCTGCTTGCGCAAACATGGGGCCTCCTTCTTCCGAAGGTACGGAGGCAATTTGCCGAGTTCCTTCAGGATACTTCTCTCAAGCGCCTTGGTATACTCTACCTGACCACCTGTGTCGGTTTCGGGTACGGTCTATACGGTGGGGCTATTTCCTGGAACCACGTGAAAGCACACCCAATCCAATAAGGGTGTACAATGTAAGTGATCCGTCACACACCACCAGGCCCACGAATATTAACGTGGTTCCCATCGACTACCCCCTTCGGGCTCGTCTTAGGGGCCGGCTCACCCTGCTCAGATTAGCTTTAAGCAGGAACCCTTGGTCTTTCGGCGAGAGGGCATCTCACCCTCTTTGTCGCTACTCATGTCAGCATTCGCACTTCCGATACGTCCACGACCCATTACCAGATCGCTTCACTCGCTTACGGAACGCTCCGCTACCGCGTGATCTAAAAGATCACACCCTAAGCTTCGGTGCATCACTTTAGCCCCGTTACATTTTCGCCGCAGGAACCCTTGTTTAGACCAGTGAGCTGTTACGCTTTCTTTAAAGGATGGCTGCTTCTAAGCCAACCTCCTGGTTGTTTTGGGATTCCCACATGCTTTCCCACTTAGTGATGACTTGGGGACCTTAGCTGTAGGTTAGGGCTGTTTCCCTTTTGACGACGGACCTTAGCACCCGCCGTCTGTCTGCCGGACTAGACTCGTTGGTATTCGGAGTTTGGTTAGTATTGGTAGATCTCGCGACCCCCGCAACCATCCAGTGCTCTACCCCCAACGGCAATCATCCGACGCTCTACCTCAATAGATTTCGCGGAGAACCAGCTATTTCCCGGCTTGATTGGCCTTTCACCCCTAAACACAACTCATCCGAGAATTTTTCAACATTCAACGGTTCGGTCCTCCAGTGCGTGTTACCGCACCTTCAACCTGGTCATGCCTAGATCGCCGGGTTTCGGGTCTAATACACCATACTCTGTCGCCCTGTTCAGACTCGCTTTCGCTGCGCCTACACCTAACGGCTTAAGCTTGCATGGTACATTAAGTCACTGACCCATTATGCAAGAGGTACGCTGTCACCCCCTAAAGAGGCTCCAACTGCTTGTAAGCATCCGGTTTCAGGTACTGTTTCACTCCCCTCATCGGGGTGCTTTTCACCTTTCCCTCACGGTACTGTGTTCGCTATCGGTCATGTACGAGTATTTAGGCTTGGAGGGTGGTCCCCCCATGTTCAGACAGGATTTCACGTGTCCCGCCCTACTCGAGTCTTGCATCCTCATTTTCGCATACGGGGCTGTCACCCGCTATGGCCACTCTTTCCAAAGTGTTCTGCTAATTTAGATGCAAGCACTGGCCTGGTCCGCGTTCGCTCGCCACTACTAACGGAATCTCGGTTGATGTCTTTTCCTCCGGGTACTTAGATGTTTCAGTTCCCCGGGTTCGCTTCACCAAGTCTATGTATTCAACTTGGGATACCTTATCCACCTCACTCACTGTCCGATCACTCGAACAACGAGAGAAATGGTGAAGGTGGGTTTCCCCATTCGGAAATCGTCGGATCAAAGTTTGCTCACAACTCCCCGACGCTTATCGCAGCGTGCCACGTCCTTCATCGCCTGTACATGCCAAGGCATCCACCAGATGCTCTTACCTCACGCTTGAGAATCCACACCATCAATGACAACCCTGCATAAAGGTT
>NZ_JBNPXM010000024.1:0-19419 GCF_050433305.1 Novosphingobium gossypii | reverse complement strand
CGACGCAGTGCGTATCGCTGAAAAAACCCATCACAATGACAAAATACATAAAGGGCCCAATCGGGCCCTTTTTGCGTCTACAACCAAGACGCAAAATTGGTGACGCGGGGTGGAGCAGCCCGGTAGCTCGTCAGGCTCATAACCTGAAGGTCGTAGGTTCAAATCCTACCCCCGCAACCAAATCTAACAATTAAAACAACGGATTAGAGATCTCACCGAAATCTGCGAAAGCCCCGATGTGCCTAGCACAACGCTAGCACATTTGCGCGGCTTTGCGATTTGTGAGACATTCTCGCCCAGGCTCCCCTTGCAGCACTGGCGGTTTGTCATGCAGAGGCACGAGATCTTAGGCGGAAAGGTCCAGGTTTACCGGCGCATCGACGGCGGCAACTGGCATTGTTCGGCATCGGTTGGTGGCAGGCAGCACCGGGCCACCACCAGGACGGACAGCGTCTCGCTTGCCAAGCAGGTAGCCGAAGATTGGTATCTCGGTCTGCGCGGCAAATTGCATGCCGGTATCCTCAAGACCGAGAAGACCTTCAAGGAAGCGTCTGCTCAGTTCCTGCGCGAATACGAGATCATCACCGAGGGCCAGCGTAGCAAGCGTTGGACGGAAGGACATGGTATTCGCCTTCGCGTGCATCTGCTGCCGTTCTTTGGCGATCTTGGACTTTCCGAGATCACGGGCGGCAAAGTGCAGGAGTACCGCGTGCACCGGATGTCGTCGCGCGGCATCGCCAATCCGCATTCGAAAAGCAATCGTCCGGTCTCGGACAAACCGCCCGCCCGAAAAACCCTTCACAACGAGATCGTGACGCTGCGCCAGGTGCTACGCACCGCCGTCAGCCATGGCTGGCTGTCGCACCTGCCCGACATTTCCAGTCCTTATCGGGCTTCGAGCAAGGTGGAGCATCGGCCCTGGTTCAGTCCCGCCGAGTACAAGCAGCTCTACAAGGCGACCGGAGCTTATGCGAAGGAGCCGTTCCACGCGCACTTTGCGTGGAACGCGCAGCAGGTACACGACTACGTCCTGTTCATGGCCAACACGGGCCTGCGGCCGGATGAGGCTTCCAACCTTGAGCACCGTGACGTTGAAATCGTCATCGACGATGAGACCGGGCAGAAGATCCTGGAAATCGAAGTGCGCGGCAAGCGAGGAGTGGGCTTCTGCAAAAGTATGCCCAATGCCGTGCGGCCCTATGAGCGGCTGCTCAATCGTCCCAGGCCTGTGCAAGGAGAGAGTCGACGGGCGGCGCAACGAAGGCGTTGGGCTGGAGTTGATGAGGCGCCTGCAGCGCCTGAGGCCCAGCTTCCGAAGCCGACCGACAAGGTCTTCCCCGGCAATCATGTGAAGCTGTTCAACGGCGTGCTCGCCAGGGCCGAGCTCAAGCTGGATCGGGATGGCAAGGCCCGAACCGCGTACTCGCTCCGCCACACGTATATCTGTTTGCGGCTCATGGAAGGCGCTGACGTCTACGCGGTCGCGCGAAACTGCCGGACCAGTGTCGAGATGATCCAGAAGCATTATGCCGCCCACATCAAGAACATGATCAGCGCCGCTTCGGTGAATGTGCGTAAGGTCAAACCGAAACGACGCCGGCAGGCTGTGCCCGTGGCATTCGAAGATGATGATCTGATCGACGTCTAGTCGCTACTCAGCGCGGCGCTTGCCGACGCGCCGGCGCATCCCCTTGCGGGTGCGCCTCGCAGCAGCGCCCTTGCGGCGCTGATGCGTGCACGAACGTGCTCTCTGCCTTTATCGAGCCAATCTTGATATTCCGACGCCGGCAAAATGGGATTGTCGCCGCCCCGCCGGCAGTTGTACCGATGACGCAATCCCCCTGTGAGAAAGGAGCATCAATCGTGACGCCACGCGCCGCCATTCAACAGATCGCGCGCATGGTTCGCGACGATATCCGCTCGGGGGCATTGTCGCCCGGCGCGCACAGCGTTGGAGATATGCTGGCAGAGCAGCCCGAAGCCCTGCGGCTGATCGTTGACCTCGCGGGTGCCGAGGGGCGCAAGAAGCGACCTGATGCGATGATGCATCACGCCTATTCCTTCATGCTCGGCAACACTCTCGAGCAGCTACGGCAGCGAAGCGAGGCCGGCAACGGTCATGCGAGCGCGGCCATAGAGAATGTCAGGACCGCGATCGCTCAGCAGATGCGCACCGGCAAGCTTATGCCGACGGCAGCGCTGGCGCTTGTCTCGGCATTTTCGCGGGCCGGGGTCGAAGTAGGGGACGATATACGTAGCGCCATGGATCACGCGATGATCCAGACCGGAGCCGGCCAGCAGGATCTCCCGCCGCCCGATGTTGGCGACATGTTGAAGGACCTGGTGAAAGCCTGTGAGGGCGATCCGTTCCTGATCCATAGCCAGTTCTCCGAATTGACAGCAGCCATGCCTGCCGGGCTGCAACTCACTCTCTTGGAAGGACTCGTCTTCGCCGACGATTCCAGTCTGCGCGAGGCCGCTATCGGTTGGCTGCTTGCAGAACCTGCGATCGCGACACCGTTGGCCTCCATGATCGAAGAGACCGCCGGCCGAGGGCTGGTATCGGCAGCGTCGGTTACGAACCTCATGTTGATCCGCAACTGGGTGCCTGAAGATCGGCGCCGTACGATCGATGCGATCATCAAGGCCGCGCGCGTTGCCGGGGCGAGCCCTGAAAAGCGCCCCGCGGTTCAGGTCAGGGAGCTCTTGATATCCGAGCGCGACGGGGCAGGGGCCCAGAGCCTATTCGCCTCTATCAAGCAGGGAAGAAAGAACGCGCTGGTTTCGATTCTGGTCAAGCAGGGGCACGGTGTGCGGGACGCCTGGGTGGCGGCCTCGCTGCCCAGGTCTGAGATCGAAGATATGCTCGATCACATCGCGTCGGAGATGACGGTCCATGAAACGACGGCCGAGGACGCCGCCTTGTTTCTGAGCAGCGCTCTGGCGGACGGCTCGGCCAGTTCGCCGCCTCCGTTTGGTCTCGTGCAGGCGATCTCGCTTATCGGCCTCTCGGATGTAGCGCCCAGGTCTGTGTCGGTGAACGATCTGGTCGCCTCAATGCTCGAGGATGTGGGCGATGCAGCGACCAGTTCGAAAGCGGTCGAGCGCGCCGTGCGCGGCTCCGGGCGATGGCTGGCAATCAACCCTCAGCTCGAGTCCTGGTTTGAGAACGGCGACGATGTCTCCGCGGCGATCCGGGGCAAGCGCAAGATCGAAGACCGCATTGCCGCGATTATTGAGACGGTGCTGGAACCGAAACGCGCCTTTTGGGCCAGTGTTATCGCTTGGAGTGCATTCGCGCAGCGAGGTGACGGCGACGATCCGCAATGGATCGAAATGGCGCTCGTCGCTCGCGAGATGGCGACGCAACGACGTCTCACTGAAATACCGCTTGCGCGGTTCATTGCCGTTCAGACCGTCGAGGCCGCGCGTGCTTGACGCCCCGCTACCAATCTGGCGCGTGGGATTCACCCGGCCGGGCACCGGGAACCACTGCCCACATGCCAAAGCAGCTTGTCCGGTCCCGGCGTCGGGGAAGGAAAGCTGCCGCCCCAGACACGCCCCATTGTTGGCGTTCAGCCGCCAATTTTGCATTCCCTGGTCGCGACCTTCCGTTAACAGGCAGGTCGCGACCAACTTACGTCATTCCGCAAACTAGCGGTGAACTCCCACTTTCGCCAAAACCCGCCATCGGCGGAAAACTCGGCACGTAGTTCGGACTGCAGTCAGTTAGCCACCATCCGTTCCAAGGCTTCTGACAGGCCTGGAAGCTGGTCACTTCCTGTAAAGCCCTGGACGGGCAGTGGTGCGATCCCAACGTCAAGGCCGATCAGTTCCGCGATCCCATAGATCGTGCGCAGACTCCCATATGTCTCGAACAACTTCCACATCGGCGTGCACAGCGCCTGCAATCTGGACGTTTCCTCAACATTACCAGCCATAGCCGCCCGCGTTAGTCGAACTGCCGGCTCCGGCAGTACGCCGGCCACGACACTGTGCCAGGCATCGGCGCCCGCAAGAAACGCCGGCGCTGCGCACCAGTCGCCACTGTAGCCGATCCTGAAGTTATCAGGTGCGCGTTCCCGAAGCTGGTCGATCTCCGTTGCATACCCCTCATTGTCC
Organism: Novosphingobium gossypii; assembly: GCF_050433305.1. NCBI lineage: Bacteria > Pseudomonadati > Pseudomonadota > Alphaproteobacteria > Sphingomonadales > Sphingomonadaceae > Novosphingobium > Novosphingobium gossypii. Next base: position 15,297 of record NZ_JBNPXM010000024.1, on the reverse strand, counting down.
CGCGGCGGCATCTCCACAGCCGAGATTCCCGCAACATGGGAAAGCTCAACAATCAGATCATGGGAGAATTCGAAATTCGTCGTGCCCGGATTGCTGTAGATACAGAGCGGCAGCCCGGTCGATCCGGCAACCGCCTTGAAGTGATCGGACACCTCCCGATCCGATAGCTTCGCGTAAGACATCGGCGCGAGCAGAAGGCCATTGGCTCCGGCGCTCTCAGCCGCCGCCGCGAGTTCCCGCGCCCAGCTTGTGCGTAGGGCGCCGACACCGACGACAACTGGCACGCGTCCTCCAACAGCCTCAATGGCCGCGGCGACGGCTCGGTTCCGTTGATCCCGGTCTAGATAGGCGTATGTGCCGGTGCTCCCGAGGACGCTGATAGAGTCCACGCCTGTACTGGCGAGACGATCGACAAGGGCTGCGAAAGCATCCGTATCTACGATGCCATCTTCGCCCGCCGGTGTGGGCGGAAATGCGGACAGGCCGGTGAAGATTGTCATGAATGAACGTCCATCTAACTAGCGGGAAAGCAACAGGCGCAGACCTGCACCTGCGAAGGTTAGTGCGAGCGCGCCTTCGATCCACCGGCGGCTGCGGGCATAGCCATGCGCCATCAGCGCGGTGGAGAACAGCACCGCATAGCCGAAGAAGATGAGCGTCCCGAGCAGCACGCAGCCGCCAAACGCAGCGGCAAGATGCGTTGTCGAGGGGTTCGGTCCCATCCCCAGCGACATGAGCGACAACCACGACAGCACAGCTTTTGGGTTACCCATGTGTATGAGCGCGCCGCGGCGGAACTGTGACGACTTGCTAGCCCCAGTTACGCCTATCGCTGACACGCCCTGCGTGGCCAAAATTGCGGATCGCCCAGCGCGAACGGCAAGCCACAAAAGATAGAGCCCACCCATCGCCTTGAGGATTGTGAAAGCCTGGCCATAGCGAAGGAGCAAAGCAGCTAGCCCGGAAACCGCAATCAAGCCCCAGGCAAATGAGATTGTCACCACACCAGCAGCCATGGCCATGGCCGATCCTAGGCCTTTCTCCATCGCAGCAGACATGATCGCCAGATTGCTTGGTCCTGGGCTCCCGGCCGCCAGAATATAGGCACCATAGACGAGAGAAAGATCGCTTCCCATCCTATGCGGTCGCGAAGAGCTTCGTGCCGACCACGCCAACGATCACGAGCGAGATGAAGCCGATTTGCGCATGGTTCAATCGTTCGCCAAACAGCACCACTCCCATGATCGCGACGCCGGCGGCACCAAGTCCGGTCCAGACCGCATAAGCAGTACCAGCCGGAAGCGTCCGCATTGCGATTCCGAGCAACCCCATATTAACGAAATTCAGGATGATCGGGACCGAAGCACCAGTCCATGTGCCGTTGGTTGCAGCCCACTTCATACTCAGCGCCCAGGCGATCTCAGTGATGACGGCTATCCCAAGAATGATCCACGCCATGAATTATCCTCGCGCTTCTGAATGAGGAGACGTTGGTTCATGGTCAGCGGCCTTCCAGGGAGCAGCGTAATGATGCTTCACCGAAACTTCGAACACGGCCAATAGCTTCTTCCACAAGGTCGGTATGCGAATAGGACGCACATGGCCCGAGGTGAACTGGGTCACAGAATGATCCTTCCGATGAGAGATGCTGCCAGAGCCAGCATGGCAACGCCGACGATGGCATCGAGAACCTTCCAGGCCACAGGCCGCGAGAAGATCGGCGTCAGGATGCGAGCGCCATATCCGAGTGCCGCGAACCAGCTGATGCTGGCAGTCGCTGCCCCAGCTACAAAGACCGGACGCAGTTCGGTCGGCTGAGCGGATCCAGCAGCGCCCATCAGAAGGACGGTGTCCAGATAGACGTGCGGGTTGAGAAATGTGAAAGCGGCCGTCGCACCAAGCGCGCTGCCAAGGGTGATCCGCCCCTGCGCAGTGACAGATATCGCTTCCGGGGCCATCATTCGCTGAAAGGCCTTAACGCCGTACCACGTAAGGAAGGCAGCGCCGCCAATGGTCAGGGTCAGGGTCAGTTGGGGCATGGCGCCTAGCAGCGCACCAACGCCCCCGACGCCCGCAGCAATCAGTATCGCGTCAGCGCACCCGCAGAACAAAACGATGGGGCCGACATGCTCGCGCTTGAGGCCTTGGCGAAGAACGAAAAGGTTCTGTGCGCCAATGGCCATGATCAAAGCCGCCGACATGGCGAAGCCGGTGAAGAAAGTGGGAAGGCCGTTGTGCATGGGTGGCATATGCCAACATCATCCGATTTAGGAAAACTTGTTCTTCTAACTCTGATGAAGCATAGCTAATTCATGCTTGATTATCCCGCTCTTGCTGCTGTTTCGGCCGTCGTGCGCGAAGGAACTTTTGAACGGGCGGCCGAAAGGCTTGGTGTGACGCCGTCCGCAGTGTCCCAGCGTATCCGCGCGCTTGAGGAACGACTGGGCAGTATCGTTATCGTGCGAGGGCAGCCGTGCCTGCCTACCGATCTTGGCCGGAAGCTCTGCGCGCATGTCGATCAGGTGCAGCTTCTGGAAGCGGATCTAGCGCCCGTACTATCGTTCATGGGGGATCAGTTGGACAGTCCCGTCACGCTGAAAGTGGCGGTCAACTCCGATAGCATTGCCACATGGTTTCCCGAGGCGGCTGCGAAATTCTCCCGTGAAACGGGTTATCTCCTGGAGTTCATCATCGAGGACGAGGCGCACACGGCGGACCGGCTTCGCTCCGGAGAAGTCATTGCCGCTGTCTCGGCAGATCCTGGCAGCGTCCAGGGATGTAAGACGATCGAACTAGGGAGTCTACAGTATCTGGCTTGCTGCAGTCCGGGGTTCGCGCAGCACCACTTTCCAAACGGTGTTTCCGAAAACGCCCTGCGCCGCGCACCGTGCCTGCGCTTTGAGCGCAGGGACGGCTTGCAGGCGCGTTGGGTGAAAGAAACACACGGCATCGAACTCGATGCACCGATGCATTGGGTCCCATCGACCTTTGGCTTTCTGAACTTCGGACTTGCGGGCATGGCCTGGGGCATGCACCCGGCGATGATAGCGAAGCCTCGAATAGCTGAGGGCTTGCTCGTCGAACTGACGCCTGACACGCCCCTGAATGTATTATTGTACTGGACCGTCACGCGGTTACACGCATCCGCGCTTCGAACATTCACCGACGCCGTGCGCAGCACGGCGAAGGCGCGGTTGTTTCAGGCCTGATGAGATTGTCGCCCTGATTCAGGTCATGGAAATCAAGCGGCGTATCGTTACGCGCACTCACGGGCGCGGCTAAACCCGGCGAGTTGACCCCGCTTTTTTGATCGGGAATGTGGATGGCAGTATTTGTCGCATGCGGTCGTTCAGAAGTTGCTTCCGTATTGACCGTTTTGTCCCAGGCCCCGTCATAATCCGACGGTCCGGTTCCAAGCTTCGTAATTTTGCGGTCGAGTGGGTTGGGTGGGCGCAAACTCGTCGACGCCTCCCGACCAAACCAAGTCATTCATCGTTTACCTGGCGAACGGCGTGGTTTGCCGCTAGCGGTCATTCGGCGCTCTATGATTGGTGACATGCGCCAACGTCTGGTTCCAAGTGAGTGATCTTGGTCGGGAAAGGCCGAGATGGGCAGAGAATGGCGAAGAAACCTGATGGTCGTCAACTCCTTCACGTTTCCGAGGACGATCTCAACCAAGGACAGCTGTCTCAGCAAGTACTGGGGTGTTTCTTAAAGAGGTGAGCGACAAAATAGTGCCCCCGCTGCCGTGTCTGCGGCGGCAAGCAGTCTCCGCTCTTCCCATCCTTCCCGCGCAGCGGCCGACAAACCGAGCATTGTGGTGGCGACGTAATCCGCAATATGCGCGGGATTCTCGATATCGGCCGCTTCGAGAAACGCCTGCACTTTGCAGCGATTCTCGCCCGCAATTTGTACGGCTGCGATACCCCAATCTGTTGCCCCGGCCCTTGCGTGTTCAAGGATCAGGCAACCACGCCGCTGCGGATGAGCGGCATAGGCGTGTGCCGCTGCCCGCAGCATGTCGGCAAGCGCAGCCATAGGCGATGCACCTGGCATCAGGAAGCGGTCTAGCGGCACCACGGTGGCCGAGTAGAGCCGCAGCGTATCCCTGAAGAAAGCGGCCTTGCTGCCGAACGCCGCATAGAAACTTGGCGGGGTGATCCCGATCGCTTCGGTCAGCGCAGCGACGCTGACGTTCTCATAGCCATGCTCGTGAAACAGGTGCTGTCCGGCTTCAATCGCAGCTTCAAGCGCGAATCCCCGGGGCCGCCCCCGTAGTCGCTTATTTTCATTAATACTCATTACAGAATCTTCTTGCCTTTGTGGATGGCATTTATATAGCGGCCATTAATAGAAATGGCCACGCCTCGAATCGACGTCATGTGGAGGTAGGCATCAAACCGATGAACAAGGACGATCATGCCGCCTTCTCTCAACCAAGACCGCATTGAGGCGAGGTCAGCGCCGCGCACGCCTCTCCCGACTGCGGCACTGGCTGGCCTCGCCGCCAGTGGTTTCTTATGCATCGTTACCGAGACGCTGCCTGCTGGCTTGCTACCGCAGATTGCAGATGGCCTGCGGATTTCCGAGGCATTTGCAGGACAACTGGTCGCGGTCTACGCTCTGGGGTCTTTGTTGGCGGCTATCCCCCTCACAAGCTTAACCCAAGGCCTCCGCAGACGGCAGGTGCTGCTTGCCACGATCATCTGCTTTGTTGTCGGGAACACTTTAACTGCATGGGCCGGATCGATCACCGTCGTGCTGGTCGCGCGGTTCGTTGCCGGGTGCGCCGCAGGGCTGGCCTGGGGAATCCTCGCGGGTTATGCACGCGGCATTGTGCGCCCTGATCAGACCGGGCCGGCGATGGCGCTCGCCATGGTCGGCGTGCCGCTGGCGCTTTCGCTGGGCGTTCCTCTCGGAACCTTCTTAGGCGGCTTAGTGGGATGGCGCGGCTCTTTCCTGACTCTCTCAGCGCTTAGTATCGTGCTGATAGGTTGGATCATCGCAAAGGTGCCTGATGCCCCCGGTCTCACAAGAGACGACCGTCCTTCACTACACCGCGTCATCGCTACGCCGGGTATCGTGCCGATCCTGCTCGTCATCCTTACTTGGATGACGGCCCACAACATTCTCTACACCTATATCGCGCCGTTCGTGACGGCTGCGTCCGTGCGGGTCGACCTCGTTCTGCTAGTGTTTGGTGTCAGTTCGCTGGCTGGTATCTGGATTGTCGGACGACTGGTGGATCGGATGCTGCGCGCGCTGGTATTGCTTGCAATCGGAACGTTTGCGGCTGTCGCGCTCCTCTTAACGATCATCGGCGAACATGGCTTTGTTGTCTATTTAGCAGCCGTCATCTGGGGGCTTGGCTTCGGTGGTGCCGGAGCGATGATGCAAACGGCTTCTGCGGACGCAGCCGGCGATGGCGTGGATCTGGCACAAGCGATGGTGACCACGGCGTGGAATCTGGCGATTGCCGCTGGTGGAGCACTCGGTGGAGCGCTCCTAACGACCGGAGGGACTACGCTTCTTCCACCCGCTGTCGCCGCGCTGGCCGTGATCGCCTTCCTTGTAGCGCTGGCCGCACGACGCTTCGCCTTCCCTCCTGGTCACCGCGCACCGTCAGGCCGCTGACCGCCCCAAGCACTTTTCAATACGAGGTTCCGACATGTCATACGTCATTCCCTTTGCTCTTGCCGCGCTTGCGATGGTTGGAGCGCCACTAAAAGCTTCGCCGCGTGCCGATATGTCCGTCGAGCATGAGGAATTTCCGATCCCCAATGGGTTTAGCGGTGGATATGAAACCGTCCACGGCGTAAAGCTGCATTTTGTGCGCGGCGGTCAAGGTCCGCTCGTCCTTCTCGTCCACGGCTTTGGACAGACTTGGTACGAGTGGAACCAGCTTATGCCGCAGCTCGCTGACCGCTACACGGTTGTGGCAGTCGAGTTGCCAGGCCTTGGCCTGTCTGAGGCTCCCCGAACGTCCTACACCGGCGTGGAAATTTCCGAGTATCTCTATAAATTCGCGAAGCGCTTAAGCCCGAACAAGCCCTTCTCTCTGGTCGCGCATGATATCGGAATCTGGAATAGCTATCCGATGGTCGCGCGTCACCCCAACGACGTGGTGAAGGCTGCCTTCATCGAAGCGACGATCCCTGACGACACACTCTTTTCGCTACCCGCATTCGTCGCGACGGGCGAGGCTCCTGGCTGGCATCATAGCTTCTTCGCGGCCGACGATCAGTTGGCGGACGAGATGGTGAAAGGCAACGAGCGACCGTTCCTGACGCACTTCATTCGCCACCATGCGAGCAATCAGGCGGTGTTTACTGATGGACTGATCGACCGCTACGTCCGCTCCTATTCAAAGCCGCAGACTTTCCACCATGCTTTTGAGTATTACCGCGCTCTGCCCCGATCCATCGAGCAGAACAATCAGATGGCTACCACGAAGCTTTCCATGCCTGTCCTGGCAGTCGGCGGAGGCGGAAACGGCGGATTTGGCTCGAAGCAGCCGGAAAACATTCGGCGCTATGCCAGCAATGTAGAGGCGCATGTCCTACCGGGGTGCGGTCACTGGGTGCCCGAGGAATGTGCTTCAACGCTTAACCCGCTCATCACTGCTTTTTTAGCGCGACCATGATCGCGAGCCTGACGGTGAAGGATTATGGAAGGCTTGCGGTGGCGTAAAACACAAGTCAGGGACATAGCGGTTACCACCTGATTATCGTGCGATGGCGGGCGATCGCCTCAGGCTTAATGTCCGCTAGTCGCATTTGCCCCTTTTGAACCGGCCTTTCCGCTGGGCGGATCTGGCGCCAACGGTCCATCGGTGGGTTATGGCCGAGCCAGCCGTTCGCTAGCGATATCGGCAGTGGCGGCTTTGTCCCACGTGCGGTCTTCCGGTGTCGGCCCTTCCAATACGTTCCGCCGCTAAATTTCGATCCCCAGCAGCGGACCGTCAGATAACCTGTGGCAGTGGCCTATGCCGACCAGCTGACCTCACCCGATACGCAGGCTCCGAACGGCTGCAGCGATAGCTGCCCCCGGACAGCGCTGTGTTACAAATTGCCGTCTCGATCGTTTGACCTTGATGATTGTACTGACGACGTCTCGCACTCGCACTATCTGCGCGGCCACCCAGTGTTCTCAGCGGCAGCGACGGGCACGATGACGCATCGCAAACCGCATCTTCCCGAGAAGATCTGCGTTGCGTGTCAGCGCCCGTTCGTCTGGCGTAAGAAATGGGCGAGGGATTGGGAAGCCGTGCGCTATTGCTCGGACCGTTGCCGCGCAGGCCGCGGCAAGACCACTTCGAACGCGGTCGGCAGCACCGGATGACCGACCCGTTGGATAAATGTGACCCCGCATTCACGACATCGGTGGTGATCGGCGCCAGCGGCGGCATCGGTCAGGCCCTGGTCGAGGCACTTCGCCAACAGGCGCATGGCGGCGTAGTCCACGCGCTGTCGCGCCGACCGCTTCCATTGGGAATGAGGGCCGTCCCGACCGCACCGATCGACATCACCAGCGAGCCTAGCGTGCGCACGGCGGCGGCCGCGATCGGCGCCCCGATCGACCTGCTGATCGTCGCCACGGGCATGCTCCACGATGACGAGCACGGCCCCGAGCGCGCCTTGCGCGAGCTTGATCCTGACCGTCTGGCGCGGAGCTTCGCGATCAACTCAATCGGACCGGCTCTTATCCTGAAGCATTTCGCGCCGCTGCTAGCGCGCGACCGCCGTGCGGTAATCGCCTTGCTGTCGGCGCGGGTCGGCAGCATCTCCGACAATCGATCCGGCGGATGGTACGGCTACCGCGCGTCGAAGGCAGCGCTCAACATGATCATCCGCTCGGCCGCAGTAGAGCTCGCCCGCATTCGGCGGCACTGCGTCTGCGTCGGGCTACATCCCGGCACCGTCGATACCGGCTTGAGCAAACCGTTCCAGCGCGGCGTGCCCGCGGGCAAGCTCTTTTCACCCGAGCGCGCTGCGGCGCAGCTCCTGGACGTCATCGCCACCTTGACGCCCAGCGACAGCGGAAAGTGCTTCGCTTGGGATCGCGCCGAGATCGCGCCATGAGCAACGACGAGCAGGGACGCCGCGTACCGAGCAGCCGGCTGTCGCGGCTCGGATCATTCAGCCGACTGGCGAGCGGGATTGCGGGCGGGATGGTCGCGGAAGGCGCGCGCCGGCTCGCTAGCGGCGATCGTCCGCGGCTTCGCGACATGGTGCTGACGCCCGGCAATGTCGCCCGAGTGGCCGACCAGCTCGCGCATCTGCGCGGCGCGGCGATGAAGCTCGGGCAGATGATCTCGATGGATGCGGGTGACCTGCTGCCGCCTGAACTTGCCGAGATCATGGGACGGCTGCGTGAGCGTGCGTACCGCATGCCGCCCGCCCAGCTCCAGCAAGTTCTCGCAACGGAATGGGGCCCCGACTGGCGGCAGCGTTATGCACGGTTCGATCCGGCACCGGTCGCCGCCGCCTCGATCGGCCAGGTCCACCGTGCGACGACGCTCGACGGGCGCGACCTCGCGGTCAAGGTGCAATATCCCGGAGTCGCCAAGAGCATCGATGCCGATATCGACAATGTCGCGACCCTCCTGCGGGTCTCGGGACTTCTGCCGGCCGCCCTCGACATTGTGCCACTCCTGGCCGACGCCAAGCAGCAGCTGCGCGACGAGGCCGATTATTTGCGCGAAGGCGCATTGATGGCGCGGTTCGGCGCGCTGCTCGCCGGGGCGCCTAACTTCGTCGTCCCTACGCTCGACCCCGACCTCACCACCGCGCGCGTTCTGGCGATGAGCTTCGAGGAAGGCGTCGCCGTCGAGACGCTCGAGAGCGCGCCGCAGGACCTGCGCGACCGGGTCATGACGATGCTGGTCAGTCTGGTCCTTCGCGAGCTCTTCGAATTCGGCGTCATGCAGACGGATCCCAATTTTGCGAACTTCCGTTATCAGCCGGCAACGGAAAGGCTGGTCCTGCTCGACTTCGGGGCGGCGCGGCCGGTCGGACCGGGCGCGCAAGCAGCCTACCGCGACCTGCTATCGGCCGGCCTTGCAGGGGATCGCGAGCGCCTCAAACAGGCCGCGATTTCCGGCGGCATCCTGATGCCCGCGACGGCGGACCGCCACGGCGGCGCGATCGATCGGGTACTTGATGTCATCCTCGATCAGTTCGACCGGCCGGGACTGTTCGACTTTGGTGATCGATCCTTCGTTGGCGTGCTGCGCGAGGAAGCGATGCTCGTTGCGGGCGACCGCACCGCCTGGCATGTGCCGCCGACCGACATGCTGTTCGTCCAGCGCAAGATCAGCGGGACCGCGTTGCTGGCGGCCCGGCTGAAGGCCCGGGTCGATGTGCGAGGGCTGGTCACGCGGCAGATGGCGTTGTTCGACGGCACCGAGAATACATCAAATTGACCGCAAGCGTGTGGGCATGGCTGGGAAAGTCCAGTATTCGTGCAAGCGACCCATTTCGGACCCTCAGCACCGGATTTCAGATTCCGCGGTGCGGAAGGTCCGCTATCCGCCAGGTCGCGACCAACCCAGTCGTTCTCATCTGCAGCAGACCTGTCCTACTCGCCAGAACCAGTCAATCATGCTGGACTTTGGCCTTTCGGAGTTACCCGTGCTGGAAGGATTTCAGATGGTCGCGATCAGGTTGAAGGAGACATATCGCGACCACTTGCCTGCCGTGGCGTTTGGAGCGTCCCGCAGGAAGCGTTCCTTGGCGAGGACCAAGCCGTCCAACTCAAATTGAAGGCGCTTCGGAATAACCCAGTACCGGATTCGGCCCTCTAACTGGTGGCCGGCGAAATCGCCTGAGCTCCCAGCTGCGTCACGCACGCCGGTCGACGAGAAACTGTCCTGGCGGGCAGCAAGCCACATGGGCCGGTAGGCGGCGAACCAGTCGAGACGCTTGCTAGGTTTGGCCTCGAGCCGGATACCGACCGTTTCGATGTTGGTTCGCGCAAGGGCATTGTAGAGCCCAGCCGGGGCGAGGTCGGCGCGGCGCATACCGAAGAGGGTATCAAAACGGCCGAACTTCCCGCCGGGCTTGTCGCCGCTCGCCCGATCATATTCGACGGACAAACGCGGCGTCCAGGCGCCCGGTAAAGTGTAGCCCACGTCGGCATGGATAAAGCTCGCAGCCACGCTCTGGCGTCGGGCGGATGCCGTTATTGACGTGCTGGCCGACCCAGTTTGATAGAACGCTTCAATTTCATAGTCGAAGTTTGAAACCTTCGGCTCGACGATCACGCGACTACCGAGGGTGTCGAGCGAGCGGTCGCGGGTCGGCCGCCCTGGGGCATCGCGCTCTCCCAGATGAAAATAGGTAAGTTCGAGGGTCGCGGAGCCAATGGTTCTCGCCCGGCTAAGTTGACCGCCCCAAAGGACGAGGTCGAAGCTTTCCCGATCAAGCTTCACTTTGGCTGAACGAACGTCGTCCAACGTATCTGGCAGGCGAACCTGCGGTAAAGTGTAAATGAAAGTGCCCTTCCATCGGCCCCCGGCGGCGAAATCGGCCTTCACGCCGGTGTAGCCGTTGGTCGTGTTACGGTAATCGTCGGCGGCGACCAAGCGCCGCGAGCCGAGGTTGAGCATCATGCGACCGACGGTGACTGTGATCTTCGAGCCAGCGCCGAGCGGATCCTGAAAGGTACCCGCGACATAGGCCTGAACCGGCTCGAACGAGTTCACCTCGTTAGTCGATACAGGCGTACCAACCCGGTCACCCCAGACCCGGCTGTCATAAAGTTCGACCGCAACCTCGATGTCGGCCTTGCGGTATCGAGCCAGCACATTGGTACGCAAGTTCAGCAAATCATCGCGTCTGTTGAAGCCCACCCGTGGCTGCCCGTCGATGGCTTCATAGCGCAGACGCATCGCTCCGGAGATTGACAGGCCTTCTTTCACATCCTCCGCCTGGGCTGGTGCCGCAGTGGCAGCGCAGGCAGCGACCATCCCCATCACGTACTCCGAGAGCCATCCCAGCGTCGCACGTCTCATTAGATATACCTATTCCCATATCAATACCATTGAGATATGCATCTATCATGATTCGAGCAACACCTCATTCCGAGTGGATCGCGCTGCTTCACCAGTTGCCCACGAAGCCGCCATATCTGCGGGTGAAAATCTGGCGCCGGCTTCAGGCGATCGGGGCCGTGGCGATCAAGAATGCAGTTCATGTTCTGCCCAAGGCGCCAGAGCATGAGGCGATCTTTCTGGAACTGCTCAACGAGATCGTCGCAAATGGGGGTGAGGCAATCCTGATCGACCTTCGTCTTCTGGCCGGGATAACCGATGGGGACGTCAAGGCCTTGTTCGATGGCGCCCGGGACACTGATTACGACGAGATCACGCAGAGCGCCCGCCGCCTGCTGGAAACGGGGCCTGCAAGCGGTAGCGAGATCGCGCGCCTTCAGAAACGGATGGGCGAGGTCAAAGCCCTCGACTACTTCGGAGCATCGGGCCGCCGCGATGCTGAAACGGCTCTCGAGCAGCTCGATCGCCAGCGCTACGAACATCCTGACGTCAGCCGATCACAACCCCTCGCCGAACAACCGCTCGACCTCAAATCCAAAGTCTGGGTGACGCGCAGCGGCGTCCATGTCGACCGAATAGCCTGCGCCTGGCTCATTCGCCGGTTCGTGGATCCCGAGGCGACCTTCAAGTTCGTTGACGTTCGCGGCTATCTGCCGGGGCCTGGCGAGCTTCGCTTCGATATGGCCGAGGCAGAGTTCACCCACGAGGAGGACCGCTGCAGTTTCGAGACGATCGTGCTGCGCGCCGGTCTCACCGGTGACCCCGCTCTGGTCGCCATCGGGGAGATCATTCACGATCTCGACATCGCCGATGGCAAGTTCAACCGCCCGGAGACGCCTGGCCTCGGCGCTATCCTCTCCGGTGTGTGCGCGTCGTGCGACGACGATCTTCAGCGCATCGCTCAAGCCGGCGAGGCCCTCAACCAGTTCCATGCATTCTTCAGCGCGAGGAATCCTGCACCATGACCAGTGTCGTCAGCACACCTGCTGAGTTGCCGTCGCAACGCGCCGGCGATCATGGCATCCCGTTTGCCGAAGCGGTGGGAGTTTGGGCGCGCATCGCCGCCCTGAGCTTCGGCGGACCAGCTGGTCAGATCGCCGTCATGCATCGTATCCTGGTGGAAGAGAAGAAGTGGATCGGGGAAGAGCGTTTCCTCCACGCCCTCAACTACTGCATGCTCCTTCCCGGACCCGAAGCACAGCAGCTTGCCGCCTACATCGGTTGGCTGCTCCATAAGACCAGGGGCGGTCTGGTCGCGGGAGCGCTGTTCGTCCTGCCGGGGTTCCTCGCGATCCTTGGCCTCAGTTATGTCTACGTGCTCCTGGGGCAGACACCGCTTATCGAGGGCATGTTCTTTGGTTTGAAGGCGGCTGTCCTCGCCGTGGTCCTTCAAGCGGTGGTGCGCGTGGGATCGCGAGCGCTCAAGAACAACGTGATGCGAGGGATCGCAGCATCTGCTTTCGTTGCCATCTTCTTTCTGGATGCGCCATTTCCGCTGATTGTCTTGCTGGCCGGGATCGGCGGCTACCTCGGAGGACGCGCGGGTCTTCCCGCCTTCAAGGGCGGCGGTGGCCACGGCTCGGCAGGCGGCAATATCGTCCACGATGCGGATACCGCGCTGGGCGAGGGCCTGCCCGCGCATGCCCGGCCCAACCTTGCGTGGTCGCTGAAGATCTCGGGGACTCTTCTCGTCCTGTGGCTAGCTCCAGTTATAGCGCTGCTGGTATTTGCCGGGCCGGACAATGTCTTCACGCAAATCGCCACGTTCTTCAGCCAGATGGCTGTGGTGACCTTTGGCGGCGCCTACGCCGTTCTGGCCTATGTCGCGCAGGAGGCTGTCGGCACCTATGGATGGTTGCAACCGGGCGAGATGCTGAATGGCCTCGGTCTCGCCGAGACCACGCCGGGACCGCTGATTATGGTCACCCAGTTCGTCGGCTTCCTTGCTGCCTTTCGCCAGGCGACCGGAATGTCTCCGCTTGTTGCGGCAACGCTCGGCGCGATCCTCACTACCTGGGTGACTTTCGTGCCCTGCTTCCTGTGGATCTTCGCCGGGGCGCCATTCGTCGAGCGGCTTCGCGGCAATCGCGCGCTCTCCTCGGCGCTGACGGCTATCACGGCAGCGGTCGTGGGCGTCATTCTGAATCTCGCCGTCTGGTTCGCGATCCACACGCTATTTACGCGCACCCGCACGGTCAGTTTTATTGGCAAAGGACTCGACGTTCCGGTGCTTACCTCGCTGAATGTTGCAGCGCTTGTCCTCGCCCTGGGGGCGGCGATCGCCGTCTTCAGGTTCAAGATCGGCATGATCCCCGTTCTTCTGGCATGTGCTTTTCTTGGCGCAGCCTATGTCGTGGTCTTGTGAGAGATGCATCACGACCGAACTTTCGGGGCGCGGCGTAATCACGACCCTTGGGACGGGCATGGTCATAGATCTGTTCGACCGCTAGCAGTAAATGGCCTCTCACGGCCATGAGCCGGCGAACGGCTTCAAGGAAGCACCGACTATTTCCGCGTAGCCTGCGGACAAATCGTCAGCATCGCTTTCCTCGCGGCAACGTGCAAAGGCTTCTCCGGCCCATCCTCGTTGCAGTCGAAGACCGAGACTCAGGCCCCTCACCCTGCGCGGCGTCTCGCTGCTGATCGAGGCTTAAAACGACAATCCGATCCCGGTCGTCCTGTTCGGCAACGTTCCTGGCAACCTGAAGCGTGGGAAGTGGCTGCTGGACCAGATCACGGCGCTGCCGCGCACCTACGAATGCATCGTCAACGACACCCACTACTACGCAGTCATCGGCAAACTTGCCTGCGCTGCCGATCGTCCGCTACGAAAGCCAATCCGAAGTGAGGCGGCGTAATGCCGGGACAGCGGAGAGGAGAAAGACACTCTCGCGTCGTCCCGCGAAAGGGGACGGCGGTGGGCGGGAATTGAACCCGCCGGCTACGCCGCAATGTGCCTCGGTGGAAGAGATCTACACATCGAATCGCCCCACGCAACAGTGGCAGCGGCAGTTAGCACCTGAATGGCAAAACTCAACGACGCTAGCCTACGTCGCGATGACAATCGTGGTGAGAAACGCAGGCCGCTGTCTATGGTTCTTTGCCCACGGCCCGACGGATCGCCGGCAGTGTTACTTGGTTGCGCTTTCAGCAGCATCGCCGGCCTTGCTTGCGGCATTACTCACGCTGTTGGCGGCGTTCGTGATCGCGTTGTTCTTCGCGGTTTCGCTGCTGGTGATTTGGCTCACGAAGAAAACGCCTGCGATTAGCGCAAGCAGCACGGCGATTGCGATGACGACACTCGCTCCGGAACTGCGGCGAGTCTCGACAACGGTGGTCGTGTGCGACGGATTGGGATCAGCCATTTACCTCACCTCTCATTTTTATCTGTGCTGCCGTCAACTCCGCGAACCGGCATCGGTTGCACGAGGGCTTTGAATGAAGGCGTGCCGGGATGATTGGGCCTTTCCAGAACCTCCCTCCGCTGAGCGACGACGCCGTTATCGGACCCGGCAACGCTCTGCGAGATGCGATCAGTATGGAAGGGCTGCCGCCCAGTGCGCCTCACCCAATCGTCAGCTGCGCAAGGGAGCAAGTTGCCGGTGCACATTCATTAGCGACGCTCGGTATGCCTGCATGACGCGGGTCGCCCATTGAGCCGGCTGGTTCACATTGCTCGGGTCATGGTCCGCGTCGGCGGTGGTGACGATCTGGGGCGATCGAGTGGAGGCATGTTTGGTGGTCATAGGCCGTCTTTGTCGGGTCGTGTCGCTGTGGGGTGGTGTGGGGTAAGTGGCATTTCCGAACGGCGAAATGCCGAGAGCACAAATCAGTTCCGAGTCTGGTTTTTGTCGCGTTATTGCAAGGAGATGGAACGAGGCTCGCGCGCGATGAATATTGTCGATTGGGCTTTCGTCGGCCTTATCCCCACTCCCTTCCGACATCATTATCGCTGACCCGTTGACGCGTTCCGATAAGAGTTCAGCGGCAGGCGATGGCAGGCCTCCTGATGCAGAGTACGACACGATGGCGTGGGAAAACCTAGCCGCGCTGCCGGTGGCCCAGCTCGGGCGGCGCGATACGCTCTTGATGCTCTGCGCGTCCTCGCCGAGGCGCCGCCCGTCGCGGCAACAGCTCGACGCATGGGAAGTGACCTGCCCCCCGGCAGTCCCTCGATCATAACGAGAGTCCAGCGGTTAAATACGATGGCCCGGACGCCTGCACAAGCGCGTCGGGCATGATGC
>NZ_JBNPXM010000023.1:0-27015 GCF_050433305.1 Novosphingobium gossypii | reverse complement strand
ATCTGCGCCTCGGTAAAACGGCTCTTCCTCATGCGTCTGCTCCTTACAGTGGCAGACTCTACATCAAAATGAGGGACCTTTCGGGGGGCAGGTCAGATGCCTCGGGAAAAATCCCGTTTAGTCTTCGCCCCGCCGTCGCTGTGCACCGGGTGCTGCCTCTTGTTTCGGCGCCGTTGGGGGCAGGGGCGGGTGATTGGCAATCTCCTTTGCGAATGCTTCGATTGTGTACCGCAGGTCCGGCATCTCGGCTATGAGCTTACCGATTTCATTTTCTGCACGCGTCAGAAAGCCTGCGCAGTGATTCACAAGTGGAGAGGTCGCTCCCCAATCGCCGCTTACCGCGCTGGTGAACATTCCGACGGCCATCGTGACGGTAGTTACAACCACCAAATTGATCATCGACCGTTTGGCAATTCCCCCAGCTTTTCCGCCTTGGAAATCTCCTCGATTCGCAGCATCGACGAGGCCACGGATCACATCAGCGGTATCACTCGAGATTAGATCGTACCCTGATGCACTCTCGAGAACCTCGACGGTTGGCTGGAGATCAGCATGGTGGATAAGAAAGTTGCTGGCCTGTTCATCCAACTCACGAATGCTGGGGAAGGATCTCAGCCACGGAGCTAAGTTACGAATCAAGTCTTCAAGGGGTCGTCGCATTTCCGGGTCGAGGGGTGAGCCGGCCGACTCCGAATTTTCGCTACGCAGCCTCTGGTCGAGCTCGAGAAACGAGCCCAGTTCCAAAGTTTGTGCATAAAGATGGCCCAACACATCAGCAATTTCATGAGAGGGGCGCCCAAGGAGGGTAGAGATTCTATCGGCTGCTTCGGCAATGCCTGCCCAGCCTGGCTGGTTATCCAAGCGTCGCGCCAGCCCCGCGAAACGCAGTGCCTTTACGACAAGCGCTTCCTGAAGCTGGGTGACGAGCGGTTTAAGGGCTGTACTACGGTCATCTTCGCTATGCGCCTCTACTATGGCGAATTGATCGCCTTCGACCTCAAAATTGGCACCGCCGCTGAGCTGTTCGAGTTGGGCGGCTTCGGTCGCAATTGCTGGTCTGGCAGTGCCTGCTGAGGCGCTAGTAGAATCCCACGAACTTGGATCCATTCCAAGCCGGAGATCATGATCGGCCAAAGCCCCGTAAACGTCGTAGAGCGACTCACGGCCAAAACCGTAAGTCCTCAGCAGATCGACCTCTCTTCGTTGTACGAGCTCGCCAATCAGCTCTATTCCCATTCGCGAAAGTAGGGTCTTTGTGCGGGTGGGAAGCGCTAAATTTCGAACGGGCTGCATCATAAGCGAACTGGCTGGTTGCCCAGCCGGAGGAATTTGCAAAGACATTTTCAGCCACTTTTCGACGCGTTCGATCGCTGCGGGATTTGAGCCCGGGGCGACTTCGCTCATCTGGACATAGACGCGTTTCGGGAAGTCGAGTTTTTGAGGGAAGGGGTGGAGGCTGACCGACAGGAGACGACCTTCGCGTGCCGCGTTGTGGAAAGTCTGCGCCACCTGGGAATAGATGGGGTCGGCCAAGAGGCTTTCTGAAACAACTAGAATGAAGGGGCCATGCACCTTCTGGATGACCGGTGCCGACCCCAGCGCACTATTGACTTGAAGGGAAACGCGGGGGGCATCGGTATGCAAGAGTTGTGAAAGGGTAATAGCAAATGCTTGATCATTGGGGTGCGCTAAAATGATGGCATGCGGCTGGCTACTATCCATCAAATTGGCTTAATTGGGCCTCCATTCGATGGCAAGTGTGACGAAATACCGAGCGGAGGTGATACCGGAGTGGAGGAGCGTGTCTTGGTCGCGCTTCCGGAATCGGACTGTCTGCACCCGAGGTACCGGATTTGATACGTGAGAGTCTCCTAAGGGTCGACGCAAGAAGCGGGGTCAGCGGTGACCCCGCTTCTTGATTTTCAAACGGCGACTGGGATTGGATTGTCCGCCACGCTCTGGTTGAAGGCGGTGACCAGCGCATGTTCCTGCGCTCCTGGATTGTCGCGCAGCGGCTTTACAGCATCGACCAAGATTTCCGGGTCATCGCTGGCCAGTGCCAACATGGTCTGTTCGATGAAGTCGCCCAGCGGCATCGCCCGCGGGTCTCCGCTCCTGTAGATGAGATCCGTGTCGACCCATGGCGGGGCGATCTCCTGAACCTTGACGCTGGTATTGCAGAGCTGAAAGCGCTGCGACAAAGTGTAAGAATGCAGCGCCGCCTTGGTCGCGGAATAGATGGCGTTGGTCGCGAGCGGCACAAAGGCGAGTACGCTGCTGGTGTAGAGGATGGTCGCATCCGACTTGGTTTTGAGATGCTCGATCAGCGCGGACGTCATGCGTATCGGCCCGAGCAGATTGGTGGTGAGAAGTCCCTGCGCCATGACATCGTCGATTTCCCCTGCTGCATCATCGAACGGCATGATGCCGGCATTGTTCAGCAGCACGTTGGTCTCCGGAAAATCGCGCCTGATCGTTTCGGCAGCTTGCGCAATGCTGGCAGGGTCCGTGATGTCGAGCTGGATCGCGGCCATTCCCGGATGAGCGGCGGTTACCTCGTCGAGCAAGGCGCGGCGGCGACCGGAGATGATCACCCGATTGCCGCGCTCGTGCAGCGCTTGGGCAAGTGCACGACCGATGCCGCTGGTCCCACCGGTGATGAAGATGGTGTTGCCGGTAAGTTTCATGACTTTGGTCCTTCTGTTCGTATGTTCGACTATGCGGCCGTCGCCTGGACGCGAGCGATGCGCGGAAAGTCGAGGCTGGTGCCGACGATGTTGTTGATGCTGTTGGTGAGAATGCTGACCGCGACATGAGCGATCACTTCCAGAATCTCGGCGTCCGTCAGACCCGAGGAGCGGGCCTGCTCCAAGGCTAGCGAACCGGTCTGGCCGTGATCGGCATTGACGGCGAGCGCAAACGCAAGGACCGCCGCTGCATGGCCGTCACTGGCTCGGCCGAGCTGCGCATCGGCAAGGTCGGTGGCGGTCAGCCCCGCCGCCCGCCCCGCGCCGGTGTGCGCGGCAAGGCAGTAATCGCATCCGTTGGCCGCCGCGACGGCAATGGCGATCTGTTCCTGAACCTTGGCGGGGAGCGTCCCCTCGGCCAGCGCATTGCGTCCGTCCCAATAGACGTCGAGAACGGCGGGCGCCTGGGCCATGACGCGCAGGAGATTGGGCACCTTGCCCATGCGGGCCTTTGCCTCCCGGAAGATCGCTGCGGTATCGGCCGTGGCATCGGCCTCGGCAAGAGGAGCTATGGTCGACATGATCGTGTTCCTTTTCGAGTTCAGGCGGCTGCGCGGTCGGCAAGGCCGAAGCGGGCGGCGGGGGCGCTAGCGGACAAGTGCGGGCCGAGGGCGGCACGGGCGGCTTCGAATGCGTCCCACAAGCCGATGTCGGAAAGTGCGGGGATCGTGCTGGTCTCGCCCCGGTCGAACCCGACCAGCGCGGCGTCCACCATGTCCTCGGCGGGCATCACGATCTCGCCGGGCAGGTTCTCGATGGGCAGACCGCCGGTCTCCCAGAAGTCGGTTGCGGTGGCGCCGGGCAGGACCGACTGGACGCGGATACCCTTGTCCGCCAGCTCCTTGTGCAGCGAGAGGCTGAAGGCCTGAACGAAAGCCTTGGAGCCGCCGTAGACACCGTTCAACACTTCGGGAACGATGGCGACGATCGAGGCGATGTTGATGATCGCGCCCCTGCCGCGTGCCACGAACCCTGGTGCTGCTGCGTAGGCGAGCCGCATGGGCGCAGTGACGTTGAGGCGGACCATCGCTTCCATGAGGTCCACATCGCTATCGAGCAGGCTGGTATGCGTGCCGATCCCGGCGTTGTTGACAAGCATGGTGATGCTGGCATCCCGGCGCAGCACGGCTTCGACGGAGGCAAGGTCTTCGGCATCGCCCAGATCGGCGGCGATCACCTCCACGGAACGCCCGGTTTGATCGGACAGGCGAGAAGCCAACTTCTGCAGCTTCTCCCGATTGCGGGCGACCAGGATCAGATCGTGACCGCGGCGGGCCAGACGATCGGCGTAGATGGCGCCGATCCCGCTGGAGGCGCCGGTGATGAGTGCGGTTCCAAGGGTCATTGAGAATTCCTTTTCAAGAAGCGGTCGGTGACTTTCGACACCCGCTTTATGAGCCGAATGGACAGTGGCTTAAATGACGTATAACGACATGATTTAGGACATATGGAGATGAAGCGATGCCGCACGTCGCGATGGTCTTGACGCCGGGCTTCCAGTTTCTGGCACTCGGGGCGCAAGCCGCGTTCGAACTGGCCAACGTCGTCGTGGAAGAAGCTTTCTACACGCTGGGCATCTATTCGGTGGAGGGTGGGCCAGTCGCGTCGTCGAGCGGCTTTGCCGTGCCGACCGTGCCGCTTCGCGACGCCGGAACTGTCGATACCCTGCTGCTGATGGCCGGGCTGACGCCACCGCCCCTTCAGGGGGCAGCGACACTGGTGGCGCTCCATGCTGCGGCCGAGCCGGCGAGGCGGGTAGCGGGCTTGTGCACCGGTGCTTTCCTGCTTGCGCAGATGGGGCTGCTCGATGGTCGGCGCGCGACGACGCACTGGGCCTACGCAAGGCTGATGCGCGACGGTTTCCCCGGCATCCGGGTCGAGGACGATCGCATCTTCATCAACGAAGGAAAAGTGTGGACCTCGGCCGGCCTGACGGCCGGGCTGGATGTCGTGGTGGCGATGGTCGAGAAGGATCTCGGGCAGGAGGTCGCCCGATCGGTCGCCCGGCGGCTGGTGATGCATCATCGCCGGGCGGGCGGGCAGTCGCAGCATTCGGAAATGCTGGATCTGGCGCCCAGCAGTGATCGTATCCAGAAAGCTCTGGTCCACGCCCGCAGCCATCTCGGCAATCCGCTGACGGTAGAGGAGCTCGCGGAAGTGGCGGCATTGTCGCCCCGCCAGTTCAGCCGGGCATTTCGCGCCGAAACCGGTCAGTCGCCGGCCAAGGCGGTGGAGCAGCTACGGCTCGAAGCCGCCCGGCTGCTGCTGGAAGATACGCGCCACAGCCTGGAGGCAGTGGCGCGCGAGGTAGGGTTCATCGATCTGCGCCGCATGCGCGAGGTGTTCATGCGCAACTACGGGCAACCGCCCCAGGCGCTGCGCCGGATGATGCGCACCGCCTGAGGCGGGTGGTCAGTCGAGGCGCTTCAGCCGTTCCAGCGTCGGCGGCTTGGCCAACAGGGAGTCGAACCGGGCAGCCAGGGCGGTAAACGCCGGCGCAGCGGCATGGGCGTCCAGCGCGGCCTGGTGCGCCCAGGCCTCGATCATGACGATGACACCCGGTTCATCGTGACTTTCATGGGCAAGGTAGGCGATGCAGCCAGGTTCTGCGCGGACCTGCGGCAACAGGTTGGTGATCACTTCAGCAAGCTCGCCTGCCTTGCCGGGACGTGGGACGAGGCGCGCGATCAGATGGACCACGGTACTGCTGTCCGTTTCAGTCATCGCCCCAACCCTCCAGCACGATCTTGCCGCGCGTGGAGCCGGTTTCGACCTGGCGATGCGCAGCGATCAGGTTTGCCGCATTGATCGGCGACAGCGTTTGCGTCAGCGTGGTGCGGATTGCGCCCTGGTCTACCAGCACAGCAACCTCGTCGAGGAGCTTGCCCTGTTCCGCCACGTCCGATGTGTCGAACAGCGACCGGGTGAACATCAGTTCCCAATGGACGGACACCGCCTTGCGCTTGAAACCGACGATGTCCAGGCTGGCCGGGTCGTCGATCAATGCAAAGCGGCCCTGCGGCGCGATCAGTTCGGCAATGTCGGCAAGGTGCCGATCGGTGTGGGTGGTCGAAAAGACGAAGCGCGGCGCATCGAGCCCGAGAGCTGCGATCTGCGGTGCCATCGGCCCGCTGTGGTCGATGACATGATCGGCACCGAGGCTGCGCACCCAATCGGCAGTTTCCGGACGCGATGCCGTGGCGATGATCGTGAGGTCGGTGCCAGCCCGCGCGATTTGGATCGCGATCGATCCGACACCGCCTGCGCCGCCGATGATCAGGAGGGTGGCGGGCTTCTCCTCCGTCCGATCCTGCACACGCAGCCGGTCGAACAAGGTTTCCCAGGCGGTGATAGCCGTCAGGGGCAGGGCGGCCGCTTCGGCGACCGACAGAGTGGAGGGCGCGTGGCCGACGATGCGCTCGTCCACCAGCTGATATTCGACGTTGCTGCCATCCCGCGCGATATCACCTGCGTAGAAGACTGCATCGCCAACCTTGAACCGTGTGACGTCCGGCCCGACAGCCTCGACGGTGCCTGCGGCGTCCCAGCCCAATATGCGTTCCTCGCGGCCGCTGAAGGGGGCGGCGCCGGCGCGGACCTTGGTGTCCACCGGATTGACGGACACCGCCTGAACGGCAACCAGCAGGTCGCGGCCGCTCGGCTGAGGGCGGGGCAGTTCCAGATCGAGAAGAGCATTGGGCTGGTCGATCTGACCAGGATGACGATAGGCGACGGCGCGCATGGGAGATGCTTCCTTTTGCAGTTGCCCTCACCATCTAGGCATGGTGGCATTGTGCGCCATACGCACAAAAATTGCCCCTAGTATCAAGTAGGATACCGTCTTTGTCTAAGGCCCGCCATTCCCGCTTCGACTGCTCACCCGGCTGCGCCGTGGAGGCTGCCATCAGTCTGATCGACGGCAAGTGGAAGGCCGTGATCCTCTATCATCTCCAAGACGGACCTGTGCGGTTCAATGAACTGCGGCGGCGTAGCGGGACCGTGACACAGCGCACGCTCACGAACCAGCTGCGCGAACTGGAAGTCGATGGACTGATCGATCGGGAGATATTCGCTCAGGTCCCGCCAAAAGTGGAGTATCGGCTCTCCGAGCGTGGGCGCACCCTGACGCCGATCATCGAGGCGCTGAAGGCATGGGGGGATGCAAACATGGACCTGTTCGCTCGCCGCTAAGCCCGCCTGCGGTGTCTGCAAGCGGACTGTCTGCACCTGAGAAGCGTAAATCAAACGCTAGACGGCAACAATGGGTCGACGGCCGAAACCGCTGCTATGCGTCCGTGCAGGTCGTTCAGCAGTCTCGCCGGCGATCCCGTAACCGGTCGTCCATGAGACGCAGAGATGAGCACGATGAAGGACCGGGCTCGGGAAATCACCTGTGCTCGGCCCGCTTTGAGCTTTGGTGACAGAATAGCTGACATCCCTACCCTAGGGTAGTGGTCAGTTGCCACCGACTAAGCGGACATAGAGCGCGTAATCTCGGTTCTCTGATGACTGCGGTCGATTTACCGAATTGCAGCTGAACCTGAACGACGTGTCTTGGCCGGTGCTTCTCACCTTCGTAGCGTGTGTTCCCGGCGTCGTTTGCAGATGCCGCGCAAGACGGCGAATGTCTCTGTATACCTTGTTCCAGGCCATCCAGGTTCCGGTCGCGCAGACCAGCGTGACGGCAGCCAGCAACGGCAGCACGATGAAATCCCACCACGGGCGTTTACGCAACAGGGGAAAGTCGAGGCTGTGCAAGCCATCCTGTAACCAGCGGAACCCCCGCCCGTTGCGGTCGAAAGCACGCAGGATCCGGCCGCTGGTGGGATCGATGTAGAGCCGCGTCTTCTCTCCATCCGCCAGCACCGCGCGCCAGACCGGAAGCGGTGCGGCGAAGCGGTGGCGGTAATAGTAGGCGTCCTCCTGCGACAGCAGCTCCAACGACGCGATGGTCGGCTGCCCCGAAAAGGCAGCACGCAGTTCGTCCGGCGTCAGCAAGGATGCCTTGCCTTTGGCGTCGAGGCGCTGCGCCCGGCTGTCGGCCCTGGACACGATCAGGAATGTTCGGCCACCCAGCGGCGCGGTTTCGATCCGCAGGGTATCGTTCGGAAGATCGTGCAAGGCGGACAGGGCCTTCCGAACGTCGCGCCATGGCATCGAACCGGCCAGCCTCTCCCGCTCGGCAAATTCAGCCCTGCTGTCGAGGAACCCCCAGGGGTTCATGGAGAAGAGGCCGCTTGCCACCCAGGTCAGCGTCAGCAGTCCGAAGAACAGCCCGAAGACATGGTGCCACCACCACAGCCCCTTGTAGGGCGACCCGATCCGGCCATCGCGCTTTCGGCGCACGCGAGCGATGCCGCCCCAGATGCCCGTCACCGTGAGAAAACATCCCGCAAGCGAGGTCCAGACGACCACTTCGTTCCACAGCGCGCCGTTCTGCCGCAGCATCGTGGGATAAAGCCAGTGTGGCACCGCGCCCAGCCAGCCCCAAAAGCGCTGGAAGCGCGCCGTCTCCTGCACGACTTCACCGGACCCGCCTGAAATGTAGATCTCGGTTCCGGCGTCGTCGGCGAAGTCCACCCGGTAGAGCGGCGCGTTGCGCCGGTAGGTTTGCACGGTCCATTGGTCGATCCCGGTTTCCACGGGGGCGCGAGGCTCGCCCGCAATGCCGTGACCATTCGCGAAATCCTGCGCGATCCTGCCGATCTCCTGCCGATCCGGCGTGGCCAGCGCCTTGCCGCTCGTCAGATCGAAGGCGGCAGGGATCGCGCGCATCTGAGGGATCGTGCGGTCGGTGGATTCACCGGGCACGACCCGCAGGACCGGACGCCCCGCCAGCATCTCGACGCGGGCGGACGAGATCGGCGTGTCCGGTGCCATGTCCACGGTGTCGAAGCTGGCGGACGGCGGCAGATGCAGTGGGGCAAGGCCCTGCACTTGTGCGGAAGGCTCCAGCCTCGGATAGTCCACATAGATCATCACGAAGCCCGAGAGGCACCAGATCGTCATCAGCAGGCCGACGAAGACGCCGAGCCAGCGATGAAGGACAAGGATCGGGCGCGGTAGCAGGCTGCGCGAGCGCTTCTTTCGAGGATGGGGCCGAGGCTGGAGTGTGCTCATGGCCTCAGAAGCTCAGGCCGTAGCTCATCCGCAGCGTGCGCGGCACGCCCCGGCTGAAGTAGAGGAAGCGGCTGTTGCTGCCATCCAGCGCGCCCTGGTCGGTCACCGCCGACTGATAGCCCCGTGTTGCATATTCCCGGTTGAACAGGTTCTCGACATTGACGCCGAAGCGGTTCCGGCGCGCCGCACCGTCGACGTAGAGGTAGGCCCCGGCGTCCACCAGCGCGTAGTTGCCATAGTTCCGGCGGCCGAAGCCCGAAGCGGTGGACCATACGTCGCCGATCCAGTTGACCGAGAGATTGGCGCCGAACGGCAGGTCCGCCGGCGCATAGGCAAAGGTACCCTTCGCGTATTGTCGGGGATTGCGGTCAAGCTGGGTGGACGATCCCCTCTCGCGCACGCGGGCGTAGGTATAGCTGGCATTGAGGCTCCAGCCCCCGGCCATCTGCGCCGTCAGTTCGAATTCGCCGCCCTGCGAGCGGACCTTGCCGTCGAGGTTGGCGTAAGTGCCGTTTGGATAGGCCGGGTTGTCGTAATCGTAGTCGATCATGTTGGTGATGCGGCGATTGAAGTAGGTCGCTTTCCAGCCCAGCGTGACCGCGCCTGCCGGGAAAATTCCGCCCGCGGAAAGGTTGAGGTTGAGGCTCTGCTCCGGGCTCAGGTTCGGGTTGCCGATCTCGCAGCAGGGGTCGTTGCCATAAAGCTGCGAGGCGTCGGGAAGTACGAAGGAGGTGCCGCCGTTCGCCTCGACATAGAGCGCGTCGGCAAAGTCGTAGCGGCCGGACAGGTTCCAGATCGTCTTCTTCGCCCCGTCCGTGCGGTTGTAGCGCAGGCCCGCGGCAAGGCGGCCCTTCGAGGAAATCTCGTCGGTGGTACGGACCTGGAAGATTCCGGCATGGACCTGCTCGCTGGTCGGCGCGATCAGCAGCACGTCATCACGCCCGCTGAAGTTCTGGAAATCATAGCCCAGCAGGTACTCGAGGCCGGGATGGAGATGCAGCTTGACCACCGCGCTGCCGCCCCAATCGCGATAGCCCCAGAACGTGCCTGCCGGGTAGATCACTTGCGGTTGCAGGTCGGGAAGCGAATTGCGGATCTGGACGTAGGCCGTCTTCCAGTCATGGAAATAGCCCTTGAGGAAGAACTGCACGGCGTCGCTGCCGGTGTAATCGAGGCGGACGCTGGCGATTTCCTCGTTGCGATCGTTGCGGCTCTCGCGGATGCGCGTGGGCGAGAGGTTGTCGAGGTTGGCCTTGGTGTGCTGGTACTGGGCATTGAGCACCAGATCGGGGGCGAGGTCGTACTGGTACTTGAGACCAGCCGACCACAAGTCGTAGCCGAGGTGGCGATCGGTGAGGCTGGGCTGATAGGCGCTGTAAGGCGTGTAGCCTTCCGACCGGTTATGCGAAGCATAGGCCACGAAGCGGTGGTTGCCTGCCGCGCCGCGCAAGTAGCCATCTACCGTGGTGCCGCCCCAGGAATCCACGGAGGCATTGACCTGGCCGTTAAAATCGTCGGTAAAGCCGCGCGTCACCACGTTGATGACACCCGCCGAAGCCTGCGTGCCGTAGAACAGGCTTTCCCCGCCGCGCAGCACTTCGATACGCTCGATCATGCTGGCAGCAAGCGTGTCGTTGGGCGATGTTCCGCCATAGAGGCGGTTGTTGAGGCGGATGCCGTCCATCGTCCAGAGCACGTCCTGCGTGCGCGAACCCTGCAGCGACACATCGACGTAGGTGAACGGCCCGTTACGGGCGCGAATGTAGAGCCCAGGTACTGATTCCAGCGCCTTGACCACGTCTACCGCGCCGCTGCCCTTGATCTGCGTTTCGCTGACGGTCACCACGTCGTTGCCGTAGCGGGAAAGCTCTTGCGGCAGCGTTTCTTCAAGGCTGGTGCCGGTGACAACGATGGCCTGATCTTCACCGGTTTCCTCGGCACAAACCTGCGTGCTCCAGGCAAGACCAAGCGCCACGGCAAGCGCCGTGTGCGAAATTGTAGCGAACTTCATCTTATCCCCCTGTCGAGCGCCATGCGATCCGGAGCAGGGGTCTGCCGTTCACGAACGGCCGGCGCACCGACCGGCCGGGCGCCCATAACGAAGGGACGACCGCTCAGCGCACCGTGCGGCCCCTGCCGCTGGTTCGTCGCTCAGACGGAGAAACACCGTGCCCTGGCCATCCCCTGGACCAAAGCAAGAGCGACCGGACGCAGGCAGGTCTCCTGGCTCGCGGGTCATAGCTTGATACACGGCCTTCCCAGGCCTCGCAGGATTTAGCGTCCGGCCCAGTGGCTACGGCAGGGGCCCTTGCCCTGCCGCGTGATGTGTATCTCGCTCACCGCTTACAGTTGCAGGGACAGCCTCGGATTCGAGGATCGCAACCCTCTCACCGTGTTCCCATTTTAAGCCTCTTTCGAGGCACCGGCGCGATCTTGTCCGCCATCCCTCACGGGGAAAACGGATGAGACGAGCTAGCCGGAGAGCGCACTGCGCGCAAGCGGGATTTGCCAGGAAGCCGACCTTTCCGGCGTAAGCCGGAGCAGTGCCCCTAAGCACGGGCCACGCCGATTTGATAGGATTCCTTTAGGCCAGCAAACGCAGCGCATTGATCACCATCATCAAGTTCCTTCTCCTCAATGGCTGGGGAGGAAACCATTCATTGGGCGACTTCCTCCCACAGTCCATCAGTGAGCCTTCGGCGCGACGTTAGATCCATCGGGCTGGCGCTGCGGTTCACCGAGCGGTACGTCCTTGCGACCGTACCGCGCATAGAGCGTAGGCAACACGAACAGCGTCAGCAGCGTGGCCGAGATCAGCCCGCCGATGACAACCGTGGCCAGCGGCTTTTGCACTTCGGCGCCTGCACCCGTTCCCAACGACATCGGCACAAAGCCGAGGCTGGCAACGAGCGCGGTCATGACGACCGGACGCAGGCGCTGGATAGCCCCGGTTCGAGCGGCTTCTGCCCGATCCATGCCTTTGCGCATTAGGTCCTGGATCGAGGAGACCATGACAAGGCCGTTGAGCACCGCGATGCCCGATAGCGCGATGAAGCCAACGGCTGCGGCGATGGAAAAGTCCATGCCACGCAGGAACAGCAGCAGCACGCCGCCCACTAGTGCCAAGGGCACTCCGGTGAACACGATCGCAGCATCGCGTACCGATCCCAGCGCGCCGTAAAGCAGAAGAAGGATCAGCGCGAAGCAGGCCGGGATCACGAGTTGCAGGCGGTCGCGTGCGGAAGCGAGGTTCTCGAACTGGCCACCCCATTCCAGATAGCTGCCTGCAGGCAGGCGGACATCTCTGGCGATGGCAGCCTGCGCATCGGCGACCACGCTGCCCACATCACGGCCACGCACGTTGGCCTGAACGACGACACGGCGCTTGCCGTTCTCCCGGCTGATCTGGTTGGGCCCATCGACGACGCTGATATCCGCGATGCTGGAGAGCGGCACGAACTGCAGGCCGGCCCCGCTGGAGGAAACCGGAACCTGCACCTGCTGGAGCAGCCCGATGTCCGAACGCTGGGTTTCGGAGAGACGGATCACCACCGGGAAGCGGCGGTCGCCTTCGAAGATCATGCCAGCCTCGCGTCCACCGAGTGTCGCAGTGACGATGTCCTGCACATCCTGCGCCGTGACCCCGAGCCGTGACATGGCGTCGCGGTTGACGCGAATGTCGAGCATGGGAAGGCCCGTGGTCTGCTCCACCTTCACGTCGGCAGCGCCCGGCGTGCGGCGAAGCACGCCTGCGATCTTCTCGGCGGTGGCGTTCATCGCGTTGAAGTTCTCGCCGAACACCTTCACCGCCACGTCACCGCGCACACCGGCGATGAGCTCGTTGAAGCGCATCTGGATCGGCTGCGTGATCTCGTAGGCATTGCCGGGGAACTTGTTCAGTTCCTTTTCCATGCGCGCGATGAGGTCGTCCTTGGTCACGCTCTTGTCCGGCCACTGGTCATGGGGCTTCAGGATCACGAACATGTCGGTGGCGTTGGGCGGCATGGGGTCCGAGGCCAGTTCGGCGGTGCCGGTCTTGGAGAAGACGAACTGCACTTCCGGCTGCTTCGACACCATCTTCTCGATCGGGACCTGCATGGCCTGGCTCTGCTGGACAGAGGTCGCCGGAATGCGCAGGGCCTGGATCAGGAGATCGCCCTCGTCGAGCTGCGTCAGGAACACCTGGCCCAGCGTCATAAAGGCAGCGATGGCGACGACGAACCCGACGACACCGGAGCCTACGGTGAGCACCGGGCGCTTCATGGCCTCGTCCAGACCCGGCTCATAGCGAGCCTTGAGCCAGGACATGATGCGGCCTTCCTTCTCCTCGACCCGGTTGGACAACCAGATCGCGATTGCCGCCGGCACCGCCGTGAGCGAAAGCACGAAGGCAAAGGCCAGCGCGATAATGACAGTCAGTGCCATCGGCACGAAGGTCTTGCCCTCCACGCCGGTCAGCGTGAGCAGCGGCACGTAGACGAGGATGATGATCGCCTGCCCGTAGACCGAGGGACGGATCATCTCACGCGCCGCCGTAGCGACGGTGGTAAGCCGTTCCTGAACCGTGAGCAGGCGAGCGTTGTAGTGCTGCTCATCGGCGATACGCCGGAGCGCGTTCTCGACGATGATGACCGCGCCGTCGACGATGAGGCCGAAATCGAGGGCACCAAGGCTCATGAGATTTGCGGAGACCCCGGTGCGCAGCATGCCGAAGCTGGTCAGCAGCATGGTGACCGGAATGACCATCGCGGCAATCAGCGCAGCCCGGAAATTGCCGAGCAGCGCAAACAGGACGACGATGACCAGCAGCGCGCCCTCACTGAGGTTCTTCGCGACCGTCTTGATCGTCGAATTGACGAGGTCGGTACGGTTCAGCACCGGCTGCACGATCACGTCGGGCGGGAGCGAGGCATTGATTTCCTTCAGGCGATCCGCGACGGCCGTCGACACGACCCGGCTGTTCTCGCCAATGCGCATGATCGCGGTGCCAACAACGACCTCGGTCCCATTTTCCGACGCCGAGCCCATGCGGATTGCTTGGCCGGTCTTCACCGATGCGACCTGGTTCAACATGATCGGCACGCCTTCGCGCGTTGCGATCACGACCTTGCCCAATTCGCCGGCGTTGCGGACCAGCGCATCGGAGCGGACCGCAAGACCCTCACCGTTGCGGTTGACGAAGCCGCCGCCGACACTGGTGTTGTTCTTTTCCAGAGCGGTCGCCAGATCTGTCAGCGTGACGTTCATCGCCGCAAGGCGCTGGATATCCGGCACGACAAGGAACTGCTTGGCATAGCCGCCAATGGAATCGACGCCCGCCAAGCCCTTGGTGTTCTTGAGCAACGGTGAGACGATCCAGTCCTGCGTGGTGCGCAAGTACGTCGCCTTGTCGATGTCGTTGGTCAGGCGATCGCCTTGGGGCGTGATGTAGCTGCCGTCGGGCTGCATGCCCGGCTCGCCGGGAACGTGCTTGTCGTCCTTGCGGTGTTCGAGGCGGACGGTCCACATATAGACCTCGCCCAGACCCGTAGCGATCGGCCCCATCTCGGGGTTCACACCATCGGGAAGGTTCTCTTTCACGCCGGTCAGATGCTCACCCACCTGTTGGCGAGCGAAGTAGATGTCGGTGCTCTCGTCGAACACTGCGGTGATCTGCGAGAACCCGTTGCGGCTAAGCGAGCGAGTGTAATCGAGACCCGGAATCCCTGCGAGCGCAGTCTCGATCGGGAAGGACACCTGCTTCTCGACCAGTTCCGGTGAGAGCGCTGGCGCCCGGACGTTGATCTGCACCTGGTTGTTGGTGATGTCCGGCACTGCATCGATCGGCAGGCGGGACAAGGCGGCGGCGCCGATGACGGCGGCGATCGCGGTCAGCAGCAGGACGAGCCAGCGCTTGTGGACCGCCCAGTTGACGGTTGCGGCGATCATGGCTCAGTCCTCGTGTGCCGCTTCGCCCTTGCCGAGTTCGGCCTTGAGCGTGAAGCTGTTGGTGGCGGCGACCTGCTCGGTGCCCTTGAGGCCCGAACGCACGATGACGCTGCCGCCGGCGTTATCGCCGAGGGTAACAGGCATGGCCTGGAACCCGGTCTTCGTGCGAACAAAGACGACGCTCTTGCCCTCGACTGTCTGAACCGCCGTGCTCGGCACGCGCACGACACCATCGGCGGCGCCGCCGCTGCCTTCGCTCGTAAGTTGGACCGAGGCGGTCACAGCTTCGCCCACCCGCCACTGGCCGGCACGATTGTCGAGCTTGGCGATCACCGGAACGAGCCGGGTCGCGGTATCAAGCGCTGGTGACACGAACGTCACCTTCGCTTCTGCAGAACGCCCGGACGCAGTAACCGTCACTGCGTTGCCGGGCCGCACCCGCCCGGCATCCGCCGGTTGCAGACTGAGCGACAGCGAAACGCTCGATAGATTGGCGACGCGGTACAGTTCAGCGTTGGCGTCCACCGTCTGGCCAAGCACCACGCTGCGAGCGATCACCTGACCGGAGATCGGCGCGGAGATGCCGAGGCGGTTAAGGCCGCCGCCGCCAGCGCCTGCCGCCGATACCTGACCCTGTGCCTGCTGGTAGGCGATCCGCGCTTCCGTGGCGGCGGTGCGCGCTGCGATCAGGTCCTGCTCGGGCGAAACCCGCTGTGCGAACAGGCGCTGTTCGCGAGATAGGTTCGAGTTGGCGAGGGCCAGCCGGGCGCGACTGGCCTCGACCTCGCCCTTGAGCAGCGCCGCTTCGCGGCTCTCGATGACGGCGAGCGTATCCCCGCGACCGACCGACTGACCGAGGTTGCGGTTAAGTGCGACCACGCGTCCACCGATGGCGGCAGAGACGACCTGCGTGCCCTGCGGATCGCCGTCGATCATCGCTGGCAGTTCAAGCGTTCCCGATCCACCGACCATGGCCCGGTCGATCTGGATACCGGCAGACGTGATCTGCTCCTGAGTCAGCGTGATCTTGCCTTCATCGGCATGAGCAGCTTCGTCCGCACCGTCGGCCTGTTCCTGCTTGGGCGCGGCATCTTCGCTCGCTCCGCCACCACAAGCGGCAAGCGCGAGGGCCAGCGTAAGCGGCAAAGCGGCGTAGGCTATCGTGTTCATCTTCATGGTAATCAATTCCCCCCTTCCGGCGCGACGGCGGGCGCGGTCAGGCGCTCCAGCTGCGCGCGGGCATTCTGGTAGGCGGCAAGCGCATCGATCGCGGCGACCCGCGTGTCGGCGAGTGTGCGTTCGGCATCGAGCAGGTCGAGCTGGCCAAACTTGCCCTCGCGATAACCGATGCGAGCGATCCGGGCAGCTTCTTGTGCGGCGGCAAGCGCAGGGCCGGACGCGGCCCGCGCAGCCGTCGCTGCATTGTCCGCTTCCGCCTGCGCATTGGTGATCGCCTGTTCGATGTCGAGCGCACTGACCCGACGCTGGGCCTCGGCCTGCGTGCGCTGGGCACTGGCCTGCGACAGGGCGGCGCGACCGTTGTTGAAGACCTGCAGCGGGATCGAGACGGTGAAGACCGCTGCAATGTCGTTGGTCGCCTCGAGGCGGCGCACCGAAGGGCCGACATCGAGATCCGGCATTCGGTTCGCGCGGGCCAATCTGACGTTGGCATCGGCCACGGCCAGGTCAGCATCGGCAGCAGCCAGAGCCAGAGTGCCTTGCGGAGAGATGGGAACACCTGGCCCGTAGCCCGCAGAAGGCAACTGACCGAGCAGGCCCACATCAAGGGCGCCATCGATACCGCGACCAATCCGGCGTTCGAGGTTGATGCGGGCAGCTCGGGCAAGGCGTTCCTGCCGTTCCACATTCGCCTCGGCGTTCACTCTCGCAACATCGGCGCGCTGCTGTTCGAGCGGCGATGCGCGGCCTGCCTGCACCCGGATACCGGCTGCTCGCAGCGCATCGCCGGCGATCCGCGACTGGTCCCTGGCCGTCGTCAACCGCCGTTCGGCAGCGACGGCATCGACATAGAGCTGCGAGACCTGCAGCCGCACGTCCGCCGCGATGATCGCCGCTTCTAGTTCGGCGCGCGACAACTGAGCAGAGGCAACGGCTACGCGTGCCTCCCGCTTGCCGCCCAATTCAAGCGTCTGCATGAAGCCGACCGTTGTCTCGTTGCTGCGAAGACCGCGATAAGGGCCGGTACCCACCACGTTCTCTACCTGCCCCTGTACAATGGGGTTTGGCATGAGACCGGCAACTTTGCGGCCTGCCTCAGCGGCGGTGACCCCGGCCTGGGCCGCCTCGATGGCAGGCGCGCTGCCTCCGGCGGCCAGGACAGCATCTTTCAGCGTAAACGTTCCGGTTGTCGCCGCCAACGAAGGGGGCGCGGCGATGTCCTGCGCCTGCGCGACGGCAGTGCACGACGTGGCGGCCAGCAAGGCCGCAATGATCCTGTACATGTGGAAAATCCTGATCGAATGACGACAGGCGTCACGCGCAGGCAAGCCCGCACGGTCAGCCGGTGAAATTCAATCAGGCGATGGGAGGACGCAGGTCCGGGCCGGAAATCCAGCGGCCAAGAGCAGCCGAACGCGCAGCCGGAACAGGCGCATGCAGCAGCCGGTAGATGTCGGGAACCAGTTCACGCGATGGCAGGGCCGAAATCCCGCCCTGACAACCCGCATGATGGTGAGGCACGCCCTTGTCGGCATCACCCTGGGTTTCGTCGAAGTCGCCTTCGCTATGCACGTATCCCGAGCATTCGATCGTCACCGGCCCTGCAATCTCGGCAGCGTGCAGCAAGGCGCTCGTCACGAAGGACGACACCAGCATCAGCAGCAGGAGATAAAAGCGCCGAAAGGACATCCTTGCTGTGGTACGGGATTGGGGCGGCGGTGTCACCTGCAACTCTCGCTCGTCACATCGCGCGCAGTGCGCCAGGCAGGAACGGCCTCGGCTAGAACCTTCAATGCCGAGCGCAGGAAGATTAGAGCAATGACGCCGGCAACGGCAATGTCGGGCCAGACCTTGCCGGTGATAGCGACCAGCCCAGCGGCGACAAGAACCCCGACGTTCGATGCCACGTCATTGCGCGAACACTCGAAGGTGCTCGACATGTTGACGTTGGCCTTGCGGCAACGCCAGAGCAGCGCGAGGCAGGTCAGGTTGGCTGCAAGCGCGAGTCCACCAAAACCAAGCATCAACGAGGACGACGGCGGCACGCCATTGGCGATCTTGCTGGCGATCTCGACGATCACGGCGATGCCGAACGCCAGGATGATCGCGCCCTTGACGATGGCTGCACCGGCTTCCCAGCGCGCGCCGCGATGCAGTGCGTAAAGGCTCAACGCGTACACGATCGCATCGCCTAGCATGTCGACGGAATCGGCCATCAAGGCCGAAGACCGTGCCACCAGCCCACCGCCGAACTCGGCCACGAACATCGCCAGATTGATGGCCAGCACGATGATCAGCACCCGCCGCTGGTCCTTCTTCTCGGCCAGCAGGGCGAGGGTATCGTCTTTCTTCGAGCAGCAGTCGTGCGCCATGATTCGCGTCCGGCAGGTTGAATATGGCGTCGACCTATGCACCCTGAAGTCGCGATAGGGTCAAGCATGAAAATCGGCGCTCTGGCGAAACTGACCGATACACGCGTTGCGACGGTACGTTTCTACGAGAAAGAGGGATTGATCCCGCTGCCGGCCCG
Source organism: Novosphingobium gossypii (assembly GCF_050433305.1). Classification (NCBI taxonomy): domain Bacteria; kingdom Pseudomonadati; phylum Pseudomonadota; class Alphaproteobacteria; order Sphingomonadales; family Sphingomonadaceae; genus Novosphingobium; species Novosphingobium gossypii. The sequence continues at coordinate 8,511 of NZ_JBNPXM010000023.1, read as the reverse complement.
CAGCGCAGGGAACTACCGTCTGTATGAGGCGGAGCACCTCCACCGGCTTTCGTTCATCCGACGCTCGCGCGATCTCGGTTTCTCGCTGGCGCAAGTGCGGGCATTGCTGGCACTGGCCGATGACACCGACGCGCCCTGTGCCGAGGTCGATGCGATAACGGCAGCGAACATCGCCGAAATCGATCGCAAGCTGGCGGATCTGTCGAAGCTGCGCGCGGAACTGGTTCGCAAGCTCGATTGTTGTTCGGGCACCACCATTGGCGACTGCAGAATTATTGAGGCGCTGGCACCAGAGAAGTAGCGTTTCTGCTGAATAAAGACACTAAAGATATCCTCAGCATCGTCATCCTCTACAAGCACCGTCGGATGTTGCCCACAACGAGCATTGCTGCACCAAGCGGTCTATGACCGAACTTGGTCGACTGCCCTCGGTATAGCGGAACGTCCGCACCTAGGAATCGAGATTTGGGCTTTGAGCGTCGTATAAGGGTCGACGGCCGAAACCGCTGCCTCGCGCCCTTAGTTGCCGACCAGCGCGCCATTCCACATTCTCATGAACGGACAGTGTCGATGTCCGATCCAGCTTGCCGACGTTACCCGTGAGTGCTTCCGAAACCGGGGCGGATTCGATGGGCATCTTCCCCTACCTCAATGGCGCGCTGACCCGTCACAACGTCCACCATGCAGTTGAAAAATTCCAAGGCTTCATAGGGCGTCGTCAGTGGCAGCTGCACTTTTGCGCCGAGCAAGGCATTCGCTGCGTCTTCTTCGGTGGCATCGCGAAGTTGTATTAACAGAACGTCCTTGCGGGCTTTGCAGTCGTCAAGCTCGTTGCCGAGCAGATCAGCGACCAACCTCACGAAGTCCTGACGCTCAGGCGCTTCCGGATTCCCACGCAGGAAGTCCTCAATCGAGATGCTTGTAACGGCGCCGCCTGAGGAGCGGTTCGGTTCATGCACCACCGAAGTTCTATCGGTGCCGTTTCCACGGGCCAGATACCATTGGTCGCCGTTGGAACTGAGGCAGAATTGCAGCATCGGATGGGTCATGACGAATTCGACTCCGCAAGTGCCACGGGAAAGCGGGGGCTGGTTTCTTTCGATATCACCACGGCCCTCGTGCGCGATAAAATGGGTAGCGCCGGACGATGCCAGGGATCAGTTTGTCCGAGAAAACCTGACGCATCTCCTCAGCCCCTTCTGGCCTGACGCAGACGAGATGCGTGCCGCCGCTCGGGAGAGGCTCGATGGCACTGATTGACACTTGATGCTCGGCGCATTGCCGCTCCACGTCTGCCTGAGGGAGATCAACGTTGAGCAGCCGGCTCATGTTGCGATCCCGAAATCGCGATCAATCCACACATGAAGGTGGTGCGAGCTTCTGACCCAGCCGTCTGCTGCGTCTGCTCCAATGCCGGATTGATGGTTGCTGATACGGTACGCCGTGACGCCGGCTGCCGCGAGGTGTCGCGTTCTTGCAAGCCGCGTTCCCGCAGCGCTTGCGCGCATAAGCGATATTTGGTGCTCAAAGTACTGGTGATTGAGATCCATGGCAACGCCCCCTCTTATAAGCGGGAGCACTATGGTCTCTCAGCCGCCGGTGCTTAGTTTCCAATGCCAGCGATTGTAAGCAGATAGGGATGGAAATTTATATTTCAATGGCAGGCCTGCCAGCCGCATGAAAAAGTCGCCGCGCAAACTGGAAAATTATATCAGTATATTTTGCTATTTTTGTTCTGGCTTGCCCGCATCATATCGGCACGGATATTCGCTTTGATGCACACTGCGCGCTGAATATTCCGTATGTCTTGGCGTCGATCTGCTCCAATTTACTCAGTGCCCCGCTAAGTAGGAGGTCATCATTTTCACCACGAGCAGGGCGATGGCCGGCAGGCTGACGATGACAAGAATTCCTGACACAGCCGCGAAATGGGTTCGGCTCAAAATTGTGCTTTCGTTGAACGAGTGCCCAATAGACATGCTTTCCTTCAAATACGTGTCTGAGAAGGAGGGTGGTGGGACAGCAGCAACGCCCGTTCTGAGCGTTTCGCTACTTATTTGCGCTGTTGAATTGCTGTCCGTTCGCTGTCCTATCTGGCAGGAGTAAATCTGACCGATCGATGTTCGCGACTTTGAATTGCGTGGCAGGCATGGCGTTTGTTCGAGCAAGGCCATTCTTTCTAGACCAATAAAGAATTATAGAAGTCAGGTTAGGCAAAAATCATGTGCTGCGGTTGACGATCGATTTCCATGCCCTGACTGAGCTTGCACCCTTAAGTGCCTAATTTCTCTTTCCGAGCATATTCGATTTTCTGAGTGCGATCGGCCAGTTGCGTCCAGGCCGACACTGCTCTCAGGCATCGGTCACGCACCTGAGGCAGGCTTGCGGCATCAGCTGCGATCATCTGGAGATCGGCTTGTGCGCGATAAAATGCCAGCGATGACATAACTTCTCTCCCGTGTCCGACGGCCAAGACCGGCGGACCTCGGTAGAGGCCCGCCGCTTCGGTTTGTTCAAGCCGACTGGAGATTGACGGCGGAGGTCTTGCCGCGACGATCGGTTTCCAGTTCGTAGGACACGCGCTGATCCTTGTTCAAGGTGCCCATGCCGGCCCGTTCCACCGCGCTGATGTGAACAAAATTATCTTCGCCGCCCGATTCCGGAGCGATGAAACCGAAACCCTTGTCGGCGTTGAAGAACTTTACGGTGCCGGTGATCATCTGGGTATCCTTTGCCCAATGCAGTAGGACGGGCATGCACCAACAGCGGCACATCCCGGCTTCGTGAGGCTAGTAAGGGACAAAGGGGAGCCTTGGCGCTCCAATATCCGTCGCAGGCGACGTGTCAGCGCGCCGCTTGTAACGCGCATCGAGAAAATTAGATAGGCGTATTCGGGTCTCAGCCTAAATTAAATTTAGGGCGGCATTATGACGAGTGACATAATTCTATAAATTCCACGTAAATGAATGACTTTCCGTTGATGAAATATATCTAAGACATCGCTTTTATAGCTACATTTCAATAAATCGATTTGTCTGAAATGGGTCCGGGCAGCGTTCATCAGATATTAGCAGCGAGCCGCATCTCCAGCGGCGATTTCGACTTGCCGATGCGTCGCGCCCAGGCACAAGATTATGTCTCGCCAACGGGCAATTCTTAGCAGCTGGCTTGCAGCGAATGTTTGCAGCAGCAGGCCAGCCGGAGAAACCGGTTCGATCCGGCGCGGCGGCGAAATGATTGCCGAGGGTGAAATCCCGGCGGTGCTGGATAGATGCGGAGCCACGATGTCCTGTCCGGGAAATGGCCCCGTCATGGCATGCTTCTTTCCCGCAACTATCGACGCGCGGGCGGCCTCGGCATCACGATGAGACGAGGCCCAGCCTGTCTTCGTCGGTATAGATGTCGAACCTGGAAAGGGTGACCGGGCCGAAGGTCATCGTCAACGCCGCGTCAGCCGCATCGCGCCCTCGCGCCATCAGTATTCGCCCACGTCGGGGCCGGTTGTGCCTTGCATCAAAGACATACCAGCGACCGCCCAGCCAAACTTCGAACCAGGCTGAGAAATCCATTTCCCCTACCGGCTCGGGCAGATCCATGTCGCCAAGGTATCCGGTGCAGTAACGCGCAGGCACGTTCATGCAGCGGCACAATGTGATCGCCAGATGGGCGAAATCGCGACAGACACCTTCGCGCTCCTGGAAGACATCCCATGAGGTCTTGGTCGGCCTCGCTTTCATGTAATCAAAGCGAATGTGACCATGCACGTAATCGACGATGGCCTGGACCAGGGGCCAGCCCGGAGCGGCGTTTCCGAACAGATCCCATGCCGTCTCGGTAAGGCGGTCCGTCTCGCAGTAACGGCTGGCGAGAAGATACAACATGACGTCGTCGGGCAGTTCCTCGATCGCCGACTGCAAAGCGTCCGGCACGACCGGATCGGGATCGAAGGCGTCGTCGATGACTAACCCGCAGGAGATTGTCACGCCGCCCGCCGGAACGGTGAGGCGGGTGCAGATGTTGCCGAAGCTGTCGACATAGTCGTAGATGGGGATGTCGGGCGTGGTGAACAGCCGCTGCGGCGTGCGCAGATCCTTGTTGCGCGATGCATGGATGCTCAGGTGTGCGAGCATCGGCACGGGTTGCTCGCAAGTGAAGGCGATATCGTATTCTGCGCGGATCAGCATGCAGGCTTCAGGTCGGCAAGAGCGCGTTCCACTCGTCCCAGGCCCTCGGCGGAGTCCACTGCAAGATCAAGCGGCCGCCCACCGAGCTTGCCGCAAGCCGTGTTGAGATAGGCAATGGCCGCGTCCCGACCTCCCAGCACATCGAGCGCCAATTTCGTCACCTGACCCTGACGGCCCGCAGCATCGGGTGCCAGTTTAGGGCGATCCGACCAACGCACCTTCGGGCGAAAGGGCCGCACAGGCTTGTCTTCACTATCCATTTCGGATTTCCTATTGATAGGGTCGCATGCGGTGCGCAGCGATCTTCCAGAGCAGGTGGGCGATCTGGATCTGGCCGATCGCGGAGGCTGTGGCCGTCTCCAGCATGGTCCGCGCATGATTGGGGCCGGGGCTGGAAAGGAAATCCCGCGCCGCCACGCGACCGCCGAGCAGGGCGAATGCAAGGCCAGCTATCTCGCTGCGTCGGTGGAAGGTCAGGTCATCTCTCGAAGCGCGGCTCCATTGCCGTCCGCATGAAGGAACTCCGGTCGGGCGAGAACGAGAGCAGGCGATGTGGCTAGGCAGTGGCCAGGTCATGACCATTGCGGATAGGACATGACACCCATGTCATGTCGCAGGCGGGCGATCCGGGTTTGGTAATGGCGCACGAGATCGAAATGCGATCTGCGCTCATGATCATCCTTATCGCGCGCACCGTATTGGATAAGCGCGATCTGATGATGAAAAAGTAGCTGGTTTAGATCCATGCGGGCCCTCCTTCTTGCGGGAGCGCATTAGGTCTCTCAGTTGCCGATGGGCGAAAATTATCGGCAATGTAATTCTTCTACACGATTCTGCTTCGATCAGCGAGAGCATTCGATAAATCGGGAATAATATTTAAAAATATGCACCTCTGTTGAAAAATGCATTTTTGCCTGTATATGAAAATCGCTGCGTCATTTTTGGCGAATGCTGCCCTGCGTAATGCGGGCAATTTCTCAAGCATCAGCTTGGCTCTCATGACCGCCGTTTTGCGCATGCATGACGGCGGGCGCCCTCGTATTCGGGACATCATGGATTGGCCAAAGAAGAATTGCTGACAATGGAAGGCTACATCGAGGAAATCCTCCCCGATGGACGCTTCGCGGTCCTGCTCTACAATGAGCATAAGATCATTGCCTACACGGCGGGCAAGATGCGCAAGTTCCGCATCCGCTCGGTGGTCGGTGATCGCGTGCATGTCGAGATGACGCCTTACGATCTTTCAAAAGGCCGGATCGTGTTCCGTGAAAAGACACCGGGACAAGCCGGAGGGCCACCGAGACGGCGCAGCGGTTTCAGAAGATAAGAGCGGAAAAATCCGCACCGTAGGATATCATGCACATCAATACCCAAGCCGCACAAAAGCGCCCTGAAAATGCCAACTTCCATTCAGCCACCGTGCGTAACGGTCTGATCTACCGGTCAACAGGCCTTCTGAGCCGGGATCACTTGCAGCGCCTCGTCGCTGCCATGGTCGATTGACCAGATCCTCCCCGGTCTCAACCGGGGAGGCATCGCCGCAGGGTCATGGCTTGCGGGCGAACCAGATCACATGACGAAAACCCTTGTTGTTGGGCCGCGCCCTGACCTGCGTTTCGGTCACTTGGAAGCCGATGTCACGCGGTCGTTGTGTGAACGCACGTTCGGTGAAGGCTGACCAGATCGCAAATATGCCGCGCAGTCTCAGCACCAGCATGGCTCGTTGCAGTCCAGGCACTGAGTAAAGCCCATCGTTAAGCTGGCGTGTCAGGCGCCCGGAACATTGTCGACGTCCAGCAGAATGGCATCGTAAGCCTCCCACGCTGAATCGATAAGCAGCGCCACGTCTTCGCCGACGACACGAACGCGCGGATCGTCAAGACACCCGTCCGTGATCGCCTGCATCGGCCCTCTTGCCCACGCGAGGATTTCCGGGACGATTTCGGCCACCATGACATGCGCCTCGCCCCCAGAACGGCTAGCACTGCTCGCAGGGAAGCATTGGCCTGCGTACTCATCAATTCGTTGTCCTCCAGCAGAATCGTGAAATCGGAGCCATGCTGGATCAGCTTCAGTTCCACTCCATCCGGCACGGTCGCCTGACCGAGCAAGACATCATCTATCATCGCAGTTCCTTGATCGGCCGGTAGTCGGGGCTGATATGCTTGCGCTGCAGTCGGATCCGTTCGCAAGGACGGGTCAGGCGAAGAGGTTCGTCAGCGCCTCGACGAGAGACCTTTCGAGGTAGGGCTTTTCAAGGAACACGGCATCAGTTGGAATTTCGTGCCGGGCCAAAGGCCAGCGGCCTGAAGTGATGATGATGCCGATGTGAGGCCAGCGTTGCTGTGTTTCAAACGCCAAGGCCATCCCGTCGATCGGTCCCGGCATGTCGATATCGGTGAACAGGATCGAGATTGAAGGGTTCTCCGCAAGAATGCTGAGAGCACGATTCGCGTTCGTCGCCTCTCTCGTACCGTATCCGGCGCTCTCGACCATGTTGCAGGCGGCCAGTAATATTAATGGTTCGTCCTCGACAACGAGGACGATTGGCTGGAGTGACATTGGGAGACGGCTTTCTGCGGGGCGCAGCATTCAAGCCCGGCATGCCGTCCCGATATCATGGGCCGAGGCTCACAGGCTCCGTTCGAGCCGGAAAATCACAACAACGGCACGACGTGTAAGTTCCAAAATCTTTTATTTTTACCGCAGTCGGAAGCCACGCGCTGTTGAACACGATGGCGGTGCTCGGCAGCATTGAGCCACGGCACGAATGCAATTAGGGAGCGCACCGGCTGCCCCAGCTTTTCAATCGATCAAATGTCTACTTCGGCGCCGAACGGGCAGCTTTTGCAATTCTCAAAACATGACCCGACATTCCGAAGTCGGCCTGCCTAAGGCCTCCCGAATGAGGAAGCTGCCGGTCCGCACCTGGGAGAGTGAAATCAGGGGCTGAGCGTCCGATAAGGGTGTGCGCCGTGCAAAGGCGGCACTTTCTAGTGGGTGAGAGGCCCACCCGGCGATGCTCCAGCCGGAAGCAACCGGGGCAGGCATGGAGGTGACGAAATGTCTGAAGCCCCCGGATAACGGTCACGTAGGTGACCGTGCGAGCGTGCAGGCCGTAACGTGAGTGAACGCTGAGCAATCCTCGAAAAGGACGATGTGCAGGCCGACCCGTTAACCCTTACGGGGAAGGCTGATATGGACGGGGGAGTTTGAGCGACGTTGAACCCGTCTGCTGCACCGGGGTAGTGGCGACAGCATGTACGCAAGGAAGGTGCACGCAACACGGGAAGCCCCATGGCGTGCCGAGTGATCGGCAACTGGACGCCCGCGAGGGAGGGAAGGGCGCGATGGGGTGGCGGAGAGGCCCGTAGTACCGAGGGAGCCGGGTAATGCCGGTGGAGGGAAGGAGCCTCAGTTCAAGATGAACGCAACAAGTGGTGAGGGGCAGGAGATTGGGTAACCTATCAACTCCGATAAGCGTCCAGAAACTGCGGAAGGCGTTGCACGCGAAAGCGAAGGCAGAAGCCGGCTATCGGTTTTACGCATTGTACGACAAGATCAGCCGCGATGACATTCTGGCCCATGCCTATGCCCAGTGTCGCTCGAACAAGGGCGCACCGGGGGTGGATGGCCAGGACTTTGCGGGTATCGAGGAATATGGCGTCGAGCGATGGCTGGCGGAACTGGCGCTTGCGCTCAAAGAGGAGACGTACCGATCGGAACCAATCAGACGGGTCTACATACCAAAAGCCAACGGCAAACTCAGGCCGCTGGGCATTTCCACCGTGCGGGATCGAGTCTGCATGACGGCAGCGATGCTGGTGCTGGAACCGATCTTTGAAGCCGACCTTCCACCTGAGATCTACGCCTATCGAGCCGGGCGCAACGCCCAGCAGGCTGTGGTCGAAGTGGAAGAGCAACTGTTCTACGGCCGACCGGATGTCGTGGACGCCGACCTTGCCGACTACTTCGGCAGCATCCCCCACCTTGAGCTGATGAAATCGGTATCGCGCCGGATCGTTGATCCGCGCGTTCTGCATCTGATCAAATCCTGGTTGGAATGCGCTGTCGAAGAAACGGATGACAAGGGCAGGAAGACACGAACGACGCAGGCCCGCGATCAGCGGCGCGGCATCCCGCAAGGATCACCCATCTCACCACTGCTGGCAAACCTCTACATGCGCCGGTTCGTGTTGGGGTGGCGGAAGCTCGGTCTTGGGCAACGTCTAGGCTCGCGGCTCGTCACCTATGCTGATGATCTCGTGATCCTGTGTGCGAAGGGCAATGCGGAAGCTGCGCTCGATCACATGCGCAGGCTCATGGA
>NZ_JBNPXM010000022.1:0-28899 GCF_050433305.1 Novosphingobium gossypii | reverse complement strand
CAAGACGCAAATCAGTGACGCGGGGTGGAGCAGCCCGGTAGCTCGTCAGGCTCATAACCTGAAGGTCGTAGGTTCAAATCCTACCCCCGCAACCACCGCCATAGAACACAACGCGCCGCCCCAAGGGGCGGCGTTGTCGTTCAAGGCATACGCCGCCATCCGACACCGCCGACACGACCGTAAGCGCCCAAACGATTGGCGCCATCGGGGCAGATTGTCACCTTCTCGATCACCTGATCAATCAGCGCCGCCGCCTCGTATCGGCGGCATCCTGCGCAGCGTCTTGTCTGCGAGGTTCTTGAGAAAGCGCGCTCCCAGCAGGCTGCGACGGCGAACTTGACCTCTTCGACACGCCCCCCGTTACCGTGTGCAGATCAATCGAGTGATAGCTCAACTTCTTGCCCGGGCAGGCGATATCCTCGCTGCCGCGCGCGAGCCGGTCCAACGCTTCGCAGACGAGCATGTCTGCGTCGCCCGCCTCAATCATGCCCAGCACTTGCTCCATCCCGGACGGTTGCGCTTGTAGCCCGACTCCGCCGGGTCGTGGAACGTTCCCACCACCGTGCCGCCGAGCGCGCTGCTAAGGAAACGTCCGATCGCGATGCTTCTCCTCCGTCTCCGCGCCACTTCCTACAGCCGGTCGAACACGGAACCCATGCGCGGGCTGAACAGCCGGTCGTATGTGCGCAGAAGGTGGCTGTCGGTCATGCTTGCGACGTAGTCGCAGATCGTTCGCATGCCGCCGTCCGCCTGATCGAGTCGGTCAAGATCGTCCCGGGGGAGCAGGCGCTCAGGGTCGGCGGCAAGGGCTTCGAATACAGCCACGACCATCGTCTGCCCCTTGAACTCCAGTTGTTGCACTTCCGGGCTGGTGATGACGTGACGAACCACGAAGGTCTGCAATGCATTCAGGAAATCGCGTCGTGATCCATCCAGCGCTACACGCCAGCGTAGCAGCGGCTCGGTGAAAGGGGTGACGTCCGTGAAAGTGCTGCCCGTCAGGAAGTGGTGCACCATGCGGCTTATGAAGCGCTTGCGCGTGTTCGCGTCGCCGAACAGGCCATCCAGCATCCGCGAAAGCACGTCGTTCTCGCTCTCGCCGGGGTACTTTTCCTTGAGCGCGTTCAGGAACGATCCGCAGTGCGGGGTCACGGACCGGGCAAAGGAATCGCGGCTGACGAGGCCCAGAGCGATGGCGTCTTCCAGGTCGTGCACGCCATAGGCAATGTCGTCAGCCACATCCATGATCGAGCAGTCGAGCGATTTGTGGCGGGTGGCCGAATGCTTGCCGTTGCGATGGTCGAGGGCGACAAAGGCGTCTCGGTCGGCCCTGGAAAGCGGTTGCAGGATCCAGTCAACGACGTCCTGCTCGCTGTCGAAGTGGCACTTGGGCGGTTTGCAGCCTTGCTGGTCGAGCACGCGGATCGTCGATGGTCCGGCAAGGAGCGCCGGGACAAGCGCCGGATTGCGCGCAGTGGACCAGCTTGCGGGATACTTGAGGACGCCCAGCAGGGTGCGACGGCTGAGATTGGCGCCAGCACCGGCAGAATAGCTTTCCAGCCGGGCTAGAATCCGCAGGGTCTGGGCGTTTCCTTCGAACCCGCCGGCATCGCGCATGCAGTAGTTGAGCGCGACCTCGCCGCCGTGGCCAAAGGGCGGGTGGCCGACGTCGTGCGTGCAGCCGATGGCCTGGATCATGCTGCGTTCGGGCAGGTGGACCGTGGCCGGGTGGTCGGGGAAGGACCGGGCCATCTGCCGCGCCAGACCGCCTGCGATCTGCGCCACTTCCAATGAGTGGGTCAGGCGCGTACGGTAGAAATCGCTGTCGCCGAGGTTGAGGATCTGCGTCTTGCCCTGCAGTCGCCGGAACGAGGCCGAGTGGATGACGCGGGCGTAGTCGATATCGCCGTCTTCGCGGGCGTCTTCGGCCTGCGGCATCCAGTTTTCGCGACGGGCGTACCAGCTCATGCTTTCACCATGGGCAAAAGCTATTTCAGGTCGGCGAGGCACGGGCAAGCCGGGCATGAAAAAGGGCCGCTATCCGGTGGTGGATAGCGGCCCTTTTCGATGGCGGTGAAAGCGAGCCTTAGCGGCTTGCCAGTTCCTTGTTCAGCCACAGGGCCAGCAGGGTGGCCAGCGCGCCCGACAGCAGGTAGCCGCCCGATGCGATCAGACCGAAATGGGTCGACAGCAGCAGCGCGGCCAGCGGAGCGAAGCCGGCGCCGAACAGCCAGGCAAGGTCGCTGGTCAGCGCCGAGCCGGTGTAGCGGTGGTCGGTTGCGAAGGCCGAGGCGACGACGCCCGACGACTGGCCGAACGACAGGCCCAGCAGGATGAAGCCGCCGATCATGAACGCCAGCTCGCCCGCGGTGCCGGCATCCAGCAACTGCGGAGCGAAGCCGCTGAACACGGCGATGCCAACGGCGCACGTTCCGAGCAGGGTCCGGCGACCGAAGCGGTCGGCAAGGCGGCCCGACAGCAGCACGGCGACGAGGCCGAAGGCTGCCGCGAGCACTTCGATCATCAGGAAGCGGGTCGGCGCTTCACGGGTGAACAGGAACACCCACGACAGCGGGAACACGGTGACCATGTGGAACATCGCGAAGCTGGCGAGCGGGGCAAAGGCGCCGATCAGGACAGTGCGGCCTTCCTTGCTGATGGTGCCCATGACGCTGACGGGCTGCAGGTCGCGGCTTTCGAACAGCGTTTGGAATTCTTCGGTGACGACGATGCGCAGGCGCGCGAACAGCGCCACCACGTTGATCGCGAGCGCCACGAAGAACGGATAGCGCCAGCCCCAATCGAGGAAGTCAGCGGCGGGCAGCACCGCGATCATGTAGGCGAACAGCGCGCTGGCTACGATCAGGCCGAACGGTGCGCCCAGCTGGGGCACCATGGCCCACCAGCCGCGGCGTTCTTCGGGGGCGTTGAGTGCCAGCAGCGAAGCCAGGCCATCCCACGTGCCGCCGAGCGCGAAGCCCTGGGCGATGCGGAAGATCGCCAGCAGCCAGATCGCGGTGGCGCCCATCGTCTCATACGTGGGCAGGAACGCGATCGCCGCGGTAGATCCGCCCAGCCCGAACAGCGCGATCGTCAGCTTGATGCCGCGGCCATATGTCCGGTCGATAGCCATGAAGAACAGCGAGCCGAACGGGCGGGCAATGAACGCCAGCGCGAAGATGGCGAACGAATAGAGCGTGCCGGTCAGCGGATCGACGAAGGGGAAGAACAGCTTCGGGAACACCAGCACCGATGCGATGGCGTATACGAAGAAGTCGAAAAACTCCGAGGTACGGCCGATGATCACGCCGATCGCGATTTCGGAGGGCGAAATCGCGTGGTGCGGCTTGAACGTCGGCAGGCCGAGTTCTTCGCGGGTCGGAGGGGCGGTTGTGGTGCTCATCTGGCGGTTCGCAGCCTTCGTCTGAATTAATCTGCCGGAACGCGGGAACAATCCTGTACGTTCCGCGAATCGAAACTGGCGCAAGAATGCGCCCGCTACATCGGCGCCCTATTGTATCTCAAAACGCTCAAGGGGATTGGACAAAATGTCCTATGTTCGCATCCGCAGCACAAGCTTAGGCGACGCGCCATGCACCCGTCCGAGTCACGCCTGAACCCGCCCGGCCGTCGTTTCGGCCCGTTTCGAAACCGCGCGATGCGTCTCGTGGCAGCCCTTGGGCTGACCGGCGCGCTTTCCGCATGCAATACCGTCGTGCTCAAGCCGTCGGGCGACGTTGCACAGCAGCAGGGCGATCTCGTTATCGTTGCAACGCTGCTGATGCTTCTGATCGTCATCCCGGTGATGCTGGCCATCGTCGTGTTCGCATGGCGCTACCGTGCCAGCAACAAGGACGCCGCGTACGAGCCGGACTGGGATCACTCGACCCAGCTGGAACTGCTGATCTGGGCAGCGCCGCTGCTGATCATCATCTGCCTTGGCGCAATCACCTGGACCAGCACGCACCTTCTCGATCCCTACCGCACCATCGGGCGGATCGACGCCGAGACGCCGGTGGCCAAGGATGCCAAGCCGCTCAACGTCGAAGTGGTTGCGCTCGACTGGAAGTGGCTGTTCATCTACCCCGAGCAGGGCATTGCCACGGTCAACGAACTGGTCGTGCCGAGCGGCCGCCCGCTGAACTTCCGCATTACTTCCGCCAACGTGATGAACTCGTTCTACGTTCCCGCGATGGCCGGCCAGATCTACGCGATGCCGGGCATGGAAACCCGCCTGCACGCGGTGATGAACTCCAACGTCGAATCGGTCGGCTTCTCCGCCAACTATTCGGGCGCGGGCTTCACGCACATGCGCTTCAAGATGCGTTCCGTATCCGATGCCGATTTCGGCAAGTGGATTGCGGACGTGAAGACCACCGGCACCAGGCCGCAGCCTGCCGGAGAGCTTTCCAACGCCGAGGCCTTCACCGGCGATCCGGCGCAGCCGATCGGCGGAACCCTTGATCGCGCCGCTTACCTGCAGCTGGAAAAGCCGACGCAGAAGGTTCCGGCCATTCGCTTCGCCACCATCGACCCCAAGCTCTATGACTCCGTCGTCAACATGTGTGTCGAGCCGGGCAAGATGTGCATGAGCGAGATGATGGCGATCGATTCGCGCGGCGGTCTCGGCAAGGCCGGCATCCGCAACGTCGAGATGCTCGCCTACGACAAGAAGGGCCGCGAACACGCGGTCGCTGCAAGCGCCAACCCTTCCGAAGCGGTGAAGCGCGAACTGGCCTGGGTCCGTGCGCTGTGCGAACAGATGCCCGGCCAGGTCCGCGACGGCACCGTCAAGGCGCCGGACGACCTTCGCTCGCTGAATGGTGCTGGTATCCCGGCCCCACAGTCGATCGGCTTCGGTGACGAGGTGCCCGCCGCCTCTTCCGCGAAGCCCGCTCACGTTTCCTTGAATTCCCGGAACTGAAACTCATGGCCATAGAAGCCGCAGCCCATTCCCACTGGAGCCCCTTGCTGGGGCGCCTGTGGCTGGACGCCATCCCGCAGGAGCCGATCGTGCTCGCGACCTTCGTGGTCGTGGCGCTGGGCGGTGTCGCCCTAGTGGCGGCGCTCACCTACTTCAAGCTGTGGGCCTATCTCTGGAAAGAGTGGTTCACCAGCGTCGATCACAAGAAGATCGGGATCATGTACATGATCCTTGGCCTCATCATGTTCCTGCGCGGCTTTGCCGACGCGGTGATGATGCGCATCCAGCAGGCGATCGCGTTCAACGGGAACGAGGGATACCTCAACGCCCACCACTACGACCAGGTCTTCACTGCGCACGGCGTGATCATGATCTTCTTCGTGGCGATGCCTTTCGTCACGGGCCTCATGAACTACATCGTGCCGCTGCAGATCGGCGCGCGCGACGTCAGCTTCCCGTTCCTGAACAACTTCAGCTTCTGGATGACGACCGCAGGCGCGATCCTGGTCATGATGTCGCTGTTCATCGGCGAGTTCGCGCAGACCGGCTGGCTGGCCTACCCGCCGCTGTCGAATCTGGCGTACAGCCCCTGGGTCGGCGTCGACTACTACATCTGGGCCCTGCAGATTGCGGGTGTCGGCACCCTGCTGTCCGGCGTCAACCTGATCTGCACCATCGTCAAGATGCGCGCTCCGGGCATGACCCTGATGCGCATGCCGGTGTTCACCTGGACCTCGCTGTGCACCAACATCCTGATCGTCGCCGCCTTCCCGGTGCTGACGGCGGTCATGACGATGCTGACCGTTGACCGCTACCTGGGCTTCAACTTCTTCACGAACGACTTCGGCGGCTCGCCGATGATGTACGTCAACCTGATCTGGATCTGGGGCCACCCCGAGGTCTACATCCTCATCCTGCCGCTGTTCGGCGTGTTCTCGGAAGTCACCTCGACCTTCTCGGGCAAGCGCCTGTTCGGCTACTCGTCGATGGTCTACGCGACCATGGTCATCATGATCCTGTCCTACCTCGTGTGGCTGCACCACTTCTTCACGATGGGTTCGGGCGCCAGCGTCAACTCGTTCTTCGGCATCACCACCATGGTGATCTCGATCCCGACCGGCGCCAAGCTCTTCAACTGGCTGTTCACGATGTATCGTGGCCGCATCCGCTACGACCTGCCCATGATGTGGACGGTGGCGTTCATGCTGACCTTCACGATCGGCGGCATGACCGGCGTGCTGCTTGCAGTGCCGCCTGCCGACTTCGTGCTCCACAACTCGCTGTTCCTGATCGCGCACTTCCATAACGTGATCATCGGCGGCGTGCTGTTCGGCATCTTCGCCGCCATCAACTACTGGTGGCCCAAGGCATTCGGCTACAAGCTCAACGTGTTCTGGGGCAAGGTCAGCTTCTGGCTGTGGGTGCCCGGTTTCTGGGTGGCCTTCACGCCGCTCTACATCCTGGGCTTCATGGGCGTGACCCGCCGCATGCGGGTGTTCGACGATCCTAGCATCCAGATCTGGTTCGTCATCGCCGGCATCGGCGCGGCGATGATCGCCGGCGGCATCGGCGCCATGCTGGTCCAGTTCGCGGTGTCCATCTGGAAGCGCGAAGAGCTGAAGGACGAGACGGGTGATCCCTGGAACGGCCGTACGCTGGAATGGTCGACCTCCTCGCCGCCGCCCGAATACAACTTCGCGTTCACCCCGATCATCCATGATCTAGACGCCTATGACGACATGAAGCGTTGCGGCGTGCAGCGTCCGGTGGAAGGCTTCCTGCCGATCCACATGCCCAAGGGCACGGGCACCGGCCTGATCCTGGCCGGCCTGTCCACGGCGCTGGGCTTCGCGATGATCTGGTATATCTGGTGGCTGGCCGCCGTGTCGTTCCTCGGCATCATCGGCTACGCGATCTTCCATACCTTCAACTACGACCGCGACTATTACATCCCGGCCGAGACCGTGGCCGAGACCGAAGCCGCGCGTACCCGCCAGCTCGAAGCAGCGGGAGCCTGAGCCATGACCGCAAACACGATCAAGCCTGAAAACACCGCCAGCTCCGAGCAGCTTCGCGCCGCGTTCTTCGAGCTGGAGGAGCATCACCATCCCGAAGGCGGCAGCACCATGCTGGGCTTCTGGATCTACCTGATGAGCGACTGCCTCATCTTCGCGATGCTGTTCGCGGCCTACGGCGTGCTGGGTGGAAACCTGGCCGCCGGTCCCGGCCCGAAGGATCTGTTCGAACTGCCGCTGGTGGCGCTCAACACCGCCATGCTGCTGTTCTCGTCGATCACGTACGGCTTCGCCATGCTGGCCATGGAGAAGGGCAACAAGGGCGGCACGCAGGCGTGGCTTCTGGTCACCGCCGTGTTCGGTGCGGCGTTCTTGTCGATCGAGCTCTACGAATTCGCGCACCTGATCCACGAAGGCGCGACGCCGATGCGTTCGGGCTTCCTCACCGCGTTCTTCTCGCTGGTGGGCACGCACGGTCTGCACGTCACCTTCGGCCTGGTGTGGCTGTTCACGCTGGTCGTGCAGGTCGGCCGCAAGGGGCTGATCCCCGCCAACAAGCGTCGCCTGATGTGCCTGTCGCTGTTCTGGCACTTCCTCGACGTCGTCTGGATCGGCGTCTTCACCTTCGTCTACCTGATGGGAATGCTCTGATGGCCAACGTCGATACCCGTATCGAGGGGCACGCTCACCCCAACCCTTCCGCGCACGATCATCATGACGAGCATGGCAGCCACGGTTCGATGCGCGAATACGTCGTCGGCTTCCTGCTGTCGGTCGTGCTGACGGCGATTCCGTTCTGGCTGGTGATGAGCGGGGCAATCCCCGACAAGCAGACCACCGCGCTGGTCATCATGGCCTTCGCGGCAGTGCAGATCGTGGTCCACATGATCTACTTCCTGCACATGAACACCAAGTCGGAGAACGGCTGGACGGTCATGGCGCTGATCCTGACCATCGTGCTGGTCGTCATCACGCTGTCGGGCTCGCTGTGGGTGATGTACCACCTCAACACAAACATGATGCCGATGACCGCGCACGAAATGGGCCAGCTGCCCTGACCGAGGATCGCACACCGGTAGCAAAAGGAGCGCGGCGGCCCATCGGGCTTGCCGCGCTTCTGCTAGTGGCGGTCGCGCTGTTCGGCGCGCTGGGCGTGTGGCAGATTCAGCGAATGCACTGGAAGCATGCGCTGATCACCCGCGTCGATGCGCGGGTCCACGCCGCGCCCGTGGCACTGCCGGCGGATGCCCGGCTCGATCCTTCGCAGGAATATCTGCGGGTGCGGGTATCCGGCACCTATAACGGCGCAGCGACTTCGCTGGTGCGCGCGACGACGGTGCTGGGCACGGGTTACTGGACGCTGACGCCGCTGCGCCTGGACGATGGCCGGCAGGTCTGGATCAACCGGGGCTTCCTGCCCACCGGGACTACGCGCAGGGCCGCTGCTGCCGCCGCTCCGCAGGGTCGGGCCACGGTGATCGGCCTGCTGCGTTCTCCGGAGCCCAAGGGCAGCATCCTGCAGTCCAACGCACCGCAGGACGAGCGCTGGTACTCGCGCGATGTCGTGGCGCTTGCCAGCGCGCGGGGGATCGGGGCGGTCTCTCCGGCGTTCATCGACGCGCAAGTGGAGCAGGCGCAGGCGGCAGGGCCGCTGAAGCCCGTTCCCGGGCTGACGCAAATTCACTTCCCCGACAGTCACTTTGGCTATGCGCTGACCTGGTTCGCAATGGCGGCGCTATCGCTGTTCGGCCTCGTCTACGTATGGCGCAAGGCGTGACGGAACGCCGGACACCTTTACACCGCGTTGCCGCGGATCTTGCCGCCTTGTTCGCCCCGCCGGGCGTGGAGGGCGGAACCCCCAGCCGCACCAGCGTGGTGCTGCTGATCCAGTTGCGCTGGATCGCTGTATTCGGCCAACTCGCGACGATCGTGGTCGCGGCGGCGGTGCTGCGTGTCCGGTTGCCGCTCGCGCCTCTGCTGCTGGCGCCGCTGTTGCTGATCGTCATCAATCTGGCCGCCGCCAAGGTGGTGGTCCAGGCAAAGGCCTTTTCACAGCGTGAACTGTTCTCGGCGCTGATGATCGACGTCGTCGCGCTGTGCTGGCAGCTGTATTATTCAGGGGGCGCCACCAACCCCTTCACCTTCCTGTTCCTGCTGCAGATCGTCATCGGCGCGATCATCCTGGAGGCGCGCTGGAGCTGGCTGGTCGCCCTCAACGCCTGCCTGTGCATGGCCTTCCTTACCTTCCGCTACGAACCTCTGCAGCTACCCCCGCATTTCGCCACCGATCAGTTCCGCCTCTACATCTATGGCAGCCTGTTCTGCTTCGTGCTGGCAGCGGTGCTCCTGATCGTCTTCGTGGTCCGGCTGGACCGCAGCCGCCGTGAAAGCGATGCCCGCCTGGCCGCCTATTACCGGCAGGCCGCGGAAGAGGACCATATCATCCGCATGGGCCTGCTGGCATCCGGCGCAGCGCATGAACTGGGCACGCCGCTGTCGTCGATCTCGGTCATCCTGGGCGACTGGAGCCACGAGCCCACGATCACCGCCGATCCCGAGATGGCCGCAGACCTTGCGGACGTGCGCCGCGAACTTGAGCGTTGCAAGACGATCGTGTCGGGTATTCTCATGTCGGCGGGCGAACTGCGCGGCGTCGATCCCGCCGTCACCAGCGTGCGGGGCTTCGTGGAAGACCTTGCTGACGAATGGAGCGCCCGCATTCCCGGCGAACTGCGCGTCATCGACCGGTTGCCCGAGGACGTCGAGATCATCGCCGATCCGGGTTTGCGCCAGATCGTGGGCAATGTGATCGACAATGCCATTGAGGTCTCTCCAGACCTGGTCCTGTTCGAGGTCTGGCTGGAGGGTGACGCTGCCGAGCGCCGGATGATCTTTACCGTGAGCGACCGAGGGCCCGGCTTCGCACCCGAAGTCCTGAACCGGATCGGCCAGCCCTATATCTCCACCAAAGGACGCGATGGTGGCGGGCTCGGCCTGTTTCTGGTCGTCAATGTGATCCGCAAGCTGGGCGGGACGGTGTCGGTCGAAAACCGCGCGTCCGGTGGAGCAAGCGTGCAACTGGCGATTCCGCTCGCTACACTGGCGCTGGAAGAACAGGAACAACGGCAAGGGAAGCGATGACCGACACGCAAAGCGAAATCGGCGCTACGGGCGCCAGCCTGCTGATCGTCGAGGACGACCCGACTTTTGCGCGGACCCTGCGCCGATCGTTCGAGCGCCGGGGCTACCATGTGGCCTCGGCCGGCAGCCCGGAGGAGGCGGAAGCGCTGTTCCTGGCACAGGAGTTCGAATACGCGGTCGTCGACCTGAAGCTGGGCGCCGCGTCTGGCCTGACCGTGGTAGAGGCGCTGCATGCCCATGCGCCGCAGACCCGCATCATCGTCCTGACGGGCTATGCCAGCATCGCCACCGCGGTGGAGGCGATCAAGCTGGGTGCATCGCACTATCTGGCCAAGCCGTCCAACACCGACGACATCGAAGCCGCCTTTGCGTCGCTGCGCGGCGATGCCAGCGTGCCGGTGGAAGGGCGCAAGACCTCCATCAAGACGCTGGAATGGGAATATATCCACCAGACGCTTGTGGAATGCGAGTTCAACATTTCCGAAACCGCCCGCCGGCTGGGCCTGCACCGCCGGACACTGGCGCGCAAGCTTGAGAAGCGGCAGGTCTGAAGATGGTCGGTCATCGGCGGCGCACGGCTCGTAACCGGATGATCCGGCAAACGGTGGCAACTTTGGTCCGCTGGCGGGGTTAGCGAAGGCATGTTCCATTCGCCCATCGCGCGCGACCGTGATCCTTCCTCCCAGGGCTCCGGCGCGCATTACGGCCTGCTGAGCCGCCATACGGCAGTGCTGTTCGCCCGCAACGCCGTCTCGTCCTGCCTGTGCTTCGCCATCGATATGGCGCTGATCTGGCTGATGGTCTCGCGCCTGGGCGTGGACAAGTATGTGGCGGTGACGATCGGGTTCCTGTTCGCGAATTCGCTGAACTACGTACTCGCGCGGGTATGGGTGTTCCGCGAAAGCGACCGCGGGATTTTCACCGGCTACGTCTATTACCTCACGAACGCGCTGGTCGGGCTGGCGGTGATCCTCGCGGGTTTCGCATTTCTGACCGGTCTGCTGGGCGTCTATTACCTGGCAGCGCGGGTGATCGTCTCGCTGGTGTCAGGTACGCTGGTGTTCATCCTCAACGCCACGCTGAACTTCCACGAGGTCTAGCGGTTCTTCTCAGCCTTTTGGCGCGACGTCGAATTCCACGCCGAACAGGTTGCCTTCGCTCCATCGCACAAGGCCCCACAATTCGCGACCATCTTCAAGCCGCGCGCGCACCACGTCGTTGAGGGCGGGCGGCGTTCCCGCCGCCGCCGCGCTCAACCCACGAGAGGATATGTCGCGGACGATCACGGCGATCTCGGCACCGTGCGAATCCGTCAGCGCGAATCGGGTGCAGCGTTTGCGGCGACGTTCGCGCAAGATCGGCGTAGGCCGGAAAAAGGGCTGGTTGCGGGGCGCGTCCATCCGATCCAGAACGGCCAACTGCATCGGATTTTCAGAAGCAGGCAAAAGAAAAGGCGGCTCGCCGGCCGCCTCTTCCTCCTCTCAACAGGGAGGCCCCCGATCAGTTGGCCGAAGCGAGGCTCGGCTGCTGCATGTAGGGGACCGGGTTCACGGCTTCGCCGGCGACACGCACTTCGTAGTGAAGGTGCGGACCGGTCGAGTTGCCGGTGGAACCCACGTAACCGATGATGTCGCCCTTGTGGACACGCTGGCCGTCGGCAACGTTCAGGCGCGACATGTGGCCGTAGCGGGTCTGCATGTCGCCGCCATGTTCAAGACTGACGTACAGGCCATAGCCGCTGAACCACGAAGCGCGGCTGACAGTGCCGTCGGCGGTGGCATAGACGGGCGTGCCGGTGGGCGCGGCAAGGTCGATGCCCTTGTGAGCGCGGCGACCGCCGAGAATAGGATGTTCGCGCATGCCGAAGTTGCTGGTCATGCGTTCTACCGCCAGAGGGTTGCGCGAAGGAATGGCGACCGAGGCGATGCCGCCCACGGCTGCCTTGGGTTTCGCGGCAGCAAGGCCGGTTTCCTCATAGTTCTGCCAGGAGCTGAAGATCTGGCTGAACTGTTCGTCCTCACCGCCGGTAACCGACTGGTTCGCCTGGCTGGTGCGCAGGGTGGAGGAAATGTCGGCAGCGGCGGCGCTGCTGTTGGCCATCGCAGGCTGTGCTGCGATGGAAAGTCCCGCGGCGACGAACACGCCGGTCACTGCGCGGAACTTGGCGAAAAATTTCGTTACGACCACTCGCAATACCTTGCTTATCCGCCGCTGCCCTGTTGAGCGCGACGTTGTTTTGAGCGCAGCCGAAGCGGTCGCGCCAAGAAGTATGGAGATGGTCGGAACCCCCCGCCGTCTCGTGAGAATGACTTATGCCGTCAGCCTCCGGTCAGGCAAGCGCCGCATACATGTCACGCGATAAACCGGCAGCAAGACGCGCCGAGTCGTTGAACGGGGGTTTCAATACCCCGTGGAAGTGGCGCGAAACCAAGGCTTTCCAGTACGCTGAGGGAGCCTTGCCGAGCTGTTTGCACACTGCGGCGAAATGCGTTGATCCGAATCGAACATGCGCGATTTCATCGTCAAGGATTCGTTCGAGGATGCACGCGCCCCGTTGGTCGCCGACGCAGCGGACGCGATCGATCATCGCGGGCGTGATATCCAGACCGCGCGCTTCGAGCACCATCGGCACCACGGCAAGTCGCGCGCCGACATCATGCCGGGTGTCATGCGCGGCGCTCCACAGGCCTTCGTGTGCGGGGAGAGCGCCGTAATGGCTGCCCTGCGCCCGGAGATGCCGGTCGATCAGCGCGAAGTGCATCGCCTCGTCGGCGGCCACGCGCAGGAAGTCGGAGACGAACTGCGGCCCTAGCTGCGCGCCGAACCGGCCCGCCATGTCCAGCGCAAGGTCGATCGCCACGAATTCGATATGGGCCAGCGCGTGCCACAGCGCGATCCGCCCGCGCTGCGACCCGGCCTTGCCCCGCCGCGGCATGCGAGCGGGCGGCAGCAGTTCGGGCCGGTCGGGCCGGCCCGGCGTATCGGGCATCGCAACGTCGAAGGCGAATTCCAGACGCCCAAGTCGCCAATCACGCGCCACTTTGCGCGTCGCCATCACCTTGGCGCGCGGGTCGGTTTCGCACAGCGCCGCGCGGATGGCGGAGGCAAGAGTTGTCGGCATCAAAGCGCGCGGGCGGCTTCCAGCACCTTGGCGGCGTGCTCCTTCACCTTCACCTTATCCCACACCTGCGCGATCCGGCCATCGGGGCCGATCAGGTAGGTGGTGCGGACCATGCCCATGTAGGTGCGGCCGTAGTTCTGTTTTTCCGTCCAGATGCCAAGCGCGTCGGAAAGGCCGTTTTCCTCCGTATCGGTGGCGAGCGGGGCCTTGAGGTCGTGCTTGGCGATGAAGTTGCGGTGCTTTGTCGCGTTGTCCTTGCTGACGCCCAGCAGCGCGGTGCCGGCGGCATCGAAATCGGCCTTGAGTGCCGAGAAGTCGATGTTCTCGGTGGTGCAGCCCGGCGTGTTGTCCTTGGGGTAGAAGAACACCACCAGCTTGCGCCCGGCGAAGTCCGAAGCCCTGACGCTGCCGCCTTCGGGCGTTTCCAGCGCGATGTCGGGGAAGGCATCGCCAACGGTTGGCCGGGAAACTGCCTGTGCTGCGGGGGCTGTCATGGGTCGATCTCCAGAGTTTCGTCGAAGGCACCCGCCCAAGCCGCCGCGACGTGGCGGCGCGCCTGTGCAAGGCCGGTTTCAAGCGCGTCCCAGTCGCCATAGCCACATGCGCGCACAAGGGCCAGCCGTGCCGCCGGCCCCGGCAGCTGCGCATCGGGGGCAAGCAGGCGCCCTGCGACCAGCAGGCGGGTAAGGGCATCGTGCGCCTCTGCCAGAGCGGCGGGCAGCAGCCCTGCGGCAGTCAGCTGGCGCACCGCCTGACCCAGATCGGGGTCGAGGCCGGGCCCGCGTTCGCGCAGCTGGATGAAGTGGACGATGAACTCCAGATCCACCAGCCCGCCGCGCATAAGCTTGACGTCCAGCGGCCCGCCCTGCGGCTTGTGCTGCGCCATCTTCGCGCGCATTTCGAGCACGTCGGCGCGCAGTCTGGCCGGATCGCGCGGGGCGGTGAGGACGGCCTGAACCACTTGCGCCAGCGCCGCGCGGCCCTGCGGCGAGCCGTAAAGCGGGCGGCCCCGGCACAGCGCCATGTGCTCCCACGTCCAGGCCTGTTCGCGCTGGTACGTCTCGAAGCTTTCGAGGCTGGCGGCTGGGGGCCCCTGTTCGCCGGAGGGGCGCAGGCGGGTGTCCACCTCGAACAGGGCGCCCTGTGCCGTCGCCACCGACAGCGCGGAGATCGCGCGCTGCGACAGGCGGTTGTAGTAGTGCGTCGCGCCGAGCGGGCGGCGTCCGTCCGATTCCATCCGGAAATCGCCGCTGAACAGGTAGACGAGATCAAGGTCGGAGGCGTGGGTCAACACTCCGCCGCCCATCCGGCCAAGGCCCAGCACCAGCATTTCGCTGTCCGGAACCTGCCCGTGGGCGGCGCGGAACTCTTCCACCGAAGCGTCGGTGAGGACCACCAGCGCGGCTTCGGCGATGCGCGCCAGCGCGTGGCCGACGTCGACCGGGTCGTTGACGCCCTCTATGAGCTGGACGCCCAGCTTGAAGCGCATCTCGCCCACCTTTCGGCGTACCGCGTCGAGCTTGCGTTCGTAGTCGTCGCCCGCCTCGAACCGGGTGAGTTCGGCCACCAACACGTCGACGCTGCCGGGCAGGTCGAAGGCGCTGGCGTCAATCAGCGGGTCCAGCAGGTCGGCGCGGCGCGCCAGCGCGTCGGCAAGCGGCGGGGCAAGGCCCAGGATGCGCGCCAGCATCTCTATCAGCGCTGGGCGGGCCTGCAGCAGGTTGAACAGGTTGATCGCGCTGGGCAGGTTGCCCAGCAGCTGCTCCCACCGGGCCAGCGCGCGTTCCGGCTCGGGCGCGGCAGCCAGCGCGGCGAGCAGGTCGTGCCGGATCGCCGCGAACGCGGTGCGCGCCGCTTCGGAGCGCAGGGCGCGCACGCCGCCGCCCAGCCAGCCCTCGATCCGCCGGGCGACGGCGGCGGGATCGGCAAAGCCCAGTTCGGCAAGGTTTTCAGGCAGCGTCGCCTGATCGGGCACGGCGACGGAAACCGCGCCGGTCGGCGTGTTGGCCATGATCAGCGTGTCGTAACGCTCGCCCACCGCCTCGGTGATGGCGGAAAGTTCGGCAAGCAGCGCTTGCCCGTCCGCCAGCCCGTCAAGCCGGGCCACTTCGTCGATGGCCTCTGCGGATTTCGGCAGGCTGTGCGTCTGCTGGTCGTGGACCATCTGCAGCCGGTGCTCGATGGTGCGCAGGCGGTCGTAGCTGTCACCCAGCAGGCGCGCTTCGTCTGCCGGGATCAGGCCCGCCCCGGCCAGCGCGTCTAGCGTGGCACGGGTGCCGCGCAGGCGCAGGGCGGGGTGGCGGCCGCCGTGAATCAGCTGGTGGGTCTGGGCGTAGAACTCGATCTCGCGGATGCCGCCGCGCCCTTTCTTGAGGTCGAAGCCGGGGCCAACCTCGGATGCGCCGCGTCCGTCCTTGCCGACGGTACTGGCACGGATCTGCGCGGTCAGGCGGCCGATCTCGGCAATCGCGCCGAAGTCCAGGCTGCGGCGCCAGACGAAGGGGCGGATCGCGGTCAGGAATGCCTCTCCCGCCGCGATGTCGCCGGCGCAGGACCGGGCGCGGATGAAGGCAGCGCGCTCCCACGTCAGCGCGGAGGATTCGTAATGGCTGAGCGCGCCCGCCACCGGGATCGCCAGCGGGCTGACTTCGGACGCGGGGCGCAGGCGCAGGTCGACACGAAAGACGTAGCCCTCGTGGCCCATGTGCGACAGGATTTCCACCACCGCGCGGGCCACGCGCTGCGCCGCCTCGCCGGGTTCGTCCCGCTGGCGGCGGGGCAGCACCTCCGGCTCGAACAGCAGGATCGGGTCGATGTCGGAGCTGTAGTTCAGCTCTCCGGCTCCGTGCTTGCCCAGCGCGAGGGCGAAGAAGCCCTTGGGGTCGGCGGGATCGTAGTCCGGCACGCGGCGGCGGATGCCCGCCACGATGGCAGCGTCCAGCGCGCGGTCGGCAAAGGCGGACAGCTGCCCGGTCACGTCCAGCAGCGGGAACGCGCCCGCAAGATCGCCGATCGCCAGCGCCAGACTGAGCGCCTGCTTTTCCCGGCGCAGTGCGGAAGCCGTGTCGGCCACGCCGTCCCCCGCGCTGCGGGCCAGCGACAGGGCGGCGGGGCCGTCGCCCGCAGCCAGCAGCTCGGTCACGGCGGGCAGGCGGTCCAGCGCGTTCGCAAGGAAAGGGGCATGGGCGCGGGCGCGGTCGATGGCGCTGGTCCAGTCGGCGGTCATGGCGCGCGTTCTGCCCGGCGGGCGCGCTTTGGGCAAGGTTCAGCTTGCGTCGTCCTGCCCTTGTCTCCACCCCCGCCCTCTGGCACCTGTGCGCGGTTCCGTTGGAGGTTCCCCATGAAGTCCCCCTTTGCCCTGACCGCGCTGGTCGCGCTTGCCGCGTCGATGCAGGTTTCCGCCCAGCCGCTGCCCAAGGGCACCGCGTTGAAGCCGCCCGCAGACGCCGGCGCGCAGCCCGATGTGCCGGTGGACCTGATGAAGGCGGTGACCAAGCGCCTTTCCGCCGACGATTTCGAGGGCCGCGCGCCCAGCACCGGTGTCGAGCCAAAAGTGCTCGACTACATCGTCGCGCAGTTCAAGGCAGCGGGCCTGCAGCCGGGCAACAAGGGCGAATGGCTTCAGCCGGTGCCGACCGTGGAGATGACCGCGGGCAACTTCACGCCGATGACGGTGACGGGCGGCCTGTCGTTCAAGCCGGGCGCCGACTATGTCGCGGGCAGCTATCGCGTGACGCCCAAGTCGCAGGTGAAGGACAGCGAGCTGGTCTTCGTCGGCTATGGCATCGTCGCGCCGGAGCTGGGCTGGAACGACTATGCCGGCGTCGACATGAAGGGCAAGACGGCGGTGATCCTCGTCAACGACCCGGATTACGCGACGGAGGGAGAGCAGGGCCTCTTCAAGGGTCGCCGCATGACCTACTACGGCCGCTGGACCTACAAGTTCGAGGAAGCCGCCCGGCAGGGCGCCACCGCCGCGCTCATCGTGCATGACACGTTCCCGGCGGCCTATGGCTGGAACGTGGTCAACTCAAGCTGGACCGGCGCGCAGTATTCGGTGCAGAAAGCCAACGACGGCATGGACCAGACCGTCGCCAACGGCTGGGTGCAGAAGAGCGTTGCCGAAGCGATCCTGAAGGCGGCGGGCAAGGATCTGGCCGGCCTGACCAAAGCCGCGCAGACCAAGGGATTTCGCGCCGTGCCGCTGGGCCTCAAGGCCAGCTTTGGGTTCGACAACACGATCCGCCGATCGACCTCCAACAACGTCGTCGGCGTGCTGCCGGGGAAGACGCGCCCCGACGAGGTGGTGCTCTATTCGGCGCACTGGGACCATCTTGGCCATTGCGCGCCCCAGGGCACCAAGCCGAACGACGACATCTGCAACGGCGCGGTGGACAATGCGGACGGCGTCGCCGCGCTGACGGCCATCGCGAAGATGAACGCCGAGGCGGGGCCTGCCGCGCGCAGCCAAGTCTTCGTGGCGCTGACGCTGGAGGAATCCGGGCTGCTGGGCTCCGAATACTATGGCGCCAACCCGATCTATCCGCTGGATCACACCGTGGGCGGCGTGAACATGGACGCGCTGCTGCCGGCGGGACGTGCGAAGTCCTACACCCAGACCGGCGGGGACAAGTCGGAACTGGGCGACCTGTATCTGAAGGCGCTGGCCGCGCGCGGGCTGACCGACGTGCCCGAGGATCATCCCGAGCGCGGCGGCTACTACCGCTCCGATCACTTCAGCCTCGCCAAGCGTGGAGTGCCGATGTTCAACGTGGAACGCAGCGGCGATCTGGTGGACGGCGGCACTGCAGCAGGCGAAAAGGCCGCGCAGGACTACACCGACAACCGCTATCACGCCCCGGCGGACGAATATTCCGACAACTGGGACTGGACCGGCATCACGCAGGACGTGGAGCTGTTCTACGATCTGGGCCGGACGCTGGCTGACGGGACGATGTGGCCGAACTGGCGTCAGGGAGATGAGTTCCGCGCGATCCGCGACAAGGCCTGTGCCGCCGCCACCAAGGGATGCAACACCAAGTGACTTTTGTACCGAACCCCTTCACGCTCCCCCCCGAATGGGCGCCGCAGGACTGGTTGTGGATCGGCTTTCCGCACGATCCGGTCGAGTGGCCCGGCTTCCTTGAACGCGCGCAGGAACAGATGGCAGCCTTTGCCAGCGCCGTCGCCGAGAGCGGCCAAGAGGTGCGCCTGATCGTCCGCGACGAGGCCAATCGTGCCCGCGCCAGCGAACTGGTCTCGGACAAGGTCGTGCTGGAAACGCGGCGCTACGGCGACGTGTGGCTGCGCGACACCGGTCCGCTGGTGACGGTGGACGCCCATGGCAACCGCAAGGGCATGCGTTTCGGCTTCAACGGCTGGGGCGGCAAGTACCTGATGGACGGCGATCAGGAAATCGGCGAGGAACTGGTCCGCGAGGCCGGGCTGGACGTCGAGCTGGCCGACTGGATCCTTGAGGGCGGCGCGATCGATGGCGACGGCACCGGGCTGGTCGCGGTGACCGAGCAGGTGTTCCTCAACCCGAACCGCAACCCACACCTGACCCGCGCCGATCTGGAACTGCGCCTGCAGCGCGATCTGGGGTACGAACGGGTGCTGTGGTTGGGCGACGGCCTGACCAACGACCACACCGACGGTCATGTCGACAATCTTGCCCGCTTCGTGGCGCCCAATGTGCTGGCCGTGCCCCGCGCCACCGGGCAGGACGACCCCAATGCCGCGATCTATGCCGACGCCAAGGCACGCGCCGAGGCCGCGGGCGTGACCGTGGCGCAGGTGCCATCGCCGGGCCGGGTGGAAACGGACGGGCGGGTGGAGCCTGCCAGCTACATGAACTTCGCCATCACCTCGAAGCTGGTGGTGGTACCGATCTACGGTACGCCGCATGACGATGAAGGCGTGGCCGCAATCGCCGCGCTGTTCCCGGATCGCGACACCGTGGGGATCATGGCGGACGCGGTGCTGGCTGGCGGCGGATCGTTCCATTGCTCCAGCCAGCAGATGCCGTCGGTCTGAGAAGGTTCGCCGCCTGCGGGTACTCCTCGCGGGCGGCTTGGTCTTAACGGTTTGGAAACCACCTTTGACGCATTGTGCGTCCATGGCCCGGATCGTCGCCCTTGTCCACACCTCGCCGATCGCTTCGCGATCCGACTGGCTGCGGCCAGTGATCGTGGCCGGATGCGCGCTGGCGATTATCCTGGCCCGCACGCCGCTGCCATTCTGAACGTCCTGCCTTCACCCGGATTCGTTCATCCGGCAGAAATCTTTCTCCATGAATTCAATGCTTCGTGACAGAGCATGGCTGCATCCTGTCTGCTCTGTTGCACCGCACACCGACATACCGCGATGCAGCAAACTTTTGTTGCACTACGCTGATGCAATCGAAATCGGGGCTCCCCACTCTTACGGGCAACCCTTGATGGAGATGAATCATGCGCAACATGACTGACGCCGACCGCGCCCGCCTGCGCGAATCGTTCATCGGCAACGGCCTGCTCCTGCTGTTCGGCTGCGGGGTGCTCGCCTTCCTGGTGGCTGTGGACCGCGTCGACTGGTTTTCGATCCGCCCGGCCACCGGAACTTCGATCGCCATGGCCCGTTCGACCGAAAGCGCCCCGAAGGTTGGCCCGGCAGTGGGCGCACCGGTGAGCGCGGAGCCTGCCAAGATCCAATGATCGTCGCCAAGATTCCAAGTTCCCGGCGGGTTTTCCAGGAAATCTGGAGGCCGCTGACGCTGCTGTTCGTGTGGGACGTGATCGTGACGATCACGTACTATATCCTGCCGTTCAAGGCGCCCGAACTGCCGATCACGCTGTTCGGTTCGGCACTGGCACTGTTTCTGGGCTTTCGCAGCAATTCCGCCTACCAGCGCTGGTGGGAAGGGCGCGGCCTGTGGGGGCTGATGATCAACGCCAGCCGCAACATCGCGCGCGCGGCCCGCAACTTCATGCCCGACCCGGAGGCGTCGGAACTGAAGCGGCAGATCATCTATCGCCAGATTGCCTACGTGAACGCGCTGCGCTGCCAGCTGCGCCGGCTGCCTCAGGACGAGGAAGTGCTGCGCCTGCTGCCCAAGCACGAGAAAGACCTCGCTCTCCAGCGCGTGAACGTCGCCAACGGCATTCTCGACGGCACCGGCCGCCGCATCGACGAAGCGCGGCGTGCTGGCTGGATCGACACCATCCAGCAGACCCAGATGGAAGCGGTGCTGGTCGATATTGCCAATTCCCAGGGCGGCATGGAGCGGTTGAAGAACACGCCGCTGCCGTTCCAGTACCGTTTCATTCCCGAAGTCTTCACGCATCTGTTCTGCGTGCTGCTGCCGATCGGCCTGGTCGAGACGCTGCAGTTCGCAACACCGCTCGGCTCGACGATCGCGGGGCTGATGTTCCTGGCGGTGCTGGCGATCGGCGACGATCTGGTCGATCCCTTCGCCAACGATGTCCACGACCTGCCGCTCAACGCCATGTGCCGCACGATCGAGATCGACCTGTTGCAGTGCATCGGCGAGGAAGCCCCCGGCCCGGTAACGCCCGACAAGCACGGCGTGCTCTGGTAGAGGTTTGTGTCAGGGCCGGCATCGCCGGCCCTGCTTATTTCAGGAAGTTCACCAGCGACATGGCGTTCAGCTGCGAGAAGACCGAATAGCTCGCCTGAAGGATCGTCTGCCGCTGTGAGATGTCGATGGCGACCTGCCCCAGGTCGGCGTCCTCGACATCGCCTATAACACCGGTCAGCAGCTTCACGCGGTCACCGGCACGGGTACCCAGCGTTTCCACCTGCGCCTGCTTGCGGCCGTTGCTGGCATTGACCGAGCGGACCTGAGCGATGCCAGTGTCAAGCAGGTCCATCGCCTCGTTAATGGCGGTGGTCTGCTCCTTTGTCAGTGTGTCACCGAAGGGGCCGGCAGCCTGCAGGGCCTGGAACGCGGGGATCAGCTTGGCGGCAATGTCGCTGGCACCGATGCCGTATTCCACGTCCAGCGCATCGCCTGCGCGGGTGGAGAGCTTCACCCCATCGTTGGCAAAGGCGGTCGAAGGATCGATTCCGGCAACCTCGGCCAGCGTCGTGGGCAGGAACGGCGTCCCTGATGTCTGCGACCCGCCGAACAGGGGCGTACCTGCTTCCCGCGCATTCAAGGCGTTGCGCAAATCGGCAAAGGCGCCTTCGATGATGTCCTGCAGGCCGGGCGAATTGCCCGTCCCGACGGCGCTGTAGATCTCTTCGCGCATGTCGGACATCGAATCGTCGATGGCTTCCAGGTTCGCCTGGTACAGCGACAGCGTGGTGGAAACGCGCCCGATATTGCTCTTGTAGGTTTCCTGCTGCGCCAGCATCGACTTGGCGGACAGGACGCGCACTGCGTCGAGCCCAAGCCCGGCATAGTCGTTCACCTTCTTTTCGGTGGCGAGTTGCAGCTGGCTGGTTGCAAGGTTCTGCTGCGAACGCTGGATGGCGCTGGATAGCGTCTGCTGCAGGGGGACGGTGGCTACGCGGGTCATTGGATCACACCATGTCGAGCAGGGCGTCGTACATCTGCGACGCGGTTGTCATCACCCGCGCTGCGGCGGAATAGCTGTTCTGCAGCACGACCATCTGGGCCAGTTCCTCGTCCACGTTGACGCCGGAATAGGAATCGCGGCGCGTGGCCGCGTCGCTGAGGCGCGCGGATGAATCCGCCGCCGTGGTCTTGGCCAGCGCCGCCTGCGCCCCGACATTGCCGAGCAACCGGTTGGCGAACTGGGTCACGGTGGCCGCTCCGTCCTTGCCGAAGTCTGCGGAGGCGGACAGCGCGTTGACAAAGGCGGTGGCGTTGCGGATGTCACCCGCGCCAATCGCCTTTTCGCCGACAGCTGCGCCGGTCTGCAACTGCGCCAGTGGCACGCGCGACGTGTCGGTCAGCATGTCGGCGGAGACTTGCGCGTTCGACAGTCCGCTGGCCGCCCCGGTAAGCCCCGACAGGGAAGAGAACGACAGGCCGGTACCGTAGCGATCGGTGCTGTCCACCGGGACCGAAATCGTCGCGCCGGAATTGCCCACCTTGGGCGTAAAGGCGATGCGGCCCTTCTGATCCAGCGCGAAGGTGCCGTAGCGAGCCAGATCGCCGCCGTTGAGCTGGTTCACCACGTCGCCCCAGGTGTCGCCGGCGGCGGCGGTCAGGGTATGGTCCGCCAGTATCCTGCCGCTTGAATCGCGCAGGATCAGCTGGCTCGTTTCGCCTGCCGTGAAGCCCGTGGGATCGGTCGCGGTGAAGCCGGACGGGGTCAGCGCGCTACCGCTTGAGCGGACCAGATTGTTGAGGCCGAAGAACTGCGAGAAACCGGCGCCTGCCCGGTTGCTGGGCGCGACGGCGTCCTGCGCCACGGCGATGCCGTTGCCGCTGGCCGAAGCACCGATCGACAGTACCCCGTCCACGAAACTGGCGCTGCCGGCGGGGGACAGCCCGGCGTTAATCGCGTCCACTGCGTCCTGCACCGTGGCGCCCGTACCCAGCGCAT
This sequence comes from Novosphingobium gossypii, assembly GCF_050433305.1. Taxonomy (NCBI): domain Bacteria; kingdom Pseudomonadati; phylum Pseudomonadota; class Alphaproteobacteria; order Sphingomonadales; family Sphingomonadaceae; genus Novosphingobium; species Novosphingobium gossypii. The sequence continues at coordinate 6,180 of NZ_JBNPXM010000022.1, read as the reverse complement.
CGAAATCGACCGTCGTCTTGGCCACCAGCGTGCCGTTGGCCGAGACCACGGCGAACGTCGCCTTGCCGGTGAAGCCCAGCCGGTCACCCGCCACCAGTCCGTTGGCCTGCCCGGTCAGCGTCTGCGGCGCAGGCAGCGTGGTGCCTGCGTTCGATACTGCGTTCAGCGTCTGTGCCAGCCCGGTGAATAGCTGCCCCAGCTGCTCGGAAAAGCCCGGAAGCACACGATCGCGCATGTCCAGCAAGCCCCCCAGCTTGCCGCCCACCGCTGTCGATTCGATCTTTTCGCCGGTCGAGGCGTTCATCGTGCCGTTGTCTGCGGCGAAGCGGATGTCGATCGCGGAATAGCTGGACTGCGATCCTGCCACGCCCGCGTCGGCATAGCTCAACTGGCGCAGCCGCTTGTCCAGCAGCACCTGCCCCGATGCCGTGTCGATGGTGACGCGCCCGTCGGGCTGTTCGCGCACGCTGACGGACACGAGGCCGCTTAGCTCCTCCAGCGCGCTCATCCGTTCGTCGGCGGGCCCCGAGGTACTCAGCCCCAGCCCCTGCAGACGCGAGACGTCGCTGTTCAGGCCGTGGATCTTCTGCAGCAGCACATTGATCCGCCCGACGGTGTCGGACACTTCGCTTTCGACATCGCCGCGCAAGTTGGAGACGTCGCTGTGCAGGCCCTTCAGCGTGTCCAGCGTGTCGTCGACGTTGCCGGTGAACAGCGCGATGGATTCGGGCGAACCCTGAAGGCCGGTCACCTGAGAGATCGAACTGGTGATCGCCGAAAGCCGGGCGGACAGGCCGCTGTCCGAACTGGGCGAACCCAGCAGCGACTGCAACCGATTCAGATACGTCGCCGCCGCATCGGCGCGCCCGGCGGTCCCGGCGCGCTGGTACACCGCGTTTTCCAGGAACTTGTCGGCGATCCGCGACGGTTCGCCGACGACCACGCCGTTGACCGTGCCGCCCGCCACCGACGCGCTTTGCGACACCGTCTGGCGGGCATAGCCGACGGTGCCCACGTTGGCGATGTTGGTCGAGACGACCTGCATCCCCGACTGCGAGGCCGACAGCCCCGAGATCGCGGAGCTGAGGATGGAGTTGAGCGACATGAGGCTGGCCTTCTGCGCGGCTGGCGGTCAGGCCGTCAGCGCTTCAGGTTGCTGACTTCCTGCAGCATGTCGTCCACGGTAGTGATGATCTTGGACGATGCGCTGTAGGCGCGCTGGAACAGGATCATGTTCGAGAATTCCGACGCCAGATCCACGTTGGATGCTTCCAGCATGCTGGCCGAAATCTTGCCGCCGCCCACGGTGCCCGGCTCGTTCAGTGCGAAGTTGCCCGAATCTTCCGAGACGATGTAGGCATTGCCGCCGATCCGGGTTAGGCCATCCGGGTTCTGGAAGGTGGCGATCGGCAGCTTGTAGATCGCGCGGGACGTGCCGTCGTCGAACACGGCGCTGACGATTCCGGTATCGGAAATCTTCACCGAAGCCACCGTCCCCAGCATGCCGCCGTCGACGGTGGAAGACAGCAGGGCCGAAGCGCTGCCGAACTGGGTCAGCCCGTCCAGACCCGCATTGCTGCCAAGGTCGAAGCTGATCGGGGACGCTGCAGCGCCGTTGTTGTAGCCCAGCGTCAGGTTGGGGAACAGCGCTCTGGCGGGATTGCCCAGGTTCAGGCTGCCGTCCGGGTTGAAGCTGATGGTGGTGCTCGCGATCAGGCCGTTGGCGGGCACAGGGCCTGTAGTTTCAGTGACGGTGCCGTCCGCGTTCGTCGTGGTCCTGGTGACGGTCTTGACGTCGGCGGGGTTGCCGCTGATTTCCGCCGACCACTGGTTCGCGCCGGTTTTCACGAAGTTCAGCGTCAGGGTGTGGGCGGTCCCTTGTGCGTCGTAGACTTCGAGCGAGCGCGAGAACTGCGGGGCTACGGCGCCGGCGGCATTCTGGTCGAGGCCGTAAGTGGCCATATCGCCGGCTTCGTAGTTCTCCACGACCGGCGAGGTGGCATTTAGGTTGGCACGCAGTTCGATCGAGGTCGTCGGTGCCGCGGCGCCGGTCAATGCTGCCGGGCGGATCGGTTCGAGCGACGAAATCGCGCCATTGTTGAGGTAGTTGCCCTGCGAATCCAGCGGCCAGCCCATCAGGTAGTAGCCCGAGGTATTGCGCAGATAGCCCGAGCTGTCGGGCGTGAACGATCCGGAACGGGTGAACGCGGTGGCTCCGCCCGCGTCGGCGCTGGAGCGCACGACGAAGAAGCCCGCGCCGTCGATGGCGATGTCGGTCAGGCTGGATGACGCCTGCAGCAGCCCCTGCTTGGAGATCAGCGCCTTCGCCGTCGCCGAGACGCCGCCCGCCGAATAGCTCGACACGGTGCCGCCGTTGACCAGCGATTCGAACTGCGCCGAGGTGCCCTTGTAGCCCACGGTGTTCACATTGGTGATGTTGTCGGCAACGGTGGCCATCGCGCTCGACTGCGCGCTGAGGCCCGAAACGCCGGCGTAGAGAGCGGAATAGAGGCTCATTGCATGTCTCCTGTGCCGACGCTGCGGCCGTGTTGGCGCCACGGAGCGACGCACCCTGCGCACCGGACACAGGCATTGTAGGATGATCTTTCCACAGGCGGTCAGCGACGCGCAGGAAATTTTCGCAGGATTTCAGCATATCTTCAACGGTACCCGGCAAAAATTGCCTGCCTTCGCGCGGAAGGCCTGCGATCCCTCCTATAATGGAGGTCGCAAATAGGGTTCATTCAGTCATGACGCTTCGCATATCCCTCCGCAACGACGAGCCGGTCATCGTGAACGGTGCGGTCCTGCGCGCCGTGGGCCGCACCGATCTGGTGCTGGAGAACGACGCGACGATCCTGCGCGGGCGCGACGTGATGAAGCCGCAGGATGCGAATTCTCCGGCCAAGCACCTCTATTTCGCCTGCATGATGGCTTACATCGACCCCGCCGACCTGACCCGGCACCAGCAGGTTCTGCTGGAAAAGCTGGAAGCTCTGATGGGCGCCCTGCGCTCCCCCGAGGCCAAGGCGATTTGCGTCGCCTTCGCCGAGAAAGTGGCCGTGGGCCAGTTCTATCAGGCGCTGGCCGATTGCCGCTGGCTGATAGGCTACGAGGCCGAGGCGCTGGCCCGCCTTGCCCCTTCCGCCCCCGCCGCACCCGAAGACTGAGGTGCGACCCAGTGCCTAGCCTTGCTGCCGCCGCCGCCGGCCTCAGGATGCTCACGCCCGACCAGCGCTACGGGCGCGTCGTCGCCGTGCGGGGAGCGCTGATCGAGGTGGACGGATTGCAGGGCGCGGCGCGGATCGGATCGCGGGTCACGCTGCGCTCGCACGCGGGCGCGATCGAGGCGGAAGTGATCGGCCTTGACCACGGCATCGCCCACTGCATGCCTTTCAACGAGCCGGACGGCATCGCTTCGGGATCACGGGCGGACCTGTCCGCCGGGCAGTTCGGCCTGCGCGTCTCGCCCGGCTGGCTGGGCAGGGTGGTCGACGGGCTGGGCCGCCCCATCGACGACAAGGGCCCGCTGCCGCAGGGCCCCGACCAGCGCCGGATCAAGAGCGCGCCGCCGCCTGCATCCTCCCGCGCCCGCGTCGGCGCGCGGATCGACACCGGCGTGCGGGCGCTGGACCTGTTCGCGCCCCTATGCCGCGGCCAGCGGCTGGGCCTGTTCGCCGGATCTGGGGTGGGCAAGTCCACCCTGCTGTCGATGCTGGCCCGCTGGACCGAATGCGACGTGGCCGTCATCGGGCTGATCGGCGAACGCGGCCGCGAAGTGCAGGAATTCATCCAGGACGATCTGGGCGAGGAAGGGCTGGCGCGCAGCGTCGTCGTTGTCGCCACTTCGGACGAGCCGGCGCTGCTGCGGCGGCAGGCGGCGTGGACCACGCTGGCGATCTGCGAACATTTCCGCGACGCCGGGCTGGACGTGCTGTGCCTGATGGATTCGGTCACCCGCTTCGCCATGGCCCAGCGCGAGATCGGCCTTGCCGGGGGAGAGCCGCCCGCGACCAAGGGCTATACCCCCACCGTATTCGCCGAACTGCCGCGCCTGCTGGAACGCGCCGGGCCGGGGCTTGCGGGGCAGGGCACGATCACCGGCCTGTTCACCGTGCTGGTGGACGGGGACGACCATAACGAGCCGGTCGCCGACGCGGTACGCGGCATCCTTGACGGGCACATCGTCATCACCCGCCAGATCGCCGAGCGGGGACGCTATCCCGCGATCGACGTGCTGCGTTCCGTCTCGCGCACGCTGCCGCACTGCCTTGATCCGCAGGACAACGCCACGCGGCTGGCGGCCCGCGCCGAACTGGCGACGTGGAAGGACATGGAGGAGATGGTGCGGTTGGGCGCCTATCGCGCCGGGGCCAGCGCCGAGGTGGATCGCGCCGTCGCGCTCGCCCCGCGCATCGAGAACCTGCTGCGGCAGGACCGCCGCACGCGCAGCTTCGCGGCTGAAGACTTTGCAATCCTGTCCGGCATTCTGGAGCAAGCTGCATGAAGACGCCCTACGACGCCGCCCTGCGGGTGCGGCAGCGCGAATTGGACGACGTCAGCCGCGCGATCCGCACCGAAGCCGGCGCGCTTGGGGCGGTGGAACAGGAACGCGCGCGCGTTGCCGCCGCCCTCCGGTCGGAAGCCGATCTTGCGGCGGGCGACCTCACGCTCGTCTCGCCCGGCTGGCAGCGGCGGATGCAGGGTGAGCGGCAGGCGCTGGGCGCGCAGCAGGCGGAACTGCAGGCGCGGGTGGATGCCCTGCGCGCCTTGGCGGTGGATGCCTACGGCGTGCTGCGCGGGATAGAGACCGCCGCCGACGACTACCGCGCCGAGGCCGCCCGCACCGAGGCCGCCGCCGAACAGTCCGCCACCGACGACCTCAGCGCCGCAGCCTTCCTGCGTACCATCCGCCAGTATCGGAAGGCGCGATGATCGACCCTGCGCGCCTGACCGATCCTGCGGCTCCGGCCCTGTCGGCGGCCCAGAAGGCGCGCCTTATCTACGAGCAGGCCCGAAGCGAGATGTCGGGCCGCCTCTGGCATGCGGCGCTGGGGTCGGGCGACGCGCGGGATCCAGAACCCTCCCGCGCGGTTCCGGCGCTGGGTGAAAGCGAACCGCTCGGCCTTGACCGGCTGATCGCGATCCTGGCTCCCGATAGGCCAGCCGCACCCGATGGCGCTGTGGTGCCGCAAGCCACCCCGCAGGTGGCCGACCCGGCAGGCAGCCCCACGCAGGCGATGCAGGATGGACCGAACGCGCGCTATGCCGGGATGCTCGACGCCGCGGCGGAGCGCACCGGCATTCCCGCGTCGGCCCTCGCCGCCATCGTCGATGCCGAGGCAGCCAAGGGCGCGGGCGGGACGTGGCAGCCGTATTCGCGCAATCCCCGGTCGAGCGCGGCGGGCCTCGGCCAGTTCCTCAACCGCACCTGGGAGGGAGAGGCCGAGCGTGCGGGCACATGGCTCAATGGCGTCGCGCAGGCGCGCGGCTGGCTCGATGCCACCGGGCGGGTGACCGATGACAGCCGCGCCGCGCTGCTGGCGATGCGCTACGATCCGCGCGCGTCGATCGAGGCTGTCGCAGATTACGCCAGCGGCAACGTGGAGGCGCTGCGCAAGGCAGGCGCGCGCATCGGCGAAGGCACCACCGAAGTCGCGCAGGCGGCGTACCTAGGCCATCACCTGGGCGTCGGCGACGCACGCCGGTTCCTGGCGGGCGGCCTTTCCCCCGACCGCGCCCGCAAGCTGCTGGGCGCACAAGTCGGCACCGCCGCCGCAGAAAAACGCATCGCCCATGCCGGCAGCGCCGTAGCAGCTCACCGCGACTGGCTGCTGTCCTACGTCGGCCGCCACGTAAGGCCCGAACGCTTCGCCTGAGGCGGGAACCGGCGCATTGATCGTGCTCAAAAGTAGCGGAGCGTATGGACAAGGCACAAGCCCGAGCCTCACGTCATCCTGAACTCGTTCCAGAATTCATTGGGCCGCCTGTATCGGACTGTGGCGACGCCAACGGCCATTCCAGTTCGCTATCACAAACCTGCGTTGTCGGCTCGATGGACCCCGTTTAGGGTGACGCCGGATTTGGGTGGAGGCTGTGTGAAAACGCGTTGATGTGCTATGTTTCGGGCCTGCTTGGGAGGCGTGAGATGGGGCGTTTCATCGAGGGTTGTGATCGGCG
>NZ_JBNPXM010000021.1:0-31375 GCF_050433305.1 Novosphingobium gossypii | reverse complement strand
GCACGTCCGGTTCGATGAGCAGGGAGTGGAAACGGATCGTCTGGCAAGCCCCACAGGCGCGCCGCACGACACCGCGCCACTTCCTGACTCTACCGGAGGCGGGACAAATTATGTCGGCTTTGATGACAAGGCTCGGCGCCTTTAAGGCGGGAGCCGATGACCGGCGGCGTCTGTGTGCCGAATGCCGCGCAGGAGCAAGGCTGCCGGTGAGCCAACGAGGGCACGACTCCGAGCCACCTTACCGGGTACCTCGGGGGTAATGGCGAGCGGGCGTTGAATCACACACTCCGCGTTCACACTTCGGGCCGACGAAATAAATGGAACGGACATGGCTGGTGGATGGTCGCGCGATGGCGCGGTGCAGGATCAGATTGATGACACTGTAAGTGACGCGGTTCGCGCCGCCCGCGCCCGGATGCCAGCTGGCGAGGGCCTAGAACATTGCGAAGATTGTGGCGAGATCATCCCCGCCCGTCGGCGTGCGGCACTGCCTGGCGCGCGCACCTGTGTAGCCTGCCAGGGGGAACGCGATAAAACTGTCGTGCATTCTCATATAAACCGGCGAGGCAGCAAAGATAGCCAATTGCGTTGAAGGTGACGCTGATTGGAATGACAGTACCGCTTTCGCCGCCTCCTTTGACTTTCATGCGATCTATCTTTCAGGCTCAGATAAAAGGCTGATCCATTAGACCGGCTTTTTCGATACTCGCCGGAAAATGGATAGCCCGCGCGTTGGGTATGGCAATTTGGCACTGAGTGACCGGTAGGGGCCGGCCACGGAACAACCAGTTCTTTTCGAGCGGGAAGCGCCGGGCGGCGGAAACAGAAGCGAATGGTAATGGGATGGATTAAATTCCTGAAATGCGACCAGGTGGTATTGTGGCACCGTCTTAAAATCTGGACAGCGTTCCAATCCATGCGGTAAGCATGGCGCAAACGGGGGTGTATCATTTCAATTCGTCGACTGCTGGTCGGGACGATGCTGGCGAGCATCGCGACCAGTGTAGGCGTGCAGGAGCGTGGGGGCCTTGTTGCGCCAGATTCAGCGCCTGAAAGTCTCTCGGCTACACAAGTCTTTGTGCTGGCCGGCAAAGCTCGTGACCGCGGCGATTTCGTCACCGCGCAAGCGGCCTACCGCGCGCTGACCGAAGACCGTGACCTGGAGGTTCGCACCGAGGCGCGCTTTCGCCTGGGTCTGATGCTGGCCGACGATCTCAAACGTTATGGCGATGCCGCGCTTGAATTTCGCCGCATCCTCGATGACAAGCCCGGCGCTGCGCGTGTACGTCTGGAACTGGCGCGTATGCAGGCGATGCTCGGCAACATGGGCGCAGCCCGCAAGGAATTGCGCGCTGCGCAGGCCGCCGGCTTGCCTTCCGCCGTGGAACAACTCGTGCGCTTCTACTCGCGCGCGCTCAATGCGCGAAAGCCACTGGGTGGCTCGATCGAGGTGGCCATGGCGCCCGACAGCAACATCAACCGAGCAACGCGATCGGACACCCTGGGCACCGTGATCGGTGCTTTCACACTCGACGACGACGCGCGCGCGAAGTCGGGAGTGGGTCTTGACCTGCAGGGACAGGGCTATCTCCGCGTGGGTATCGAACCCGGCGCCGACCTTCTCGTAAGGGCATCGACCGATGCGACGCTTTATCGCGAGCCCGGCTTCAACGATATCTCCGTAGCAGTCCAGGCTGGGCCCCAATACACGTGGGGCGGCAACCAACTGGCCTTTTCGGCCGGTCCGTCCCGTCGCTGGTACGGGGGAAGCCTGTTCAGCACGGCGGTCGGCGGCGGCATCAGCTGGCAGCGATCGGTGGGTAAACGGGGGCAGGTCCGCCTTGACGGCAACGTGGCGCATGTACGCAACCGTCGCAATGCGTTGCAAACCGCCGACGACTTCACGCTTTCGGCCAATGTCGATCGGGCTTTCACCGCCCGCTCTGGCGGCGGAATACAGGTCTTCGGTTTCCGGGAAGCCGCACGCGATCGGGGCTACTCGCTGGCGATGGGCGGTTCCTCCGCCTACCTGTTTCGCGAACTGGGTCGCACAACGATAGTGGGGACGGTCGCCTACAGCCACCTCGAAGCCGACGCGCGATTGTTTCTGTATCCGCGCCGGCGTGTCGAGGATCGTTACAGCGCTTCGATAGCCGCGACATTGCGGGCATTACACCTAGGCCGTTTCGCGCCGCTGGTCCGCTTCAAATGGGAGCGTAACCGCTCCTCGATCGAGATTTACGATTACCGCCGCTTCGTCGCCGAGTTCGGCGTAACGTCGGCGTTTTAAGGGGATAGGGTTCATGACAACGACAGGTACTGCGCGGCTTCTGACAACGGCCTCATTGGCTGCGCTCAGCCTCACTCTCTCGGCCTGCGGCGGCGGAGGTGGCGGCGGTGTTAACAGCACGCCGGTGCCCCCGGGTTCCGACACCGACTCCTGCGCCCACCCCGACACCGACCGCCACGCCTACTTCGACGCCTACTTCGACGCCTACCCCCACCCACCCCCACACCCACACCCACTCCCACTCCCACTCCCACTCCCGTCACAGCGCAGCCCACCAGGAAGCCAACCGTCACGTCGCACTTTTCGACCGAGGCGAACCTTTCGGATGCGACGTATGATGTCGGACGGCTCAAGTCCGCGTCAGGCGGGAGGGCGGACGACGCCTCCCTTGCCTACGACGCAAATTCCGACAGCTTCGTTCTGAAAGCGAACGTGGAGCCGACGACTTTCACCCCTGTGGACGTCGCGATCGAAACCTCCAATCTCACCCGATATGAGAAGACGGTCGGGAACACGATGAGTAGGCTTGATCTGAACTGGGGCCTGCGTTCCGAGTGGACCACCGCGCCCGAGTATGTCGCGCTTGGCCAGATGCTCGTGCGTCAGCGTGACGTGCCGACCGGCGTAGATACATTCCGATCCATCGATTTCGCCTTCGGTCTGCCCAGTGAGGCATCGACCGTGCCTCGAAGTGGGGGCGCTTCCTACAACCTTTCGGTTGTCGGCACTCGAACTTCGCGTGCAACCGACAGCCTTCTGCAGATGAGCGGCAGCGGGACCGCGCTGGCGGACTTCTCTGCGGGATCACTGAGTATTGTCGGCAATACCTACTCCTTCAACTGGCCCAGCGGCGGCATACAGGGGGTCGAGAGCCCTGGTGCGTTTCAGGGGAAGGGAACGATAACGTCCGGCCAGAACCGATTCTCCGGCACTTTCACTGCAACTGCGGGCACTGCTGACACATATGCAGGCAATCTTGCCGGCAGCTTTTATGGTCCCGGTGCCAAGGATATCGGTGGAACGATGTACGGCGGATCAGGGGGGCTGTTCTTCAGTCTAGCCTTTGCAGGATACGGCATCGCGAAGACTTATGCTGACGATACTCTTGCCAACCTTCGAAGCACGACGCGCTTTCGCACCGCAGAGGTATCCTACACGGCTCAGCCGCTCGAAAATCCGTTGGGCGAGGCGATCATTTACAACCCCGCCACTCAGACTTACGTAGTTGGCGGTCGGGGGTTCCCCCTGGGCTTTGGCATCGCTTACGGACCGGTAAACCGAACACCTGACAAGGATACCGCCGACATGCGCGCATATGGTGCTGCGCAAGCGACGGTGGACGGGAAAATTCAGTACACGATGGATGTCTTCGATGGAGAGACGCAAGGCATCCAACTGACTTACGCGAGCTTCATGCAGGTTTCCGCGGTTCGCACGGATCTTGAAGGCAAGCTCGTCGATCAGGGAAGCGGCTACATCGGCTTCGGCAACGCAACTGCACCCGATCAGATGCCTCGAACGGGATCCGCGAATTTCGCAGGCCTGCTCTTCGGCGACATCCACGATGGCAAGAAGTCGCTCGCGTCGCTGACCGGTCGATCCGAGCTCACTGCCAATTTTGCCACGGGCGCGCTTGCAGCAAGCCTGTCCCCCGTCCGCCTCGATGCGGGCGGAGGCTCGACTGCAATCGGCAGATACGATTTTTCGGGTGCGATCGATACCTACACGGCATCGTTCAGGGCAGCGTGGAGCGCCGGATCAGGGAGCATTGCCGGCCGCTTCTATGGCGACAAGGCACAGGAGTATGCCGCCTCATTCAATCTGCAGGATCCAGTGTTGGGTCAACTTGCCGGTGTTGCGCTAGGGGTCCGCAAATGATCGCGGATGGCACCATCGATCTTGGGGCTTCGGGCAGCCGTTTATTCCCATCTCCGATCTAGTGGCGCGGCTGCAGAATGGTTGGTGATTGCCAACGCCCATCGTGACATCCCCTGTGGGGGCAGCTAAAGGTTTCGTCGATCATCCTGTGTTTGAGAATGTATGAAATGAGAAGAAAGGCCGGGGATGATCCCGGGCCTTTCTTATACAGCGCCGGTCGGGGCGAGTATGCCCGCGGCAAATTCACGTAGCGCGAGTATTCGGTTTCAGCGATAGCGCGCCGAAAAGCGGAACGTCCGCACTTAGACATCTCCACTTGCCAGCTAAGCGGCCGAAATGGGTCGGCAGGACATAGCCGGCGGCCGATAAGCTTATACCAGATCGCGTTGATGCTGACTTAGTGGGCTGCTGCGAGCAGACCTTTTATCCACCATTGTGAGCCGATGGAGGCTTGCGATGGCGGCGTCGTTGGTTATGCGAAGCGATTATTCTAGGCAAACGTGCGAGTTTTTGCCCGGCGTAGGGGTGATGCGCAGCAGGCGCAGAGGCTTTTTGACGATGGCCTCGATCCTGGATGGGGCAGGCGGAATGATGCGGCGAAGATTGGCGGTGTGACGCTCCAGATCGTGCGTGACTGGGTTATCCGCTTCAACGCCGAAGGTCCTGATGGGCCCAAATCAAGCAAGGGGCTCTGGCTGCGGGGGGCGAGGCAGGGCCGATCCCGTCCGCGTATGGCGTGATTCGGTGGCAGCCTGTCGATCTAGCGCAATGGGTGTTAGACGAGTTTGGCCTGTCAGCTTCCCCGCACTCACCGCAACCTTTCCGCCGTTGCGAAATTGCCTTGCGACACCCGCTGTTAGGAGGGATGTTCTACATCGAGACGGGTCATGCCGGCGATCGAAGTCCCCAGTATCATCCCGTGGAGCACAACCCGTAGATCGATGTTCCTGCACCTCCGATGCGACAAGCACCAGATTTCCTTTTTGATCATGATAGCGCGGAGATCCGTTTGGCATGGTGCACCAGAAGAATTATGAGTCATCTGTGGGGGTGCATCTGGCTATAAATCCTGGCACTGCACCATCGTCATTTGCATCTGTGCCGCCGATGCGCAACAAGCGGAACGACAAATGATAAGCTGAGCTGCGAAACCGACGGGCTGTCTTACCAGCCTGATGGAAGGTCGGTGTAGACGATGAACAGGGTTTCGGCTGATGAAACGAGAAGCTCTTCTTTCGTGCACGTTCGATGCCTGAACAGGCGATCCGCATGGCCATCGCGCGAGGAGACCTGCCTACAGCCATTACCAGCGCAAAAAGGCTGATAGAAGCCGATCCGGATCGGCCCGAAGGCTATTTCATGCTGGGGACGGCTCTCGCCGAAAGTGGACATGTCGCCAAGGCGATCCCACTGATCGAGGCCGCTGTAGAGCGGGGGCGGCGGGCGGAGCATATGGCGCAACTGGCCAAATGGCTCGTCCTGCTCCGGCGGGAGGATCAGGCGGCCACCGCCGCTCGTGACGCGATGATGGCAAGGCCTCAGGATCCGCTTACGTTCGACACGATCGGGTGCGTGCTGGCCCGGCTGGGCGATCATGAAGGCTCGCTCGTGCCGTTCGCCTCGGCGGTGGAAGGCGATTCGCAGAACGTGGACTATCGCTACAATCTGGCGGCGGCGAGCGGTTTTACCGGGCAGGTTGCGCAGGCCCGGCACCATTACGAGGCGATCCTCGCGCTCGATCCCGGAAATGCGCGGGTGCACTACGCGCTGGCTATCCTGAGCCGGCAGACCATCGAGGCCAATCACGTACCGCGACTGGAGGCGGCTTTGGAACGGGCGGGCGTGCCGGGCGACCGTCTGCGCATCCGCTACGCGCTGGCCAAGGAACTGGAAGACCTCGGCGATACGGCGGGATCGCTGCGCCATTTGTCCGCTGCCAATCAGTCGCATAAGGAGACCCTTGGGTACAGTTTCGCGCAGGATGAGGCGATATTCGACGCTCTCGAAGCGCTGTTTTGCGCCGACGCGGCTCCGCTTGCGGCAGGCGCGGGACACGGTGGGGCAATAAGCGCCGAAGCGCCGATCTTCGTCGTCGGCATGCCGCGCACGGGTACGACGCTGGTGGACCGCATCCTCTCGTCGCATCCGGACGTGGAGGCTGCGGGCGAATTGCAGGCGATGCCACTGGCAGTGAAACAGCTGGCGGCAACCGCGTCGCGCCGGGTGCTCGATGCCGAAACGGTCAAGGCGAGCGGGACCATCGATCCGGCTGCGCTGAGGGAGGCTTATCTGGCGCGGGCGAACGTCCATCGCGGACGGAACAAGCCCCGCTTCACCGACAAGCTTCCGGCCAATTTCCTCTATATCGGCCATATCCTGCGCGCCCTGCCCAATGCGCGGGTGGTGTGCCTGCGGCGCGGGCCGCTCGACACCCTCTGGAGCAATTACAAGAACCTGTTCGCCAGCCAGTCGGCCTATTACGCCTACTCTTACGACCTCATGGATACGGCACGGTACTACGCGCGGTTCCATCGGCTGATGGAGCGGTGGGGGGCGCTCTGGCCCGGCGCGGTTCTTCAGCTTTCCTACGAGGGGCTGGTCGCCGATCAGGAAGGGGAGACACGCCGGCTGCTGGCGCATTGCGGGCTGGACTGGGACCCGGCTTGCCTCGATTTCCACAAGAACCGCGCCGCGGTAGCCACGCCCAGTGCCGCGCAGGTACGTCGACCCATCAACAGCGACGGGGTCGGCAAGTGGCGAGCCTATGCGGCGGCGCTGGAACCTGCTCGCCGCTGGCTGGCGCAGCAAGGACTGGCCACGGACTAGTGGCGCAAGTGCCGCCGCGCGCCTGAGCGAGCGGCGGCACCGGGATGGTTCAGTATTTGATCCGTGCCTCGACGCCGACGGTGCGCGGCGTCAACACCGTCCGGCGATAGTAGCGCGAAGCCACACCGTCGTTGATGCCTATGCGCGAACGATCCTGTCCCACCGAAACCACGGCGTACTTGTCGAAGATGTTGTTCGCGAAGAGGCTGACTGTGTACATGTCCGTCTCGTAAGTCAGCGCGGCGCGGTGGAGGACATAGCTGGGAATCTTGTCCCCATAGCCACGGTCCCAGCCGATGCGGGACACGACGTTGCCGCGATAGGTCGTCGTCCAGTTGGCGCTCACGCTTCCTTCGCCGACGGGGACGGTGTACGTGGCGCCAAGGCTGCCCGAGTTCTTGGCTGAACCGGGCAGGCGATCGCCGGAAAGCGCGTCCAGCTGCGTGAACTTCGGTCGCCCGTCATAGTCGCCCGGCGTGGTGCGGATGGTGATGATGCCTGGCACGTCCTCGGTCAGCTTGGCGTCGGTATAGGAATAGGTGCCTTGGATCGTCAGCGCCGGTGTCGGTTTGAACTGGAACGAGGTCTCAAACCCCTGGGACTTGGCCGATCCGCCGTTCACGGTGATCCCGGTCACGCCGTAATACGTGGCGGAGTCCACCTGTATCCCGTCCCATTTTATATGGAAGACGTCGAAGTTGAAGGCCAGCTTGCGGTCGAACAACTGCATGCGGATGCCGATTTCGGCGTTCTTCGTCTTGTCTGGGCCGTACTGGACCTCGTTCGGAAGAGCGCAGGCGTTCTGCTGGTCGGCGGGCACGGGATCGGGGCAGGGTGCAACGCGGTTTGGCCCGCCGATGCGGTAGCCTTTGCTGTAAGTGGCATAGACCATAAGATCGGGCGTGAAGTTGTAGGACGTGTTCAGCTTCCACACCCAGCCGTCCTTCTTGGCCTTGCCGCCGGCGGCATCGACGTCGTAAGGGCTAAGCGGGTCGCCCAGCAGCGGCAGGACCAGCGCACCGGCCACATCCGATGAATACTTGAAGTATCGGGCGCCGCCTGTCACCTGCCATTCCGGCGTGATCTTCAGCGTGCCTTCGCCGAATACGGCCTTCTCGGTGATCTTCGACTTGGTGTAGCTGACGTATTCGAGGTCGTCCGGATTGTCGGCTACGCCATAGAAGTCGGATAATCCCGGAACGTGCTCGGCATAATCGTTGTGATACTTCTGGCGATTGTAGAAGCCGCCCAGCACCCAGTTGAACGGGCCGCCGTGGCGTGAAACCAGCCGGATTTCCTGGTTGAACTGCTTGCGGCGACCATCGCTTTCGTTCCAGCTGGAGAATGCCGGGAACAGTTCGTAGTCGTAATCAAGATCCAGCAGCAGGTCGGTGTTGTCAGCCTGTGAACGCGTCCGCACGTTGGTGTAGGCGGTGGTCGACACAAGGTCCACGATGTCGGCTATGTTGGCATCGAGTTCCATGCTCGCCAGATGAGCGCGGCGGTTGACGGGTTCTTCGTAGCGGCTGGCGTTCTGGTACTTGCCCGTACCCATCACCCCCGCGCTGTTCGACTGCGCGCCATCGGTTCTGGTACGCTGGAAGGCATAGGTGAAGATCGCCTTCAGGTCCTGCGTGGTCTGCAGCAGCAACTGGTTGCGCGTGGTGAAGGTGTGCTCGAAGTTCAGGTCCTTGCCGCGTCGCAGGTTCGCGGCGAATTCCGGCTGCGTGACCCCGTCGGTGCCGCCCGGCTGCGGCAGGGAGACGCCTGGCCTCTGGAGCAGCAACGGATAATCGATGAAGCCGGGATCGTAGTAATAGCCGGTTGCCGACCGGAAGGCGACGTGATCGCGCACCAGCGGGATGTTGATCATCCCATCGGCCTGGTATCCAAAGTTGTCCGAATGACCCTTGGCATACAGGCGGCCATGTCCCGCTGCTTCCCAGGCGTCGACATTGGGGCGGTTCGGAATGTACCGGATCGCGCCGGCCAGGGTGCCCAGGCCATAGAGCGTGCCCTGGGGGCCAAGCAGCGTTTCGACGCGGGCGATGTCCAGAAGCTTGAAGTCGTAGTAAAGCGGGACTTCGCCAAGGTAGATGCCAAGGGAGTCATCGTAGTTCAAGCCGCCAGAATCCACGTCCGAGGCGTTGAGGCCGCGCAGGACGATCGAGCCGGTAGAACCGGGGCCTGTGTCGGAAATGGTGAGACCGGGCGTGAAATCCGCAAGGTCGCGTACGTCGTCGATGCGCTGGCGGTTCAGTTCTTCGGCACCGATCGCGGAAATGTTGATCGGCGTATCCATGATGGTGGTGGCGCGCCGCGTGCCGGTGACGACGATTGCGTCGCCCGTCTCCTCTGCCTCGGCTGCGCTCTGCGCCAGTGCGGGCGCGGAGACCAGAGTTCCTGTGATGATCGTCGCGGACAGCAGTGCCGCCCTCATTTTCGCGCGTTGTGTCATGTGTTTCCCTGTCCTTGGTCTTGAGGCTGCCCGCCGCCCGGCCTGCCTGCGCCGGACTGTCGGATGCCGCTTTTCATTGTGACGACCGGTCATCTTCGCGGATGTTGCGCCGGTACGTCTGTGGTCATGGATCCTGTCACTGGCGGGTTCGGGATGTGATCCGCCCGGTGTTCAGTTGACTTGGCCGGAACGTGTGTGCCTCACCCCGATAAATTCGCCGAGACGCCCGAAGATCGGCCGGAACGGGAACAGCAACTGTTCCCGGATCGACAGTCGACGCAAATCGTCCTGACCGACCACGCTGGCCTCTCCTTCGCGATACGTCCCGAAGATACGGTCGAGAAGGATGAGCGAGTTCGCGTAGTTGCAGCGCGTGCTTTCGTAGTCGGTGGAATGGTGAAGGCTGTGGTGGCGGATCGTGGTGAAGATCAGCGCATAGAACGCGGGGGGATCGGCCCGGACATTCGCATGGGCGAAGGTGGAGACCGCGCCCAGTACGTTCAGCCCGCAGAAAATCGCGGCGGGGGGCAGATCGAACAACGCCAGAATGCTGAGGCTGATCAGGAACAGCTCGATGGGATTGCCGACGTACCCTTTCGCGGCGTTCAGTTGGGTAATGTGATGGTGCGGTGCGTGCGTCAGCCAGAACGGCGTGACGTTGTGCATCAGTCGATGCATCCAGTACTGGCCGAACTCCACGATGAAGATCACCATCGCGACTTGGACCACGAAAGGCATCTGCATCGCCCAGTCGGTCGATAGGCCAATCGCGGTCTTGAAGGCCCGCAGCGGCTCTTCGGCCAGGTTGGTCGTGGCCCAGGCGATCGCAGTCGATCCCAAAGCAACGTAGAAGAGATCGGTGAAGAACTCGCGGCGGTTCATGCGCCAGCCGGCATGACGCTCGTTGATCCACTCCAGCCCCAGTACGCTGAGGGTGACGAGCGCCGTCACGGCCATCAGCGTCCACGGAGCCTCTGCCACTTCTCTGGGCACCAAGCCCCAAAACGCCACGATTGCGACAATGTAGATGGCCGGGATCAGGTCAAAGAGCCTTTGCGTCGCCGCCTTGCCGCCCTGGGGCAGGGCTGGGGCCTCGTCACGTAGACCGGCGCTGGAGAGATGCGTGCAGGAGACTGGCAGTTGTTCCATCGAAAACTCCCCTCCAGGACGGTGGACCGGCCTGTTGCTACAATTTTTCTCTCCCGGTGTATGATCGCTCTGCCAGGCGACTGAACACACGGTATGGATATTACATTTGGCGTCAATAGTATTATTTCGGCATCGTTCAGTTTTGCTGTCGAACCGCTGAAGCCGGTGCCCGGGAAGCCGATCAATCGTAACGATAGAGGTTTTTGTCGATCGTCGTCGTTCCCCGCGTCTGGTTGCAGAGGAACACCGTTCCCGTGAAGTAGATGCCCGGTTCCTTGATGGTCTGGGCAATGGCATACGCTTCGCGCAGTTGCGCCACCGTCATCTCCACCGGGGCTTCATCGGGTTGCCACGTCAATCCGTACGGGTAGTCCTGACCTTCCCTGCTGATCTCCACGTGGCAGCCCATGACGTGCGTCACGGGATGGGTGTCGCAGAAATCGATCAACCGCTTCATGCTGTCGAACCACGGCTGCCAGAAGCTGATGTAGCACCGCCCGCGGTAGAACATGTCGCCTGTGTACAGGATCTGGGTGTAGCTGTCGTAATAGGCGAATTCGGACACGACATGGCCGGGAGAACCCCAGATGAGTATGTCCCGTCCTCCAAGGTCCAGAGTGACACGTTCCTCAGGGTAATTGCGCATGCCCCAGAACCCGACCATTTCTTCGTGGGTCAAGCCCATGCAGCGGGTATTCGGGCGGTCCGCGAACTGGTTCGTGGCCGCATAATGATCGCCGTGAAGGTGGCTGAATGCGACGATCAGTTGGAGGCTGGCGGGATCGCGACGGTTGCGGCGGCACCATTCGTCGATGCACCGATCCACGACAGCGCGATAGTCGCAGTCGTTGCGCAGCTGAACATAGCCTTCGTCTAGCAATAGCACCCGGTCGTTGCCGAAATAGAGGGGCGCGAAGGGGGCCTCATAGCTGTAGGCCTTGTTCTGGCGCAGGATGGCGGTATGCGGATCGTACCAGTGGACCTGCAGGGGCGGGTCGGTGTTGTCCATGCAGGACGACGAGCCGCAGATCCAGCGCTTCGGGAAAGCACCGGAGGCGGGGACCGCACTGCGGAAATCGATCGGTGCCGGGCGGGCTGCGGCCGACACCGCATCGCTCGTCGCCGTGAGCGCCGCACCGGTCAGGGGAACTGCGGCGATGGCGGCATTATGGGCTAGAAACGTACGGCGATCCATCGAGGGGTTCCTGAGTTCCTTGGCGTCAGAACGGATGGGGTGCGTCGATTTTGGGGACACCTTCAGGCCAGACCTTGGTTTTCTGGTCGGGGCTGACGCCGTTGAACAGCACGAACTCTGGCCGGATCAGCATCATGTCCTTGCCCATGATCGATCGGGCGTGGACGATCGCCTCGTCGATGAGGTCGGGCGTCATTTCAAGCACCCGTTCGTAGGGCTTGTAGGTGGCGAAGCGCGGGTAGTACCTGCCCGGCACGAACATCATCTCGATATGCCCGCCGAGTATCCATTTCACCGGCTTTCCCGCAGCGAAGTCCCGGAGGCGTTCGAGCGAGGCCAGGAAATCGCGGTCGTTGCCGATGTTGATCTTGCCGGGGAACAGCAGGTCGCCGGTGAACAGGAAATCGCAATAGGGATCGTAGAAGCTGACCCCGTCCCTGTGCGTGCCCGGCGTCGGGATCACTTCGATCACG
This sequence comes from Novosphingobium gossypii, assembly GCF_050433305.1. Lineage (NCBI taxonomy): Bacteria > Pseudomonadati > Pseudomonadota > Alphaproteobacteria > Sphingomonadales > Sphingomonadaceae > Novosphingobium > Novosphingobium gossypii. The sequence goes on along the minus strand of NZ_JBNPXM010000021.1, from coordinate 19,106 downwards.
CGGCCCCCCAGGTCGATGCGTCCGGTGCCTGAGGGCCAGCTGCGATCGAGCCCGTAGAACCGCTTCATCACTGCAAGGGGTTTTGGAACCAGGGTGGTGTCCGCGCGGCCTGCGAACTGCACGAGGCCCTGGTTCTGCGCGATGTCCTCACCGGAGGTCAGTGCAATGGTCAGGGGCAGCGAAGCGCGCCCGCGCACCTGGCACCAGCGCGTAATGATGGCGTCCACCGTCTCGCGCAAGGGATAGTGCCGTGCATCGGTTGTCGCACCGGTGTCGATCAGCAAGGCACCGGCATTGCCGAACAGCAGATAGGTGAACGGCGCTTCCCAGTGGACGCAGACGTTCTGGCGCAGGACGAAGGTGTCTTCGTTGTACTGCACCACTTGCACGCGCGGATCGCGGTTCCGGGCGGCCACGTTCGATCCGTACGTCCACCGGAACGCGAGGTTTCCGGGTGCCGGTCCCTCGCTTGCGTAGTCATGGACCACCGGTTGCGTACGATGCAGCGGAACCACGCTGTCAGTGTGGCGCACGCCGGCAGGATTGTAGCCCAACGCAAGATTGCCGTTGGGATAGTAGGGCCGCGCCGGCTGCTTTGCGGCGGGCGCAGGACTCGTTGTCGAATTTTGTGCCACGGATGGTCCCCGAACTGCCCGCACCGATGCGACAACGGTATCGATAATACGTTTCGGCACAATGGTAATAAATCGATGGCGCTCATCGATCCGGTTTATGGCCCCCGCTCGTGCTGCATGGCCGCGGCGTCGTGGTCTGGACGGATGGGGCGGCGGCCGGTAGGCAGGGGGCGATGTATCGCACGATTGTGACCCGGATCGAGATAACGGCCAAAGGGGATGCCGCGTGAGCAGCGACGCCGCCAATCTGGCCCGGCTCAGCATGAGCTTGCCTGCCGACCTGTTTCGCCAGCTGGACATGATGGTGGAGGAGCGCGGCCTGCCTTCGCGATCGCAATTGATCGCAGAACTGATTCGCCACGCGCTGGCCGAGCACGAGGCGCTGACCCGGCCCGAGGAGATGCTCGCGGGCACCATAACGATTGTCTATCGCGGCGATCGCGGCCGGGTACGCCAGCAACTCGCGCAGAGCCAAGCCGAATATCTCAAGGAGGTGATCTCCTCGCAGCATGTCTTCCTGGAGGACGACCAGTCGCTGGAGGTCCTGTTGGTGCAGGGGCCGGCGGCCCGGCTCAAGGAACTGTGCGATGCGCTGCGGGCGATCCGCGGGGTGCATCAGCTTGAGCTGGTGACCACCACGGCGCTTCTTCCCCCGCTGCACGACAAGGGGCAGATCAAGGCGAAAGCGGCTGTGAAACGATCGCGCAAGGCCGGGGCAGTGGACGAAACGGCTCCCTGAACTCGGCGGTACCGCGGCAGGTTGGCCAGTGGCCAGGTTCCAAAGGGTATTACGAAATTCGTAGGGCGTAATATTTTTGTGTTGGACAACCTTCCCGATTGCGGCAATGCTGCACTGCGAAAGGGGACCGAGTCATGATCGCATCGATCCGCAGCATTGCCAAGGCCACGATGATGGCCGGGGTGCTCGCCACCGCCGCCTGTTCGCAGGGACCGACCGAGGCGCCCAAGCGCACCGAATTCAACATTGGGTGGTCGATCTATGCGGGGTGGATGCCCTGGCCCTACGCCCAGCAGGCGGGTATCGTGAAGAAGTGGGCCGACAAGTACGGGCTCAAGATCAATATTGTCCAGGTCAACGACTACGTCGAATCGGTCAACCAGTTCACCGCCGGCAAACTTGATGGGGTGACGGTTGCGAACATGGATGCGCTGACCATCCCTGCTGCGGGCGGCAAGGACACCAGCGCGATCATCGTGGGCGACTATTCGAACGGCAACGACGGCATCCTCATGAAGGGCGCCGCGGATATGAAGGCGATAAAGGGGCAGTCGATCAACCTCGTCGAGCTTTCGGTGTCGCACTATCTGCTTGCTCGCGGTCTCAATTCGGCTGGTCTTCAGTTGAAGGACGTGAAGACCGTAAACACCGGCGACGCCGATATCGTCGGCGCTTTCGCCAGCCCGGACGTGAAGGCCGCCGTGGCCTGGAACCCGCAGCTCAACGCCATGAAGGCGCAGCCGGGTGCCAGGCTCGTGTTCAGCTCCGCCGACATTCCGGGTGAGATCCTCGACCTGCTCTGCGTCGATACCGCCATGCTCAAGGCCAATCCGAACCTGGGTAAGGCGCTGGCCGGTATCTGGTACGAGACGACCGCGTTGATGGTGCGTCAGGATGCGCAGGGGAAGGCCGCGCGGGCGGCCATGGCCAAGCTGGCCGGCGCAAGTCCGGAAGCGTTCGACAGTCAGTTGAGCACGACCTACCTCTATTCCGATCCCAAGGCGGCGGTCGCTGCAACCGATGAGCCCGCGCTTTTGACGACGATGACGCGGGTGCGCGATTTCAGCTTCTCCAAGGGCCTGTTCAAGGGCGCGGCATCTGCTGACGCAGTGGGCATGGCGTTTCCCGGCGGCAAAACCTTGGGCGATGCACAGCATGTGACGCTGCGTTTCGACGACAGCTTCATGAAGATGGCGGCCGACGGCAAGCTCTGAAGAGCGGCCACCTTCTCAAAACGGACACGGGATCACGACAATGCGTTGGGTCAATCGTCAGGTCGGGCGAGGGGGGCGGGTGCTTCTCGGCGCGGTGCCGATCCTGCTCCTGCTGCTGGTCTACATCGTCATGGCGGCCAGCCGCCATGCTGCGAACCCGATGGACAAGATCCTGCCGCTTCCCGGCGCCATGGCGCAGAGCATGGCGGCGCTGCTGTTCGTGCCCGACCAGCTGACGGGGCAACTGGTATTCTGGGCCGATACGTTAGCAAGCCTGCAGCGTCTTGGCATCGGGCTGGGCATCTCCACGCTCATGGCGCTGACGGTGGGCCTTGCGCTGGGCGCGTTGCCCCCCGTGCGCGCCACGTTCGGGCCGCTGGTCACCGGCATCGCCGTCATCCCGCCGATCGCTCTGCTGCCGATCCTGTTCATCGCGCTCGGCCTGGGGGAAACCGCCAAGGTCGCGCTGATCGTGGTGGGCATCGCGCCGGTCATGATCCGCGACATCGCCGCTCATGTCGGCACCCTCCCGCGTGAGCAGATCATCAAGGCGCTGACGCTGGGCGCGAACAGCTGGCAAGTAATGATCCGCGTTGCCCTGCCACAAGCCATGCCGCGCCTGCTTCACGCGATCCGCCTGGCGCTGGGTCCGGCCTGGGTGTTCCTCATTTCGGCCGAGGCGATCGCTTCGGATGTGGGCCTCGGCTACCGCATCTTCCTGGTCCGTCGCTATCTCTCGATGGATGTGATCCTGCCCTATGTCGCCTGGATCGCGCTGCTCGCCATCCTGATGGACCTGGCGCTGACCGTCCTCAGCCGGCGACTGTTCCCCTGGGCGCATGGAGAAAGCCATTGAGCACCTTGCTGAGCTTTCGCGACGTCTGGGTCGAATATGGCGACCGGATCATCATCGAGAAGCTGAACCTCGACATTGAGGAAGGGTCCTTCGTTTCCGTCGTCGGTCCTTCGGGTGCGGGCAAGAGCAGTTTCCTGCGCCTGATCCTGGGGCAGGAGGGACCGAGCCAGGGCAGGATCCTGATCGACGGGGCGCCGCTCAAACCCGAATGCGGCCCGGACCGGGGCGTGGTGTTCCAGCGCTATTCGGTGTTCCCGCACCTCACCGCGCTGCGCAACACCGTTCTGGGCATGGAGTGCGAGCAGGCGCCGGTGCTTGGCCGCCTGTTCGGCAGTGCCCGTCGCGCCGCCGAGGATACGGCGAGGGAAATGCTGACGGCGGTAGGCCTCGGGCACAGTCTTCACCTGTATCCGGCGCAGATGTCGGGCGGGATGCAGCAGCGCCTGGCGATCGCACAGGCGCTGGTGAAGCGACCGCGCATCCTTCTGCTGGACGAACCATTCGGCGCTCTCGACCCCGGCATCCGCGCGGACATGCACACGCTGATCCGCCGCCTGTGGCGCGAACAGGGGCTGACGATCGTCATGGTGACGCATGACATACGCGAGGCATTCACGCTGGGAACCCGCGTCCTGGCGCTGGACAAACGCCGCCACGATCCGCACGCGCCGCATCGCTTCGGCGCCACGGTCGTCTACGACCTGCCCATGCGCGAGCGCCCTGCAGAAGAAATCGATCACGCCGATATTATTACGATTGACGTAAATAGTAATAACTGAAAGGAAGGTGGGCATGGGCTCAGATTCCTCCGGCCTGGCACGGCTCAGCATGAGCCTCCCGGCAGATCTCTTCAGACAGCTGGACCTCATGGTGGCGGAACGCGGTCTGCCGTCACGGTCCCAGCTCATCGCCGAGCTGATCCGCCACGCGCTGACGGAACACGGCTCGCTCATGCATCCGGAGGAGATGTTCGCCGGCACCATCACCCTGGTCTACCGCAGCGAGCGCGGGCGGGTGCGTCACCAGCTTTCGCAGACGCAGGCCGGTTATCTGAAGGAAGTGATCTCTTCCCAGCATGTCGTGTTGGAGGACGATCAATCGCTTGAAGTTCTTCTCGTGCAGGGGCCGGCAGCAAGGCTGAAGGAACTGTGCGACGCCATCCGCCGGGTACGCGGGGTGCAACAGCTGGAGCTAGTCACCACGACGTCCCTTCTGCCGCCGCTTTACGACACGAGCGGCGACGACAATTCCAGCATCGGAGCGCATTCATGACCCAGACCCTGGCCGATCCGCTTGCCGCGCGCGACCATGCGCGGGCGCAGGGCGGCACCGTCGTCCAGAGCATGCCGGTGCTTCCCCCGGTGGCGGACGACCTGCCCGGCGATGTTGCGGCAGCCGACCTCGTGTGGGAAGAGACCATCGCGGCAGGCGGCTATGCCACGCGGCGGCTTTCGCGCGGATCACGCCTGCGCCTGATTGATCTGGATGGAGACGCCTGCGCCTCGCTGCTGGTGTTCAACGCCGAGATGCCGACCGAGCGGCTCAACGTCGCAGACACGGTGAAGGTCCAGTGGAACGCCTACCTTGGCGCGGGGAAATTGCTGCTGTCCGATATGGGCCGGGTGCTGTTCAGCATCCTGGAAGATGACGCCGGCACGCATGACACGTTCTGCGGAACCTCGAACCCCGCCACGAACGCCGCAAGGTACGGTGAAGGCCGCAACAGCGGCGCCTTTCCCAGCGGGCGCGACCGGTTTCTGCTCGGGGCCGCCAAGCACGGCCTTGGCCGCCGCGACGTTCATCCTTGCGTGAACCTGTTCAAGGGTGCGCGGATAGCGGCGGACGGTGCCATCGTGCCGGACGTGGGGCCCTTCGCCTCGGGCCGCAGCGTGATCCTGCGCGCCGAGATGGACGTCATCGTGGTCATCGCCAACGTGCCCCACGTTCTCGACCCGCGCACGCAATGGAGCGTGACGCCGCTGCGCGCGACCGCGTGGCGAGGCCCGGTGACCGGCGAGGAAGACCCCATCCGCAACGCCACGCCCGAGGGTCTGCGCGCCTTCACCAACGTCGAAGACTATTTCCGCCGCTGAAAGGGCACGCGATCATGAGCACCGATCCCCACCTGTCCGGCCTCACCGGCACGATCGTCCACGACGTCGTCGTTCCCGCCCGCGCGCCCTGGCTGCACCACGTCAAGGCCGGGCAGACGCTGCGTATCGTCGATCTCGAAGGAAACCAGGCGGTCGACTTCCTGCTCTATTCGGCGGCCGACGATGCCGAACGCTACAGCGCGCAGGACACCGTATCGGCGCAGGGCAACCTGTTCCTGCGGGCCGGCACCCGGCTGCTGTCCAACGAAGGCAATGCGCTGATGACGATCGCGGCCACCTCGGTCGATTACCATGACACCATCGGCGGCGCTTGTTCCTGCGAATCCAACACCTTGCGCTACGGCCACCACACCAAGGCCGAGCATGCCTGCGTCGAGAACTTCCTGGAGGCGAACCTGACCGAAGGGCGCGGCAAGCGGGACATCGTCTCCAACATCAACTTCTTCATGAACGTACCGGTCGAGCCGGACGGGTCGCTGGGCATCGTCGACGGGATTTCCGCGCCGGGCCTGACCGTTGACCTGCGGGCGGACATGGACGTCATTGTCGTCGTCTCCAACTGCCCGCAGGTCAACAACCCCTGCAACGGCTTCAACCCCACCCCCGTTCGCATGATCGTCGCCGCATGAGCTTCGACACGGTTCTGATCGCCAACCGGGGCGCGATCGCCACCCGCATCATCCGCACGCTGCGCCGCATGGGCCTGAAGTCCGTGGCCGTCTATTCCGAGGCGGACGAAGGCTCCAACCACGTTTCCGAAGCGGACGAGGCCGTGCCGATCGGCCCGGCCAAGGCGTCCGAAAGCTACCTCAACATCGCCGCTATCCTAGATGCCGCGAAGAGGACCGGCGCCGGTGCCATCCATCCCGGCTACGGTTTCCTGGCCGAGAACGTCGAGTTCGCGGAAGCTTGCGCGGCAGCCGGGATCGTCTTCATCGGCCCGACGCCCGACAACATCCGCACGTTCGGCCTCAAGCACAGCGCCCGCGCGCTGGCCGCCGCGCACGACGTGCCGCTGGCGCCGGGCACGGGCCTGCTGACCGGCGAGGATGAGGCCGTGGTCGCGGCTGCCGACATCGGCTTCCCGGTGATCCTCAAGGCGACTGCCGGGGGCGGCGGCATCGGCATGAAGGTCTGCGAAAACGAAGCGGACCTGCGCGAGAATTACGCGACCGTCGCGCGCCTTGGCCTCAGCAACTTCGGCGATGCCAGCGTCTTCCTCGAACGCTACGTGCGCCGCGCCAGGCACATCGAGGTGCAGCTGTTCGGCGATGGGCAGGGCCGCGTCATGGCGCTGGGAGAGCGTGACTGCTCGCTCCAGCGGCGCAACCAGAAGGTGGTCGAGGAAGCGCCCGCGCCGCTGCTGCCGCAGCATGTCCGCGCCGAACTGATCGCGTCGGCCGTGCGCCTGGGCGAGGCGGCACGCTACCGCTCGGCGGGCACGGTGGAGTACCTTTACGACGCCGACTGGGAGGAGTTCTTCTTCCTGGAGATGAACACCCGTCTTCAGGTGGAGCACGGCGTGACCGAAGAGGTCATGGGCATCGACCTTGTCGAATGGATGGTGCGCGGCGGTGCGGGCGATTTTGGCTTCCTCGACGGTCCGGCGCCCACGCCCAATGGCCATGCGGTGCAGATGCGCCTCTATGCCGAGGACCCTGCCCTCGATTACCGCCCGACATCCGGCCAGCTCACCTGCGTGGACTTCCCCGAGGATGTCCGCGTCGAGACCTGGTGCTCCTCCGGCAGCACGGTCAGCGCCTGGTACGATCCGATGCTGGCCAAGCTGATCGTCCACGCGCCGACCCGCGAGGAAGCCGTGGCGGCGGCGCAGGCGGCGATAGACCGCAGTCGGATCGACGGCATCGAAACCAATGTGCGCTGGCTGCGCGAGGTCGTCCGTTCGCCCGCCTTCACCAGCGGCGAAGTCTCGACCCGCGTGCTGGATGCCATCGCCTATCACCCGCGCGCCGTGCGGGTGGTGAGCGGCGGCACCGCCACGACCGTGCAGGACTGGCCGGGGCGCCAGAAGCTGTGGGGCGTGGGCGTCCCGCCTTCGGGTCCGATGGACGACCAGTCGTTCCGTCTCGGCAACCGGCTGCTCGGCAATCCGGAAGGCACCGAGGGGCTTGAGGCGACCGTCACCGGGCCTACCCTTGCCTTCGTGGCATCGGCACGCATCTGCCTGACGGGCGCCGACTTCGGGGCCACGCTGGACGGGGTGTCGGTTCCACGCGGCGTCCCGATCGACGTCGCCGCAGGACAGACGCTGGCGCTGGGCCGCGCATCCACGGGGGGCCTGCGGGGTTACATCCTGTTCGCCGGGGGGCTCGATATCGCGCCTTATCTTGGCAGCCGCAGCACGTTCGAACTCGGCCAGTTCGGTGGCCATGCCGCGCGCCGTCTGCTGGCGGGCGACACGCTGCACCTCGCGGACAATCCCGTGGAGGTGGCGCTGCCCGGTGCGGATCTGCCCGAGATCGGGACCGAGTGGACCCTTCGCGTCCTCTACGGCCCCCACGGAGCGCCGGACTTCTTCACCGGGGAGGACGTGGAGACGTTCCTTCACGCCGAATGGAAGGTCCACTACAACTCCAACCGCACGGGCGTGCGCCTGATCGGCCCCAAACCGCGCTGGGCGCGCAGCGATGGGGGCGAAGCGGGCCTGCACCCCTCCAACATCCACGACAATCCCTATGCCATCGGCGCAGTGGACTTCACCGGCGACATGCCGATCATCCTGGGACCGGACGGACCTTCACTGGGCGGCTTCGTCTGCCCGTTCGTGGTCATCGCGGCAGACCGCTGGAAGATCGGGCAACTGACGCCCGGCGACCGCCTGCGCTTTGCGCCGGTCACCATCGAGGATGCCATCGCGGCGGAGGCTTCGCAGCGGGCGCTGGTGGCGACCGGCGCAGAGCCGACACCGAGCCCGGTGCGCACGGTGGACGCGCTTTCGCCGATCCTGGCGCAAATCGCCGAAGGGCCGGGACGCCCCCGCACCGTCTATCGCCAGCAGGGCGACCGCAACATCCTGGTCGAATACGGGCCGATCGTGCTCGACATAGAACTGCGCATCCGTGTCCACGCGCTGATGACGGAACTGGAACGGCTCGATCTGCCGGGCGTGATCGACATCGTGCCGGGTATCCGTTCGCTCCAGCTGCATTTCGACGGCGCCGCCCTTACGCAGCAGGCGGCGCTGGCCGCACTGATGGCGGCAGAGGAGCGCTTGGGCGATCTTGAGGATTTCACGGTCCCGTCCCGCATCGTCCACCTGCCGCTCAGCTGGCGCGATCCCGCCACGATCGAGACGATCGAAAAATACATGGCCACCGTTCGCGACGATGCGCCATGGTGCCCGGACAACATAGAGTTCATCCGCCGCATCAACGGGATGCCTGACCAGGCCGCCGTGGAGAACCTGATCTTCGAGGCCAACTACCTCGTCATGGGCCTTGGCGACGTCTATCTGGGGGCGCCCGTCGCAACGCCGGTCGATCCGCGCCACCGCCTTGTCACCACCAAATACAACCCCGCGCGGACCTGGACACCGCCCAACGTGGTCGGCATTGGCGGCGCCTACATGTGCATCTACGGGATGGAAGGGCCGGGCGGCTACCAGCTGTTCGGGCGCACGCTGCAGGTCTGGAACACGTATCGCCAGACCGATGCTTTCACCGAAGGCAAGCCGTGGCTGCTGCGGTTCTTCGACCAGATCCGCTTCTATCCGGTGAGCGCCCAGGAACTGGCCGACTGGCGCCGCGAATTCCCGACCGGACGCCGCTCCGTGCGCATCGAACCGTCGGAATTCCGGCTGGCCGACTATCGCGCCTTCCTTGCCGATAATGCGCAGGACATTGCACGTTTCGAAACGCGGCGAAAAGAGGCTTTCGATGCCGAGCGGGACGAATGGCAGCGCCTTGGCGAATTCGACCATGCCGCCCAGCTGGAGGACGCCGACGCACCGGCGGAAACCGCAATCGTCCTGCCGGAAGGATCGGATCTGGTGGAGGCCCCTTACGGCGGCAGTGTCGCACGGTTGCTGGTGGCGCCGGGAGACCGTGTGGAGGCGGGAGACAGGATCGCGGTGATCGAGGCGATGAAGATGGAGTGCGCGGTCGAAAGTCCCGGCAGCGGGACGGTGGAGGCGCTTTACATGCGCGAAGGGCAGTCCCTGCAGCCCGGTGCGCCCATGCTGGCGTTGCGGAGGCGCGCATGACCGTATCGAACCGCCTGAGTGCGAGCCGGATAGCCGCCGCTGTCGGTTCCGGCACCACCACGGCCGTCGCCGTCGCACAGGACACGCTGTCCCGTATCGAAGCCTACGACGCCGTCCAGCCGCAGATCTGGATCAGCCGGGCCAGTCGCGACGATCTGCTTGCCGCTGCCCGTGCCGTCGATGCGCGGGTGGCGGCGGGCGAGAACTTGCCATTGGCCGGTGTACCGTTCGCGGTGAAGGACAACATCGATGTTGCCGGGTTCGAGACGACCGCAGCCTGCCCCGCCTTCGCCTATCAACCCGAAGCGGACGCGGGCGTGGTCGAGCACCTGCTGGCAGCGGGCGCGATCTGCGTGGGCAAGACCAACCTGGACCAGTTCGCCACCGGCCTCAACGGCTCACGCAGCCCTTATGGCATTCCGCGCAACGCATCGAACCTTGCCTATGTCAGCGGCGGGTCCAGTTCGGGGTCTTCGATCGTCGTGGCGGCGGGGCTGGCGCCCTTTGCGCTCGGCACCGATACGGCGGGCTCGGGCCGGGTGCCTGCCGCATTCAACCACCTTATCGGTTTCAAGCCGACAAAGGGCCGCTGGTCCACGCGGGGGCTGGTGCCCGCCTGCCGCACCATCGACTGCATCACCGTATTCACCGGCGACACTGCGGACGCCAGGCTGGTCGATACGGTGGTGGCCGGGTTCGACCGGGCCGACCCCTATTCCAAGGCCTTGAACGACCGACCGTGCGCCGTGACGCGCATCGGCGTTCCGCGCCGCACCCAGCGCGTGTTCTTCGGCGACGCCGAATCCGAATACCTCTACGACAAGGCGCTGGACAGCCTGAGCACGCTCGGCGAAATCGTCGAGATCGACCTCGCGCCGCTGCTTGAGGCCGCGCAACTGCTTTACGGCGGCCCCTGGGTGGCCGAACGGACCGCTGCCCTGGAAAGCATCCTCGCCACCGATCCGCGCGCGGTGGACCCCACCGTGCGCGCGGTGGTCGAACCCGGCAAGGGCATGAGCGCGGTCGATCTGTTCAGCGGCATCTATCGCTTGGCGGACCTGAAACGTCTTGCCGATCTCATGTGGGAAGACGTCGATTTCCTTGCTTTTCCCACGACCGGCACGACGTATCGTGTCGCCGAGATACTGGAAGCGCCGGTGGCGCTCAACAGCAATCTGGGGTTCTACACCAATTTCGTGAACTTGCTGGACATGGCCGCATTGGCTGTGCCCGCCGGTGTTCGCGCGAACGCCACGGGCTTCGGAATCACCCTGATCGGCCCGGCCGACACTGACCGCGCCTTGCTGGACGCAGCCGACGCCTACCTTGCGACTGCGGACATGCCCGCGCCGCCGCCACTTGATCTGGAGGGAAAGATGCAGACCGTTAAACTCGCCGTTGTTGGAGCGCACCTGAAGGACATGCCGCTGCACTGGCAGCTGACATCGCGCGACGCGGAATTCATCGGTACTTTCGAGACTGCCCCCAGTTACAGGCTCTACGCCATTGCCGACAGCGTGCCGCCCAAGCCGGCACTGGTGCATGACGAAGGGGGCGCGGCGATCAAGGTCGAGGTCTATGAACTGGGCGTCGCCGAGTTCGGAAGCTTCACCGTGGAGGTTCCCGCCCCGCTGGCGATCGGCAATGTGACGCTGGCAGACGGAACGACGGTTAAGGGCTTCGTATCAGAGCCGCGCGCCCTGAACGGAGCCGAGGACATCACGCACCTTGGCGGCTGGCGTGCCTATATCGCCGGCAAAGCCTGATCATCGCTTTTTCGGGGGGTAAAATCCATGAGCAAGTTCGTCAGGCTGCTTCTGGCTATCAGTGCCGCCATGCCCGTGGCCGTACCATGCGGTGCGCATGCGGAAGAGGTTCTGCAGGTGCCGGGCTTCGCGGATTTCCTGGCTGTTGATGGAAAGACTGTGTGGGTCACCAACAACGGCAAGGTGGAGCAGTGGTCGCGCAAGGGCAAGCTTGCAGAAGTGGTGATGGCGCACCCCTGCGGCGCGATGGCGATTCTTGGCGGTTCCCTGTGGGTGGCCGACTGCGACGAGAAGGCCGTCAAACGTATCGACGTGAAGACGGCGAAGCTGGTCGCCACGGTCCCCACCGGCCTTGCTTCCACTGGAGAGTTCAATGTGGTGGCCGGTGACGGCGCGATTTGGGTGGCCAGCGACAACGGCGCGGACGACCACGGGGGAACGGTGGCGCGCATCGATCCGGCAACGAATGCGGTCGTCGCCTCGGTTCCCGTCGATCGCGGGACATGGTATCTGACCTATGGGTTCAACGCTGTCTGGGCGGTCAGTGCCGCCAGGCAGTCGCTTCAGCGCATCGATACCGCCACCAACACCGTCACCGCAACGATCCCGCTCGGCAAGGAGCCCGGCTTCCTGGTCGCGGGCGAGGGCGGCGTCTGGGTGCAGGAGCAGGGTGACGGTACGGTTGCGCGTATCGACCCTGCCACCAATGCGCTCGTCGGCCGCGTCAAGGTGGGCGACAATCTCAAATGGGGTGACATCGACACGGGCGCAGGCAAAGTCTGGCTGCGGACCACCGACGATCAGGTCTTTGCTGTGATCAACCCGGTGGCGATGACGGTGCAGGCGCGCAAAGGCAAGGCGGCTGGCAGCGGTGCGTTGCGCTGGACGCCCCATGGTGTCTGGACGTCGGCACACGATGAGCACACCCTGTCCTGGTGGAGCCGGTCGGAACTGAAGACCGGCCGTTGAAGCGAGGCTGCACATGGCGCTGCCCCTTCATAGCCGATCTGTTCTATCAGCCTGATTCGATGTCATGCTATCGGCATGAAAAAGGGCGCCAACGATAAAGGTACAGGCATGAGCGAACGCACGTCGCTGACAGACAGGAAGTTCGCCAGCCGGGTGGACTGGAACCTGATGCGCACGTTCGTCGATATCGTGCGGGCCGGGGGCATCGGCGCAGCGGCGCGGCAGCTCAACAAGCAGCAGCCCAGCGTCAGCGCCGCGCTAAAGCGGCTTGAGGATCATGTCGGTGCCACTCTGCTGCACCGTACGGCGGCCGGCGTGGAAATGACGGCCGCGGGCAAGGCGATGATGGCGCTTTGCGAGGACATGCTCGAATCCGCCCGCATGATGCCGCACCAGATCGCGCAGGCGACCAAGCGCGTGGAGGGCGTGGTTCGCATCCAGATCGTCTCTGCCATCGTCTCGGAGGAATTCGACGAGGCGATCGCCAGCTTCCACCGGCGCAATCCCGATATCCAGATAGAAATCCGGGTTTCATCCTGGCGGCAGGTGCTGGATGCGCTGGAATCTGGGGAGGTGGAAGTAGGTATCGGGTACGACAACAGCGTGCGTGGCAATCTCGTCTACGAGCCGCTGTTCGTCGAGCGCCAGCAACTCTATTGCAGTCGTAGCCATCCCCTATTCGGCTACCGCATCACGCAGCCTAAGGAACTGAGAGGAGAGGCCTTCGTGCTTATGGGCGAGGGCGAGATCGAGATCATCACCCACTTGCGCCGACGCTATCGGCTGGGGACGCGAGTGGCCGCTCTGGCTGACGACATGAACGAGGTGCGCCGTCTGATCCTTTGCGGAGTCGGCATCGGCTTTTTGCCGACATCAGTGGTGCAGGCCGATGTGGAGAAGGGGCTGTTCTGGCCGCTGCTCCACGAAGATTTCGAACCGGGTTACGACATATTCCTTCTCGCACGGGCCGAGCCGGAGCGCGATACCGCCACGCAGCTGTTCGTGGATGAGGTGTTCCGGCGGATTCGGGCGCAACCGCGGATATAGCCCGTGTCGCACCGGTAGGCGGCGGGCATAAACTGAATCTATGTCCTGCATCGCCAATTCGCCTCTGTCGCCATCAGGGGCTTGCCTTCAGTCTTGCCGGGTAGAGGCAGGATGAAGGCGGACCGGTGATCTTCAGAACCAATTTCTCTGAACGGCGAAAAGGTCCGATCGGCGTTGTCCGGGGATTTGCCTTTGCCGTTTTCAACATCCTGCGGGAAGGTATGGAAGCGCGGGCCGGTGCGGTCCGCGGCGGCACTGGTGCGATCGGCTCTGGCCAGCGGAAAGGTTGATGATATTCGCCGAGGTCGCCTGGCGTCGGCTGTCTCGCTGGCTGTTCGGCTTTGCCTTTTGCGGAGCCGTCTCGGCTTCGGCGCTGGGGCAGCCAGCGCAGGCGCAATCTCGCCATCAGGCGCGTCTGGTGCGGTGCGACGGCGGCGATTGTCTGCTGCTGTCAGGCACCCGCAGCGGTCCTGATGCACCCGTGCGCGTCAACGGGCACCCCGTTGGCGTGGTGGGTGGACGAGGCTGGAAGCTGCTTTTGCCAGTGCGGGATGTACGCGCATGGTCTTTGCCCGGAGCGAGGAGCATTGTCGTCACCACGAAAGATCCGGGCACGGAAGTTGATAGGAAAAATCAATTCGATCTGCCGATCGGTATGTTAGGGAATATTACTGAACTAGCCTATCTAGTAATACCGCAGCGGTAGAACCACTGCGCAGGGCCGTAATACTGCCCTGTATATTGCATTATCTGCTCGGAAGCACTATGGTGAGGACAATCACCGTAGACGTGATCCTGTATCCGCTTTGGAGAAGATGATGAAGATTGGCATTCTGGTGCTGGCCTCGCTGGCCTTCGCAACATCCGCATCGGCTGCTACTGGATCGGCAACCGGCGAAAACCCGTTCGCCCGCGATCAAGCCGTGCTCGATCTCAAGGGTCTCGACCTCGCCACTGCGGAAGGGCAGGAGCGCCTTGCCATCCGAATGGATGCAGCCGCCCGTTCGGTCTGTGGGGAAAACATGGCCAGTCTGCACCTCACGCTCGAACGCAAGGCGCAGGAGTGCCGCACAGCCGTGCTGGCCGATATCCGGGGCCGCATCGAGAACCGCCGCGCTGATGCTTCTAGCGCTTCGGTAAGGACGTTCGCTCTCGCGCGCTGACGGCGGGCTCTGGCAGGGCGGCATCCCGAACCCGACACCTGTATTGTAGGACTAAGCCACAAAGCCTTCCTGCCTTCCGGCGGGGAGGCTTTGTTTTTTATGGGACCGCCAGCCAAGCCATGCGACCATAGACCCGATCTATGGTCTGCATATGGCATTGGCATCTGGTGCGATGCTGCCGCTTTCGTGATGTTCGACATAAGCTCAGATCGCTGAACAGCCTAGGTCCAGCCGTTCGATGAGCCGCAGTTCGATCAGGTCGAATCATACGAGGGCAGACATATGGAAGGGGTTCGCGTCGGAAAACGGATCATAGGCGGCCAGTCCCCCGTCATCGTAGGATGGGAGAACATTCCCAAGGTAGAGGGCGGGCCGCTGAAGCAATTCGTCTTCACCTGGTTCCAGCCGACAGTCCTGTTCGCACTCATCGCGTTCTGGTACTACGCGCCCAACTCGATTGCGAAGGCGTCGACCGCCATCGGCATCGGCATCGGCTTCAAGGTGCTCCTGCTCTGCATGGAATGGGCGTTCCCTCGCCATGAAAGCTGGCGCCTGACCTGGAAGGAACTGACCACCGACCTGTTCTACGTCGGGCTTGGCTATACCGTGCTGCGCCTTGTCGACGACTATATCGGCGACAGCGTGATGATAGAGAGCATCCAGCACCAGCTCGACTGGGACAAGGTTAGCTGGTTCATGGGCCTGCCGCTGCTGCTTCAGGCGTTCCTGATCGCGTTCATCTTCGACTTCGGGCAGTACTGGATGCACCGGGGAATGCACAACTGGTATCCCCTCTGGCTCACCCACTCCGTGCACCACTACATCACCCAGCTGAACATCAACAAGGGCGCGGTCGGCAATCCGGTAGAACTGTTCCTGATCGGTCTGGGCGTAGGCGGGTTCTTCGACTTCCTGCCGCGCGCCGCGATCCTGGCAGGTGCTTTCGGCATGGCGATCGGGACGTACCAGCACATCAACGTGCGCTTCAACTCGCCGCGCTGGTGGCGCTATCTTTTCAACACAACCGAGCACCACAGTCTGCACCACTCGCAGGATTTCGAAGCGAGCCGCAGCAATTACTCCAACACCTTCATCTTCATCGACCGTATGTTCGGCACCTGTGTGGACGGCGAGGCGGAACTGCTCGGAATGGAGGGCGGACGTCGTATGTCCATCAGGGAGCAGATGACCTTCCCCTTTACAGAAGGGTGGAAGACCATGAAGGGGCGGTTCGGGCAACCCACGGCGATCCCTGCCGAATAACGGGGCCGGGTAGCACACAAGTTGATTCAGCATAGCACTCTTGCAGAGAAACGATCTCATGAATCCACGTTTCTTTAACTGGATCTGGCACGTCAAAGGCAGTTTGGCGCTCGCGCCGGAACAGTCGACCGACGAAGCTTTCGAGAAGCTGGCGCCGCTGTTCCGCCAAACCGGAACCAGTCACAAGCGCACCGGGGACAGTATCAGCTTCCGCAAGGTCGATCCTGCGGCGCAAGACAAGATGTCGGTATTCGACGGCGGTGTTCTTCAGATCGAGCGAGGGGCCGCCGGGCCCGTCTTGCATTACAATCTGACCAGCCGGGCCTTGATGTTCTGCTTTTTTGCGCCGCTGCTTTTTCTGGCCTTTGCACAGCTCACCATTTTTAAGGGCAAGTTTGACAAGCCCTCGGTCCATCCGGCAAGCAATGCCGAGGTGCTGATGAAGGCGGAAAAGGAAAGCGCGTTGCTTATCCAGAACCCGATCGACAAGGCACTTGGCGCTCCCGCGCCCGTAAAACCAGGAAAGGACAAGGGCACGGGTGACAAAAAATCCTCTCCAAAGGCCGCTTACATATTCGCCGGGATTTTCGCTGCGCTTTATGTCATAGGTCGCTTGCTGGAGGCGCGGCTGGTGGGTTCGCTCTTTAGGACAAAGCTTCTTTAATAACGGACCTCTCTTCGGACATGCGGCCTCTGAAGACCAGGCCCTCATGGCCGACTCATGGAGTGTTCAAAGCGTTCAACGTACCGCCTCAACGCGGTCAATGCCCCCTTTAAGGCGAAGCACGCACTCCAGGCGCGAGTACATCGCCATGATGCTGCTATTCGTTTTTGCTGATCGACGATCGCTAAATGCGACTTTGCGCCAAGCGCACCTGGCTCCTGCAGCAGATCTATTCCGGCTACGGCGAACCCGCTTTTCATCTACAGGCGGCCTGTGAACCGTATTGAAAAGAACGATGAGCAAGTGCCATGCTGCCGTTGCTGGCAGCGCAGATGGTTGCAACGAGCCGCTCGAACACCACGCTGATCGAAAGCTACAAGTCAGCCGGGCTTTTGCCAAGTCAGCCCTTGGAATGGGCGGAGCAGATACTTCCCGGTCGATGGGCTTGACGGTCTTGTCCGAAGCCTGGTCGATCCAATGCCTGCGTAATCTGGCTATAAACAGCAGCTTTCATGGCTTTTGCTAGTGGGCCCTTCGCCTGAGATGCGGCGGCTGCAGATCGTTAGCCTCATGCCTCTGCTTCGATCAGTTCCAGACGTACGCGCACCATCGATGATCGGAGATATTTGGCCGGCAGCCGACAGCGAGTGAGCGTCAGATATCTCCACGACCCGGCTTAGGATCGGACATTCGCCTAACGGCCCGTCCTGGGCATCCAAATCGGGAAACCCGCCGGTCCGCAGCTGGGAACGCAGAATTGGCTGCTGAGCGTCCGGGAAGGGTGTGCGCCGTGCAAAGGCGGCACTTTCTAGGCCGTATGTTCGTGCGGTGAAGTTGGCCCGCCCTCGGAGTAAGCAGGAAACGGGGGTTACGCCGGACGGACCGGCGCCTATCCCCAAGCTTAAGCGAGGGCGAACCATGGACGAGTATAGCGAACTTTTCATCGGACTCGATACATCGAAAGCGAAGATCTCGGTTGCAGTCGCGGAAAAGGAACGGAACGGCGAAGTCCGCTTTTTCGGCGATATCTCCGCCGAGCCGACATCGGTCGCATCGATGGTGGGCAAGTTGGCGAAGCGTGGGGCGAAGCTTCACTTCTGCTATGAGGCTGGCCCGACGGGGTACGATCTGTATCGCCAGATCATCGCGCTGGGGCATGAGTGCCAGGTCGTGGCGCCCTCTCTAATTCCCAAACGCCCCGGTGATCGGGTGAAGACCAATAGGCGCGATGCCGTCAGCCTGGCACGGCTTCATCGCGCCGGCGAGTTGACTGCCGTCTGGGTTCCGGACGAAGCACATGAGGCTGTACGCGACCTTGTCCGCGCTCGTGAGTGCGCCCATGACGCGCTGAAGAAGGCTCGCCAGCAGTTGCAGTCCTTCCTCTTGCGCCATGGCCGGATTTTCCCGGGACGCACATCGTGGACACGGGCGCATTTTCGTTGGCTGGCAGCGCAGAACTTCACCCATCCCGCCCATCACATCGTGCTCGTCGAATATATCCAGGCTATCGAGGATGCGGGTGTCCGAGAAGATAGGCTGACCAAGCAGGTCGCTGAGATAGCCGCGTCCTGGTCCATGGCACCTGTGGTTGAAGCCTACCAGGCGATGCGCGGTATCGCGTTCATCAACGCCGTCACCTTTGTCGTGGAAATCGGCGATATACGACGCTTCGAAACAGCGCCGCAGTTGATGGCGTATCTCGGGCTTGTACCATCCGAGAGTTCAACGGGCGAGCGGGTGAAGCGCGGGGGCATCACCAAGGCCGGCAACAAGCGGGCTCGCCGCGTGTTGATCGAAGGCGCATGGACCTACCGCTTTCCCGCCCGGGTGAGCCAGACGATCCAGGCACGGTTGGAAGGGCTACCACGCTCCGTTCGCGAGATCGCATGGAAAGGGCAAATCAGGCTCTGCGCACGTTATCGAAAGCTGATCCAGGCCGGGAAGCTTAAGACCGTCGCGGTCACAGCAATCGCGCGGGAGATGGCCGCCTTCCTCTGGGCAATCGGGCAAGAGGTGGCTCCCACCGCTGAGGCATGAAGGCTCATCATCGGTAAACGGTCACGAGAAAGGAGCAAGAACCAGCGTCATCATCTGCTTGATGTGCAAAGTTGGGAGCAGGGCCCCGGTGGGGAATCCTCGTACCCACTATGTGGCGGACTAAAAGTCTATGCCCGATTCTAGACAGAGGCAGCCCCAGACGAACATACGGATATGCGGTAGCCAACCCGCGCATAAGAGTATGCCAACCGTCGTCGAAAGCCCTGCTCCCTACTCTGCACATGAGCTTCACAAATTGGATTTCGTCATCTCGGGCGGAAAGGACATCATCATGCCGAAGGCTCTTGAAAACGAACATAAGAGTGGGTGAGAGGCCCACCCGGCGATGCTCCAGCCGGAAGCAACCGGGGCAGGCATGGAGGTGACGAAATGTCTGAAGCCCCCGGATAACGGTCA
>NZ_JBNPXM010000020.1:0-31720 GCF_050433305.1 Novosphingobium gossypii | reverse complement strand
AAGATGATCGTGGCGATGAGAGGCTGAACCCAAGGAGCCTACGTGCGCCTGCTAATCAAAAACAAACAACGCGTTCTCACACAGCCTCGGTGGAGAGTGGACCTTAAGTGCCTTGATGATTTGCGGGCAAGAAGAACAACTGCGCTACTCCGTGCATGCAAATGCCGATCATGCAGATGAATATCGCGGCTCCCGGAAATATGATCATTCCCATCGAAGCCCCGAAGCGCATGTCAGCAGTGACAGCAGCCCAAACTCCGAAGCCAATGACAACAGCCGCCAAGCCAAAGCAGATGAAGCGAAAGATGCCGCTTATTTCGAGAATGAGCGATAGCGCTCTGATTGGCTTTTCGCCAGACAAGTGACGGCGGTAAGCGTTGAGCCATTTCATATCGATACACCCCTACTCGCCATCAAGCGTAGACATAACGATCTGCGTTGCGTGAGCAACGGGGCGTCATTTTCCTGCCAGCAGAACTCCACCAATGCCGCGCGCATAGTTCAGGGAGCGCGAGGGTGATGACCCTCGCCCTCATCCTTCCCTCAAGCTGCCACCATCACCCCGCCTTGCCCGGGCCGCTGCCGGAGAAGGCATCGGAGATCGAGCAGGCTGCGGGCCCCAGGATGACCACGAACAGCGTTGGCAGGATGAACAGGATCAGCGGCACGGTCATGATCGCGGGCAGGCGGGCGGCCTTTTCCTCGGCGCGCATCATGCGTTCGTTGCGGAACTCGGCGGAGAGCACGCGCAGCGCGGAGGCCAGCGGGGTACCGTAGCGCTCGGTCTGGACCATGGTGGTGACCACGCCCTTCACCGCGTCGAGGTTGACGCGGTAGGCCAGGTTCTCGAACGCGGCGCGGCGTTCGGTCAGGAAGGAGAGTTCGATGGAGGTCATCGAGAACTCGTCCCCCAGTTCCGGGTAGGCGCGGCCCAGTTCGCGCGACACGCGTTCGAAGGCGGCGTCCACGGTCAGGCCGGCTTCGGCGCAGATGACCAGCAGGTCGAGCGCATCGGGCAGGCCCTTGCGGATCGCGTCGGTGCGCTTGGACACCATGTTCTGGATGTAGAGGTCGGGCCCCTTGTAGCCGGCGATCACGAAGGCGGCAAAGCCCATGAACTTCTTGAAGCTGGACCATTCGGGGAAATAGTCGATTCCGTAGATGACCAGCGCGGCAAGCCCGCCCAGCACGATCGGGGCGACGAGGCGGGCGAAGACGACGGCAACGGCCCATTCCTTGTTGCGGATGCCCGCCTGGGCCAGCTTCTGCTCGATCGACTTGATCTGGCTGTCCTGGAGCATCCGGGCCTTGCCCAGGAACGCGCCCAGCTTGTCGGTGGTGTCGTTGCGGCGGACAAGGCTCTGGCGCTTGCGGGCGGTGACGACGATCCCGGACTTGAGCTGTTCGCGCCGTGCGTTCAGCGCCTTGACGCGCTTCTGCATCGGGTCGCGGATGGTCACGGCGGTATAGATGGCGAAGAGCACCGCCGCCGCCGCCACGATGGCGAGCAGCGTGCCGACGAGGGTGACGTCGAAGCCGAGAAGGGTGGGGCCTGCGGGTTGGGTCGGCATGGGCTGGTCCTCAGATCTCGAAGCTGACCATCTTGGCCATGATGAAGCCGCCGATGCCCATCCAGATGGCGCCGCCGATGCCGGCCACCATCAGGCGTTCGTCGATGAAGAACTGGCCGATGTATTGCGGGCTGATCCACCAGATCATCGTGAAGACGATGAACGGCAGCGAGCCGACGATGTAGGCGGATGCCTTGGATTCCGAACTCATCGCCCGGATCTTGAGCTTCATCTGGGCGCGCTTGCGAAGCACGTCGGACAGGTTCGCCAGCGTTTCGGCGAGGTTGCCGCCGGTCTCGCGCTGGATCGCCAGGGTGATGCAGAAGAAGTTGAATTCCGGCATGTTGAGGCGGTCGGCAGTTGCCTGGAGGGAGTCCTCCATGGTCTTGCCCACTTTCATGCGGTCGGTGATGAGCTTGAACTCCTCGGCTACGGGGCCGGGAATTTCCTGCGAGACGATCGTCAGCGTTTCCGTCACCGGCAGACCCGAACGCAGGCCGCGCACCAGCAGGTCGATGGCGTCCGCGAACTTTGCGGTGAAGGCGTTGTTGCGGCGCTTGATGTAGTGGCCGACGATCATGTGCGGCAGGCCCGCACCCAGGAAGATGCCGAAGGCGAGCGCCAGCAGCAGCGCGCCCGTCTGCATGAACACCAGCAGCGTCGCCACTGCGCCAAGGCCCAGCGAGCCGTAGACGTATTGCTGGATCGTCCACGAAAGGCCCGAGCGGTGCAGGCGCAGCGCCAGAGCCTCGGCGCGCGATGCCGATCCCGCGATCTGGTGGACGCGCGGCTTGCGGGCCGCCACTGCACGGCGCATCTGCGCTTCCAGCCGGTCGCTGGCGCTGTCCGAATGGCGGAAGCGTACCGACTTCAGGCGGCGCGTCGATTCCTTCTTGGGGTTCGGCCCCGAAAGGAGCGCCCACAGCAGCAGCGCGGCGCCGGTCAGGCCGGTCGCGACGATGATGACCTGGAAGAAGTTCATGGTCCTCTACCGATCCGTCAGGAAGGCGCCTGCGCCTTCTTCCTCGCCTTGGGCATCATCGCCTTCAGGTCGAACTTGCCGAGCAGCGATGGCTTGGCGGGGGCGGCGTCCTCGCTCGTTTCCGCGATCTCGCGGGCAAGGTCGCGCAGCACTGCGCCGGCCTTGGTCGTGCGATTGGCGTCAGCGAACGTCTGGCCCAGCTTGGCCGCCATCGACGCGCCCTTCAGCTCGTAGGGGATGGTCCAGTCGATCTTGGTTTCGATCGAGGCTTCGAAATCGGCTCTGCTGATTTCGGAGAACGTCGTCTGCACCTTGTTGGCGACCACGATCACGCGGGTCTGCGGCGCATTGGCCTTGAACCACGACAGCAAACGGATGGTGTCGCGCGCGGAGGCCAGCGTCATCTCCGTCACCAGCACGGCGACGCCCAGTTCGGCCACAAGCTGCGGGAAGTTGATGAGCATGTTGCGCGGCATGTCGACCACGGTCATCTCGAACGCGGAGCGGAACTCCTCGTTCAGCTGCTGGAAGGCGGAACCGTCGGTCAGCAGGGGCGCGCTGATCGGCGCCTCTGCGGACAGGATCGCGAGATTGTCGTTGGCGCGGATCATGGCGCGTTCGATGAACAGGCCGTCGATGCGGCTGGGGTTCTCGATCGCGTCCGTGAGCCCGCGGCCCGGCTCCAGATCGAGGCAGAGCGCCCCGGTGCCGAAGTGGATGTCGAGGTCGAGCAGGGCGGTCGGCAGCTTGAAGTCGGCGCTGAACAGCCATGCCAGCGACGTGGCGATGGTGGACGCGCCAACGCCGCCCCGGGTGCCGATGACGGCGGTGGAAACGTGCTTGCCCGCTGCGGCCGCGTCATGGACGCGCGGCGCGGAGAACGTCGCCTGCGCCTGCGCCAGCGCATCGCGCACGGCGGCGGGCTGCAGGGGCTTGAGCAGATAGTCGTGGATGCCGCTGGCGACGAGATCGCGGTACAGGCGCACGTCGTTGACCTGGCCCACCGCGACGACGACGGTGCCGGGCTCGCACACTTCGGCCAGCGCGTTGATGTCGCTCAGCGGGTCGCCGCTTTCGGACAGGTCCACCAGCAGGATCGCCGGGCTGGCGGCGATCGCCAGCGACTGGACCGCGTTGCGCAGGGCGCCCTTCTGCACTTTCTCCGGCTGCCAACCCATCTCGATGCAGATGGGACGCAGCACGTCGAGCGAGGCTTCGTCGCTCAGGAACGCCGCGAACTGGTCGCGGCCACCGGATTTCCAAGGTGCGTTCATGGCCATCAGTTTTCCCTGGTGCCGGTCTGCGAGACCTTGTTGCCGTTCCCGGTGGTGGGCGCGTTGCGATACGTGCTGACCGCCTTGTTGGAGGTCATCACTGCGGTCGATCCGGTATCAGTCTGCCCGTGGATCAGGTCCTGCGGGTCTGCCACCATCGCGGCGAGGTTGGCGTTGACCGCACAGCCGTAGTTGGTGGACGTGGCGTTGCCGGGGTTGAAGTCGCTTTTGGCCGACCAGTCCGGGCAGCCCGGCACATAAGCGCGGGCGCGGCTTATGGTAATGCGTACGGTGCCCGCAGGAACGGTGCCGGTCTGGACCGTCGCATCATCGAGGACGAGACCGTGACCGGCCGCCACTTCGGCGATGGCATCGCGGGTGCCCGCGCTCATCGCCGGATCGTCGATCACGACATGGTCGCCGTACTTCAGGCCCAGCGACTGGAACCAGCCTGCCACGCGGGCCTGTTCGCCATAGGCAAGGCCATAGCCGCTGGTCGACACATCCAGGGAATAGTCGTTCTTTTCCACTACCGGCTGGTGCTGTGAATAGACCGTGCGATTGGTCGCCACGCCGCCGCAGGCCGAAAGCGCGGCTGTCGCGGCGAGGAGGGCGGATGCGAGAGGGAGCTTGCGCATGGAAGTCACCTTCGTCGATTAAAAGCTGAAGCCGGGCCTGGCGGCGTCGTCCGAGGCGGCGCGCTTAGCGGATTTCTGGGCGGATTTGCGGGCGGGTTCGGCAGCGCCGATACCCGGGCCGACCGGAGCAGCCGAGGGAGCCTTTGTCGCTTCGGGGCGCTGTTCGCCGCTTTTGCCGTCGGACTCCATGTTGCCCAGGATCCGCTGCAGTTCGTTGGGCGAATTGAACCCGTCGGTCGGCAGGGCCACCTGCGTGGGCGAGTCCATCGGCTTGACCAGATAGGGCGTGACGATGATGACCAGTTCGGTCTCGCCCCGGCGATAGCTGGTAGAGCGGAACAGCGAGCCCAGGATCGGCAGGTCGCCTGCGCCCGGCATCTTCTGGATGGTGTTGGAGGTGTTGTTGCTCAATAGCCCGGCGATCATGAAGCTCTGGCCCGAGCCCAGCTCCACCGTCGTCTCGGTGCGGCGCACGGTAAGGGCGGGCACTTCGAAGCCGTTGATATTGACCGCGCCTTCGCTGGACAGTTCCGACACTTCGGGGCGCACGCGCATGGAGATGCGACCGCTGGCCAGAACCGTGGGCGTGTAGCTCAGGCTGACGCCATAGCGCTTGTATTCGATGCCGGTGGCGCCCAGCCCGTTGTTGACGGGGATCGGATATTCGCCGCCCGCCAGAAAGTCCGCAGTTTCGCCCGAGAGCGAGGTGAGGTTGGGCTGCGCCAGCGTGCTGACGAGCCCCACCGTCTCACCGGCGTCAAGCGCGCCCAGAATGTTGAGGCCCAGCAGCTTGCCCGCAAAGCCCAGCGTGGTGCCGCTGGTCGATGCGTTGACATCGGAACCTGGAAGATTGGCGACTAGACCCGTGACAGGATCGATGCCGATCTGCGAAGTCTCGCCAGCACCTACGCCAAGCACGCGACCGGGGTTGAACTGGTTGCCGATGGTGCCGCCTTGACCGACGCCGAACTTGAAGCCGCCAGTCCCGTCAAGGGTAGCGAGCTTGGCGCTCAGAGACTTGACCAGCGAGCGGCTGACTTCGGCGATGCGCACCTGCAGGTTGACCTGCATCGGGGTGGACACACGCAGACGGCTGATGACGTTGGCGTCCTTGCCCGCATAGGCCTGCACAAGGCGTTCGGCCTCGGCGGCATCTTCGGGGTTCTTGATCGTGCCGGTCAGCAGGAACGTGCCCGAACCCATCGTCGATACGCCGATCTTGGCGTCCGGCATCGCCAGCCGCAGCATCGAATCGACGCTGTCGAGGTTGGAGCCGACCCGCACCGTGCCCGACCAAACCACCGCACCCTGCGCATTGCTGGCGTAGACCGTGGTGGTGCCGCCCGCCTTGCCGAAGACGTAGAACTGGCGCGCGCTCTTGACCTGAACATCGGCCACCGCATCGTTGGCGACGAAGACGTCGGCCATGGTGCCGGCCACGTTGACCAACTGGCCGTTACCGATCGACAGGACCACGTCCTGCGAAGGGTTCACGGCAGAGGTCGGCTGCACGGCTCTTGGCGCAGGTGCCGGGGCTGCCTGTGCGGCGCCCAGCGGCGCCAGCGCGGTCGCAGCGATCAGCACGGATTTGAGCAGGCCATGCTTGGGAAGACTAGGCTTCATCGTGGTGCCCCCAGAGGGTGAAGAGCGAAAGGCAGCGGCGTGCATGATCACTTGCCCACCGATTCAAGCGTGGTGTCCTTGCCGCGCGTCACGCGGACCACCGGACCCATACGGACGGGCGCGGCGGCGGCCTGCGGGGCCGGTGCGCCCATCGGCGCGGCGGCGGGGGCGGGCGCATTGCCGTCGACGGGACGGGTGGAGCGCTGGAAGCGCGACACGTCGGCGCCGGTGACGAAGGTGGTGGCGCCGTCCATGGGGCGGTTCATCGCCTGTGCCATGAACTTCTCTTCCTGTTCGCGCGTGGCGCCTTCGGGCAGCTTGACCTCGCCGCTGGCAAGCACGCGGTCGAACTCGCCCTGATTGTCCGCCAGCGAGCGCAGCGACAGGCTGAGCGTGCCGATGGTCTGCGCCACGGCGACCTTCTCGGCGATGCGCGGCGTGACTTCGAGCGTGACGGTGCGGAAGCCCTGAACCACGGTCTTGCCGTCTTCCACGGTGCTTGCCGTGGCCTGATCGGTTGCCAGCACACGCAGGTTGCGCAGAATCGTCTCGGCGGTGCGCAGCGCCTCGCCCTGGCCCTTGACCTGCTGGGTCAGCACCAGGTCGATGCGGTCGCCCGGAAACACGAAGCCGCCAACGCCGGTGTCGGCGGAAACGGAGATGGTGACGGCGCGCATGCCCGGCCCGAGGGCCGCCGCAAGGAAGCCGCGGTCACCCGGAGCGACGAGCGCACCTTGCGTCAGCGGCTGGCCGGCGGTGATGGGAAAGCGTACGACGGTGCCGAGCAGCTTGGCCATGTCGGCCTTGCCGTCGACGTAGTAGGCGTCCTGCACAAGGTTGTCGGGCCAGCTCTGGAACGATACCGAATCGGCGGTGATGATCGTGCCCACCGGTAGCGCGCGCTGGGCGACGAGCACCTTGGGCCCGTTCGGCACGGCTGCGGGAACCGCCCCGGCTTGTGGTGCGCTGCCGCCTGCGAACATCGTCCTGGCAAGCATCGCGGTGAAGGCTGCAACCAGCAGCGCAACCGCGAGAAGCACCACTTTCTTCCTGTCCATGGCTATGGAAGCCCCTTGCAAAATTGTCCCCGAACTGTTCGGAGTTATGCGGCAAAATGGTTAAGAACGGGTTCACCCCGGCTCGGTAGCTAACACCGTGAACTTTCCCTCACGCCAGACGCGCGGCGACCAGCGTCTGCGATCCCAGTACCCACAGCGATGCCGCCGCGATGGCGATGCCGTAGGGCACTTCGATCCGTGACTTCTGGCGGCGCAGGATATGGCGCATCCCGAACAGCAACACGCCCAGCAGCAGCACCGCTGCCAGTGGCGCCAGCCAGATGCCCGAACCGATTCGCGCCAGTCCCGCAGCGATCGCTTCGACGGTTCCGGGGGAGACGACCGGGCGGTTGGTGGCGATAGCGAAGACGATCGCGCCCGCGCACCATACCCAGGCGAAGGCGACAAGCCCCGCCAGCGCATCGCGCACCGCTTCGCGTCGGCCCGGCGTCATGTTGAAGGCGGCGATTGCCAGCGTTGCGCCGCCGCCCAGCACCGCCATCAGAACCACCAACTGGAGGAACGAGGCAGGCGTGAACCACAGCGCCAGCGCCGTCAGCAGTTTGACGTCGCCGCCGCCCATCTGGCCGATGGCGAACAGCACGCAGGCCAGCGCAAAGGTTGCGGCGGCGAGGCCCAGCTGCACTGCGACGTCCATCGGTGCCAGGCCCATCGCCAGCCACCACAGCGGCGCGGCAAGGGCGATGGCCAGGTTCAGCCGGTTGGCGATGTGCCGGGCGCGCAGGTCCGTCAGCGCCGCGACCAGCAGCGCCGTTGCCAAGGCGGCCAGCAGTGCATAGGAAAACAAGGCGCCCGTCATGCGTAATTCCCTTAGGTTCGGGATAGCTCTACACCGGGAACCGCTACCAAATAGTAACCACGACCAGAGGCTTATCCATTCCGTGCCCTCAGCCGTCGAAACCCTGCTTCACGCACCCGCCCGCCGGGAAATCCCCGCCACCGCGCGCGAATCGCGCTGGGCACTGCCTGACGGCCACCTGCTGCGCCGGATCGACTGGCCACAGGGAACGCGCGGCTCGATCCTGTTCATGCCGGGGCGCGGGGATGCGTATGAAAAATGGCTGGAGACGCTGGACGGCTGGGCGCAGCAGGGCTGGGGCGTCACCTCTGCCGACTGGCGCGGTCAGGCGGGCTCGGGGCGGCTGGGGGCGGATGCCACCACCGGCCACGTCTCCGACTTCGGCATCTGGGTGGACGATTACGCCGCGCTCTGGGCCGACTGGACGGCATCGACGCCGGGGCCGCACATTGCCGTCGCTCATTCCATGGGCGGGCAGATCGTCCTGCGCGCCGTTGCCGAAGGGCGGGTGAAGCCTGACGCGGTGGTGCTGTCCGCGCCGATGCTGGGCATCCATCCTGCGTGGATTCCGTCCGGAGTGCTGCACAAGGTGGCGCGGGTGATCGCGCGGCTGGGCGATCCGCGCCGCCCGGCTTGGAAGGGCGGGGAAAAGCCGGGCGCTCAACCACGCGCCCGTTCGCTGCTGCTGACGCACGACGACAGCCGCTATGACGATGAGGACTGGTGGCGGCTGGCGCGGCCTGCCATCGCCATGGGGCCGGCAAGCTGGGGCTGGATCGAACGCGCGCTCGCCTCGATCCATGGACTGGAGCGGCGCGGCGTGCTGGAAGCGGTGCAGGTTCCGGTGCTGCTGCTGGGCACCAGCATCGACGGCCTCGTGTCCTGGCGTGCGATCCGCCGCGCGGCACGGCGCCTGCCCAAAGGCGAACTGGTCGCTTTTGGGTCGGAGTGCCGCCACGAAATCCTGCGCGAAGTCGATCCGGTGCGCCGCCGCGCGCTGGATGCCATCCGGGACTTCCTTGATCGCGTCGCGCCCTCTAGGGGCTGACCGCGATGGATACGGGTTTCGATATCGCCATCGTCGGCGCGGGGATGGCCGGCGCGTCGCTGGCTGCTGCGGTCGGCGGGCGCGCTCGGGTGCTGCTGCTGGAGGCTGAGGACAGCCCCGGCTACCACGCCACAGGCCGCTCTGCCGCATTCTGGACCGAGAGCTACGGCGGCCCCGGCGTCCAGCCGTTGACCACCGCGTCCGGCCCGGTGCTGCGCGATCTGGGCGTGTTGACCCCCCGCAGCGCGCTGACGCTGGGGCGGGCGGGGCAGGAGGCCGATGTCGCCGCCTTCGCCGCGCGCTATCCCGCCGTCGCCATGCAGCTGCTGGACCGCGACGGCATTCTGGCGCGGGTGCCTGCGCTGCGCCCGGAATGGACGTGCGGTGCGCTGGAGCCGAGCACGTGCGACATCGACGTCGCCGCGCTGCACCAGCACTACCTGCGCGAAGCCCGCCGCGCCGGGGTGGAGCTATGGTGCCGCGCGGGCCTGACCGGGGCAGAGCGCACGGCGGACGGCTGGGAACTGGCGCTGGCGGTCGGGCGCACGGCTCGGGCGCGCGTGCTGGTCGATGCGGCGGGGGCCTGGGCTGACGACGTGGCGCGGCTGGCGGGCGTGGCCCCAGTCGGCATCGTGCCGTACCGCCGCACCATTGCGCAGGTCGCCGTCGCCGCTGATGTGCCGGACGACCTGCCGCTGGTGCTGGATGTGGCCGAGCGCTTCTACTTCAAGCCCGAGAGCGGGCGGCTCTGGCTAAGCCCGCATGACGAGACGCCGAGCAGTGCCTGCGACGCTGCGCCCGAGGAGATCGACGTGGCGCTGGCGGTGGACCGGCTGGAGCAGGTGGTCGACTGGCCTGTGGAGCGGGTGGAGCATCGCTGGGCGGGCCTGCGCTCCTTCGCGCCCGATCGCCTGCCGGTCTATGGCTTCGCGCCGCAGGACGCCGCGTTCTTCTGGTTCGCGGGGCAGGGCGGCTTCGGCATCCAGACCGCGCCCGCCGCCGCCGACCTCGGCGCGCGCCTGCTGCTGGGCGCGGGGCCGGGCGCGGTCGATCCGCAGCCGTTCGCGCCGCAGCGGTTTTCATGCCGATCGTGATCTAATCCGCGCCGGCTCCACCGGACGCACGGCCGTGCGCGCGACGGCCCGGCGCCACCAGATGCCAGCCAAGCAAGACCGGCTCCAGCACCGCCATCCCCACGAACACGCTGACCAGCCGCAGGATCGCGGGGCCGATTTCCGCATCGGAATAGCTGTCGGGCACCAGCACCACTAGCACCGCCAGCGTGAACTGCAGGCCCATGTAGGTAACCGCAGGCAGGCCGTTCTCGATGTGGCGGCCGATGACGATGCCGATGCAGGTGCCCGCGATCAGCACTGCCGGATTACCCTGCGCGCAAAGCAGCACCGCCAGCGCCAGCCCGCCGCCCGCGATGCAGCCGACGGCGCGTTGCAACAGGCGCCGCGTGACGGGCACGAACCCGCTTTCGCCGATGCCGGACACGGGCACGATCATCACCGCCATGATCGTCACGGCTGCCTGTGCCAGCTCGGGAATGCCGAAAACGGCATGGAGCACCGGCAACACCGCCATCGCCAGCCCCGCCTGCGAGGCATGACGCGCGGCGTGCGGGTGCCAGCGCATGCGGTCGGGCGGGGGCTTGCGTTCCGCCCACCAGCGCCTGCCCGCCAGCGCGCCCGCGATCAGGCTGACGATGGTGCAGGCCACGGTGCCCGCCACCACTTCCAGCAGTCGCGTCTGCGCGAAATGGATGGTGTCCAGATGCGGGCGTTCGATCTTGTCGAACAGGATCATCTCGAACGTCAGGCCGAACAGCAGCCAGGCATAGGCGCGCCGTGCCGTCAGCATTCCGTAGAGGCCGATGGCGCCCACCAGTTCCGCCGCGATCATCGCCAGCGGTACGGAGCGCGCGGCGTAAGGCACCACCAGCAGCGCCAGCCCCGATCCCAGCGCCGTACCGACGATCCGCATGACGCCGCGCGCCAGCGTTTCCGCAACGTCGCTCTTGAGGAGGATGAAGGCGCTGAACGCCGCCCATGACACCATTTCCGCACCGATGGCATGAGCGATGACGATCGCGAGCAGCACCGAAGCGACGCAGGCGATCTCGTCGGCCATGCGCGGGCCGGGAGTGACAAGGGCGCGCAGTTCGGTCTTCAGGATCGGGGAAAGGGCGGGCATGCAAGGTTAAGTCTGGTTGGACGGTAAGGCTGCGGCCAGGCGATACATCGCCATGATCCGGTGCGGACGAGGACGATCTACTACCCCGCCGCCTTCGCGGCATCGCTGGCCAGCTTGTCCACTCGCTCGTTCTCGGCGTGACCGTTGTGGCCGCGCACCCATTGCCATTCCACCTGATGGCGTGCCGTCGCCTCGATCAGGTCGTGCCACAAGTCGGCATTGCGCACGGGCTGCTTGCTGGCGTTGACCCAGCCCTTCTTCTTCCAGCCGTGGACCCACTTGGTGATCCCGTCGATGACGTACTTGCTGTCGGTGAACAGGGTGACGGAGCACGGTTCGATCAGGGCGTTGAGCGCCTTGATGACGGCGGTCATCTCCATGCGGTTGTTGGTGGTGTCCGGCTCTCCGCCCGACATTTCCTTTTCGTGCGGACCCATGCGCAGCAGCACGCCCCAGCCGCCGGGACCGGGGTTGCCCTTGCAGGCGCCGTCGGTGAACACTTCCACCTGCTTCACGCGAAGATCCCCCGGTCGAAGATCCGCGCATTGTCCGGGTCGGCATAGAACTGCAGGCGGCGGGCGAAGGCCATCGGATCCTTGGGCGTCACCAGCGCGTCGGCGGGCGTGTTCAGCCAGTCGTAGGCGCGGGTGGCCAGGAACCGCACCGCCGCCCCGCGCGCCAGCAGCGGCAGCGCCTCGTGCTCGGCCTCGTCCAGCGGGCGCACGGCAAGATAGCCCTCAAGCAGGGCATCGGAGAGCGCCGGATCGAACCGCGCGCCGTCGGGGCTGAAGCACCAGGCGGAATGTGTCACGGCAACGTCGTAGGCGAACATGTCGGTGCAGGCGAAGTAGAAGTCGATGAGTCCTGTAACCCTGTCGCCCAGCATCAGCACGTTGTCGGGGAACAGGTCCGCATGGATCACGCCGCAGGGCAGGTCGGTCGGCCAGTCCGCGGCGATCAGCGCCATTTCGCGCTCGACCAGTGCGCCCAGTTCGGGGTGGATCGATTCGAGGCCTTCACGCCCGCAGTCGGTCAGCAGCTGCTGCCAGGCGGGCATCGCCAGCGAGTTCGCGCGCGATTCGGGAAAGTCCGCCGCCGCCAGATGGATTTGCGCCAGCGCCCCGCCGACCGCACGCGCCTGCGCAGGCGTGGGTTCCGATACGGACACGCCGGGCAGGAACTCGATCAGGGCCAACGCCTTTTCGCCGTCCGGTGTGCGGTGCAGGCGATGGCTGGCCCCGTCGGCATCGTGCATCGTGCGCGGCACCGGGCAGTCCTTGGCGGCCAGATGATCCAGCAGGTCCAGGAAGAACGGCAGGTCCGCGATCTCGGTGCGCGTTTCGTACATCGTCAGGATAAAGCGGCGCGCCGTTTCACCGTGCTGCGTCTCGATCAGCCAGTTGCTGTTGGACACGCCCTCGGCGATGCCCTTGGCGGATGTCAGCGTGCCAACGTCGAAGCGCGCGATGATCGCCGCCATTTCCTCGGCGCCCAGCCGTGTGTAGACCGCCATCGGTTCAGCGGGCCAGCTGGCGGGGCAGCTTGAACGTCATGTGTTCGCGCTCGGTGACGATTTCCTCGGCAGAGACGGTGCGCAGCGTCCTGATGCGCGCGATGACCTCGTTGACCAGCTCTTCGGGCGCGGAGGCGCCTGCCGTCAGGCCGACGGTGCCGATGCCGTCCAGCCACGCCGGATCGATCTCGGTCGCGCGCTGGATCATGTGGGCAGGCGTGCCGCAACGCTCGGCCACTTCGACGAGGCGCAGGGAATTGCTGCTCTTGGGCGATCCGATCACGATCACCAGTTCGCACTGCGGCGCGATCTGCTTGACTGCGGCCTGGCGGTTGGACGTGGCGTAGCAGATGTCCTCCGCCTTGGGCGCGACGACCTGCGGGAAGCGCGCCTCGATCGCCCTGATGATGGCGTGGGTATCGTCGACCGAAAGCGTCGTCTGCGACAGGTAGGACAAGTCGGCGCCGGGCGCGAAGTCCAGCGTGGCGACATCCTCCACCGTTTCCACCAGCGTCATGTTGCCTTCGGGAACCTGCCCGAAAGTACCGATGACTTCGGGGTGGCCGGCGTGGCCGATGAACAGGATGTGGCGGCCCGCCTCGATCTGGCGTTCTGCCTGGCGGTGCACCTTGCTGACCAGCGGGCAGGTGGCGTCCAGCCATTCCAGCCCGCGCGCGGTGGCGGCGGCCGGGACGGCCTTGGGCACGCCGTGGGCGCTGAAGATCACGGGGACGCCATCGGGCACTTCGTCCAGTTCCTCGACGAAGATGGCACCCTTGGCCTTCAGGCTGTCGACCACGAACTTGTTGTGCACGATTTCATGGCGCACGTAGACCGGAGCCCCGTAGAGATCGATCGCGCGTTCGACGATCTCGATGGCGCGGTCGACACCGGCACAGAACCCTCGGGGTGCGGCGATCAGGAGGCGGATCGGTTCGGAAGAGCCGATCTGTACGGCAGAGTCTTCAGACGGGGACTGAAAGGTCGCGTTCATGATGCTCCCCCTAGCGCTTTGCCGCGCGCCTCGCTAGGGCAAGCGGACGCTGTTCGAGGAAGTTCACGATGAATGCACGCCGCCTGACCGCCACTGTCCTGTGCTCCGCCGCTGCGTTGACCGCGCTGAGCGGGTGCAAGACCAAGGGCGAGATCGTGGTCGATCAGGGCGTGGGCATCACTGCGGTGCGTTCCAAGTGCCCCGCGGTGGGCATTCCCGACTACACCGGCGACATCACCCTGTTCCGTGGCGCAGCGCGCACCGCCGATGCGATCGACGTGGTCGCCGCGCTGACCGACGTGCGCGCTGCGTGCAACGAAGCCGAGCCGGCGCAGGGCGGCGGCGACAAGGTGACGTCGGCAGTGACCTTCCAGGTGCAGGCGCGCCGTACCGACACGGCAGGCGCGCGGCAGGTGACGGTGCCGTATTTCGTTTCGGTGCTGCAGGGCGGCGGCTCCGTGATTTCCAAGCGGGTCGGCAACGTGACGCTCAACTTCGCGGAAGGCCAGCCGCGCGCGCAGGCCACCGTGACCGCGAACGCCTTCATCGACCGTTCGGCAGCCACCCTGCCTGACGAAATCCGCGACCGCATCACGCGCAAGCGCAAGGCCGGCGATACCGACGCCGCTGTCGATCCGCTGAGCGATCCGCAGGTCAAGGCCGCCGTCGCGCGCGCTTCGTTCGAAGTGCTGATTGGCTTCCAGCTCGACGAAACGCAGCTGGCCTACAACGCCACGCGCTGATCCGTTCCTCGCTCCATACACCCCGTCACCCTGAACTCGTTTCAGGGTCCATCGGGTGGTTAGTGCCAGAGGTTAGGTCACCAGCGGCGCTGTCGGTTTGCTATTCTACGCGTCGGATTAGGCTGCACGATGGACCCTGAAACGAGTTCAGGGTGACGGAGCGTGCGGGTGCAAGGGCTGGGCCTCGGCGCGCCGGGCACGACCATGCGCCCGCTGGCGAGTGCGGGCTTTACGCCAAGGGAAAACGCGGACGGGTGCGGTCGGCGCGTGTTGGGTCACCGGCGACAGGTGACAATGCCAGGTGCTGCCTTCGTGTGCGAATGGCCGGAAGAGGGGCAGACCAACAGGGTCACTCTTCCGGCACGGCCCTTCGGTGCGCGGGGATGATGGTGCGGGCTCGCGTCCTTGCCATCGACCCTGAAGGCATACCTTCAGTTCATCCTTGCATCCGGTAGTGTGGCTTTGTCCGGAGTTCCACGACCGGACGCCGACCGCGTGCGAGAGTGAGGAGCATCAGCTACACGCCCTCGCCCCGCCGCCGCTGGAGCATATAACCTAAACGGTTATAAATGTCAACTATCAGCCCGCCGCATTCGGCCCGCTGCCGTCTCTATCGCTTCACGCGCGGCCAGCGCCATGCGCTTCCGGTCGGCACGGTCTTTCGGGGGCAGGGGAGGAAGGAAGTGCATGGTCAGGTCCACAGCGCGCCAGCGGGCCAGGATCACCAGCGCATTGTCCAGTCCCGGTTCCTCGCCAACCCAGGCGATGGCGCGGGTTTCGCGGCCATAGTCCAGCCAGATCGGTTGCACCGGGACCACCTCGCTGTTGTCATCGTCCGCGAGCGCCGACAGCAGCGACGACTTGAATGGCAGCGTCGCGGTGCCGTCGGAACAGGTGCCTTCGGGGAAGATGGTCAGCGCGCCCGTGTCGGCCAGCGCAGTGCGGATCTGGTCGATCTGGTTGGCCACGCTGCTGCGGTCGTGGCGGGCGACGAAGACGGTGTCGTTCAGCCGGCACAGCCAGCGCAGCGGGCCGATCTGGGCCAGTCCGTCATGCGCGACGAAGGCGCTGCCCGTCTCTCCGGCGATGGCCAGAATGTCGAGCCAGGTGACGTGGTTGGACAGGAAGAAAGTGCGGCGTGCCGGGCGCTGGCCACGGGTGCGGACACGCAGCCCGGCGACGGCGCCGATGGCCTGCAGGAACCGGCGCGGCACCGGATTGCGCTTTGCGAAAGGCGCGGCGAGGTAATAAAGCGGTACGCTCACGACCAGCAGCGCCAGCATCGACAGCAGGCGCAATGCCACCAACGGCCAGCCCCATGGCGCGATACGGCGCTTCTGCATGGGGATGGCCTGGTTCATGGCGCGTTACTTGCGGGTTTTACTTACGGGCAGGCGCATCGCCGTCTTCGCGGTCCAGCCGGACGCCGAACAGTTCCATGCGGTGATCGACGAGGCGGAAGCCCAGGCGTTCCGCGATCTGGCGCTGAAGCGATTCGAGTTCAGGATCGACGAATTCGACCACCTGGCCGCTTTCCACGTCGATCATGTGATCGTGGTGCGCTTCGGGTGCGGCTTCGTAGCGGGCGCGGCCATCGCCGAAGTCGTGGCGGTCAAGGATGCCCGCTTCCTCGAACAGGCGCACGGTCCGGTAGACGGTGGCGATCGAAATGCCCGGATCGATCGCGGTGGCGCGTTCGTGCAGCTTTTCGACGTCGGGATGGTCGGTGCTTTCCGAAAGCACCTTGGCGATCACGCGACGCTGTTCGGTGATCCGCAGGCCGCGTTCGGCGCAGAGGGCTTCGATGTCGATGGGTTGGCTCACGTAGGACCTGCGTAAATAAAGTAATAGGCGCACCGCCTAGATAAGGCGATGCGCCTGTAATCACAACCGCGTAGGGTGGCCCGTCTTGCGCCCGGCAATCGATCGCACCGATTGTCCCCGGATAATTGCGCGACGCGCCGCCTGAAATCAGGCTGCGGCGTTCTTGGGCTTGCGGCCGCGACGGGTGTCGGGCTTGCGGCCAAGGCCGATCTTCTTTGCCAGTTCGCGGCGCTTTTCGGCATAGTTGGGGGCGACCATCGGGTAGTCGGCGGGCAGGTTCCAGCGCGCGCGATATTCTTCCGGCGTCATGTTGTAGTGCGTCATCAGGTGGCGCTTGAGCATCTTGAGCTTCTTGCCGTCTTCAAGGCACACGATGTAGTCGGGCTTCACCGAGGCGCGCACCGAAACGGCGGGCTCAGGCTTTTCTTCCTCGACCACGGGCGCGCCGCCCAGACCGGCAAGGGCGCCGTATACGTTAGTGATGAGCGTCGGCAGATCTTCGACCGAAACGCTGTTGTTGCTGACATGCGCGGCAACGATATCCGAAGCGAGCGTGATCAGCGTCTCGTTCATGTCGGTCTGGATGGTATCCATAGTAACTTGTCCTTTGGTGCGACCAATTGTTCGGGGGGAAACCGTTTCTCGTTTTCCTGCCAGACGCGGCATTGGACCAATCAACCATGAAGCGCAAGTTGCTTTTTAAAGCAGTAAACCGTCTGCATTAATATTATCAGTAATGCGACAATACCGTTTAGGCTGCGTTCAGGTGATTTCGCACGCAAAGGTGATCGCGTCCAGCCGCTGGCCGCCCGGCGTTCGATAGTATTCGCGCCTTTCACCAATAGGCTCGAAGCCGAAATTACGGTACAGTCTTTCCGCGTCGTTGCCTTTTCTCATTTCCAGCAACAGGCGGCGCACCCCGCGCTGTGTGGCTTCGGCGCGCAGGCGGTTCAGCAACATCTGGCCCAGCCCCTTGCGGCGTTCTTCAGGGTGGACCGCCAGCAGCAGCAGTTCCTCTTCCTCGAACCCGGTGCGCGACAGGAAGAAGGCGGCAGCGGCTTCATCGCCTACAGGCACTTCGCCGCGCGCGGACAGCACGCCGTGATGAGTATGATCGAAGCTAAGCGCGTCTTCCACCTGGCGACGGTTCCAGGCCTCTCCGTAGACGGGATCGAAGGCGGCGGTCATCACCGCCATGATCCGGTCCACGTCGTCGATCATGCGCCGACGGCCCCTGCAGCGATCTTCGCCGAAGGCAGCTTGGCGTCCGGCCCGCGACCGTAGAGGGGCTGAATGTCGGTCAGCAGCGCGGCTTGTGGTAGAAGCGCGAATTCGCGTGCGTCGGGCAGCAGCGGCAGGGCGCGACCCGTTCCGCGCGCGGCGACCAGCGCCTCGGCCTGGCTGCCGACGACGAGCGCTTCGCTTACCGTTGCCGCCGCCGCGTCGGGGCGCAGCGAGGCGAGCGGGGCGGTGCTGCGGCCCTGTGCGTCGAAGGTTTCGACGAACCATTCGCCGTGACCGCCCGTGGTGACGACGGCCAGATCCTGCGCAGCTTCGCGGGCGCGGGCCATGGCGGCGATCAGGGCAAGGGTGGGGTAGCCGAGCACCGGCACGCCCCAGGCCAGCCCCAGCGCGCGGGCTGCGGCAAGGCCCACGCGCACGCCGGTAAAGCTGCCGGGACCAAGGGCGACCAGAATGCGGTCCGCCCGGCCCTTGCCCGGCAGCGCCGCGATCATCGGCACGAGGGCTTCGGCATGGCCGCGCCCCAGCAGGCGGTAATCGCCCGCGATCAGGCCTTCGCCTGTCAGCAGCGCGACCGAGCAGGCCTCCGTCGCACTGTCGATTACCAGCGTATCAGGGACCGGCGTATCGGACGCAGCCATCGTGCGGTCAGGCCGCGCGGACTTCGCTGACTTCGGGGACGTAATGCTTGAGCAGGCTTTCGATACCATGCTTCAGCGTCGCCGAGGATGACGGGCAGCCCGAACACGCGCCCTGCATGGAAAGGTAGACCACGCCTTCGCGGAAGCCGCGATAGACG
The DNA here is from genome assembly GCF_050433305.1 of Novosphingobium gossypii. NCBI lineage: Bacteria > Pseudomonadati > Pseudomonadota > Alphaproteobacteria > Sphingomonadales > Sphingomonadaceae > Novosphingobium > Novosphingobium gossypii. The sequence goes on along the minus strand of NZ_JBNPXM010000020.1, from coordinate 13,392 downwards.
ATGTCGCCGCCGTCGTTGGCCACTGCGGGGCGCACCCGGCTTTCGATCAGATCCTTGATCTGGGCGACGATGTCCGCATCCGCGGGATCGTCGCCAAAGTCTTCATCCTCTGCCGGGACGGAGAAGCCGCTGGCGTCGCCGCCGGCGAACAGGGGCGCTTCAGACACGAAATGGTCGAGCAGGATCGACACCACCTGCGGGCGCAGCGCGGGCCATTCGACCCCTGGCGCGGCGGTGACGGCGATGAAGCTGCCGCCGAAGAACACGCTCACCACGTCGCCCAGGTCGAACAGCGCCTGCGCCAACGGCGATGCCTCCGCGTCCTCGGGCGAAAGGAATTCGCGCGTGCCCGAAGCCATCACCTGCCGGCCGGGCAGGAACTTGAGCGTCGAGGGATTGGGCGTGGTTTCGGTTTCGATGAACATGATGCCATGCGATTTAGGTGAAGTGCGCCAAGGGTCAAGAGTATCGGGGCAAGAAGTGGGCAAGGCATTCGCCAGACCCTGTTCTATTCACTGGCCCTTAAGCAGAGCCGCCCCTATACCTTGCGCAATGACGACCCCCCCGCGCGCCGCCCGCTCGCTCGCCTGCCTGCTCCTTCTTGCCCAGGCTCCCATTCCGCTCCTTCTGGTACAGGAGGCGCATGCCCAATCTGCGCCCGCTCAGCCAGTAGCTCCGGCAGCAGCGCCCGCCATCGGCCAGGCGGATCCGTGGCTCTATCGCGGCAGCGACATTCCCCGCGATCCCGAATGGTTCTTCGGCGAACTGTCCAACGGCGTGAAGTATGCGGTGCGCAAGAACGGCGTGCCGCCGGGCCAGGTCTCCATCCGCATCCGCGTCGATGCCGGTTCGCTGTACGAGACCGATTCCGAGCGCGGCTATGCGCACCTGCTCGAACACATGCTGTTCCGCCAGTCGAAGTATATCCCGGAAGGGACCGCCATCGCCGCCTTCCAGCGCCTTGGCGCGACGTTCGGCAGCGATACCAACGCGGTCACCTCCACCACGCAGACGGTGTTCAAGCTGGACCTGCCCAACGCCACGCCGACCTCGCTGGACGAGACGTTCAAGCTGATGAGCGGCATGGTCACCGCGCCCACGCTGTCCGCCTCCAACCTCAGGCAGGATCTGCCCATCGTGCTGTCGGAAATGCGCGAGCGGGGCGGCGCTTCCAAGCGGGTGCAGGACGCCATGCAGAAGGTGCTCTACGCCGGGCAGCCGCTGGCGAACCGCGAACCGATCGGCACTGTCGAATCGCTGACGGCTGCCACGCCGCAAAGCGTGCGCGCGTTCTATTCGCGCTGGTACCGCCCGGACAACGTGGCGGTGGTCGTGGCGGGTGACGTCGATCCGGCGATGCTGGAAAGCTACGTCAAGAAGTGGTTCTCCGACTGGAAGGCCACCGGCCCCAAGGCCGTCGCGCCCAGCTTCGGCGACCCGGCAGCGCCTCCGGGTGCCGACCCGAAGAACCCGGTCGGCGAAACGCGCATACTGGTGGAGCCGGACCTGCCGCCTTCGCTGATGTACGCGGTGCTGCGTCCGTGGCGGCAGGTGACTGACAACATCGCCTACAATCAGGGTCTGATGACGGACGCGCTGGCGCAGGCGATCATCAACCGCCGCCTGGAATCCAAGGCGCGGGCGGGGGGCAGCTTCCTGTCCGCTTCGGTCAACCAGGACGACGTAGCGCGTTCCGCCGATGCCACCTTCGTGTCGGTGACGCCGCTGGGCGACGACTGGCAGGGCGCCCTGCGCGACGTGCGCGCGGTGATCGCCGATGCCCAGACCCGCGCACCGACGCAGGCCGAGATCGACCGCGAGGCAGCGGAAATGGAAGTCGCCTTCCAGGTGCCCGTCGAACAGCAGCGCATCCTGCCCGGCAGCAAGATCGCCGACGACCTCGTCAACGCGCTGGATATCCGCGAAACGGTGGCCGCGCCGCAGGACGTGCTGGACATCTTCCGCAAGTCGAAGGCGCTGTTCACCCCCGCCGCCGTTCTGGAGCACACGCGCAAGCTGTTCACCGGCAATGTCACCCGCGCGCTGTTCACCGTGCAGAAGGAGGGCGCCGCCACCGACCGCCAGCTGCAGCTTGCCCTCGCAGAGCCGGTCAAGCCGGACGCCAGCGCCCGTGCCGTGCTCAAGCCGGTCTCGTTTGCCAACCTGCCCGCGATCGGCGCCCCGAAGAAGGCCGTCGCCGATGCGCCGACCGGCCTGCTGGAGATCGAGCAGCTGACCTTCGCCAACGGCGTCAAGGTGATGCTGTGGCCGGTGGTTGAGGAACCGGGCCGGGTCATGGTCAAGGCGCGCTTCGGCGGCGGTTATCGCTCCATCGACCCGAAGGACGCGGCCTACATCTCGCTGGGCAACTATGCGCTGGTCGGATCGGGTCTCGCCACGCTGGGCCAGGACGATCTCGATCGCATCTCCACCGGGCGGAAGATGGGCTTCGATTTCGAAGTGCAGGACGCATCGTTCCAGCTGTCGGCGGAAACCCGCCCGCAGGATCTGGCCGATCAGCTATACCTGTTCGCGGCCAAGCTGGACCTGCCCAAGTGGGACGTCGCGCCCTTCACCCGCGCGAAGGCGGCGGCAAAGATCCAGTACGCCACGTTCTCCACTTCGCCGCAGGGTGTGATGAACCGCGACCTGCAGTTCTACCAGCGCGGGCAGGATCCCCGCTTCGCCACCCCCACGCCGGAACAGATCGAGGGGACCACTCCCGAAGGCTTCAAGCGGGTGTGGAGCAAGGCGCTGAAGGAAGGGCCGGTCGAAGTCCAGATCTTCGGCGATTTCGACAAGACCGCCGCGATCGCCGCGCTGGAGAAGACGTTCGGCGCCCTGAAGTCACGCCAGCCCGCCCCGGTCAGCGCCGCGCAGGCGAAGATCGACGTGCCAAAGCCGTCCGATTCGCCGATCAAGCTGATCCACCACGGCGACCCGGATCAGGCGGCGGCAGTCGTCTCGTGGCCTACGGGCGGGGGCGCCATGGGCATCCGCGAATCGCGCCAGCTCGAAATCCTAACGCAGCTGTTCACCAACCGCCTGATGAACGCGGTGCGCGAAAAGCTGGGCGTGTCCTATGCGCCTTACGTCTATTCGCAATGGCCGGTGGATCTGGCGGCAGGCGGGTCGATCACGGCGGTTGCACAGGTCGATCCCAAGTCGGTGCCGGTGTTCTTCCAGACCGCCGACGAAATCGCGCAGGATCTGATCGCCAACCCGCCCACGGCTGACGAACTGGCGCTCGTCACCGAACCGCTGCGCCAGCAGGTGACCCGCGCGGCGTCGAGCACTTCGTTCTTCATGAGCCAGCTTGAAGGCGCCACCACCGACCCCACCCGCATCGGCACCGTCCGCTCTGTGCTGGGCGACTATACCGTCACCACGCCGCAGGCGATGCAGGCGCTGGCCGCCCGCTATCTCGGCCGCGACCATTCCTGGCGGCTTGAAGTCATGCCTGAGGGGAAGGACGTGGCGAAAGCTGGGGGCGAAGCAAAGGTGGCGGCGAAGTAGGGGCGCAGTATCTACCGCCGACTAATAAACAAACAGAATTGAAGAGGCGCGGTTAAGGCAAAGCATCAGGCTGATCCTGTGCTTTGCCTTAGCCCGAGCACCTTATTAAAATTCTGTAAGGTGCGCTGGAGGGTTGTTCTGGCCTTTCCCGTTCCCGAGTACGCCGGACATGCACGCGAATCATGCGTTGCAGACGGGGGACTACCATGAAGACCATCTATAGCTTGGCGCTGCCTTGTGCGGCGCTGATCGCGCATCCTGTTGTTGCGCAGACCAAGACGGCACCGGTCGCAACCCTGCAGGGGCAGGCGGGCGTTGCTATGCCGATTGCTGCCGTGGTGCCATCAGCCCAGCCGGACATTTTGAGAGCCGGCCTTTCCGTTGCGCTCATCATGCGTGAGGAACTGACAACCAAGAAGAAGAAGCTGCGTGTGGGTCAGCGTTTCCAGATGGAAGTTGCAGAGAACATCACGCAGAACGGCGTTGTCGTGATCCCTTCGGGCACACCGGCGGTGGGTGAAGTAACCGAGGTGCGCAACAAAGGAATGTGGGGCAAGTCCGGCTACATCGGCGCCCGTGTCGTCTCGCTCAATCTCAACGGGCGAAACGTGCGTCTCTCGGGCACCTTCGACGACAAGGGTGTCACAGGCACGGGCGGCGTGGTTGCTGCCATCGCTTTTGTTCCGATCGCCGGGTTTCTGACCACAGGCACCAGCGCTTTCATCGCGAGCGGCTCGCCGGTCAAGGGCTTCCTGGACGAGGATCTGGCATTTCAGGCAGTGCAGCCTCAAGTCATTCAGGTGCCCGCTGCCGTCCCGGCAGCCGCACCTGCTGCAACTGCACAAGGCGTTCTGACTTCGGCCTCGCTTACCAAGTGAGGCGGCGTCCCTTGGGTGCGCGGGTATGCGCTCCCAAGGGACCACGCATCGTCAATCCTTAGCCATCGGCAGCCACACCGCGCTGGCCTGATCGCCGCCGAAGTGCACGGTTTCGGTCGCCTTGACGTAGTCCGAAGGCTTGGCTGCCATGATCGAGGGCACCCAGCTTTGCGGGTTGCGGTCGTAGAGCGGGAACAGGCTGGACTGGACCTGCACCATGATCTTGTGGCCCGGCAGGAAGACGTGATCGACGTTGGGCAGCGCCCATTTGAAGTCGTAGACCTTGCCCGGTTCCAGCGCCTGCGGCTTGTCGAAACCGCCGACGTAGCGGCCGCGGAAGATTTCGATGCCGATGCCCAGCTGATAGCCCGCCATCTTCGGATCGGCGGAGTATTCCTGCGGATAGACGTCGATCAGCTTGACCACATAGTCGCTGTCCGGCCCCGAAGTCGCCGCGCGCAGGTCCACCCTGGGCGCGCCCTTGATGTGGACGGGCTTGTCGAGCACGCCGGTCGAATAGCTCAGCACGTCGGTGCGGCCATCCACGAAGCGCTGATCGTGGACCAGCCAGGTGCGCCATTCGTCGCCCTTCATGGTGACGGGGCGCGGCAGCATCGGCACAGGCTTGGCCGGATCGGAGACGTAGCTGTCGCTTCCCGCCGCGCCCTTGGTCCACGACAGGGTGGAGTTCGCGCCGAGGTACAGCGGGGTATAGCTGCCCGCCGGCCACGCCTGCGACACTTCCCAGCGGTTATCGCCGGTCGCGTAAGTCAGCACCGGCGGGGTGTTGCACGCCGGGGCATTGGTCTTGAGGTGGCAGTCGAAGAACGGCTTCATGTAGCGCGTGCGGAACTGCAGGCCGGTGTCGCCTTCCCACTTCAGCGGGCCAAGCTCGCGCGCTTCGTAGTTGACCTGGCTGTGCCGCCACGGTCCGATGACAAGGCTGACCATGTTATCGGGCGTGCCGTTTGCCTTGAGCGCCTGATAGACGGCGGGCGCGCCATAGCTGTCCTCCTGGTCCCACTGGCCGACGACCAGCATCGTCGGCACCGTCAGCTTGCGGGCGCCCAGCAGCTTGTCCACCGCCTGTCCCTGCCACCATGCGTCGTAGCTGGGATGTTCCAGCACCTTGCGCACCACTGGCAGGTCCAGCAGGCCATAGGCGCGGGCATAATCCATGGCAGAGCCGCCTTCGAGGTAGGCGGTGTAATCGTCGCCACCACCGCGCGGGACAACGCCGCCGCCCTTCTTGACTGTCTGACCCAGATCGTAGTCGAAGCCGAACATGCGGAAGGCGCCGTTGTGGAACCAGTCGTCGCCCATCCAGCCGTCCACCATCGGGCTTTGCGGCACGGCGGCCTTCAGCGCGGGATGCGGATCGATCAGCGCCATCAGCGACGTGAAGCCGAGGTACGAAGAGCCGGTAATGCCGACCTTGCCGTTGCTTTCCTTCACGTTCTTCACCAGCCAGTCGATGGTGTCGTAGGCGTCGGTGGCGTGATCGACTTTCGTCTTGTTCAGCGGACCGCGCAGGGGGCGGTTCATCACGTAATCACCCTCGGACCCGTCAAGTCCGCGCACGTCCTGATAGACGCGGATATAGCCGTCGTTGACGAACTCGGCGTCGGCGACTGGCAGGATTTCCTCGATCTTCTGGCTGCGGTTACGGCTGGTGGACTTGTCCGCGTTGTACGGCGTGCGGCTGAGGATGATCGGCGCATCCTTCACGCCCTTGCGATGGACGATGACGGTGAACAGCTTCGTCCCGTCGCGCATGGGGACCATCACCGTCCGGCGAACGTAATCCGCCTGGGGGCGCACCCAGTCGTAGGACTTCACTTGCTCGTTCAGCATGGTGTCGGTGAGGGGAGCATCCTGCGCCGACAGCGACGATGCAAGGGCGACTGCCGCTACGACGGCGGCGTAGCGATGGAGGCGGAAACGCTTTGTCATGAACGCATTGGTGCCGCGATGGGGCGAGTGCGTCAAGCGATGAGGTGATGCTGTTACATCCGTCGTCCCGGACGACGGGTGCGATGGCGGATCATGCCGTCTGCTCATCCCCCATCGCACGGGCAAGGATCACCATGAACTTGTCGTCGGCGTCGCCGAAGCCCTGCATCGGTTCCCAGCCTCCTGCCAGCAGCAGGGTGTCGGCGCTGCGGGGATCGTACTTGTGGCTGTTCTCGGTGTGGATAGTCTCGCCCTCGGCCATGGTGAAGCGGCGACCGCAGACTTCGAAGGCGATCGCGCGGGTGGCCATGATGTGCATCTCAATCCGGGCGCGTTCGTCGTTCCAGATGGCCCGATGTTCCAGCGCATCAAGCGGGATGGTGCCGCCAAGTTCGGCGTTGATGCGCGCGGCAAGGTTCAGGTTGAACGCTGCCGTCACCCCTTGCGCGTCGTCGTAGGCGGCAACGAGTGTCGCCTCGTCCTTGATGCGGTCGAAGCCGATCAGCAGCAGGCTGCCCGCGCCCAGCGTCTGCCGCATGGAGCGCAGCAGGTCGGTGGCGGCCAGCGGTTCCATGTTGCCGATGGTGGAGCCGGGGAAGAAGCCAATGCGCGGATAAGCGCCCACTTCTTCCGGCAGGATGGCGGGCTGGCTGAAATCCGCCTCCACCGGGTGGATCGGCAGGTCGGGATAGCGGGCGGCCAGCGCTTCGCAGGATTCGGACAGGAACGCGCCCGATATGTCGATCGGCACGTAGGCAGCGGGCCAGATCGCGTCGAGCAGCAGCGGGGTCTTGGTGGCGCTGCCCGCCCCGAACTCCACCACGACGTGATGGCGCGCGCCTACGACCCGGCCGATGCGCGTGGCGTGGGCCATCAGGATGCCGGTCTCGGTGCGGGTGGGATAGTATTCGGGGAGGCGGGTGATTTCCTCGAAAAGTTCGCTGCCGCGGTGATCGTAGAACCAGCGGGCGGGGATCGCCTTGCGCTCCTGCGACAGGCCGGTGAGCACGTCGCGGCGGAACTGCGCGCGCAGGGTATCGCGGGAAACGTCGATCAGGTCGCGGACGGCGGTGGCCATGGTGTCAGATATCCTTTGCCAGGCGGACGCCGGTGAACTGCCAGCGCTTCTCGGGGGGGAAGAAGTTGCGGTACGTCGCCCGCGAATGGCCGCGCGGCGTGGCGCAGCTGGCGCCTTTCAGGATGCACTGGCCGGACATGAACTTGCCGTTGTATTCGCCCACCGCGCCCGCTGCCGGTCGGAAGCGCGGGTAGGGGAGGTAGGCCGAGCGGGTCCATTGCCAGCAGTCGCCGAACAGGCTGGGCGATCCGGCGGGATGGACGCCCACGGCTTCGTCCAGCTGGGTGCCGCCAGCGGAATCGTGCGCGGCGGCGGCGGCTTCCCATTCGAACTCGGTCGGCAGGCGGTGCCCGGCCCACGTGGCGAACGCGTCCGCTTCGTAGAACGAGACGTGGGCCACCGGCGCGTCGGGTTGCAGCGGTTGCAGGCCCGCCAGCGTAAACGCGGCGTTGTCCTGCCAGTAGAGCGGCGCGCGGATCGCTTCGGCATTGATCCAGGCCCACCCGTCAGACAGCCACAGCGCCGGATTGCGATAGCCACCGTCAGCGATGAATTCCGCCCATTCGCGATTGGTGACAAGGCGCCGGGCCAGCGCGAACGGTTCGATCAGCACATCGTGCGCAGGGCCTTCGTTGTCGAAGGCGAAGCCGGTGCCATCATGGCCGATGCGGTGCCGCCCGCCTTCGTGGCACTCCCAGTCCATTGCGCCTGTCGGCTCGATCGAAAACGGCGAAAGCGACGCATAGGCAGGGGCCAGCGGGTTCAGCGAGAGGGCGTGTTTGATATCGGTAAGCAGCAGTTCCTGATGCTGCTGCTCGTGGTTGAGGCCCAGTTCGATCAGCGCGGCAAGCTCGGGGCGATCAGGCAGACGCTCCAGATGCGCATCGACATGGGCGCGGTACGCCAGCACGTCGTCCAGCGACGGGCGCGACAGCATCCCGCGCATCGGGCGGGCATGGCGCGGCCCTTCGGCTTCGTAATAGGAATTGAACAGGAACGGCCATTCCGCATCGAACAGCCGGTATTCCGGCAGGTGATCGCGCAGGATGAAGGTTTCGAAGAACCATGTGGTATGGGCCAGATGCCACTTGGCAGGCGACGCATCGGCCATCGACTGGATCGTGGCGTCGGCGTCTGACAGCGGCGCGACAAGCGCGCGCGTCAGCGCCCGGATGGAGCGGAGACGATCTGCCAGAGGAGCCGCCGGAGGGGCGGAGACGGGCGTTTGCTGGCGGCGGGTCGTCGTCTCCATGCAGCCTAAACGGACCAACACCGATTAGGCTGCATGGCGAAAACGCCAACATGGGTTAGGGAATGGCGTGGTGGCTGATGGCCGAAGTTCAAGGGACGCAGGGGCGATATACCCCTGCGTGACTTTTCTTTACGTCAGGCTGCCTGCTTCTGACCCTGGGTCGCTTCCAGGTTCAGCAGGTCCGCCATCTCGAACGCCAGCTCGATCGACTGCGCACCGTTGAGGCGCGGGTCGCAGTGGGTGTGGTAGCGGTCCTTCAGCGCCTCGTCGGTGATGGCGATGGCGCCGCCGGTGCATTCGGTCACGTCCTGCCCGGTCATCTCGATGTGGATGCCGCCCGCGTGGGTGCCTTCGGCGCGGTGGACCGCGAAGAAGCCGCGCACTTCGGACAGGATGCGGTCGAAGGGCCGCGTCTTGTAGCCGCTTTCGGACTTGATGACGTTGCCGTGCATCGGGTCGCACGACCACACCACCGGATGGCCTTCGCGCTTCACCGCGCGCACCAGCTTGGGCAGCCCGGCTTCGACCTTGTCGTGGCCGTAGCGGCTGATCAGCGTGATGCGCCCGGCCTCGCGGCCCGGGTTCAGCACGTCGAGCATGCGCAGCAGCGCGTCCGGCTCAAGGCTGGGGCCGCACTTCATGCCGATCGGGTTGCCGACGCCGCGCAGGTATTCGACGTGAGCCGAGCCTTCGAACCGGGTGCGGTCGCCGATCCACAGCATATGGGCCGAACAGTCGTACCAGTCACCGGTCAGCGAATCGCGGCGGGTCAGCGCCTGTTCGTAAGGCAGCAGCAGCGCTTCGTGGCTGGTGTAGAAGTCGGTGCCCTGAAGCTGCGGAACGCTGGTGGGATCGACTCCGCAGGCGGCCATGAAGTCCAGCGCTTCACCGATGCGATCGGCCATCTGCGCGAACTTTTCGCCCCAGGGGCTGCGGCCGATATGATCCAGCGTCCACTGGTGGACCTGACGCAGGTTGGCATAGCCGCCATGCGCGAAGGCACGCAGCAGGTTCAGCGTCGAAGACGACTGCGTATAGGCGCGCAGCATGCGTTCCGGATCGTTGCGGCGTGCGTCCGCATTGCCTTCGATGCCGTTGATGATGTCGCCGAAGTAGCTGGGCATCTCGACACCGCCGACCATTTCCGTCGGGGCCGAGCGCGGCTTGGCGAATTGGCCCGCCATGCGGCCCAGCTTCACCACCGGCTGCTTGCTGGCGAACGTCAGCACGACCGCCATCTGCAGCAGCACACGGAAGCTGTCGCGGATGTTGTCGGCGCTGAATTCGGCAAAGCTTTCGGCGCAGTCACCGCCCTGGAGCAGGAAACCGCGACCGGCAGACACTTCGGCAAGGTCGGCCTTCAGGGCACGGGCTTCACCGGCAAAGACGAGCGGCGGAAACTTCGCAAGCGTGGCCTCGACCTCGCTGAGTTTCGCCTGATCGCCATAGACCGGGAGGTGGCGCGCCTCATGCGTCTTCCAGCTCTCCGGTGTCCAGTTGGTAGCCACTATTCGTACTCCTGATGCCCGCCACGGAATTGCGCGGACTTTTCCAAGCGCCGTGAAGTCCTCCGAACGGCGCAAGCAAGGGGCGGCCTTTAGCGCCTGCGGGCAATATTTGCAAAGCCGGGTTTGCCGATGATGGTGATCGGTTGCGCGCGGCGTTCTGCCCCGATTTAGCTTTCGCCGAACAGTTCGCGCTGCGACGCCTCGATCTCCTCGAAGTAGCGGCGCCGGGCGTGACGCTCGGACACCACGCCCACCACGGTGCCGACGCCGTCCACCACTGCCAGTTCGTCCGCCACCGCCATGTCGAATGCCTTCAGCATAGCGCGGATGTCCGTTACCGGAGACAGCGTATTGGCCTGCAGCGTCGCCAGCGCGCCCACTTCGCCATCGGTTTGCAACTCGGGGTTGTAGGCGGCGGCGGTGGAGACGATCCCGGCATAGTGCCCCTCCGTATCCAGCAGGATCGCCTTGCTGGCCGAACCCAGCGGCACCCGCGCGCGGAACTCCGCCACGGTGAGGTTTGCGGGCGCACTCACCCAGTCCTTGCGCATGATCCGGCCTGCGGTCAGCGCCAGCATCCAGCCGATGTCACGCGGGGACCGGATGATCGAGCCGCGCACGTGGAGGCGCCAGGTCGAGAACGAATAGCCGAACGTCTCGCGCGTCAGGGCGCTGGATACCAGCGAGGCGGTGAGCACCACACCCATCAGCGCGAAGTCGTGCGTCGTCTCAAGGATCAGCATGGCCAGCGTCATCGGCCCGCCGACGACCGACACGGCAACCGCGCTCATCCCCACCAGCGCGGCATCGTTGATGTCGAGCGCGATGCCCGCCATCGATGCCAGGCCCGCGAAGATCAGCCCCACCAGCGAGCCGATGAACAGCGAGGCGAAGAACAGCCCGCCGCGAAACCCGAACGCGATCGAGATGGCCGATGCCAGCACTTTCAGCACCAGCACCATCACAAGGAACTGCATGGCAGGCTGCATCGCGATGTTGAGGTGCATCGCCCCGTGCCCGGCGGACAGCGTCTGCGGTGTTGCCATCGCCAGCGGCATCAGCAGGAAGCCGCCGATCACCGGCTTCCAGCGCGCAATCCGCCCGCCGACGCGGCTGGTCTGCTGCTCGGCGAACGTGACGAGGCGCATCATCGCGATCCCGACCAGTGCCGAAGCGAGGCCGAGCAGGGTGTAGATGAAATAGTCGCCGGTGGTCAGCACGCGGTCGGCGGCGGAGGCGATGAGATAGGGCTCCACCCCCAGCGCGCGGGTGACGAAGGCGGCGCCCAGCGCGGCAGCCACCACCGGGGCGATGGCAGCGGGGGTATATGTGCCGATGACGATCTCGAAAGCATAGAACGCGCCTGCCAGCGGTGCTCCGAATGCCGCGCCCACCGCCGCGCCCGCACCCGCGCCGACAAGCGTGCGCATGTCGGAGCGGCGCAGCTTGAACCACTGGCCCACGATCGAGGCGACCCCGCCGCCCATCTGCGCATAAGCCGCCTCCAGCCCGACGGAAGCGCCCGCGCCGTTGGACAGTATGGTCTGGACCGAGATCACCAGATTATCGACGAAGGGGATGCGCCCGCTGTGCAGCGCGTTCGCTTCCACCACGTCGATCGGCGCGCGGCGGCGACCGCGCAGCAGATAGGCCATGCCCACCATCAGCAGGCCGCCGAAGGGCAGGGCCAGCAGGCGCCAGTGGTTGCGGATTTCGCCCAATGCACTCAGCCGGTTGTTGCCGATGCCGTAGAACAGCTGTTGCAGGCCGTGCGCAAGGAAGCCCTGCAGGTTGGTCAGCCAGCCCGCTACCAACCCCGCCACCAGCGCAAGCACGATGAACGCCATTTCGCTCGACCGCAGCCGCTGGCGCTGGCGGATGGCCAGGCCCTTGAGGGCATGAAGTCCCATGCGTCGCATCGCGCCGATTGGGCCGGTGCGTAGCGGGAAGTCAATGATTCGGTGGGCTGCTCAGGCAGCCGCTTCGGTCAGAGCGGGAGGCGCGAAGTTGCCGAAGATGCGGCGCAATTCGTCCCGGCGCACCAGCGAGTCGGCCAGGGTGTAGCCATCCAGCACGGTCAGGAACGCGCGGGTCGCCTCCTGAAAGGCGCGCGGCAGGATGCAGGCCGGGGCAACGATGCAGGCGGTGCAGTCCACCACGTTCAGGCTGGTTTCGGTATGGCGCACGATCTGGCCGATCGTGATCTGGTCCGCCGCCCGTCCAAGGCGCAGGCCACCCTTCCGGCCGCGCACCGTCTCCAGAAAACCGCCCTGGCCCAGGTCCTGCACCACCTTCATCAGGTGATTGCGCGATATGTCGTATGCCTGCGCGATCTCCGCGATGGAGGACAGATCGCCCGGATCGCGCGCGCCGACATGGAGCAGGACGCGGATGGAATAGTCGGTGAAGCGTGTCAGTTGCACGCAAGACTTCCAGTCGCAGGGAATCCGGGCATGATCATCGTTTGCACATGCCGATTGCCGCAGCCCGGGGCAACCGGGCTGCAGCGGATTGTGCACTATGTAACGGAGCCGTTCCGTGCCGAAACGGGATTTTCGGTCAGAACAGCGCCATGATCCCGCGCGAGGGATCGACGAGGCCTTCCCAGATCATCTTGCCCGCCACCCACAGGATCACCAGCAGGCCGACGTAGGCAAGCCAGCGATAGCGTTCGATCACGCGGGCCAGTACATTGGCGGCAACGCCCATCAGCGCCACCGACAGGATCAGGCCGACGGCAAGGATGCCCGGATGGTCGCGCGCGGCGCCGGCCACGGCCAGCACGTTGTCGATGCTCATGCTGACGTCGGCGACGGCCACGGCCCAGGCGGCGCCGGCGAAGCTGCGCGGGGCAGCCCGGGCGATGGTGGAGTCCGGGTGTTCGTCGGTGTGGTCTTCGCGCAGTTCGCGCCACATCTTCCACGCCACCCACACCAGCAGCAGCCCGCCTGCAAAGACGAGGCCGACGATCTGCATCAGCTGGCTGACCACCAGCGCGAAGGCGACGCGCAGGACCAGCGCGGCGATGACGCCGATCAGGATGACCTTGCGGCGCATCGCTGCGGGCAGCCCCGCTGCCAGCGCGCCCACGACGATGGCGTTGTCGGCGGCGAGCATCACGTCGATCAGCACCACCTGCCCGAAGGCCGACAGCGCAGAAGGGCTGGTGATGTTGGAGAAATCGGCAACGATGTGCTGCCAGAGGTC
>NZ_JBNPXM010000019.1:0-44805 GCF_050433305.1 Novosphingobium gossypii | reverse complement strand
CCGCTTTCTTGCGTCAGGGGGAAACCAGCTGTCCGTCCATTCAGGCGACCGCTGCAGAAGCGTGCTTCGCTGCGGTGAAACGGCCTCTAAGCGCCACAACCGAGTCGGTCAAACACTAATTTCAAAAATGTTTTCAACAGGGCGGCAAGGCACGCGATTCCGCGGATTTTGCGCTGGACGGAATGCGCAATGCATGGATCGGGGTTCTTTCATAACCGAATCAGATGGCGATTTCCTGTCGCCAAGGCGCGCGCACCGGGTCACAACACCCTTTCTTTACTCTGGAAAGCTAGGCCATGCTCGCAAGCAGGCCGCGCTTCGGCCCCAAAGACAGGAATTGAGCACCTACATGCCGTCACCGGCAATCAGCGTCGCGATGAGCGTCTACAATGGCGAACGGTTTCTCGCGTCCGCAATCGAAAGCGTGCTGTCACAGAGCTTCCGAGATTTCGAGCTCCTCATCGTCGATGACGGGTCGGTGGACAAATCCGCCTCCATCATAAGGCAGTATGCGCAGGCGGATTCCCGGGTCCGCCCGATCATCCGCGAAAACCGCGGACTCGTCGCCAGTCTGAACCAGATGCTTGATGAGGCCCAGGCACCCATTGTGGCCCGCATGGATGCCGACGACATTTGCCATCCGGATCGCTTCGCCAGGCAGTTCGACTTCCTCACCGCGCACCCCGACTATGGCGTCGTCGGGAGCTGGAGCGAAGACATCGGCGAGGATGGCGAGAACCTGATCCGGTCGGGAGCAGACCATCCCGAAACCCATGAAGACCTCATGGAAGCCATCGCCGTCGGTGGACAACTCATCTGCCATCCCGCAGCCATGTACCGCCGCGACGTTGTGCGCGGGGTCGGCGGCTATCATGCGGCGTTTCGTCATTGCGAGGATCTGGACCTGTGGCTGCGCCTCTCCAGCGTAACGCGCCTTGGCAACATTCCCGAGCGGCTTTTGCGATACCGACGATATTCCGGACAGGTCTCCTCGCGACATGCGACCGAACAGCAGATCGGGACCGCTGTGGCGCAAGTCGCCTGGCGTGAACGTGCCGCGGGGCGTCCTGATCCCACCGCCGGTCTGCAATCGCTACCACCGATCTCAGAGCTTGACCGCCTGTTCGGCAGGCAAGGCATTTCGACTGCCGTACGCGAGCAAGTGGCGATGGGCCTGCTCTATTCTGCCAGCGCCATGCGCGACGAGGGGTTCGATCTTCTCATGAGCCACGTCCGCGAAGGCGGACGACGCGATGGTATGTGGCGGACCGTGGTGCGACTGCTTCGCTTCGGGGAGCCGATGCGCGCGCTGCGCCTTGCCGGCGCGCTTGCATTTTCGCGTGCCGGTTGACGCGAATGGCTTCGGAAAATCCATCTCCCGCCGACCATCCTGCTCCCGATAAGGGGCGCGGAAGCGGCAGTGTGAAGTCCGCCGCCCTGTGGGCGGCCGCTAGCCAGTATACCCAGTTCGTGTTGCAGTTCGCGACGTCGGTGATCGTTTCGCGGTTCTTCCTCAAGCCGGAAGAGATCGGGCTGTTCTCCGTCGCCTTGGCCGCCGCGATGATCCTGTCGGTCATCCAGGATTTCGGCCTGACACGCTATCTTGGTCGTCATCCTACCGCGGACGAAGATACGGTGCGCCACTGCACGGTGATCGCCGCAGCGTTTTCGTTCCTGCTGGCCGGCTTGATCCTGGCGCTCGCATGGCCGGTGGCGCAGTTCTACGGCGAGCCGAGGCTGTTCCCCATTCTGGGGCTGATCGCCGCGTCGTACCTGCTCAATCCCTGGAGCATCGTACCGGTCGCACTCCTTTCGCGGCGGCTTGATTTTCGAGGGACTTTCATCGTTAACGCTGCCGGAGCGGTGACCAACAGCACATGCGCGCTGATGCTGGCAGCCCTGGGCTTTTCCGCCGAATCGCTGGCATGGGCAATGATTGCGCAAGCGGCCGCCCGTGCAGTGGCTGCTCAGGTGCTGCGTCCAACGCCGCCCAGCGGGCAGTTCCGCTTTGCACGGGCGAAAGAGATCATCGGCTTCGGTTCAGGCAGCGCCCTGCTCTACCTGTCTGGCGGGATCGGCATGCGTACGCCCGACCTGATCGTCGGCCGCATGCAGGGCATGAGCGCAGCGGGCCTGTTCAGCCGGGGCGTCGCCCTTGCTTCCCAGTTGCACTATCTGGTCGCCGGCGCCGTAGGGTCCATCTATTATCCCACGTTTGCCCGGCTGCGCGATGAGGGGAAGGATCTTGGCCCCTACTATGAGCGCGTGGTCGCCGCCCATGGTGCCATCGTGTGGCCGGCCATGGCGCTGCTGGCGGTTCTCAGCGAGCCGGTCATCCTGCTCCTTTACGGTGAGGGCTGGGCCGCCGCTGCGCCCCTGCTGGCCTTTGTCGCCGTTGCCGAATGCTGCTTCGTTGCGCTTCCACTGCACATGGATTTGCCGATCCTTTTGGGGCGGTTACGCACGCTGCTGTGGTTCAACCTTGCGGATACGGCGCTTTCGGTAGGAACGCTGGCCGCAGGAGCCGCTATCGGCGTAGAGGCGGCGGCGGCTTCGCGGCTGGTCTATGGCGTTGGCTGGTTCTTCCTCTACGCGATCTGGCTGCAGCGTATGATCGGCTTCCGCTGGCCTGCTGCATTGCGCATCTATCTGTCGAGCGCCGGTGTGGCGTTGATCACCATCGTCCCGGCGGTTCTCGCCGTCGGCGTATGGCGCACGCCGGCCACCCTGGGTTTTCTGGGGCTGGTGGCAAGCGGCCTGGCATCGGGCGTGGCATGGATCGGTGCGATCGCCCTGCTGCGTCATCCCGCGCGTGAAGACCTTGCAGGCATGGCCACGCACATTCTGGCGCCAATTGCCGCTCGTTTCAAAAAGACCGCCGCAACCTGACCGCGCATTGTTCCACGTAGCGTTCCACGCACATTCCTGCTATCTTTGACTTCCGCAATAAGGGCAGGGCGCGAACCTTGCCAGGAGGATGCGATGTCGGGAATGGGCATGGCGCTGGCGATGTTGATCGCCAATCCGGTAATCCTTGGCGCAACGCCGCCGCCGTTGTCTCAAGGAGTGCCTCATCCGCCTCCGGGCGCGCCGGATGACATCCTCCAGGGCAGCAGTGACCAGCACGCGCGTATGACGATCGACGTGGCCGTTCATGGCATTGGCCCCTATCGCTTCGTGATCGACACGGGATCGCAGCGCACCGTGGTTTCCACCGCGTTGGCCGGCACGCTGGGATTGGCGCAGGGGCCGCAGGTGCGCGTGATGGGCATCGCCGGCGCCCATGACGTGGCGACCGCCAGAATCGAAAGCATCGTCGTCGGCCCGCGCGCGTTCCATGACCTCACCGTCCCGTTGCTTGAGCGCGTGAACATGGGCGCAGACGGGATACTGGGCACCGACAGCCTGCAGCACCAGCGCGTCTTGCTGGACTTCGCCCGCAACACCATCGCCATCGGCGATCCTGCGGAAACCGGCGGTCGCCGGGGGTTCGAGATCGTCGTGCGAGCCAAGCACCGTTCTGGCCGGCTGATCCTGACGAATGCGCTGATCGATAGGGTGCGGACCGACGTTGTGATCGACACCGGCGCCAGCGGCACCATCGGCAACCGCGCGCTGCAACAGGCATTGGCGCGCAGCCACCGCGCAGGACGACTCAAGGGGTCGGTATCCAGCGTAACCGGGCAGGAACTGGTCGTCGATCTGGCCGTGGCGGACAAGCTGGAACTGGGCGGCATCGGCGTCGCCAACGTGCTCATTGCCTATGCCGATTCGCCCGCGTTCGCCGAACTCAGGCTTGATCGCAAGCCGGCGATCTTCCTCGGCATGCGTGAATTGCGCGCCTTCAAGCGCGTCGCCATCGACTTTTCGAGCCGCAAGGTGCTGTTCGACCTGCCGGTGAGCAGATAGCGGATCATTGGCGGATTGCGTCGCGGCGGGTTCGCCCTAAATAGCGGCCATGCCACCCGATACCGCCGTACGAGACCCTCAGGCCCGCCACGATGGCTGGCATACGCTCCTGCGTTTCATGCCCTACCTGTGGCCGCGCAATAATGCTGCCCTGCGCTGGCGGATCGTCTGGGCCTGCGTGTTCATCCTGCTGTCGACCGCCGCCCAGCTGGTGCTGCCCTACCTTTTGAAGTGGGCAGTGGACCTGATGGGTACCACCGGTCCCAAGCTGATACGGCTGGCGATGCTGATGGTGCTGGGGTACGCGGCGGGCCGCGTGGCGCAGACCGGCTTCGACAACCTGCGCAACATCGTGTTCGAGAAGGTTGGGCAGGATGCTACCCGCGAACTGGCGGAGAACGTGTTCGGCCAGCTGCATCGCCTGTCCCTGCGCTTTCATCTGGCGCGGCGGACCGGCGAGGTCACCAAGACGATAGAGCGCGGCACCAAGAGCATCGACACGATGCTCTACTTCATGCTCTTCAACATCGCCCCCACGATCCTGCAGCTGGCGGTCGTGGCCGTGATCTTCTGGATCAACTTCGGCCCCGGACTTGTGGTGGCGACCGGCGTGGCGATCACGGCGTACATCTGGGTCACGCGCGTCATCACCGAATGGCGCACCAAACTGCGCGAACAGATGAACCGGCTGGACGGACAGGCTTTGGCGCGCGCCGTCGATTCGCTGCTGAACTATGAGACGGTGAAGTATTTTTCCGCCGAACGGCGCGAACAGGAACGCTACGCCCAAGCTACGCGCGCCTACGCCGTGGCGGCGGTGAAGAGCGAAAATTCGCTTGGCCTCCTCAACATCGCACAGGGCATCGTGGTGAACCTGCTCATGGCGGGCGCGCTGGCGTGGACCGTGTACGGCTGGTGGCGCGGCAACTACACGGCGGGCCAGCTTGTCTTCGTCCAGACGTACCTGACGCAGCTGTTCCGGCCGCTGGACATGCTGGGCATGGTCTATCGCACCATCCGGCAGGGACTGATCGACATGGCGGAGATGTTCCGCCTGCTCGACACACCGGTCGAGGTGCCCGATGCGCCCGGAGCACCCGCGCTGGTAATCCGCCACCCATCGATCGTGTTCGATAACGTCGTGTTCGGCTACGAACCGGACCGGACCATCCTGCACGGCCTGTCGTTCGAGGTTCCCGCCGGAGATGCCTTCGCCATCGTCGGCCCGTCAGGCGCGGGCAAGTCCACGATCGCGCGCCTGCTGTACCGCTTCTACGATCCGCTTTCAGGCCGCATCCTCATCGACGGGCAGGATATCCGGCAGGTCACGCAAACCTCACTGCGCAGCGCTATCGGCATCGTCCCTCAGGACTCCGTGCTCTTCAACGATACCATCGGCTACAACATCGGCTATGGCCGTGCCGATGCCACGCGGGACGAGATCGAAAATGCCGCGCGCGGCGCAGCATTGTCCAGCCTGATCGACCGTCTTCCGCAGGGCTTCGAGACCGAGGTGGGCGAACGCGGGCTGAAGCTGTCCGGCGGTGAAAAGCAGCGCGTCGCCATCGCCCGCACGCTGGTCAAGAACCCGCCGATCCTGATCCTCGACGAAGCGACCAGCGCGCTGGACACCCGGACCGAGCAGGATATTCTGGCGACGCTGCACCGCGTGGCCGAACATCGCACGTCGCTGTCCATCGCGCATCGCCTGTCGACGATCGCCGACGCCGACCGCATCCTCGTGCTGAACGAAGGGCGCCTTGCCGAAAGCGGCAGCCATGCCGAACTGCTGCGGCGCGACGGCCTTTATGCAGAAATGTGGGCGCGCCAGGCTGCCGAGGCCGAAGCCATGCACGACGCGGCAGAGTGACGGTTCAGTAGCCGGACGCTTTGCACATGGCCTCCAGTTTCTGGACCTGCGGATCGTCCTCTCCGTACTGGCGGCGATAGACGGGGCGGTTGTCGCACGCCTGCTTATGGAATTCGGGCGTGCCCGGCTCCGGGTGAGCGGACGCCATCGGCGTGGGAGACGCCCCCGCATCCGGCTGGGCAGACGAATCGCCTTCGCGCGGACGGCGCGCGTCCGTCTCGGAGCGGGAGCGGCTGAAGATGCCTTCGGCAGCCTGCCCCGGCGAGATGATCGGGATGATCGTCTGGGCCGCGACCGGAGCCGGCGCGGCGAGGAGTGTCAGCGCCAGCGGGCCGACCGTCTTGAGGACCATGTCGTTCTCCGAACAGCTTCGGGCGGAATGACTTCCAAACATCCCCGTCACAGCCGGACGGGGCAACCGTAAAACCCTTGGATTGTGCCTCAATCGCGGTGAAGTCAGGCCCGCTGGAACAAGATCCCCCTTGCGCAGTTCTCCAAGGCACAGTTTTCAGGAGCATTGGTTCGATGAAGCCGTCTTTCGCGGGTCTGGGCGTTCTCATGCTGGCGGCCACGCCGTTGGCCGCCATCCCGCTGGCACTTTCGGGCACCGCTGCCCAGGCACAGGATGAAGGCACGGCAACCCCGCCCGTGCATGCCAAGAGCACGCCGATGCTTGCCGAGCGCCCAAAGCACGCCTGATAATCGGCAAGCCTGGGTTTACTTTATCACGTCAGCTTCGTGCCAGACGACGGCCTGTGCTGCCTTCATGCGGTTTTCCGCCGTATCCCACGCCAGCGACGGCGAACCATAAAGACGCCAGCCCTGCGCCAACGCCTCGGAAACGCGTTCGCAAAAAGCGCGGTCGTCCGCGCCGGTGAGCAGACGGTAAACGGGGCGGTCTTCCGGTGTCTGGTACATCTTGGGCAATCTCGCTCTGCTTGAGCCGTAAAGCGTAACGCGCCCTGCCCGGCTGGCAAGTCAATCCTTGTGCGACTGGCGAGGGACGCCGCGCAGGATCAACCCGGATAACGGTCGAAGTGCGGCAGATCGTGCGCTCCGGCCATCCAGCCGACTTGTTCCGCCACCTGAATATGCACCTGCGGCGCAAGCGCGTCGGGATCATCCAGCGTCGCCACCTGAATATCGACCAGCCCGGGCAGAACCGCTTCGTTGACGTAGTACAAACCTGAACCACAGTTCTGGCAGAAGTGCCGCACGGCATCGCCATTGGAACTGTAGCTTGCCGGCGCTCCCGCCTTCAACGCGAAATGGCTGCCCGCAAACGCCGCCCATGCGGTGACGGGGGCGCCCGATGCCTTGCGGCAATCGGAGCAGTGGCACAGCGCCACGTGTTCGGGTTCCCCCTGCACGCCGTAGCGGACCGCGCCGCACAAACATCCACCTTCGAGCGTCATCGCGAATCTCCTTGGCGCGTAGACTATCGCATCGGCAGGAACATTCAAGGAACAAAAAGGGCGGCCACCGGGGCCGCCCTTCGATGTCTGCAAAGACGCTACTGGATCAGAGAATATACTTCGACAGGTCCGCGTTTCCGGCGAGCCCTTCGAGCTTGGCGCGCACATAGGCCTGGTCGATCGTCACCGTCTCGCCGCGGCGGTCCTCGGCTTCGAAGCTGAGTTCCTCCAGCAGCTTTTCCATGACCGTCTGCAGGCGGCGGGCACCGATGTTCTCGACGCTTTCGTTGACCTGCGCGGCGATCTTCGCGACTTCGCCGATGGCATCGGGCGTCACCTCTACGGTGACCTGTTCGGTGCCGAGCAGCGCCTTGTACTGGGCGATGAGGTTGGCGCGCGTTTCCGAAAGGATCCGCACGAAATCCTCTTCGGTCAGCGCCTTCAGCTCCACCCGGATCGGCAGGCGGCCCTGCAGTTCGGGCAGCATGTCGCTGGGCTTCGCGACGTGGAACGCGCCGCTGGCGATGAACAGTACGTGGTCCGTCTTCATCGGGCCGTACTTGGTGGCGACGGTGGTGCCTTCGATCAGCGGCAGCAGATCGCGCTGCACGCCTTCGCGGGACACCGAGCCGCCGCGCACGTCGGACACGGCGATCTTGTCGATCTCATCCAGGAAAACGATGCCGTTATGCTCCGCATTGGCGAGCGCCGTGCGGGCGACGTCGTCCTGGTCCAGCCGCTTTTCCGATTCCTCGTCTACCAGCTTGTCCCAGGCGTCGGGCACCTTCATCTTGCGGCGCTTCATCTTCGGGCCACCCAGCTTGCCCATGATGTCGCCCAGATTGATCATGCCGACCGAACCGCCCATGCCGGGGATTTCCATTGGCCCGCCCGGAGCATCCTCCACCTCGATCTCGACTTCGGTGTCGTTCATCGCGTTTTCGGTGATGCGCTGATGGAAGGCGGCGCGCGTCGCTTCCGAGGCACCTTCGCCCACCAGCGCGTTGAGCAGCCGGTCCATGGCCGCCTTGCTTGCCGCCTCGCGCACCGATTCGCGGCGGCGTTCCTTTTCCAGGCGGATCGCTTCCTCGACGAGGTCGCGGGCGATCTGCTCCACATCGCGGCCGACATAGCCGACTTCGGTGAACTTGGTCGCTTCCACCTTCACGAAGGGCGCGTCGGCCAGCTTGGCCAGGCGGCGGCTGATCTCGGTCTTGCCGCAGCCCGTCGGGCCGATCATCAGGATGTTCTTGGGAGTCACCTCGTCGCGCAGATCGGCATCCAGATGCTGGCGGCGCCAGCGGTTGCGCAGCGCAACGGCGACCGCCTTCTTGGCTTCGGACTGGCCGATGATATGCGCGTCGAGCGCGGCGACGATCGCCTTGGGCGTCAGATTGTCGTTCATGGTTGTTCTTCCGCTCAGACGGTCTCGACCGTCACGCGGTCGTTGGTGAAGACGCAGATATCGGCAGCGACCTGCATGGCCTTGCGCGCGATGGTTTCTGCGTCGCTTTCATAGGCGTCGATCGCGCGGGCGGCGGCAAGGGCATAGTTCCCGCCCGAACCAATCGCGGTGATCTGGCTGTCGCCGCTGGACGATCCGGGGCCGGCGCCCTCGGGCTCAAGCACGTCGCCGTTGCCGGTCAGCACCAGCAGTGTGTCGGCATCTGCCACGATCATCAGCGCTTCGAGATTGCGCAGGTATTTGTCGGTGCGCCAGTCCTTGGCAAGTTCCACCGCGGCGCGCATCAGCTGGCCGCGATATTGCTCCAGCTTGCGCTCAAGTCGCTCGAACAGGGTGAAGGCGTCGGCGGTGGCGCCAGCGAACCCGGCAATCACCTTGCCGCCTTCCCCGATGCGCCGCACCTTGCGGGCGTTCGGCTTCATCACCGTGTTACCCATGGAAACCTGACCATCGCCGGCGATGACGGTCCTGCCGCCTTTGCGTACACCGATGATGGTCGTTCCGTGCCACTGAATGAGGCCGTGGCTCGCCCCGTCGTTGTTCATGAGCGCGGATATATGCCACGCGCATCACGGTTCAAGGTCGCCGGACGCCCCACGGTGAATGAAGCCCCGGATCAACCGCGCGATCAGCTGCCGTTCGGGCCCGGGCCGGTCGGAGCCTGGCCCATGCCACCGGCACCGACAGCACCGATGTTGCCGAACAGATCTTCGAGCAGGCTGCGCTGGCGGCCCAGCGTCGGCGTGGTGTGACCATCGGCGTCGATGCGCGCAACCTGTTCCATGCCGCGCTTGTCGATTCCGACCACGTTGTTGGCGGCATCGAAGCGGACGCGCAGCACCGTCTGGTCCGCCGTGCGGGGCCTGCGGAAGGGCGGGGTCTTCACCGTCTGCGAAACGTAGTACCAGTCCTTCTGGCCGAACTGGCTTTCGAAAGTGGGACGGCCCAGGGTCTTTTCCACCGAAAGGCGGTTGTCGACGCCCGGCTGCACCGAATCGAGTAGCGCCTGGTCGATCAGGTAGCCGCGATGGTCGCGGATCGACGTGCAGCCGCCGACCAGCCCGGCAACCGCCAGCGCCAGCCCTGCCGCTGCGACCTTGAGACCCACCTTGCGCATTTCAACACTCCAAACCGGGGGTAGCGCCCGCGTCGACCATTGCCAGCCGCTGCATTACCCATATATCGCCAGACGGCCTTAAGGCCCCGATAGCGCCCGCGCAATGGGCGTTGGGGCGTGCGGCTTGAATTGCTCCTGAACAACGGCTCCGTCACCGGAAGAAAGGCCCGTCGCCATCGTGTCCCTGATTTCCCGCCTTCTGGGCAAAAGCGACCATCGCGATGCCGTGCGCCCGCTGTGGCACCGGGTGGTGGAGATCGCGCGCGAAAAGCCCTGGTATGCCGAATGCGGCGTGGCTGATACGGTGCCGGGGCGCTTCGATGCCGTCACCATGGTCATGGCGCTGGTGATCCTGCGCATGGAGCGTGACCGGGACACCGACGACAGCCTCATCAACCCCGCCGCTCACCTGACCGAACTGTTCGTTGAGGACATGGACGGCCAGCTGCGCCAGTCCGGCGTCGGCGACCTTGTGGTGGGCAAGCGCATGGGCAAGCTGATGGGCGTGCTGGGAGGCCGGATCGGCGCCCTGCGCGATGCGCTTTCCCAAGACGACGCTGCGCTGGTGCCGGTGGTAGAGCGCAACATGACACTGGTGGAAGGTGCCGATCCCGCCCCCCTCGCCGCCCGCGTGCGCGACCTTCATGCCTCGCTGGGCGCCCTTTCCAACGAAGACCTGCTTGCCGCAAGGATTGCCCGATGACCCCTGAACTGTCCCGCCTGCTCGACGTCCGCCAAGTCGAAGGCAAGCACGTCCGCATCGTCCCCAACGAAGCCGAATGCGCGGCGCTGGCCCGGCGCTTCGGGCTGGTGCGCATCGACAGCTTCGTTGCCGAACTGGACCTTTCGACCTCGGAACGCGATGGCGGCTTCCACGTCGAGGCGCGCGGCATGCTGGACGCCAGCATCGTCCAGCCCTGCGCGGTGTCGGCCGAAGACCTGCCGGTGGAGATCCACGAACAGGTCTTCTTCCGCTTCATCCCCGAAAAGGAGGACCGAGTGGAGGACGAGGAGATCGAGCTGTCCGCCGAAGACCTCGACGACATCGAATACCGGGGCACCGACGTGGACCTTGGCGAAGCCGTGGCGCAAAGCCTGGCGCTCGCCATCGACCCGTTCCTTGTCGGCCCGGACGCGGACGCCGCAAGAAAGGCGGCGGGCATCGGCACGCCCGAGGATCAGGGACCGTTCGCCGCGCTCAAGGGCCTGAAGCTGGGCGGCGACTGACATGCGGGACCACGGCGGTTGCCTATGGGCGCAGCCGCTGTAATAGGCGCCGTCCCTTTCCAAACGCAGGAACCCTTCATGCCCATCCGCAGCGCCGGGATCGACTTTGGAACGACCAACTCGGTCGTGGCGCTATCCGGGGAACAGCCCGGCGATGCACGCATGATCGAATTCGCCGCGCCCGGCGGGGACAGTTCGGTGTTCCGCTCGGCGCTGTGCTTCTGGCAGGACGAAGGGCCGCGCGGCGCGCTGGCCCACGAAGCCGGGCCATGGGCCATCGCGGAGTTCCTCGAATTCCCGCAGGGCAGCCGCTTCCTTCAGTCGTTCAAGTCGGTCGCCGCGAACCCGCTGTTCGAAAGCGCGCCGCTATTCGAAAAGCGGATGCGTTTCGAGGAACTGGGGCAGGTGTTCCTGCGCCATCTGGTGCGACATGCAGGCAAGGCGCTGGCCGACATGCCCGAGCGCGTGGTGGTCGGCCGCCCGGTGCGCTACGTCGGCGCGCGCCCTGACGCGGCGCTGGCGCGCACCCGCTACGACGCGATGTTCGCGCTGCTGGAGCGCGAGGTTCACTACGTCTACGAGCCCATCGGCGCGGCCTACAGCTTCGCCTCAAGGCTCAGCAAGCCGGCGACGCTGCTGGTGGCGGACTTCGGCGGCGGCACCAGCGACTTCTCGCTCGTGCGCGTGCAGGAACCGGGCGCGGCGCAGCGGTGCGTGCCGCTGGGTTCGGCGGGCATCGGCATCGCGGGGGACCGCTTCGACTTCCGCATCATGGACAAGCTGGTCCTGCCGATGCTGGGCAAGGGCGGCACGTATCGCTCGTTCGACAAGGTGCTGGAAATCCCCGACGGCCACTTCACCGATTTCGGCGACTGGTCGCGTCTGGCGCTGATGCGCAATCGCAGGACGCTGGAGGAACTGGCGCGGCTTCAGCGCAGCGCCACCGATCCCTCGGCCATCGCGCGGATGATCGCGGTGGTGGAGAACGAACTGGGCTATCCGCTTTACGATGCGGTCGGCGGCCTCAAGCGCGCGCTGTCCACCGAAGAGGGCGCGACGTTCCGCTTCGAAAGCGACGACCTGACGATCGCAACCGACGTGACCCGCGCCGAGTTCGCAGAATGGATCGCGCCCGATCTTGCCCGCATCGCCGAGACGGTGGACACCGCCCTCACCCGGGCCGGGCTGGAGGCGCACGAGGTGGATCATGTGTTCCTGACCGGCGGCTCCTCGCTGATCCCCGCCGTGCGCGCGCTGTTCGTCGACCGCTTTGGCGAGGGCCGGATAGACAGCGGCGGCGAACTGACCTCCATCGCCCACGGTCTTGCGCTGATCGGGCAGGAAGCCGACCTGTCGCAGTGGACCGCCGAAGAACCGGCGGAAGCGTAAGCGCCTACGCGGCGGGAAGGCTGGCCTGCGTCATCCGCGCGGGAACGGCATGATCCGCCTGCGCCACCGCCTCGCCGATCAGGATCAGGGTGGGGCGATCCTGCGCGAATCCCCGGGCAACCAGCGGCAGCAGGTCCAGCCGCGTTCGCAGGCGCTGTTCCTGCGGCAGCGACGCGTCGCAGGTGATGAGGACGGGCGTCGCCCCCGGCAGGCCCGCCGCCATCAGCGACGTGCTGAGTTCCGGCGCCGCGTCGCGGCCCATGTAGACGGCCAGCGTACAGGCCGGATCGGCCAGCGCCGCCCAGTCGAGGTCCAGCCCCCTGCCCTGCCGGCTATGCGCAGTGATGAACTGCACGCGCCGGGCGATGCCCCGCAGCGACAGCGACAGCCCCGCCGATGCCGCGACCGCGCTGGCGGCGGTGATGCCGGGGCAGACCTGCACGGATGCGCCGACGGCACGCAGCGCGGTGATCTCCTCCGTCGCCCGCGCGAACATCGCCGGATCGCCGCCTTTCAGCCGCACCACGCGCCTGCCCGCCAGCGCCGCCGCCACCAGCATCTGGTCAATCGTGCCCTGATCGCGCGAGTGGCGACCGGACCGCTTGCCGACGCAGACCCGCTCCACACCATCGGGAATAAGGTCGAGCACGCCCGGCCCCACCAGCGCGTCGTAGAACACGACGTCGGCGGCGCGGATCAGCTTTTCCGCCTTGCGCGTCAGCAGGTCCGGATCGCCCGGCCCCGCGCCCACCAGCCACACTTCGCCGGGGGCGATAAGATCATGGGTACCATCATTCAGCGGCATCGAGGGCCTCCTCGTTGGTCTGGGTGAGTATTCGGGCAAGCGCCGGACGGCACGATCCGCAATTGGTGCCCGCGCCCAGCGCCGTGCCGATGGCGGGCACGTCCACTAGCGCCTGTTCACGGATCGCGGCAACGATCTGGTTCAGGCCGATGTCGAAGCAGACGCAGACCGTTGCACCCTTGTCGGGCTGGCTTCCCGGTCCGCGTGCTGCCAGTACGGCGGCACCGACATCCTCGGCCTGGAGCTGGTCGATCAGCCAGTCGCGCGAGGGCAGCAGGCCGCTGCGGGTGACGAACAGCACGCCCGCCAGCTTCCCCTGCGCGATCACCGCGACGCGTCGGGTGCCGCGCGTGGCATCGATGGCTTCGACGCGCTCGCCACGCGGCAGGCAGCTTTCCAGCCGCGCCGCATCGCCATTCCCCGCCACTTCGTACAGCGCGCCGCCCGGCACCGCCACCCGCGTCGCCCACAGGCAGGGGACACGCACCGGTTCCTCTGCGCGCACGATGAGGAAGCCCCTCCACTCGGTCTCTACCTTCGCCAGCGCGGCGGGCGTGGACTTGAACCCCGGCTGGCCCGAATGCGGATCGACCAGCGGGCGGGGCAGCAGGCCGGTCCGCCCGCCGGTGGACGTGCGGTCGGTCCAGTGGATGGGCGTGAAGATCTCTCCCACCCGCTGGCCTTCGCTCAGCATGACGCGGAAGGTGCTGTTGCCCTGCGGCGTGGAAACGCGGGCAAGGTCGCGATCGTTAAGGCCCAGCGCGGCGGCGTCGGCAGGGTGGACCTCGACCAGCGGCTCTTCCCGGTGGCGCGCCAGCTTCGAGGCAAGCCCGGTGCGCGTCATGGTGTGCCACTGGTCGCGATAGCGCCCGGTGTTCAGCGTCAGCGGCCAGTCGGCCAGCGGGGCCTGCAGGTCCATCTGCCCGACCTTCACCATCCGCGCCCGCCCGCTGGGCGTCGGGAAGCGTCCGTCCGCGAACGGGGTGCCGCCCCACCGGAACGGCTCCATCGCCTCATAGGCGCCGTTGCCGATGGCGGCGTGGGCGGCAAGGTTCAGTACGCGCGCGCCCTCATTCTGGTAGGCGGTCAGCCGGGCGTGTTCGCGCCAGATATCGGCGGGATGGTCGTAGGCGAACTCTCCCGACCAGCCCATGCGTCGGGCAACTTCCTTGACGATCCACCAGTCCGGCTTCGCCTCTCCCGGCAGGGCCATGAACGGCCGCTGGCGGCTGATCGTGCGTTCGGAATTGGTGACGGTGCCGTCCTTCTCCCCCCAGGCGGCGGCGGGCAGGCGCACGTCGGCATAAGCGGTGGTGTCGGTGTCGGCGATGACGTCGGACACGACCACGAACGGGCACTTCTCCAGCGCCGCGCGCACGTTTCCGGCATCGGGCAGCGAAACGGCGGGGTTGGTCGCCATGACCCACAGCGCCTTGATCCGCCCTTCGCCCATGGCGCGGAACAGGTCCACCGCCTTGAGGCCGGGCCGGGTCGCCATCCTTGGCGCGGCCCAGAAGCGGCCCACGCGCGCGACGTTCTCGGGCGCGAAGTCCATGTGTGCGGCCAGCGTGGAGGCCAGCCCGCCCACCTCGCGCCCGCCCATCGCGTTGGGCTGCC
Organism: Novosphingobium gossypii; assembly: GCF_050433305.1. NCBI lineage: Bacteria > Pseudomonadati > Pseudomonadota > Alphaproteobacteria > Sphingomonadales > Sphingomonadaceae > Novosphingobium > Novosphingobium gossypii. The sequence continues at coordinate 29,991 of NZ_JBNPXM010000019.1, read as the reverse complement.
CGGTGATGGAGAACGGCGCGGCGCCCGGCTGGCAGATGCGGCCCGTGGCAAGGTGGACGTTGATGATCGCGTTGACCTGATCAGTGCCCCGGATCGACTGGTTGATCCCCTGGCTGAACAGCGTGACCGTGCGCGGATGGGCGGCGAACATCTCGTAGAATCGCAGCAACACCGCCGGGTCCAGATCGCAGGTCTGCGCCGTAGTCCACAAGTCGTGGCCCGTCGCCAGATGCTCCCAGAAACCGTCCGGCACTTCGACGTGGCTGTCCACGAACGCCCTGTCGACCATGCCCTTGTCGGCCAGCCACGCCAGCAGTCCGTTCATCAGTGCCACGTCGCTGCCGGGCCGCAGCGGCAGGTGAAGATCGGCGCCTTCGCATGTCTCGGTCCGGCGCGGGTCGATGACGACCAGCTTCGTGCCCCGTGCAGTGCGTGCCGCCTGTATCCGCTGGTAGACGATCGGATGGCACCATGCGGTGTTGGTGCCGACCAGCACGACCAGATCGGCCTTGTCCAGATCCTGATAGCTGGCGGGCACCACGTCCTCGCCGAAGGCACGGTTGTGGCCGGCTACCGCGCTCGACATGCACAGGCGCGAATTGGTGTCGATGTTGGCCGAACCGATGAAGCCCTTCATCAGCTTGTTGGCGACGTAATAGTCCTCGGTCAGCAACTGGCCCGAGACGTAGAACGCCACGCTGTCCGGGCCGTAGCGCGCGATGGTGTCTCGGAAGCGCTTCGCCACAAGGTCCAGCGCCTTGTCCCAGCGCACCTGTCTGTCGCCGATCATGGGGTGGAGAAGACGCCCGGCCAGCCCCACCGTCTCGCCCAGATGCGTGCCCTTGGAACAGAGGCGCCCCGCGTTCGCCGGGTGCGCCTCGTCCCCCCGGATCGTCACCACGCGCGGGCCGGTGGGCGTGGCCGATATGCCGCAGCCGACACCGCAATAGGCGCAGGTGGTGCGGACCGCCGCTGCCATCAGGCCGCGTCCTTCATCGCTTCCGGGCGCGCCAGCAGGATGCGCCCGTTCTCCTCGCGCACGGCAATGGTCGGGGTACAGCCGCTGTCCGATCCTTGCGCCTCGCCGCTGGCAAGGGCGATGTTCCAGTTGTGCAGCGGGCAGGTCACCGAATGGCCGTGGACGATGCCCTGACTGAGCGGCCCCTTCTTGTGCGGGCATTCGTTGACGAGCGCGAAGATCCTGTCGTCGCCGGTGCGGAAAACGGCGATCTCCGGCTCCCCTTCAAGGCGCACGGTGCGCGCGCCGCGCTGGGGAATGTCTGCAAGGGTTCCGATGTCGATCCAGTCGGTCATGGTGTTCACTCCGCCGCTTCAAGGGCCTGGGGTTGGATGTGCTGGTGAAGATCGGCGCGGTCGCCGTCGGCGCGCTCCGCCCACGGATCGTCCTGACTGAAGCTTTGCGAATAGTGGAACCGTTCGGCCAACGCCTTGCGGCCCGCTTCGTCCTCGACCACGCGAGCCTTGGCGTAGTCCACGCCGACCCGCTCGATCCACGGCGCGGTGCGTTCGAGATAGCGCGCTTCCTCGCGGTAGAGCTGAATGAAGGCAGCGCAGTATTCCAGCGCCTCTTCCTCGGTCGCGACCTTGCACAGGAAGTCGGTGGCGCGCACCTTGATGCCGCCGTTGCCGCCCACGCTCAGTTCGTAGCCCGAATCCACGCAGACGATGCCGAAGTCCTTGATCGTCGCCTCGGCGCAGTTGCGCGGGCAGCCCGAGACGGCAATCTTGAACTTGTGCGGCATCCAGCTGCCCCAGGTCATCCGCTCCGTCCTGACGCCAAGGCCGGTGGAATCCTGCGTGCCGAAGCGGCACCACTCCGACCCCACGCAGGTCTTCACCGTGCGCAGCGACTTGCCGTAAGCGTGGCCCGACACCATCCCGGCGGCGTTCAGATCGGCCCAGACTGCGGGCAAATCCTCCTTTTTGATGCCGAAGATGTCCAGCCGCTGCCCGCCCGTCACCTTGACCATGGGCGCATCATACTTCTCCACCACGTCGGCGATGGCGCGCAGTTCGCGGGGGTTGGTCAACCCGCCCCACATGCGCGGGACGACGGAATAGGTGCCGTCCTTCTGGATATTCGCGTGCATGCGTTCGTTGACGAAGCGGCTCTGCTGGTCATCCACGTATTCGCCGGGCAGCGCGCAGAGCAGGTAGTAGTTCAGCGCAGGGCGGCAGGACGAGCAGCCATCGGGCGTCGACCAGTGCAGCCTGTGCATCACTTCGGGGATCGATCGCATGTCCTGCGCCACAATTTCCCGGCGCACGTCGTCATGCGTGAAGCTGGTGCACTTGCACATCGTCTTAGGGCCGGATTCCACCTCGTCGCCCAGCCTGAGCATCAGCAGGCTCTCGACCAGGCCGGTGCACTGACCGCAGCTGGCAGAGGCCTTGCAGGTGGCCCGCACCGCGTCGAGGCTGCACGCGCCCGCATCGATGCAGCCCATGACCTGGCCCTTGGAAACGCCGTTGCAGCCGCAGATCTCGGCATCGTCCGAGAGCGCCGCAACGGCTGCCTTAGGGTCCGTCAGCCCACCTCCGGAGGCATAGGCTTGGCCGAAGATCAGCAGGTCGCGGACGTCCGAAACGTCCTCGCTCTTCTTCAGAAGGTCGAAGTACCAGCCCCCGTCCGCCGTATCGCCGTAAAGCACGGCGCCGACGATGCGGTCGTCCTTCACCACCACGCGCTTGTAGACGCCGCGCGCGGCATCGCGCAGCACGATGTCCTCGCACCCTGCCCCGCCCGAGAAATCGCCGGCGGAGAACACGTCCAGTCCCGCGACCTTCAGCTTGGTGGACGTGACCGAACCGCGGTAGCCGGTGTGCCGGTCGGTCAGGCCGTCGGCCAGGCTGCGGCACATGTCCCACAGCGGCGCGACAAGGCCATAGACATTGCCGTCATGCTCCACGCATTCGCCCACGGCCAGCACGGCGGGGTCGCTGGTGACCATGTGGTCGTCCACCCGGATGCCGCGATTGACCTCCAGCCCCGCATCGCGCGCCAGCGCCACGGATGGGCGGATGCCCACCGCCATGACCACAAGGCTGGCCGGGATCTCGCGCCCGTCCTTCAGGCGCACGCCCTCGACCTTGCCGTCACCATAGATCTCGGCGGTGTCGGCACCGGTCAGGATGGTCTGGCCCCGGCCTTCCAGCGCGGACTTGAGCAGCCAGCCAGCCGCTTCGTCCAGCTGACGCTCCATCAGCGTGTTCATGAGGTGGATGACGGTGACCTTCATGCCGCGCAGGGTCAGGCCATGCGCCGCCTCAAGCCCCAGCAGGCCGCCGCCGATCACCACGGCAGAGCCGCCGCCGGCAGCCTGCCCCGCTTGTGCCGCCGCCAGCATGGCGTCCACGTCGTTCATGTCACGGAACGAGATCACACCGGGCAGATCCTTGCCGGGCACCGGGATGATGAACGGATCGGACCCGGTGGCGATCAGCAGCCGGTCGTAGTGCACCGTCCGTCCCGAACGCGACGTGACGGCCTTTGCCGCGCGGTCGATCGCGGTCACCGGATCGGCGGTGATGAGGTCGATGCCGTTCTCGTCGTACCATTCGCGGGTGTTGATGACGATCTGGTCGAACGTCTTCTCACCCGCAAGCACTGGCGAGAGCATGATGCGGTTGTAGTTCACATGCGGCTCTGCGCCGAAGATCGTCACGCGGTAACGGTCCGCGTCGCGCGCCAGCAGCTCCTCAACCGCGCGGCAGCCCGCCATGCCGTTGCCGACGACCACCAGATGCTCGCGCACATCGTCCGTAGGCACGATCAGCGTGGCGTCGTAGTCGTCGGCAAGGGATGTTTGCGGTTCGATCCCGTCCTGAAAGTCCATGTGCGAAACTCCGGAAATGATTGGGCGGAAAAACAGAAAAAGGCCGCCATCCGGACCTCTGGAATGAACCAGAAGTCTGGATGGCGGCCTTGCCATCGTTCGGTGCCTACATGCCCCGTCAGTGGGGCGTTTCGGCGATTTTGAAGGACAACGCTGTCCCTTGCACTGCAACATAAAGGGAATCGCCGGAACGCTCAAGCGATTCCGTCAGGAATTTTCAGATCGCCCAGTCCAGCTGGATCCAGACCTTGTCGGTGTCGGTCGCCATCGTCCCGGCCTTATAGTGGGCATAACGCAGCGCTATCGTCGTCCTGCGCAGCCTGGCCGATGCGAGAAGATCGATCTCGTCACCGTAATGCTGGCCCAGCCGGTCACTGTCGAACCGGTGCCAGGTGGCCTGCAAGGCGATAGCCGACAGCGCGCCCCACTTTGCAACGCCATATCCGCCTCCAAGGTAGAGATCGCGCACCCCGTTCGCGGGCGTTGTCAGGAACTTGTCCGCCCAGCCCTGGAACTTGAAATTGGTCCCCAGCGGCGTCTGGAAGCTGGTGAAGGGCACCCCCGCGTCCGCGCCCAGCACTTCGTAGCCGCCATTTATCTTCCACCCCCGCACGTCCAGCGTCGCGTCGGCCAGCCAGTAGTCGGCGCGGTATGTGTTGGGATTGCGACGCCACTCGGACTGGCGGGCGTAGCTGGCCTGCCATGCCAGCGTCACGGCCGGAGCGAAGGCATGCGATCCGACCAGCCGCGCGCCATAGGTCTGGCTAGACAGGCGGAAAGCCTGCACTGCCGCTTCGTCCTGATCGACAAGGTAGGCAAAGCCCATCACCGTGCCGAGCGGCGTCTTCCACGACAGATTGGTCAGCATGGTGTCGCCGCCAATCGCCTGCTGGCGCACGCCGTTGCCGTCGATGCCCCAGATCGTCCGCACGCTCCAGACGTAGGAGACGTCCAGCTTGAGGCCCACTGCCGGGGTCAATTCGGCGCGTACCGCATCGAAGGTCTGCGCATTGTTGCGAAATGCGACGTTGCCGACGAAGCGTTCGTCGTCCAGCGCGATCTTCTGCCGCCCGGCGGTCAGCGTTACGCCCTTCGCCTTGTAGCGCAGTTGCGCGATGTAGAGCGCGACGTTCTGCGGATCGGCCACAAGAGGGCGGGTGGCGGAGCCGTTAAGGCCATCGTAGTAATCGTCCACCACCGCGAGATTGCCCTGCCCGATCACGGTGGCGCTGAGCGCGCCGCCGGTCGCCTCCGCCCCGCCGCGCGCCCGCATGGTCAGCGCGTCGGCGGCGGCGTCGAGGCCGTCCTGATCGACATGCTCGTAGCGTACCCGCGCTTCGGCGATCGGCTTTACGGTGATTTCCTGGGCCTGCGCGGATGTGGCGCAAGCGATCCAGCCAACGGCCAGCACGGCCGCCGCCCGTGTATTCATGGTCATGGAAAAGACGCCCCCCTCAGGACGATGGGTGAAAAGGGATGGCGCCCCCCGATGCTGCCATCCCCAGTCGGTTCAAATGCGCGCGCCGGTCTTCCAGGTCGCGCGCCAGCGGGCCTTCACCCCCGCCACGCAAGCCAGAGCCGCGACGGCAAGTCCGGCGAAGATCAGGAAGCCGGGCGCGAAGCTGCCGGTGAACTGGCGGGCAAGCCCCAGCGAGCTGGCAAGGTAAAACCCGCCGATGCCGCCCGCCATGCCGACAAGCCCGGTCATCACACCGATTTCGGCCTGAAACCGCTGGGGCACCAGCTGGAACACCGATCCGTTGCCCGTCCCCAGCGCCAGCATCGCGACCACGAACAGCGCCAGCGCGGCCGGCAGCCCGGACGCCTGCGACACCCCCACCAGCGCCACCGCGGCGACGGCATAGACCATCGTCAGCGCCTTCACGCCGCCGATCCTGTCGGCCAGCGCACCGCCCATGGGGCGCACCAGCGACCCGGCGAAGACGCAGCCCGCCGTGCAGTAACCCGCAACCACGGTGCTGAGACCGAACTGGTCGGTGAAATAGATCGGCAGCGAGGCGGCAAGGCCCACGAACCCGCCGAAGGTGACGGCATAGAAAGCCATCAGCCACCAGGCGTCGGTCTGCTTCAGAAGGGCGGCGTAGTCCATCATGCGGCGCGGAGCAGGCTGGCTGGGCGCGTCCTTCGCCAGCATGAGATACACCGCCAGCACGATCGTCAGCGGGATGCAGGCAAGGCCCAGCACCGCGTTCCAGCCGAAAAGCTTGGCCAGCGTGGGCGCGAACAGGGCGGCGAACACCGTACCCGAATTGCCCATGCCGGCCAGACCCATCGCCTTGCCCTGATGTTCGGGCGGATACCAGCGGCTGGCGAGCGGCAGGGCGACGGCGAAGCTCGCGCCTGCAAAGCCCAGTACGACGCCCAGCGCCAGCGTTCCGGCAAAGCTGCCAACGCCCATGGACCACGCCGTGAACAGGCCCAGGATCACGATCACCTGGTTGATCGCGCCGGAACGCTTGGGTCCGATACGATCCACCAGCACCCCGTTGACGACCCGCAGCAGCGCGCCAGCCAGCGTCGGAACTGCCACCATCAGGCCCTTCTGCGCGGGGGTGAGCCCCAGCGTCTTCGCGATTTCCGGCGCAAGCGGCCCCAGCAGAACCCAGACCATGAAGGCAAGGTCGAAATAGAGGAACGCGGCGATCAGCGTCGGCGGATGCCCTGCCTTCCAGAAGCTGGTAGCGGGGGCGTCCTGGGCGGGAAGCCCGGTGATGTCTTCGTCAGGTCGCAAGTATGCGGTGGCCATTGTACGTCCCCCATGAATCAGGAAAGCGGACACGAAAAAAGCCGCAGGCCGAACGTCGCTCAAGGCGAGTCCGGTCAGCGGCTTTGCTGCGAATTTTCGATGAGGATGGCATCCCGCCTTTGGGACGGCCTATCCGGTATGGTCGCGCTTCATCGAGCGACGCCTACATAGTCACGCAATCCGCGAAATCTGGCAAGACACAAAATTCGTAAAGATTACAAGGCGAAGGTGCCTGCACCAGCAGCTCAATGCTGCGGTGCAAAACCGGCAAGGTAATCCTCGATCCGTTCGGGATCGAAGATTCGTCCGTCGAAGAACCGGTCTGGCCCCAATGTCAGGTCGCCCTTGCGCGATCCGACGCCCAGCGGCGCCTCCACCGCGCCTTCCAGCTTCATGCTGGCGCCGGGCATCGGCAGGTCGCTGCCCGCCAGCGCCCGCCGGTAGATATCGGGACGGAACACCGCCGCTGCCTTTGCCGCCGTCTCGATAGAGGGATCGACCATGTTCCAGCGCACCAGCTGCGAATAGATCCACAGCGCCTGGCTGCGCCACGGAAACGGCGTCGCCTCACGCGAAAAGAGCAGGAAGTCGGGGGACGGCACTGCGTTCTCGCCCGCTCGCGGCACGATCTGGCCACGCAGCGCGCGCGCGATCAACTCGGTCGGCTGACCCACATAACGCTCTTCCGCCAGCATCTCGGCAAGTGCATCGTGGTTTTCCGGGGCATCGCACCAGACGGCGGACCGGGCCAGCGCGCGCAGCAGGCGGTCGGTGACCTCGGGGTTTTCGTCCAGCCAGCTTTCCCGGAACGCCAGCACCTTCTCCACCCCGCGCCGCCAGATCCGCTCGCCGATGGCGACGGCTTCGGCGCAGCCCGATTCGATGGCAGCGCTGCCCCACGGTTCCCCGGCGATGAAACCGTCGATCTCACCGGCGTGAAGCGCCTCTCCGGTCAGCGACGGCGGCAGCACGCGCAGGACCACGTCGCGGTCCGGATCGACGCCCGCGCTTGCCAGCCAGTACCGCAGCATCAGCGCATGGCTGGAAAAGCGATGGACGACGCCGATCACCGGCTTGCGACGCCACAGCCCGATCGCAGCGGCAAAATCGTGCGCGGTGCCCAGCGGGTCCGCCAGCCGCGCCACCGGATCGGGCGCCAGCGCCGCCGCAAACTCCGTGGCCATGACCAGCATGTTGCCGTTGACGCCCAGCTTGAACGGAGCCGCCAACGCGGCGGGCTGCTGGCTCAACCCCAGCGTCACCGCTACCGCCAGCGGCGCCAGCATGTGCGCGGCCTGCACCTGCCCGTAGATCAGCCGATCGCGCAGGGTGGCCCAACTGGTCGTCCGCACGAGGTCGAGCGAGAGGCCCTCCTCCTCGGCAAAGCCCCGCTCGCGCGCGGCGGCAAGCACCGCGACATCGTCGAGGGGAAGGAAGGCGATGCGAAGGTTCGTCGTCATAAGGCCCCTCCCAGCAGGTCGCTGGCAGTGATGAGCGCCTGCGCCACGTCCACGATCCTGCGCCCCTGGTTCATCGCGCTGCTACGAAGGAGGGCGTAGGCATCCTGTTCGGACAGGCCGCGCTGGTTCATCAGGATCGACTTCGCGCGGTCTATCACCTTGCGGTCGGCAAGCGCGGTGCGCGCCTCCTCCAGTTCCGACTGCATGCGCGAAAAGGCGTTGAAGCGGCGCACCGCCAGTTCCAGCACGGGCTTCACCCGCTCCTTGCGCAGGCCATCGACGACATAGGCGGAAACGCCCGCGTCGATCGCGGCGCCGATCATCGCCTCGTCCGACTGGTCGACGAACATCGCAATGGGCCGGGCCAGTGCGCGGCTGACGGTCAGCATTTCCTCAAGCGTGTCGCGGCTGGGGCTGCCAAGGTCCATGAGCACGACGTCCGGCGCCATGCGTTCCAGCCGGGCGACGAAGGCCCCACGCGGCGGCACGATGTGAATGTCATCGTACCCCGCGTCGCGCAGCCCTTCCTCAAGCACTGTCGCGCGCAGGCCGCTGTCGTCGATGATGACAATTCGCATGGAGGCCCCTTCGGTCGCACCCCTTGCCGCAGTTGCCCCGGCCTCGTCAATGGCGGCTGACGGGCTGCTACAACAGCTATCGGCGATATGGCGAAATGCGTGCAATCCATGCGCGCCCGATGATAATGCATGGCGCTTCACACACGATCATGCGGGACGTCTGCAACATCATGCCCAATGCTCTGGATGCCATCGACCGATCGATCCTGCGACTGCTGCGCCTCAATGGTAGACGCCCCAATTCCGAGATCGCTGAAGACATAGGGCTTTCGCCCTCGGCCTGCCTGCGCCGCATCCGCATGCTGGAGGATAGCGGCGTCATTCGCGGATACACCGTGCTGACCGGCCCGGAAGACGATGACGAACGGGGCGTGGACGTGGTCGTGCAGGTCACGCTGGACCGCCAGACAGGGGATTACCTCAACCGGTTCGAGCAGGCCGTGCGTCAGTGCCCCGAAGTGCGCGAATGCTTTCTGATGACGGGCGACGTCGATTACTGGCTGCGCCTGCGCACCGAAAGCGTGGCCGCCTACGAGGCGATCCATGGCGAAGTGCTGTCGCGCCTGCCCGGTGTCACCCGTATCAACTCCAGCTTCGCCATGCGCGATGCCATGCACCCCCGTAAAGCGCGAAAACAGGGCGGCTAACATACGGAAATCTGCGTGGGAATGCGTTCAAATCGGAGCGGGTCTTAACCAATAAATAGGCATAACAGGGTATGTGCGCGGCATGGTCCGTTCCGAATCAATACCTACCGCAGAGTCGGGAGGGCGCCTTCTCGACTATTTGCCCGCAGCCGCCCTGCTGTTCTGCGGCCTTGCCGCGCTGGCCGTCAGTTGGCTGCTGTCCGGCGCGGCCTCCGGACAGTATCTGGTCATGACGCGGCCCGGCTTCACTCTGGCGCAGAGCATCGATCTGGTCACCACCGATCGCGGGCGCATCGCGGCCACCACCCGTTTCGAGAACGTCGTGATCGCAGGGTCCGACGACGCTCACTTCACCGCTTCCATGCGCATGGCGGGCGCATGGCTGGCCATCCCCGTGCCCGCGGTTGCCGGCTGCGGTAATTCATCAAGTCAGGAGCAGTCGCTGTGACCGTCGAACTGGATCAGTTGCGCCATCAGACAGGGCGCCTTCTCACGGTGCTGTTCTGGATCCATGTGCCCCTGTTCGCCGCAGCCGCGTTGCTGGCGGGCAAGCCGCCGCTCGCCGCCGCGCTGGCCGGCGCGGTGGTCGCGGGCAGCTATCACCTGATGTGGTGGCGCAGCGGCACCGTTCCTGCCACGCGCTACCTGTCCGCCGTGGCGCTGATGGCGGAACCGGCCATCCTGCTGGTCATCCTGCGCGGCCATGCGTGGCAGATGGACATGCACATGTACTTCTTCGCCATGCTGACCCTGACCATCGGCTGGTGCGACCGGCGTGTGGTGCTGGTGGCGGCGACGGCGGTGGCGCTGCATCACCTGCTGCTGCTGTACCTGCTGCCCTCCGCCGTGTTCACGGGCAAGGGCAATCTTGAGCGCGTGATCCTGCACGCCGCCATCGTCATCTTCCAGGCTACGGTGCTGGTATGGTTGAGCGACCGGCTTGTGGAATCCTTCGCCCTGCGCGAACGCACCCGCGAGGCGGAGGAAGCCAACCGCGCCAAGAGCATGTTCCTGGCCAACATGAGCCATGAGATCCGCACGCCGATGAACGCGATCCTGGGCTTCTGCCACCTGATCGCGCGCACCGACCTCGACCCCCGGCAGAAGGACTATGTCGGCAAGATCAACCAGGCCGGCGTTTCGTTGCTGCGACTCATCAACGACATCCTCGACTTTTCCAAGAACGAGGCCGGCAAGCTGACGCTGGAAGCGAACCCGTTCGACTTGCGCAACGCCATCGCCAACCAGCTTCAGCTGGTGGCCAACGATGCCGATGCGCGCAAGGTGCGCGTCATCTCCAACATCGCGCCGGATCTTCCGCACCGGCTGCATGGCGACGAACTGCGCTTCAATCAGGTCGTGCTCAACCTTGTCAGCAATGCCGTGAAGTTCTCCGAAAACGGCACCGTCACCGTCGGCCTCGCCCCGGTTTCCGAGGAAGACGGCAAGGTCGAGATCGAGCTGACCGTTCGCGACACCGGCATCGGCATGACGGCCGAGCAGCAGGCGTCGCTGTTCCAGTCCTTTACCCAGGCGGACAGTTCCACCACCCGCCGGTTCGGCGGCACCGGCCTCGGCCTCGCAATCTGCCGCCAGATCGTGGAGCAGATGGACGGCTCCATCGCGGTCGAAAGCGCCCCCGGTCAGGGCAGCACCTTCGTCGCCCGCATGACGATGGCCCACGAAGAAGATGAAAGCGTCCTCGACGCCGTGCTGCCGCCGCGCATCCGCGCCTTGCGCGTCCTTGCCGCCGACGACAACGCCGCATCGCGCCAGGTGCTGCAGGGTATCTTCGCCGGCTGGCAGATCACGCTGGACCTTGTGGCGTCGGGTGACGAGGCGCTCAGCGCCATTACCGCCGCCGATCAGGGCGGGCGCACCTACGACCTGGTGCTGCTTGATTGGAAGATGCCCGGCATGAACGGCATGCAGACGATCGAGGCGATGCAGTCGCTCGACCACGACGCGCCGCTGCCCCGCACGCTGATCGTAACCGCCTATGGCGCGGACAGCCTGACCCCTAACGGCACGCCTGCCAATGTGTCGGGCGTGCTGACCAAACCGATCGCGCCCCGTGCCCTGCTGGACACCATCGTCGAGCTGTTCTCGCACGAGGTCGAGCCGGGCCGTCCGGTCCTGCCCGAAGCCACGCCGATGGTCGCGGATCGCCTGCGCGGCGCGCGCGTTCTGCTGGTGGAAGACAACGAGATCAACCGCGAGATCGCGCTCGAACTGCTCACGCAGGCGGGTCTTGTGGTGGACTATGCCGAGAATGGCCGTGTCGGCTGCGATCTGGTCCATGCCGCCAACGGCACTTATGCGGCGGTGCTGATGGACGTGCAGATGCCGGTGATGGACGGCATTGCCGCCACCCGCCTGCTGCGGGAAACGTGGTCCGCCAACGTCCTGCCGATCATCGCGATGACCGCCCACGCGCATGAGGAGGAACGGCAGCGCTGCTTCCGCGCCGGGATGAACGACCATATCTCCAAGCCGGTCGAACCTGCCGCACTGGTGCAGACGCTGGAGCGCTGGCTGCGACCCGATCGCACGGCGGCTTCGGCAGCCATCGCCGTCACACCGCAAGCGGCCACTGCTCCAGCGCTCGCCGTGCCTGCGGCGCCGGCAGCGGCCACAAATGCCGACCTGCCTGACAGCCTGCCACCCTTCGACCTTTCCGCGGCGCTGCGGCGGGTCAACGGCAAGGCATCGCTGCTGCGCAAGCTGATCGTCACCTTCGCGGAGACGTATGCCAACGTCGGGCAGGATCTGCGCACGCAGCTTGCCGGCGGGCTGACCGCCGATGCCCGCCGCCTTGCCCATAGCCTGAAAGGGGTGGCAGGATCGCTGGAACTGTCGGCAATCCATCGTGCCGCAGCCGATCTGGAACGCATGCTGGCGGCGGATGAGACGGAACAGGCCTCTGCCGCAATCGCGGACCTCGAAGCCGTTGTTGCGCCGGCCGTCGCTGCCGCGCGGAGCCTGACTTCCGGCTCGGCCGGAACTGCCCCTGCGGTGCAGGCAAGCGCCGACATCGACGCGACCGTAGCGGCACGCACCGAACTGCGCGACCTCGTCCGCAGGCGCAGCCTGGGCGCGCGGGCGGGCTTTGGCCGCTATGCGCGGACCATCGGCCTTGGCGATGACGAACGCGCCGCCCATCCTATCAATCACGCGCTGGAACGGCTGGACTACGACACGGCGCTTGCCCTGATCGATGCCGAGGCGAGCGCCACCAGCGACACCGCAGGAGCCGCAGCATGACCAGGGCCACGATCCTGATCGTCGATGACGAAATCTCCAACATCGAAATCATGAACGCCGTGCTGGAGGACGACTACGAGATCTGCTTCTCGCTGTCCGGCCAGCAGGCGCTGGACACCGCGCGCGCAGCGCCGCCAGACCTTATCCTGCTGGACGTGCTGATGCCTGGCATCGACGGCTTCGAGGTCTGCCGCCAGCTGAAGGAAGACCCGGTGCTGGCCGATATCCCGGTCATCTTCACCACGGGCCTTGGCGATACGGAAGACGAAATCCGCGGCCTGTCGCTGGGCGCGATCGACTATGTGACCAAGCCGATCCAGCCCGCCGTCCTGCAGGCCCGGGTCAGCAACCATGTGGAACTGAAACGCCTGCGCGACCAGCTTGCCAGCATGGCGGTGACGGACGCGCTGACCGGCCTCAGCAACCGCCGCCAGATGGAGCGCGCGCTGAAATCGGAAGTCGGCCGCCTGGCCCGCACCGGCGACTGGCTCACCGTCGTCATGATCGACATCGACTTCTTCAAGCAGTTCAACGACACGTATGGCCACCCGGCGGGCGACCGCTGCATCACCATGGTCGCGGCGGCGCTGACCCGCGCGGTCAAGCGTGCCTCGGACCTTCCCGCGCGCTACGGCGGCGAGGAATTCGCCTGCATCCTGCCTGGCGCGGACCCGGCCGGCGCGGCGCTGGTGGCGCAGGAGATCGGCCTGCATGTCCAGTCGCTCAACATCCCCCACGAACAGTCGCAGATCAGCCCGTTCATCACCGTCAGCATCGGCGTGGCCAGCGCCCGGTGCCTGCCCGACATGACGCCCGACCTGTGGATCCAGCAGGCCGACCTGCAGCTGTACAAGAGCAAGCAGGAAGGCCGGAACCGCACGACCTTCATCCAGTTCGGCGCATCCGAAGGGCTGGTGGAGGGCTGACGGTCAAGCCCCGGATGCTTGAACGGTACGACCGTGGTCGCAAACGGGCGCGGATGACTCTCGATTGAGGGCAAGGGCTGGAGCGCTCTTCATCCGGTATTGCTGCGCCTTGCCCTTTCCCTTGCGGCCGTCTCGCTCTAGACAGCGGGCATGAACCGAGTTCGTCTATTGAGCGCCTGCGCGCTGGCGGCGCTGCCAGCCTTCGCAGCCAGTCCCGCCCTTGCCGCCCCATCCTCTGCTGCAACGTCCCCTGCCGCCGCAATCACGCCCGACCGGAGCCTTCCCACGATGTCCGAAGCCGCCCGCACCCTCTCGTTCGAGCGCGTCTTCGCCAGCCCCTCGCTGGATGGGCCCCAGCCGCGCGCGGTCAAGGTGTCGCCTGACGGGCGCTACATCACCCTGCTGCGCAACCGCACCGACGATCGGGAGCGCTACGACCTGTGGGCGTTCGACCGCCGCAGCGGCAAGTGGCGGATGCTGGTCGATTCACTCAAGCTGGGTTCGGGCCGCGCGCTGAGCGAGGCGGAGAAGATGCAGCGCGAACGCCAGCGCGTGGGCAGCCTGAAAGGCATCATATCCTACGACTGGACGGAGGACGGCAACGCCGTTCTGGTCCCGCTCGACGGTGACCTTTATCTTGCCGGCGTGGACGGCAATGTCCGCCGTCTGACCAATTCGCCCCAGGACGAACTGAACGCCGCGCTCAGCCCCAAGGGCAGGTTCGTGTCCTTCGTGCGCGACGGGCGGCTGTGGGTCGGCCCGCTGACCGGCGCCGAGCACAGGCCGATCACCCCGCAGGAAACGTCCGACACCGTTCACTGGGGCGAGGCCGAGTTTGTCGCGCAGGAGGAAATGGCGCGCATGGACGGCTACTGGTGGTCGCCTGACGAGGGCCGCATCGCGGTGGAACGCTATGACGAGGCGCCTGTCGGCGTCGTCACCCGTACCGCAATCGGCGCGGAAGGGGCGCATACCTACCAGCAGCGCTACCCCGCCGCAGGCACGCCCAACGTGCTGGTATCGCTCCACGTCATGAAGCCCGACGGCAGCGACAGCGTGGAGGTGGACCTTGGCCCCGACCGCGACATCTACCTCGCCCGCGTGAACTGGGCGCGCGACGGCAAGACACTCTACGTGCAGCGCCAGAACCGCGAACAGACCCGGCTCGACATGCTGGCGGTCGATCCCGACACCGGCAAGGCCCGCATCCTCTTCACCGAGACGGCGGCAAAGGGCAGCTGGACCAACCTGACCGACAACTACCGTTTCCTGAACGACGGCAGCCTGGTCTGGTGGTCGGAACGTGACGGGCACGGCCATCTCTACCACTTCCGCGACGGCAAGTGGCGGCAGCTGACTTCAGGCGACTGGGTGGTGACGAAGCTGGTTTCGGTGGACGAGGCCAGAGGTCGCGTGCTGTTCACCGGCAACCGCGACGACGTGCTGGCCCCGCAGCTTTACGCCATCGACCTTGCGAAGCCCGGCATACCCAAAAGCCTGACCGAAGCGGGCTGGGTGAACGCCGCTTCCGGCAGCCGCGACGGCACGACCGTGCTGGTCACCCGTTCCTCCCCGACCCAGCCCTCGCAGACCTACATCGCCGACGAGAACGGCAAGCGCCTGGCATGGGTGGAAGAAAACAGGCTGGACGCCGCGCACCCCTATGCGCCCTATGTTGCCAGCCACCGCGAGACGACGTTCGGCACCATCAAGGCCGCCGACGGTTCTGACCTGCACTGGATGATGATCACGCCGCCCCTCAAGCCCGGCAAGCGTTACCCGGTGTTCTTCGAGCATTATGGCGGTCCTCACGTCCAGACCGTCACGCGCGGCTGGAAGGGCGGGCTGGCGCAGGCCATCGTCGACCGCGGCTACATCTATTTCGAGATCGACAACCGCGGCAGCGCCAATCGCGGCGTCGCCTTCGAATCGCAAATCAGCCAGGCGATGGGCACCGTCGAGGTGCAGGACCAACGTTCGGGCGCGCAGTACCTCAAGACGCTGGACTTCGTCGATCCCGCCAAGATCGCCACATACGGCTGGTCCTACGGCGGGTACATGACGCTCAAGATGCTGGAAACCGATCCCGGCCTCTACGCCACAGGCATCGCGGGCGCGCCGGTGACGAAGTGGGAGCTTTACGACACCCATTATACCGAGCGCTACATGGGCGATCCGCGCAAGGTGCCCGACGCCTACCGCAAGGCGGACACTCTGGACGATTCCGGCAGGATCGCCGACCCGCTGCTGCTGATCCACGGCATGTCGGACGACAACGTCGTGTTCGAGAACAGCACCACCCTGATCGCGAAGATGCAGGGGCAGGCGACCCCGTTCGAGATGATGCTCTATCCCGGCCAGACCCATGCGGTGCGCGGTCCCGGCATCAGCGTTCACCTGTGGAACACGATCTTCGCCTTCCTCGACCGCCACGGGGTGACGCCGCCCCGGTGAGTTCCTAGATAGCACCCCGCCCCCCTTTGACTGACGTGAGCCTGTAGCATGACCGAAACCCGTGACCCGCAAACCCGCCCCGAAGGCGTCAGCGACTACAAGGGACCGGCGGGGGGCTGGGGCGCGCTGAAGGCGGTGGCGCGCACCGTGCGCGAACAGATGAAGGCCAGCCCCGACACCCGCGCGCTGCTGCAGATGAACCAGCCCGACGGGTTCGACTGTCCCGGCTGCGCCTGGCCCGATCCACGTCACACGTCCTCGTTCGAATTCTGCGAGAACGGCGCGAAGGCGGTGACTTGGGAAGCAACCGTCAAGCGCGTCGACCGCGCCTTCTTCGCGCGTCATTCGGCCACCGAACTGTGGGGCTGGAGCGACCACAAGCTGGAAGACGCGGGCCGGCTGACCGAACCGCTGCGCTACGATCCTGAAACCGACCACTACGTACCCATCACGTGGGACGAGGCGTTCGGCCGCGCCGGTGCCGCGCTTCAGGCTCTGGCCCACGCCGATCAGGCGGAGTTCTACTGCTCGGGCCGCGCATCGAATGAAGCGGCGTTCCTCTACCAGCTGTTCGCGCGCGAATTCGGGACCAACAACTTCCCCGACTGCTCGAACATGTGCCACGAAGCTACCAGCACCGGCCTGCCGCAATCCATCGGCATCGGCAAGGGCACCGTGACGCTGGAGGACTTCGACCTCGCCGATGCGATCTTCTGCATCGGCCACAACCCCGGCACCAACCACCCGCGCATGCTCTCCACGCTGGCCGCTGCATCGAAGCGGGGCGTGCCGATCGTCGTCGCCAACCCGATGCGCGAACGCGGGCTGGAACGCTTTAAATCGCCCCAGCACCCCACCGAGATGCTGTCCACAGCCTCCACCCCGCTGGCGTCGGCCTATCATCAGGTGCGGATCGGCGGCGACATGGCGATGCTGAAGGGCATGATGAAGCTGGTAGTGGAAGCCGACGCGCTCGACCACGCGTTCATCGCCGAACATACCGAAGGTCTGGGCGCACTGAAGGCCGACCTCGACGCGACGTCATGGGACTGGATCGAGGTCGCCTCCGGCCTCACCCGCGACGCCATTGAAAGCATGGCGCAGGTCTTCATGAAGGCCGAGCGCGTGATCGTGTGCTATGGCATGGGCATTACCCAGCACAAGCATGGCACCAGCAACGTCCAGGCCATCGCCAACCTGCTGCTGCTGCGCGGCCAGTTCGGCAAGCCGGGCGCCGGTATCTGCCCCCTGCGCGGCCACAGCAACGTGCAGGGCGACCGCACCGTGGGTATCACCGAACTGCCCGCAGAGGACATGCTCGAACGGCTGGACGCCGCCTTCGGCATATCTTCCCCGCGCCATCACGGGCACAACGCGGTCGAGGCGCTGGCCGCCATGCACAAGGGCGAATCGCGTGCGCTGATCTCGCTGGGCGGCAACCTTGCCGTGGCCATGCCCGACCCTGACGCCTGCTTCGAAGCGGTGCGCAAGCTGGACCTGTCGGTCAACATCGTGACCAAGTTCAACCGCACCTGCCTGCTCCACGCCCGTGAAACGCTGATCCTGCCCTGTTTGGGCCGCACCGAACTGGACGTGCAGGCCGCTGGGCCGCAGTGGGTCACGGTGGAGGACAGCATGTCGATGGTCCACGCCTCACGCGGGAAGCTGGCGACGCCGGGCCCCGAAGTGCGTTCCGAACCCGCCATCGTCGCCGGGCTGGCCAAGGCCGCGATGCCGCACACCCGCATCGAATGGGATGCCCTCGTCGCCGATTACGACCGTATCCGCGACAAGATCGAGGCCGTCTATCCCGATTTCCGCGACTTCAATATGCGCGTGCGCGAACCGGGCGGCTTCCGCCTCACCATCGGCCCTGCCACGCGCACCTGGAAGACGCCCAGCGGGAAGGCGCAGTTCATCGCTCACCCTCAAGCCGAGGATACCGGCGCGGCAAGGCCGCTGCTGCTCACCACGATCCGCAGCCACGACCAGTACAATACCACCATCTACAGCCTCGACGACCGCTATCGCGGCGTCAAAGGCCGCCGCGACGTGATCTTCGCGAACGAGGTGGACCTTGCCATGCTGGGGCTGGTCGAGGGCGACAAGGTGGACGTCACCACCCCCGCGGGGCGGCGTCTGGAAGGCTTCACGCTAGTGCGCCACGCCATCGCGCGCGGATCACTGGCCGCCTATTATCCCGAAGCCAACTGCCTGATTCCGCTGGACGACTACGACGCCGCCAGCGGCACCCCGGCTTATAAATCCATCCCCGTCACCCTCAGCCGCGTGGCCGATCAGGCAGCCTGACCCGCAGGCAAGAGAACGCCCCCGAGGGCGAGTGGGCTCTCACGGGGGCGTCGATCGCGCGCGTCTTGCGGGGGATGGAGATAACGCGGCGGTATCGGTGCCTTTCTGTCGAAGGCTGCCTTCAAGCCGGCCTTAACGCCGATAACGCGGCCTTACTGGTCGTTGTTGCCCACGTTCACGCCAAGGCTGGCAGAGCCATTGGCGCCGTCCCTGGACGCGGCCCCGCTGCCCGAACCGGTTACGCCAGCGTTGCGCTTGCCTGCAGTGGCGTTGGCCGAACCGTTGCCCGCACCCGAAGCGGAGCTGTTCGAGGCATTCGTCGCCGCCTCGCGGGCGCGGCTGCCCAGCGCCTGGCTCTGCTCCGCCGCTGCCGAACGGGCCGTCGAACCGGCGAACTGGGCCGTACCGGTAACCTGCGACGTCACGCCGGACGCATCGGGCAGCGTGCCGGAACCAGCCAGGTTGCCGCTGCCGGAAGCCGCGCCGCTACCACCGTTTCCGTCGAGCGCACCCGTCAGCGATCCCGTGGCCGAGCCGGCGCCGGTGGCCGAGCCGCTACCTGCGGTCGAACGGGCCGAATCGACCAGACCGCGCGCCTGCGATCGGGCACCGTCGACCACGCCCGGCGCCGCCGACCCGTCCGGAGCCGAAACGGAGGGCTTCTTCACCGACTTGCTGGCCCGGCCGCTTCCCGAAGCATGCGAGGACACGCTACGGCCTGCGCGTGAGGCGCTGATGTCGCCCGCACCGCTGGCTGCGCCGTCGATAGAGCTGTCGACACCGCCAAGAGCGCCGCCCAGCGATCCGCCGATCGATCCACCCAGACCGCCGCCGAGACCGCCGCCGCCCAGCAACTGCGTATTGGCGACGCCCGGCGCAGCGACCAGAGCGAGAGTGGCGATGGCCGTCGTAAAAGTCAGCTTGTTCATGTCTATGCTCCTTCCATTGCCGTTGCCCCGCAGGTTCGTTCGATCGGGGCGGTTCTGATGGAAGGAACGGATGGCCCACCCGCTTTCATCCGTGCGGACGTGCATTTTCTTTCAAGAAGTCTTCAAAGACCCGAACGGCAGATGTTGCACAGTAAGCCCCGGCCTGTCCCCCGGCGCCCCGTAACCAATTCGGAATCACCATTTTTGATTGCCACGCCGATCGTGTCTGCCGCCGTCCGCCGGGCAGCGATGCGCGATGCGACCAGCGGCGCGGCGTAGGACGTGCCCCGCAATGCCACCCTCCCCTTGCCCGGCACCAGCGCCGATGAGCCGGTTCCGGAAAGCCTTACTCTGCTGGTCGCCACCATTGCCGCACAGGATGCGGAAGACGACATGACAGACGCGTCGCCTTCCGAGCCACCCAATCACCCTGCACCGGCCTTCGATCTCGCCGCCCATCGGGCGCGCCGTGACGAAGCGACGCGCAAAGACAAGTCGGCTACCTCGGGAAAGCGCAAGATGCCGGGCTGGTGGAAGACTGCCATCGCGATGGCAGCCTGTGTTACCCTCGGCGTGGGGCTGGGCGCCCGGCTGCCACAGGGCAGTGCGCACATGGAGCAGGACGGCACGTTGTCGGCCACCGGCACGCTTGCGACAGGTCTGGAAAGCCATCTTGCCTCAGGAGATACACGACCGGAAACAGACGGCAACTTCAGGATCATCGCGTCCTTCCAGCGCAAAGATGCCCGCTATTGCCGCGTCTACGACGCAAGGGCCACGTCAGGGATCGCGTGCAAGGATGGCGGCCACTGGATACTGGAGCGTACCATGGCCAGCCCCGATCGGGAACGCGGCGATTATCGCCAAGCCGGATCGTCCGCAGGTGAACTCATGGCTGCGGCTCAGGACATGGCCGAGGGCACTCTGCTCACGCCAGCGCAAGAGCAGGCCGCGCGAAAGGCTGGCTGGCAAAGCAAGCTCTGAGCGCAGACTTACCAACATCGCAGGCGACAAAAGCGGTTTGGGAAGAATTTCAGGCAAGGACGCATTCAGGGAACTCAGAGAACGCCGAAGCGGCGCCGTTCGTTGATGTGTTCTGAAGGTTCAACGGCAAGGTTATGTAAAAACGGGGATTCGCAGCGCGTCGCATCTGTGGAGAGCATGCGGAGACGATTAAATAAAACACCAGAGCGGCGAATGCCTATGTCGCGAATATCATCGAATCAGGTCCGGCGCCGTCCGAATCTCCCCCTGAGTGAGCGCCCCTTCGACATAATAGCGATCCAACGTCGCCCAGCCCCCGACGACATTTAGCCGGCACATTTTTGCGATGCTGCGCCCTTCATGCAAAGGGCGCATAAGTACGCTGATCTGCAAGCACCGTGATCATCTTGCGATGCATAGAGCCATGAACAAGCTGCCTCACAAAAGATTACCAACCAAGGCAATGACGCGAGGATGGAGCCACTAGCACTATCGGGCATCGCACTGAGTATTTAAGAAGGCTTCTCGCGCATTTGTAGATCATGATGCGCTAGCTCAACCTAGGCGGCAAAGCTGACAGAAGAGACTGCGGTCAACGACGCTCACTCGAACACTAACAACATTTATACTGCAAAGATGCGGCAGCACCTATGTCTTCAAGGCAGAGAGAGACATCGGCCAAGAACGCATCCTCAAATGGTCACTGCCAATTCCGTCGTCCCACTGGGATGACCTGCCTCAGGGACAACGGGAAGTGCTTCCCCTGAAGCATCGGTCGTGCAGATGTGGGCAGGCTCGAGCACCAATGGTAAGGGCGAAGACGGAAGTTGGCGGCGGCTCAGGGCTACCTCAATGAACCCCAATGACCAGGCCATGTGCATCGTCATCGCGGCGAACCCCGCCCCCGCGGCACAGCGGCAACCTGAGCGCCAACCCAGCCACGCACCCACCGCAATCGCGGCAACCATCCAACACAATGCCGGCAGCATCAACAGGAATGCCGCCGGGTGCTGCGCCAACAGCACCAACCCGGCTACGGCGGAGCATGCTGCCGGCATGACGGCCAGCGGCAACATCTGGCGCAGCTTCACAGGGGATGGGTGACGCCGCAGATTGCGCGCACGACCCTTACCATAATTACGATACTGCCGGAAAAGGGCCCTCGCTGAAGACCGTGGATAGTACGTAATTGCGGCCTGCGGTTCCAACCAGATACGCCCTCCCGCATTCAGCAGACGGCGATCGAGTTCGGCATCTTCATTGGCAGCGAAGTTCTCGTCATAGCCCCCGACCGCCATGAACAGCTCAAGATCGAAGAAGGCGTGGTGACCATGTTCCACCCATTGCCCGCGGCCAAGGTGTCGATGCGGTGCGCCTCCCGTACCGAGCACCGAATTTTGGGCTGCTGCAGCCGCCTTCTGAAAGCAGACGCGCCCCTTGGTAACCATCGGAACCACAACCGAGGTGGCCTGTCTGACGTCAGCTGCAGATCGCAGCTGTATGATAAAATCTTCGGGATAATCGGCGTGGGCATCGATACGCAAAAGCCATCGGCGTCCCGCACCGTATCGCCGTGCCGCCAGGTTCACGGCTGCACTTTGAATCTGTTTTGGATTATCGAGAAGGATCAGATTGGCGTTCCGAACCGCGAGCTGGATTACGATCTCGCGACTACGATCACGGCTGCCGCCATCGACCACAACGACCGTAGCGCCATCAGCCTGGCGCAGCAGCGTTGCCAGCAGAGCCGACAGATGCGCCTCTTCGTTCAGGCAGGGCACGATTATGAGCATATCCGCGTTACGCATGGCAATACCCCGCGATCGCATCGATTATAGAGCGGCATTCGGGCTCTGTTTGATACAGTGCATCCTCCGGCAGAGCTGCGATTGCCACCCGCATCATCATGTACTGGTCGTGCGTCATTGTTTCCACTAATGCGGGGATTTCCTTCGATGCCTCATCGACGAGCAGCCCCACCTGTCGTTGATCAAGCCATCTTCCCGTCTCAACCGCGCGCAATGCTATGGGGATCGCACCGTGGGCAAGGCCTTCGTAAAGCCGATTTGGCAGCAGCCAAGCAGAATTGAGGCCTTCTTCAAAGTAGTCGATCGCCCAAACGAAATCGACCCCGGCGTAAAGTTCCGCCAGTTCGGCAGGGCGATAAGCCCCTAAATAGCGCACGTTGGCGCGGCCAGTGACAACTGCAGGAAAGTCTGGAAACTCAGCAGGGCTGGGCATGCCGGCGATCACGATTTCGATCCGCCCGCCCAATTGGTCTGCCAATGTAAGGAGTTCCTGCAAGCTTCGGCGACACCGCAGCATTCCGAACCATCCGATCACGAACGGCCGATCCGCATACTCGCCTGACGACTTCTTCTCTAGTATCCGGTCGCCGCTAGCGCTTCTACCCGGCACTCTTGGGACCTTGTTCTCAATCAGCAGGACACGGTCTGGTCGGCCTTGACGTCGTTCAAAATACTCGCGCGCAAATGCCGGGGAGCTGACGATCACCAGGTCAGTCCGTTTTAGCAGCTCCCGTTCGATCCACCGCAACAATCGTGATTTTCCGCCCCCCCCGAGCATCAACCGATGAATGTCGAGGCATTCGTAGACCAGCCGCTGACCCGGACGACGAACACGCCACGCCAGCGCCAGCATCTCGAGATTGCGGGCCACGATGACAGATGCGCTATCGCAAAGTGCCCTAATGCTGCGGGGCAACATCAGATGCCTTAACACGATCAGTATCCGGCGGCCCAGTGCAGCGTCACGGGTTCGGCCAAGATCGACAGTTCTAACCCACCCAGCAATATCGATCACCGGCGATCGCCGGTGAAAACCGCCTAGTTCCACTGTAAATCCTTCGGATACCAGAAAATCGATGCGCCGGCGAACTGCGGCGTCGTCGACATCATGCACCAGATAAGCCAAAGACTGCGGGACAGTTTGATCCATATCCATCGGAAAACCTCAAAACTCTCTCACAAACGGACTGAAATTCTGTTTCCAGCGACCAGTCTCACCGGCATTACACCTAGAGGACGGGTAGCGAGATATGGCCTTACACTTAGCCCTGTGCGGCTACCTCTCAACATCTACATGATCCTATTTGGAGCAACGGCGTGAGCAACAGGAACCATGACGCCGCAGCGGACGAAATCGCGCATCCTTCGGCCCGAAGATTACTCCCTGACGCATCAGAGATCGCCGCCAGCTTCATGCGCCGTCGCCGGCTATTTATTGGCGTATTTCTGACGACGCTGGCGCTGACGATCACTGTGCTTGCCTTGTTGCCCCGAACTTACACCGCAACCGGTTCTTTATTGCTCGAACCGAGAGAGGCAGAGCCGGTCAAGGTGAACGATCGGGGCTTCGTGCCTCCCGCGGATGACAACCTCATCGACACCGCCGTACAGATCATCCGTTCGCCTACGCTGACGCTGGATGTAGTGCGCGATCTTCACCTGGACCGGCATCCAGAGTTCGGCGGAGAGCCGTCTTCTTTCGTTGCTTCATCGCCATCGCCGAAACAATTGCCGCCTGACGCGATCACCCCGCGCGAACGCCGGGCCGCAGGCGCTTTGCTGGCGCGCAGTTACGTAAAGCGCGTAGGGGTGACGTACCTTGTGGAAATTTCGGTTTCTGCAAAGGATCCGGCGCTCGCCGCCAGCATCGCAAATGCGCTGGCTCGCCGCTATATCGAACTAGACGCCGCGAAGAAGCAGCAGCGTAACTCGCAATCGGCACATTACGTCGAGACACAAGCATCGAGCTTGCGGCGGCAGGCGGTGTCGGACGACGCGGCGTTGCAAGACTATATGATCCGCAACAACCTGATGAGCGCGCAAGGTGCTACGATGGCGGAACAGGAAGTCTCTGAACTCAACCGCCAGATCGCCGACGCACAAGCTCAACTAGCCGAACAACGTGGCAAGCTGGGCGCGGCTCAAGCCCAGATTTCTCGCGGCGGCGGCGGTGCCGACATCGGTGCTGCACTGGCATCGGAAACAGTCCGCCAGTTGCGCCAACAGGAAGCGCAGGCAAGCGCACGTCTGGCCCAGTTGGACGCCCGCTATGGCGCCATTCACCCAGACGTTGTGGAAGCGAAGGATGAACTCGCGGACATACACAGCCAGTTGAACGCTGAACTTACGCGCATCGTCTCCGGCCTTCGCGGAGACGTCCAAATCGCAGAGTCGCGGCTGGACTCTCTGCTGGCTAGTCGTTCGCTAGCTAAGGGGTCCCTTGCGCAGAACAGTTCTGCTCAAGTGGGTCGGCTTGAACTGGAACGGCGTGCGGAAGCCAGTCGCGCCATCTACAACGCCTATCTGACGCGCGCCAAAGAAACCGCGCAGGCGGGGGAACTGCCCAACGCCGACGCCAGTATTGCGTCCGTGGCCCGCGCGCCCGGCGCGCCTTCATCTCCCAACTATCTGGTGGGAGGCGTCGTCGGTCTTGCAGCCGCGATCATTCTTGCGGCGACTGCGACCGGCCTTGCAGAGTATCTGGAGAACGCTCTTGCTACACGGTCCGACATCGAAACAGGTTTGGGCGCTGCTTACGCAGGGGCCATTCCCACGCTTAAATCCGCCACCCGTTCAAAAGCTGGAAGTATCGCTCCGCAGGATTACGTCATCGCCAGGCCGATGTCGCTTTTCACCGAAAGCCTGCGCAATTTGGCGACGTATTTGGGCCTGACAACCGGCGACGGCACCGTGCTCACCGTTACGTCGGCTCTCCCACGTGAAGGGAAGTCCACAACTTCGATGTGCCTGGCCCGTACGCTGGCTATGGGCAAGCGAACTGTTGTCCTTGTCGATGCCGACGTGCGACATCATACCGCATCGGACGTGCTTGCTCCTAACCATAGGGCGGAGGGCCTGTTCCGCGTCCTCGATGGCTCACGCTCGCTATCGGAGGCGTTGATCGTCGATGAACGCACCGGACTGCAGATACTCACGACCTTAGGCCCGAACGGTCCAAACGACGTCATTACCGATACCGCGATGGCGTCACTAATCGCCGAGCTCCGAACTCGATTCGACCTAGTCATCATCGACTCCGCGCCAGTGCTGGGCGTGGCGGAGACAAGGCTGGTATCACAGCTGTCTGACGCCACGCTCGTAATCGCACGATGGAGGCGCACGCCTGAGAAAGCGGTTCGTACCGCGCTCGACATGCTTGCGCAAAGCCACAGCACCGTCGGCGGAGTGGCCCTCGGCATGGTGGACATCAAGGAATTCGCCAGCGCGGGACTAACGGACGCATTTGGCTACTACAAGAAGTTCAAGGGCTATTATGTCGATTGAGAATAGCGCGCCTCCAGTGCGCTACGTCGCTCTGGATGCTGTGCGGGGCAGTGCGGCATTCGCGGTGCTATTCTATCATCTGGTGCCGCATGGCGCTACAGCAGCGGGAACGCCGTTGCGGTTCGCCAGCGGGTATCTTGCGGTAGACCTGTTCTTCATTCTCAGCGGATTTGTCATCTCCCATGCTTACGAGCGGCGGTTGCAGAATGGTCTGGAGTTTTGCACTTTCATGAAAGCGCGTTTTGTGCGGCTGCAGCCGGTCCTGGCGATAGGAACGATTGCGGGCTTTGTTGTCGCTTTGTGGCAGCGGAGTATGCATCTGGAAGGGGCTCCCGGCGTCTTTGAAATCGCGACGTCGCTTCCAGCAAACCTCATGATGTTTCCCAACGTTCTGGTCCCCTGGGGTATATTCCTGTTCAATCCGCCGGCATGGTCTCTGTTCTACGAACTGCTTGCAAATATCGTTTACGCAATGGGCCTCAAATGGGGCTCCAATAACCCTTTGCGCATAAGGCCCGACATCATCCTGACCACAATGTGCGGACTGGGGTTATGCGGGCTGACCGTTTCGGCACTTATCCTGGGAGATCTGGATCGCGGAGTGGTGCTGCAAGACTGGCCTGTTGCGGTCAGCCGCGTAGGATTCGGCTTTCCGCTAGGGGTTCTGCTTCATCGCACGCGAGGAATCTGGATGCGGTACATACCCGCGGTACCTTTACCCGTCTTGCTATTGGCAAGCCTGGCACTGCTGTCACTGGACTTTTCGGCGGCGGGTCGAGTGGCTTACGACCTTTGCTTCGTGGTACTTTGTGCCCCCGTCCTGGTCATGCTGGCCGTATTGGCCGAGCCCCATGGCCTGTTCATGCGCTTGGCTGAATGGCTAGGCATGATCTCCTACCCGCTATATGCGCTGCAGGCACCCATAAAACACGCCCTCGCTATTACGCTGCCCCTTAGTCAAGAGCCGCTGCTAGCCGTTACAACGCTCACCGCGGTAAGTGCAGCATGGGCTCTCGCTCTTGTGGAGCCTGAATTACGCGGCCGACTAGACCGACTTTTGACACCGCGCCCACCATCGCCCGCCGACACTTCCGGTGCTCAGGCGCCGTCCTCCAACAATCCATAGGTGCGCTTTGCATATAGCATCACGAAAACCTGTCACGAGCGCTCGAGCCTGCTGGATTGATCGCTTCAACACGCGAGGGATGCACAAAAGCGCTTCCAAAAAAAAGCCAAAGCTGCGCGTTGACCCATTAACGAAAGGGCATGTGGTTTTCATAAGCCGACAGCGCATAGTCGGTCGCACCAACGGCAGCAGCGCCTACCTACTGGACCTCGCTCAGGCCGCACGTGACGCCGGCTTTACGCCGCACCTCATCCAGCCTTCTCCCGACATCATGGGACGTTGGCCGGTAATGCGCTTGCTTCCGGATATGACCACCTTCGAAAGCCATGTCATACGAGGAGTGCTGCGCGGCGGACAATGGATCTTGTCCTGCGACCCTTCGGTCTACCTCGACGCGTTTAGAGGTGCGGTGTCACACATTGCGCGCCGTCTGGGGCTTAAGAGCACCTTTTGGGCGGATCGGCCAAGACCTTATTCCATCGCGGCACCATGGACACAGGCTGATCACTGGTTCGTCGCGAAACATCATGAAACCGCCGATCTTGTGGTAGCGGATTATGCCTTTCAAGCCGAAGCGTTGCGCCATTTCAGCGCCCGACCAACGGCCATCATCATGCATGACCTGTTTCATCGCCGGCGGCCATACGCACAAGGCCGGGACTCTGTTGCCAGCATTGATCAGAACGCTGAAGTGGAACTATTGGCGCGCGCGCATGCCCTCATTGCCATCCAATCGGATGAAGCGCAATTTGTCGTACAGCATATACCCCATGCCCAAACCATTCTCGCGCCGATCGCTGTCCGGTCGGTAGAAAGCGCGCAGCCCGGCAACGCGAACCGGCTGCTGTTCGTGGGAAGCAATACTGCTCCGAACGTCGTAGGACTTGAATGGTTCTTCGAGCACGTATGGCCTTTGCTCAAAGCTGAGGCGCCCCATCTCAGACTGGATATTGCCGGATCGGTAGCCAAGTCATTTTCATCCCGTCCGCCCACCGATGTAGTATTTCACGGACTTGTGCCCGATCTGGCGCCGCTTTACTCAGATGCCGGCATAGTAGTTTCTCCGCTTACATTCGGCTCCGGGCTAAAGATCAAGCTCATCGAAGCTCTAGCGCATGGCAAGGCGGTGGTGGCCACGGGCGTCACGCTACAGGGCGTGGAGCAGCAATGCGGCACGGCTGTAATGCAGGCCGATGATCCGGTGCGGTTTGCCGAATGCATTCTCATCTTGCTGGATGATGATCGACGGCTTCGCCTGGCTCAGGCTGCGTTGGAAACCGCCGAGAGATGCTTTTCCCCCCAAGCGAGCCATGCCCAATTTGTCAGATGGCTGGATGATAACCGGCCTGATCGACTTGGAGCCGGGAGGCAGTCCGCATGACTGTGGCGCGCGGTCTAATAGGCAATTCGCTGGCATGGGCCACCGCGTCAAGCTTGGGGACACAGGCACTTTCCTTTGTAACTTTTGCGGTTCTGGCCCGACTTCTGGGCGCAGAGGCTTTCGGCCTCGTAGCGCTGGCGACGCTCGCTATCGATCTCTTGTTGGTCGTCAGCACTGCAGGCATGAGCGAAGCCGTGATTCAAAGATCCACGCTTGAAGAAGAAGACGCCGATACGGCATTCTGGACAAATGTTGTCTGCGGCGCCAGCTTCTGCCTCATAACCTTTGCGGCCGCCCCGCTGGTTGCTCGACTATTCGGCCAGCCGCAGCTCGACCCCATCATCAAGGCCCTTGCCAGCATCTTTGCCATAACGCCGCTCGGTGCGATTCATAACGCCCGCTTGACGCGCGATTTGCACTTCAAATCGGTAGCCTTGCGCAACATGGTAGCCTCGCTCGCCGGGATTGCGATCGGTCTGCCGCTTGCGTTTGCGGGGTACGGAGTGTGGGCGCTTGTCTGGCAGCGCATCGCCGTGGCGCTTGGGCTTGCCCTCAGCGCCTGGATCGGAATGCCATGGGTACCCCGAATGAGATTTCGATGGCAAAGCTGCAAGCAGATGCTCCGCTTCGGCGCTTCCATCGGCGCATCTACCACATTTAATCAGATCAACATTCGCGCAGCGGAGGTTATATCAGGCGCTCTATTTGGCCCAATCGCCGTCGCCTTCATCCGGGCTGGATCGCGCATTGTCGAGGTACTTAATCAGATTACCTATATGCCGTTCCAGCAGATCGCAATGCCGTTGCTTGCCCGCACCACGAAGGATCGTGACCAGACGCAAGCTACTTACCTGCGCCTTAGCCGCCTGTCGGCTTTCATCATGTTTCCTGCCTTCTTTGGGTGCTTTGCACTTGCTGAAGAGATTGTCGGAATCATTTTTGGGCCCAATTGGGCCTCTGTGGCGGATGCTTTGCGCATATTTAGCTGTGCCGTTGTTGCTTCGCAGATGAACAACCTCATCATAGCGGCGATAACTGCCGCCGGGGCATCGCGAACCGTGCTGTCATGGACTGTGACGCAGATCGCTTTGGGAATTACCGCAGCCGTTGCTGTCAGCCACTGGGGCTGGCAAGCTATGCTCATGACGGGCGTGTTGCGTGGATATCTGGTGCTGCCCTATGCCTTCTGCCTACTGCACAGACATGTGGGCATTCGCTTCCGCGACGTTCTGGTCAGTTTACGTCCCGGATTAGTCAGCGCCATCACGATGATGATCGCGGTGAGCCTCGGAGCCCAGGTCAGCCGTGAAGTTCTGACAGGGCCGACCACAATCGCAATCTGGATGCCTGTCGGATTGCTCACATACTTCTGCCTCTATATATTACAGGATCGCAGTATCCTGACGCAGATGCGCAATGTATCCGACACCGCCCTACACCGCTTTTCAAGTTCCCGCCCAACTAACTAATCGATTATATAAATCCACGTAATTTTGGAAACACACCTTCGGCGCATACGGAAACACAAATGCGTCACCTTTATTTGCGTTGATGGGGGTGATACAGCGAGCCACAGAGCATCTCAAAACAGTGAGCGTGTTCATGGAGTTATCTTTTGCGCGCCCAGCTCAGAGACCGTTTGACAATGGGTTGCTGCGGCAGTTTGAAAAACACCGAGATTGCCGGGGCCCCAACTCCTGAGAGTGAAGGCTTATGATAAGCAAGCCAATGTGCTTGCGGCTGTCCACTTCGGACTTCTTCACCCGTTTGAGCAGCGTGCCGATGGGGACTGCGGAGAAGTTCGAGGCACTGTAGCATGAAGCCCGCGACTGCGGTTCGCCAAAGAGATTCTTTGCAAGGCGTCGGCATATTTTGCCCGCGTAGAGCACGACCGCCCTTTCGTACGCATCCGCTAGCTGGCGCGGAGCTGAAGTCAGGCAGCGATTTCCGGTGTGAGCTGCTGCTGAGCGGCCTTCCAATTCCATGGGAGGAGTTC
>NZ_JBNPXM010000018.1:0-48471 GCF_050433305.1 Novosphingobium gossypii | reverse complement strand
ATCTGCGCCTCGGTAAAACGGCTCTTCCTCATGCGTCTGCTCCTTACAGTGGCAGACTCTACATCAAAATGAGGGACCTTTCGGGGGGCAGGTCAATCCGGTTGCCGCCCGAACCCAAGCCAAGGTCGAGGCTGAGATTGCCGCACGCACAACGTTTCGCGTGGTGGCCGACGAGTTTGTCGAAAAGATGGAGTTGGAAGGCAAGGCACCTGCGACGCTAAAGAAATCGCGCTGGCTGATCGATGTGTTGCACCCGACGATCGGCTCCCGGCCGATTGCTGATATCACGGCGCATGAACTGCTGAAAGCTCTCAAGAGGCTTGAGAGGAAGGGCCATCATGAATCCGCCATCCGGGCTCGAACATTTGCTGGGCGTATTTTCCGTTACGCTGTCGCGACCTTGCGGGCTCAGCATAACCCCGCTGACATTCTACGCGGCGCTTTGATCACCCCTAAGGTGAAGCATCACGCTGCATTGCTTGAGCCTGCACAAGTCGGTGAACTGCTGCGAGCCATCGATGCTTACGGAGGGAAAATCGAAACGAGAATAGCCTTGCAGTTGCTGCCGCACGTTTATCTCCGTCCCGGAGAACTCCGGAGGGCAGAGTGGGCAGAAATCGATTTCGAAGCTGCTGTTTGGCGGGTGCCTGCCGAGAGAACCAAGATGCGAAAAGTGCATTCCGTGCCGCTCTCGACCCAAGCCCTCGCCTTGCTCAAGCAGCTTCGATCACTGGAGAATTCAGGAAGTTTCTTGTTCCCCGCAAACAAGACGTTCTTGAAGCCGATCTGCGAGAATACCCTCAATGTTGCGCTTAGGCGGCTGGGGTACACTAACGATCAAATGACCTCCCATGGTTTTCGCGCAACAGCAAGCACCTTGCTCAATGAATGTGGTCTCTGGCATCCCGACGCGATCGAGCGATCGCTCGCGCACCGGGAGCGAGACTTGGTGCGTGGAGCGTACCATCGCGGCGCACATTGGGATGAAAGAGTCCGTATGGCGCAGTGGTGGTCGGACTATCTCGTAAAGCTCCGGGACGGTGCCGAGGTTCTGCGCCCTAAATTTGGTACGTGATCGAAACTGCAGGATTATATCCCTTCGCCACCTTGGCGGGTGAGATGCTGGGAGTAAACCAGAGAGGGCGCCCCGGCGAGACGCGCAAAAACAATGGGTTTGCGGTTGAATAATTGCTCTGCAGTCGCCGTGCCAGTTTAACGCACTTGGTCAGGTCGGTTCCTCAGCGGCTTCTTCTTTGCGCATTGCTGGCTAGGGTGGACAGGATTTAGCAGCAGGAAACCCTGGATGGCCCGTACCTACTCTCGGCGTGAGTTCTACGATCTCGTATGGTCCAAGCCCATAACTCACATCGCGAAGGATTTCGCGCTTTCGGATGTTGCGATCCATAAGATCTGTCGCAAGCACCAGATATCGACGCCGCCGCCCGGCTACTGGGCCAAGAAGAATGCCGGCAAGACGGCTGTGCAAACCAAGTTGCCGAAAGCGCCGCGATCCACGACCGACAACGTCACAATCGCTGCCCCCGAGTTGCGCGATGAAACGGCTGC
Source organism: Novosphingobium gossypii (assembly GCF_050433305.1). NCBI lineage: Bacteria > Pseudomonadati > Pseudomonadota > Alphaproteobacteria > Sphingomonadales > Sphingomonadaceae > Novosphingobium > Novosphingobium gossypii. The sequence goes on along the minus strand of NZ_JBNPXM010000018.1, from coordinate 46,905 downwards.
GGTAGCAGCGGCCCGCGAAATGGCTCGCGTGCGCGCCAGCGACGAGCCTGTCGGCGTGATACCGCACCCCATCATCGAAAGAACCCTTGCGGAACTTCGTGCCGCTTCGCCCTCGCACAGGGGCCTCGTGAGCGTTGGGCCCCGACGTCATTAGTTGCGAGATTGCTCCAGCCTCAATCGACCGCCTGGGCGACATTCTCAGTCGCATCGCGGCGGCGGTGCCCTTCACGACCGCGAAGACGGCCTCGCCTCCAGTCGTCGACGCTTCCCAGCCCCCCATGTCAGGGCGGCTGTATTCCTTAAGTAGCTTGATCAGCCGGCGCGTCTGCGTCTTCCGGCCATCCAGCAGAGCGCGCACCATCGGCGCGCTGAAGATGATACCCTTGTCAGACGTGGCTGCCGCCTTCCGGGGTTAACTAACGCTTCATTCTCAAGGTCTATGGCGCCGGTCATCCAGAAGCTTGGGGGCAAGTTATGAGTGGCACTGAACGTATTCGTTTTTGGTCGACAACCGTCGCTGTAATCGGGGGCGCGGTTATCGCTGGTATGTGGCCGGTGCTCTTTGAGTAGAGGGGCTTTTCGGGTGGCCGCGCAGCCTTCCCGCGCCTCGTAGAGCGGATTAACGCGCTCGCAACCCAGCAGCCCGCAGTCAGTTGGCGACCAATATGAGGCGTCCAACCAAACGGGTTTCTTAGTATAGATTTGGAACCCGACTGCCGCTCGGGCCTTGGGACTCATTCTGAACCGCGCCGGGATTGCCGGAGGCCAGTTTTCTTAAATTAGGCAGCCAGTGGGACGTCGTCCAGCATAGCGTAGTAGCGTTGCTCGGCTTCGACGGGCGGAATGTTTCCGATCGGCTCCAGCAGGCGCCTGTTGTTGAACCAATCGACCCATTCCAAGGTAGCGTGTTCGACGGCTTCGAATGAGCGCCAAGGGCCTCGACGGTGGATCACCTCGGCCTTGTAAAGACCGTTGATCGTCTCGGCCAAAGCGTTGTCGTAGCTGTCGCCGACGCTGCCGACGGATGGCTCGATGCCGGCTTCCGCGAGACGTTCGGTGTACTTGATAGACACGTATTGCGAACCGCGGTCGCTGTGATGGACCAGACCGCCGCGATGAACGGGCCGTCGGTCGTGGATAGCCTGCTCCAGCGCATCCAGCACGAAGCTGGCGTGCGCTGTCCGGCTGACACGCCAGCCCACGATATAGCGAGCATAGACGTCGATCACGAAGGCAACGTAGACGAACCCCGCCCAGGTCGCGACATAGGTGAAGTCGGAAACCCAGAGCATGTTCGGCGCCGGAGCATGGAACTGGCGATTGACCTGATCGAGCGGGCATGGCGCGGTCTTGTCCGCGATCGTGGTACGCACCGGCTTACCCCGGGTCACCCCTTGCAGACCAAGATCTCGCATCAACCGCTGCACGGTGCAGCGTGCAACATCGAAGCCCTCGCGCTTCATCTGCCGCCATACCTTGCGAACACCGTAGACGCCGAAGTTCTCGGCAAAGACCCGGAGAACTTCGGGCTTTAGCTCTTCATCCCGGCGGACACGAGCGGATTGCAAAGCCGGGTCTCGCCGCTTGGCAAGGCGCTCGTGATAGGTGGATGGGGCGATCGGCAGAACCCGGCAGATCGGCTCGACCCCATAGGCATCGCGATGTTCGTCGATAAAGGCGATCATCGTTTGAACGGGCGGTCGAGCTCCGCCTGGGCAAAATATGCCGACGCCTTGCGCAGGATCTCATTGGCTTGCCGCAGTTCGCGGACTTCACGCTCCAATGCTTTGAGTTTCTCAGCAGTCTCTGTCGGCACGCCACCGCGCTTGCCGCTGTCCACCTCGGATTTCTTCACCCATTCCAGCAGCGTGTGCCCGGAACAACCAATCTTCCCGGCAACCGATGTGATCGCAGCCCAGCGAGAGGGGTAATCGCCCTCGTGATCCAGAACCATCCGGATCGCTCGCTGCCGAACCTCAGGGGCGAACTTGTTCGTCGTCTTGCTCATCATAGACCCTCACTCTCAGGAGTTAGGGCCTCCGGCAATCCCGGCGCGGTTCATTCCCCCAAACTGCATCGCCGTGCGACGCATCCAGCTTGGAGAAGTGAATGCCCCGTTACCTGAAACTTGGAGTGGCCCTGTTGATGGTCGCTAGCACCGGTCTGGCCGCGTGCACCGATGACCGACCTGGTCGACACCGCCCGCCGCACGGCGACCGGTACGATCGCCACGACCGTGATCGTGATGGACATCGAGGCGGTCACAAGCGAACCCGGGACCGTGATCGCGGCGGCTGGAACCGATCGCGTTAAGCGAAAAATTCCAGGGCGGTGACCGAAGAGGCGCCGCCCTTTTTTATGGCGGCCCGCGATATCATGCCATCTACCTTCCCTGGTGCTTCCGATGTCAGAGATGCATCTATCTATATTCAGGAACCCTGCGGTCTGGCCGCGCGTACTGTAAGAAATCGCACCGTGACCTATGATAGGATTACAGGTGCGCCACCGTCCCCTTTCGCCGAGGATCAGACGATGAAGAGCCCCATTGAAGCGCGCGTGGCTGCGCTCGAAAGTGCTATGATGCAGACGGAAGGTGCTCATTACGCCCTGCACGATCTGCTTGCCCACACGATGTCCCGTCTTCCCGACGCCGAGTTTAGATCCGTCATCGCCCAACTCCGAATTCATTCGGATGAGCTGGATCTCGATCTTGCACCGGAGCGGGTCGCGGCGTACCGTGCTGAGCTCACCTCGATTGAGGATGAGGTCGGTCATATGGGCGAGGTTGAGCGGGGTCTGCTGACGAAGATTGTCAGGAGCGTCGGCGGAGGCAGATAAGGAACGCGCACTCATGCCGCGTTCCTCCACTGCGCAACGTCAAGCGCGCGCCGCGCGGCCTGCGCCTCGCGCAACTCGCCCGGATGCACGATCTTCCCGTTCATCCCGTGCCAAGTAAGACGGCCGCCATCCATCCACTCGCTCGGAAGCTCCATGATCCCCCCGGTAAAGAAGGGCTCGATGTGCTCAGGCTTGAGAGCGAGGTAGGAGCCGATCGCGCCGGCCGTCTCACGGCCACCGACGCCAGCCTGTAAGGCGATGGCCTCCGATGCTTTGGCGATGAAGTCGATGACGGCATCAGGCGTCCAGCCTGCGAGGCGTTCTTCCAGGCTCGTGCTGCTTCCTTTCGAATCGGGCGTGCGATCTGGCCGAGCCCACGCGAATGGGCCGTCTGCAGCGCTTCCACGCCGCGATCTCCGCTGGCCCAGAGGACGGTGCCGTTCCCCGGCTGCTCACCGAGTGAACCGTCAGGAGCGACAAACTTGATCTTTGGCGAAACGAACAGCACCATGTCTGCGCGCTCTCAGCACCGTTGGAACCACGGCGCGGAAGTGCGATCCGGCGTGAGGGCGATGCCATTCCCGTGATCGAAGAAGCGGTTCATCCAGACAAGCTTCGCTCGGTCACTGTTTCCGAAAGGCGGATTCATCCAGATGAAACCGGACCAGTCTTGCTCCAAGGCCGCTTCGTAGAAGAACCGGCGCGTGGGCATAGCGGTGTGCGTGTGGTTGCGGGGGTGGGCAACGTCCAGATCGAAAGTGCAGCCCAGCGCGTCGAACACGTACTTAGGCGTGTACCATTCGTCGGACTTGCCGCGGCGTTCGTGCGTCATGCTGCGAGCTCCCTTGTGGCTTCCTCAATGCGCCGACATGCGGTGTCGAAGTGCGCAGGGTTGTGCTCGATGCCGACGAACCGCTTGCCTGCGCGTAGGGCCGCGACACCGGTCGAGCCGGTGCCCATGAAGCGATCGCAGACCGTCGCGCCCAAGACATTGGGCATGATCTTGTCCATCACTGCGTCGGGCTTGACGGTTGGGTGTCCGAACTTGTCATCGCCGCGCGGCGACATCGCGATTATCTGACGATCTAGGTCGTCCAGCGTGCCGGTCGGGTGGAATCCTTTGTTCCACGCATGGACGTAGAACTCGTTGACCGGGCGGTAATGCTTGTTCGCCACCGGCTGCGGATTCTTCTTGCGCCAAGTGCAAAGGGCGAACCGCTCGAAATTGCCGTCGATGTAAGGTAGCAGCTTCGGAAGCTGGTCGTTGTGGCAGAAGACGACCGCCGCGCCGCAGAGCAGGGAGTTGATCACCGAATGCTCAAAGCCTTTATGAAGGCCCTGCTCCACGATATCGTCCATCCCCTTGCGCGCGGCCCGATACATCCCGCCGCCCTCAGCGCGGAATTCATATGGCGGGTCCATGGCGTCCACGTCGAACCAGCCCAGCGTCGGACGAATCTCGTAAGCGTCGCCCAGGTACAGGGTCGCATCGCCGATTTGCTCGATCCGGGTCATGCCGCGCGGGGCCTACCGATTATCGTTGTAATCGAAGCAAATTCCGCCCGGCAGTAATCTAAATCAAAAGTTACGTCGTAGACTTGGTTTACCAAAGTTAGCGGTTGCCAATGGGCCATCTGGGCGACCGATGCTACAAGGTCGCGAGAGGTTAAATTGGTCCCCCTGGAAGTGCTGGTGCAGCGCTTGAGAGCACTGCGATTCGAATTGCCGGGCATTGATATATCAGAGCCATGGCAAACTGCTGTTACCGCGGAGTGCCGAAACTGGGACGTGTTCGTGCTCAGGATGAGCGCAGGCCTCGACACGAGGCTCGTTGACGCGCTGAACCGCATCGAAGTCTTGAAGCGCGAAATGCCTTTGGTGGATTGGGGCGCGGGGCGACCGCCGTCAGTTACCAGATGGCGATGGATGGCTCGGGTGCATGCGTGGGCTGCAGCCCGGCGCTGACGGCAAAGAGGCACACCAAAGATCATGCTGCCAGCGCCTCCCGAGCAATTGCATCAACCGCTGCGATCCGCTCACCTATCCAAAGCATGACAGGCACGGCCATGGAGTTGCCCGGCGCCTTGTAGCGCGGGCCATCGGCGGCGGGTTTTCCGCGCACCGGGATCAGCGTGTAATCGTCAGGAAACCCTTGCAGGCGTTCGCACTCGCGTGGGGTCAGGCGGCGGACGGCAGAGCGTTGCGCGATGTAGTCGCCGCCTTGATTGCCGCCCACCGGGCCGCCCGCCATGAACGGCTGCGCAACGTCGGTTTCGTGGGCCTTGTAATCCTTGCCGCTGTTCATCGGCATTATGGAATAGGCGACGGCGCCGGTCCAGCGGCCTGCAGCGTATCTGCAGGGTCGCCGTCGGCGCCGACACCCAAACCGGGATCGCGCAGGCGCACGCGCCCTGATGCGTCCGGCGACGGCGTGATGGCATGACTGTCATCGCGCAGCGCGTTGGGATTGATCGGGTAGGCCACGGCCTGCGGCACTGTCCGCGCTTCTAGGGTGTACGCCTGATCGTCGGAGCGGAACCCGGCCCCGTCTGGACCAGCGTTGACGTTCTCAGTGATCGCGCGCTTTTGGATGGCATAGGCAATGGCCTGCAGGTGTCCGCCGCCTGAAGGACTTGGCTGAGTAAGCGTGAAGCTAACATCGCGCTGCCACTTCGGGGTTGTATCGTCGCTTATGGACCATAACCCCTCGCGCGCCTGAGGGTGCGTAACGAAAGTCTCAGTGTCGAAGTCCGCGGCGGCGATGGTGTCGTCGAACTTCCAGCCCGCTGCTGCGGTGTTGCCGTTGGCGACGTTGGTGATGGTCCCGGCGGCGGTCACGTAGACCGGATTGTCCTTGGCGGCGGCGGTGGTCGAGGTGAGCCTGCCCGAAAGCTCGCTGCGTGGATCAGCATAGCGCTGGGCTTGGCTGCATTCCTCGGCGCGGCGATCTGGGTGTGGAACACGTGGCTGGACGGTGAGCGAGCAGACGCGGTTCGAGCTGAGCAGGTGAAGCAGCAGGCCGCGACAGCTGACGCGCGCGGGCGCAGCGCCGAAGAGCGGGCCGACGACGCAATCCAGGGCATGATTGCCGACCAGGCACGGGAAACCGAGATCGCCAAGGCAGCGGCGGCCGAGCAGACAAAGCCGGCTGAGCAGCGCGCCAGCCTTCCGCCGACCCCAATCGCGCTGAACTGCCAGCGGCTGCGTCAAGCCTACAGCGCGGCGGAACTAGCGAAGATAGCTGCTTACCAGGAGCATTGCAGATGATGTCACGGCGAAAACGTGAAAACCCTAACAGGGGGCGGGCATCGGTAGCTCGAAATCGCCGTGACGGTTCACGTTATCCCACAGTAGCCGCAATTTGCCTAACCGCGCTGGCCCAGACTGCCTGCAGTGAGGCTCGGCCCGGCTCATTTCCCCCGGGCGCAGGACATTGCGGCGGTGACCGAACCGAAGCCACGCCCGGGCGCTGACATTCTGACCGATCCCGCTGCAGACGCTCGATACAACAAGCGCTGTGGAAGGCTGGGGGGATCAGCTGCACGCCGCCGGCATGAGACTGTGCCGGTACTACGAGCGCAAGGGGATGCCGAACATCGATTGCGGAAAATAGCGGCCCGGTGGAGTGGAGGGGGAGGGTGTGGAAGACTTCACACCGGGCCGATAGGCTACAAACAGGGTGTTTGATACGTCAACACGCCGGGACGGAATTAGGTTCCTCGAAATCGGCGCGCTTGGGTAGCGACGATCGGCCGGCGCGCGCGCTGCAAGGCGTTGCAAAATTTAGAGTGCCCTCACGGCGTTCTTCGCGCTTGCGGCAATGCAGCCGATGGGTCCATTTCACAGGTGCCTTTTAGGCATCCTCTCCCAAACTTTCATAAGGGCTGACCTCTGGGTCAGTCCTTTTTTCCTTACGGCAGCCCGCTGATCACGTGCTCGTAGCCTCATCGATCCAGAGGCCGAAGATTCATCAGTGCAGCCGGCGGCTGACGCTATGGATGAAAGTGCCAAGCCGGGTGACTGGTGGAACCCCGGCCTGGCACGTCCCGTACTTATCTGCGGTTTACGTAATGGGCAACCAAGGAAAGTGATGCTGTAACACCCCGCTGGCGCGCCGTCATGCTGGGTGCCGGCTTCGTTCAACCGCCTGCGTCGCGCCTACGGACGTATCGGCATTTTGAGGAACTGAATGGGGTGAATGACATTGATTTACCATCAAACAATTGGTCTGCAGAGAGGTGGCAATGTCGGTGCATCCGTGGTTTTGCGAGTACTGCTGCCATCACGATGGCGCGCCAAAAGAGGATGCACCGCATGACTGCATGATTACCAGCAGCCGGTTGACGGCAGCCGGACGGGCCCGGCAATACATCTGTGGAAACTGGAGCCAAACTTGGGAACGGACGACTGACGGCTGGCGGCGGTGGTTTGAGCCTGCCCCGCTGTGGGAACCCAACAAGCGGGACGATCGACCTCCTAATGAGCCGTTCATCGTACCAACTCAGCTAGGCTAAGTTTGTCGCGAGCGTGGCGATCCCCTGCAAGTCGCCGCGCTCGTCGCAGGCCGCTTAGGAGGTGGTCTTGTGAGCGACTATGCACAACAGCACACAGCGCCACAAAATGCTTGATCGCCGTGAAAAATGTGGGTGCGGCGTGCGGATTGCCGCACCCACCATCATCAGCGCCCCGGGGCAGGGAGCGATGGCAAACCTCTGGATCAGAGGTGCGTAAGCGCCAGCTGCAGCTGGTCGTCAGGTTCGTTCTTGTTGGCGGCGGCAGCCAGGCGCTCCCAGTCCTTGGGATCACGGAGGTCGACGTACTCGATCGAAACTAGATCGCGGGTCAGCTCGACCTTCTCTCGCAGCCGCTGCAGCAATGCCGGGAAAATGTCCCGCAGCTGCCGGCAGTCCTCGTGAGTGGCCCCTTCCCTGTCTGCCTGACCGAAGCGGTGCTGTGCGAGTGCGATCAGCGCGTCGTCGGACATCGGCTCCGTCATAGCGCTGCCCAATCGAGTTCAGCGTCATCGAGCGCTTCATGCATTTCCGGATCGGCACCCTGCTCGCTCAAGCGCTTACGGACAGCTTCAGGTTCGCCGTCACGGGGGAAAGCGCGATCGGCCTTGGCGGCTTTCGCCAGCGCGCCCAGAAACCTGCCACGCTCCGTCTGCTGCAGAACCCACCGACCGAACGGCACAGGCTCTGTCGGCGCTCCCTGGACGTTGATACGATGACCATCGATCGTCGGTAAGCTGGCCATAGAAAAATCCTCTGTGCGAATCACCATGACCAGACCATAGCATGTTCCATCTTTGTTCTCATATGGAGTTTGTGAGATGGTCGAGCAGGTTGACCCATTTCCCGAGATCCTGACAGCCGATCAGGTCCGCTTCGAGATTGTGCGCGGCGTCCAGCGGATCGCGCGATCGGTGCAGCGCGACATGCTGGTGGAAGACCAGGGCAAAGCCCAGCGCGCCCAAGCGCAGGCCGTCGCCGTCATAGTCGCGCGATTCGATAAGCTGCAGGTGCGCGGCCCGGCGCCGATACAGAGCATCTTCCAGGACCGCCCGCGATGACCTGCCGCATCTGCACCGCGAACGACGAGGAAGCGCTGATCGAACAGATGGCCGAGGCCATGTGGATGACGCAGTCGAGTACCGACCCGGATGACGAATGGCAGCCGCGGGAGCGCGCCGGGCCGTACTGGCATCGCATCATGCGCCAGTTCGCTGCCGCTTCGCTCGGGGTGCTGCGCCGAGATTTCGCCGGGATTTAGTACGCTGGGTCAATGATGGGAAATGCCTCACCAGCGTTTCAAACGGCCGCGGCGACGTCATCGTCTGTTGTGCTGCGGAGCAATTCGACGTCGGTCATACAGGCTCCATCTGTTTCCCAACCATTCGCTAAGTTATTGAGCAGTTTAACTGACGTTTTCCCGGCAAAAAATAGGAAAATGGCGGATTTCCGCCGATCGTCGTTATCCGATGAATTCACTGATATCCCGACCAGCGATGGTGGTGGCGGGGCAATGCGTATGCATCTGTTCCGGCGGTGGAGGGCCGCTTTCCCGCGTTGATGTTCTTCTCGGAGATCTACCAGGTCACAGGACCGATCCGCCGAATCGCGGCCACCCTTGCAGGTCATGGTTTCCTCGTGGCGTGCCTGAAGTGTACCATGAGTTCGAGCCTGCCGGCAGTTGCCTTTCCTATACCGCCGAAGGGACCGGCCGGGGGAACGCTCTCAAGGTAACCAAAACCGTAGCCGCCTTCGATCGGGATGCCCAGCTCGGGCTCGACTACCTTGCATCTCACCCTGCGAGCACGGGCAGCCTTGGCACAGTAGGCAAATGCCTTGGTGGGCATCTGGCGTTGCGCGCCGCATTCGATGTGCGCGTGAAGGCGGCAGCGTGCTTCTATGCTACCGACATTCACAGCGGGACGCTTGGGGCGGGCCGCAATGATGATACCTTTGCCCGATTGGGGGACATGAAGGGCGAGGCGCTTTTCGTGTGGGGCCGGCAGGACCCGCACATTCCTTTCGAGGGCCGCCAAAAGATCAGAGAGCAACTGGAGACTGTCGGCGCGCATTACGAGTGGCTCGAATTTAACGCAGCGCATGCTTTCATGCGGGACGAAGGCCATCGCTACGACCCTGTCCTTGCAGCCCGAGCGACCGAAGCCGCGATCGGACTGTTTCGCCGGGCACTTTCGATAGTCTGAGCCAGGCGGCTGTAGATGAGAGGTATCTCAGGTGCCGTGTAACATATCCTCCGACAGGAACAGATCCACTCAGAGGATTTGTTACCTCCCTGATGGCCACTTCCGCCCGCAACACAGGGCCGCCCTTCAGGATGTAGGCAAAGCGGGGGCAGAATGCGGGCAAAGGGCGGGCGCTCTGTAAGTCAGGGAGCTTGACGCATCGAGCGATAGACGCAGATGACGCGGCCCGTGGTTTAGGCCCCTAAAAGCTCTGATCCAACGGCATCGACTGCGGGCAGTTGCCAAAGCACGGCGCCTGGCGAGGCCACTGCACTGCAGACAAGGTCGAGCGATGAAAGACAAAAGTTTCCTCTTTCGCCGCATCCAGGTATCGCCGAGCGATGGCCAAAGGCGTCTTCATCCATCGCTCGGACTCGATCTATGACGACAGCCCGGCGGAGCGATATCAGTTTCCCCCGCAATACCTGAGCCGTGTGAGCGCCTGCATTGGTGACTGGATCATCTATTATGAGCCAAGCAAAATCCGGTTCTCGAAGGGCTACTTCGCAGTAGCGAAAGTGGGTCGGGTCGTGCCCGATCCGTCTGCACCAAGCATGTATTTGGCGCTGATCGAGCCGGGTTCCTACCTCGATTTCGTCAACGCGGTCCCTTTCAACGGGCCCCTCGGCATCGTCGAGCGCGGGGTCCTGAACGAGGCGGGCAGGATTTCAGGCCGCGCCCAGTCTGCCGTGCGTCCGCTCTCCGATCAGGACTTCAATCGCATCATCGATCTCGGCATTGCCGAGGAAGCGGACTTCCTGCCCAGGGTAGGAGCCGCACCTGACGCATCGGGCGCTCACGTTTTGCAAGAAGAGCGCGTGCCATTCATCCATGAGGTCGAGCGGGATCGCGTCGCCTATCTGGGTTCGCGCCTGGTGCGCGACCGTCTGTTTCGGCGCCGGGTCGTGACCGCCTATGACGCGCGCTGCGCCATCACAGGGCTCAAGCTCATCAATGGCGGTGGCAGGGCCGAGGTTGAGGCGGCTCATATCCGCCCCGTTGAAAAGGGCGGTCCCGACGTCGTCAGCAACGGGCTGGCCCTGTCGGGGACCGTGCACTGGATGTTTGATCGCGGTCTCATCAGCCTTGCCGATGACCTTGAGGTTCTCGTCAGCCGTCAGGCCAATGACGGCGACGCGATCCGGGGTCTGATCAATCGCACCGGCGCTGCGCTTTGCCCTGTACACATTGCTGACCGGCCGCATCCCAGTTTTCTAAGCTGGCATCGTGAGCATTGCTTCAAGCACTGATCTGTCCAGCTGATCGTCATCACGCTTCTGACGGGAACGTGAGCGGGTAATACCGCCCCGCGGCGAGGCGCGACCGCGCTCTATTTCACTGACGCTCAACCGAGCCACCTTCGGCGTCTCGTCGGCACAGCCGTAACGATCGCTGGCGGGGCGGGCTGCGTTGCACCCCGCTGGCGGTCGCCTCGCGGGCGCGCGGCGGCGTTGAGCCTTGACGGCTCCTGTGTGGCGGGGGGCGTCGCTGCCCTGTAGCCCCGCCTCGACGGGCCGCAACCCGTCCACTTTGTTCCCGGGTTCTCCACTCCGTTCCGACCCTTCGCCACCCTATTGCGCTCGCGCAACCGGGTCCCGCCGAGGGTGCAGCCCGCCATCAGCCGGCGGGGCTTCCGGTTCGCTCCTGCCGCCCCCCGCCACCCTGGCGCCGGTCAATGGCGGTTGAGGAAGGAGCGAGAAGATGAAGGTCGAACGTCAGAGCCTCTACGGTGAGGTAACCGCGCGGATCATTGCCGAGCTGGAAGAGGGCCGTTTGCCATGGGTGCAGCCGTGGGATGCTGCGACATGCCCGTGCATGATGCCTGCCAACGCCGTGACCGGACGGGCCTATTCCGGGATCAACGTGCTCATCCTGTGGGCAGCGGGCATCGGTGGCGGGTTCGGTTCGCAACGCTGGCTCACCTACAAACAGGCGGCAGGGGTGGGCGGGAACGTGCGGCGCGGCGAGAAGGGAACCGTCGTCTGCTATGCGGATCGCTTCACCCCGAAGGATGAGGCAGCCAAGGCGCAGGGCGAGGGTCGCGAGGCACGCACGGTGGCCTTCCTCAAGCGCTTCATCGTCTTCAACTTCGATCAGTGCGAAGGCCTGCCCAAGGGGCTCGAAGGTCCATCCGCCGTGCCCGATCCCGTCATGGCGGTTGCAGCGGCGGACAGCATCATCACCGCGACTGGCGCGGATTTCCGGATCGGGGGCGACAGGGCCTTCTATGCTCCTGACGAGGACTACGTGCAGGTGCCGCCGCAGGCGCTCTTTCATGATCCGATTAACTGGTATCGCACGGCGCTGCACGAACTCGGGCATTGGGCTGGCGGCCGAGGACGACTGGAACGCGACCAGTCCGGGCGCTTCGGTTCGATGGCCTATGCGACGGAGGAACTGGCAGCCGAGATGACGGCGGCCTTTACCTGCGCTTCGCTCGGAATCCAGCCTACGGTGCGGCATTCGGATTACATCGGTGCATGGCTGGAGGCGATGCGGGCGGATGAAAAGGCGATCTTTCGGGCTGCCAGCGCGGCCAGCAAGGGTGCGGACTATCTCTTGGCATGCGAGCTCCTCCCGTCCGAGCCCCTTGCATCAAGGGATGGCCGGGCATGATCCGGTATCACTACAGGCTCGACCAGCGCCTTCGGGAACTGACCCTGAAGGGCGTCTTCGCCGAGATCGACGATACGGTGAAGCGTCGGATCCGCTGCCCTAATGGTCGCCGCCAGAACCGCACCGCGAGGTGTTCCGTCTGGCGCGGCTCGCGAGCTTGTCCGACGAGCAGCTCGGGGATCGGCTCGCCCCGTCGATAGACCGGGCGCGCGAGCGTGTTTTCCAAGGGTTTCAGATGCTGTGCCACTGCTACGATCGTCAGGGGCGCAAGGGGAGGCGATATGCGAGGTTGCCGCCCGGAACTCCGGGCGGGGAGGCTCGGGGACGATCAGTCCTGTCAGGCGCGATCACCTATCCGCAACGTGGCGCGAGCCCCGATTGCATGGTTCACCCCTTGGGTATCGATGCCGGTGCGATCCTGGCATGGCGGCAATCCGTCCACCCCGCATCGCCTTTGGGAACGAAGGCGATGAATTCCCCATCGAGCATCAAGGTCGCCTCCTCGCTGCGATATCGCTGGCTGATCGCCGAGGGTGCGCGCTGCAGTTCAAGACGCCGGTTGCCGATCTGAATCTGTGCTCGCTCGGCGTCCGTCCGCAGCAGAAAATGTCGGTTGGCCGCGCAGGTAATGCGCTCGGCAGACTTGAGCGGCTGTGGCACGGGGACGGCATCGGTGGCCGCAGGGCCGACATGGAAGCCGGCAACCAGAACGCCGGCTACCAGAACGATGGGAAACAACGTCCGGCGGCGCATTAGGAAACTCCCGTTAGACGAGCCTCTTCAAGCCTCAGGCGAAGCGCTTGTTCCCGTCTGCAGCGCATTGGCGATCATGGCGGCCAGCGTCTCTTCGGCGCGCGCGCGGATGGCGTCGTCCTTTGCTTCGAGATCGTGCCGGATCCATTGCGGCGCTCGCTCGAGCACGCGCAGAATGGTTGCGGAAATACTGTCATCCATCCTCCGGCCTATGGCGACGGCCGAGCGGCACAGCAACTGGCATGCAGCAATCGGAGGATCCGCCGCAGCCATGGCAATCCGATTCGTGATTATTGCCGCCTTGTTCTGTGCACACCGGGACGGGCTTGCAAAGTCCGAACGGCGATTATCGACCACACACAGGCCGCAGTTCCGGTAACTGGAGCCAGTTTGTTTCGTTTCTGAATGGTAGCGGTAATCGTTCGAACCGGAAAGGCGATATGGGTAAGGGAATTGTTCTGTAGTTGCTCGGCATTCCGCTGCCGGTCATTCTGCTCCTTCTCCTGTTCTGGCACTGACCGTGATCGACGGTGTGGACCCTACCCGTCGGTCAGAGCGGAACAGTGTTCGTGCAGCCTATCATCGAGGTGCACATTGGGATGAACGTGTCCTCATGGCGCAGTAATTGTCCGACCATCCTTGTAAGCTGCAGGACGGCGCCGAGATCGTCCGCCCCGGTTCAGCGCGTAAGCTTTGCAGGATACCGCTGGCTCGTGGTTGCCATTTGGCAGTGGTAAGGCTATATCTGGCCATAAGGAGGATTGGATGACGCTGCTGCAAGCAATCGACACGGCTCCCACGCCGTTCCGGCCCGAGCCAATCACGCAAGAAGAAGGTGGTGCGCTCTTCCGTGCGGCACTCAATCTGTTTTCTCGCTGGGGCATAACGGACGAGCAGGCGGCAGTGCTGACAGACATGCCGTTGCGCACCTTTCGTCGCTGGAAGGCTGAAGGGCCCGGACGTATCTCACGCGATGGACTGGCGCGGCTGTCCAACCTTATGGGAATTCACAAGGCGTTGAGGATCATCTTCCAGGAACCTCAGCGCGGTTATGACTGGGTCAAGGCTACCAACGTCGCGTTTGACGGAGCCAGCGCGCTGCAGGTGATGCTCGGCGGAGAACTCACCGATATCATGCGGGTTCGGCGTTATCTCGATTCGGAGCGCGGCGGCTGGTGACCATGGAGGGCATGCCCCGGGTCAGCAAGGTCGAGTGGGCGGGCGCGGTCAGGATCATTCGCAGCGTCTTTCCTCCGATAGACCTCTTCGAGGACATAGCGGATCCTGCGGATTGGCCTCTTCTTCTGTCGGCCGAGCAAAAGACAAACCCGCGTATTATGGCAACGATCGGTAACATCGACCTTGTTTCGCCCGAGCGTAGGGTCGGCGGACCCGGAGCTTCCTACCTCATGGCCTCGTTCACCCATGTCAGCTCGGATCGGCCGAGCCGCTTCTCGGCCGGGCATTATGGCGTGCTCTACGTCGCACGCAGTTATGAAACCGCCCTGTTCGAGACGATCCACCATCACGCACGCTTCATGGCCAAGACCGCTGAGCCAGCGGGATGGACATCGCAATTTCGGGAGATCATCCTGGCGGTTCATGCCGATCTCCATGACTTGCGAGGTGAAAGCTCAAGTGCTGCCTTAGATCCGAAGGATTACTCTGTAGCCCAGCATCTAGCGACTAATCTTAGGAACGCCGGTTCGGATGGAATCGCCTATCCCAGCGTCCGGCATCCCGGAGGTGAATGCGTAGCGCTATTTCACCCTGACTGCGCTTCGCACCCCCTTCAAGGGCGCCATCTTGATTACCACTGGGACGGTAAGAGAGTTGATCTTGTCCGGGATGCCGGCAAGGGCACTGTGTTTCGTGTCATCGATGCTGCGTGAGGAACGAGCTTGTCGGACAGGTGTCGCAGTGACTGAGCTCCATGAGAAGATGATCGCCGAATTGGACGGTCATCCTGACTTCAAAGTGCTGCGAAAGCTTCGCCCGGTGGCTGCCTTTCATCAAGCCGATCCTGGGCAGGGCAGCCGGATCGGTGTGGCTATTGATGTGGAAACGACGGGGTTAGATCGCGAGGTCGATCGAATCATCGAACTTGCCGTCCAGCGGTTCCGGTTCGACGAGCGAGGGCGCGTTACTCAGGTGGGCCTTCCGCGCGTGTGGCGCGAGGATCTTGGTATCCCACTAGATCCGAAGATAACCAAGCTCACCGGTCTGACAGCCGGTGATCTGGCGGGACAAGCGATCGATGAGGCTGCAGCGGTGGAAATTCTTTCCTCGGCCGACATCATTGTCGCACACAATGCCGCGTTTGACCGGCCCTTCGTTGACCGCCGGCTTCCGGCAATCGCAGGCCAGCCTTGGGCGTGCTCAATGGCCGAACTGGACTGGCTGGAATTGGGCTTCGACGGCCGGGCGCTCGCTCATCTCGTTTCGCAATGCGGTTGGTTCTACGAGGGTCACCGGGCCGAGAATGATATTCTCGCCTTGATCTACCTGCTTTCCCATTCCGCGCCCGATGGTGAAACGATCCTCTCTCACCTCGTCACATGCTCGCAGATGATGACCTATCAAGTGAATGCCATCGATGCGCCTTTTGACGCCAAGGATCGCTTGAAGTCGCGTGGCTATCGCTGGAACGCTGAAATGCGGTTCTGGTGGAGAGCCGTTTCCGAGGAAGAACGCGAGCCTGAACGAACTTGGCTTATGAGCGATATCTATACGGGCTACGGTGAGCCGGCATTCATCCCGATCAGCGCACGTGAGCGGCACCGCTAATCCGCAGCGACGAGGTAAACGCCAGCATCTGAGAGAGGATCGACATTCGAAAACCTTGCTGGGACTGACAGCCCCACATCAATAACGCCATTCTTCTGGTCTTGCCCATCGTTCCAAGAACTGCACGATGGGCCGATTCCGGAATGTCGGGTTACGTTCGGAAAAATGCAGAAAGCTGCCCGTCCGGTAATCGCGCGCATGTGATCGGCTGGATAGCTGGCGGCATTCGCGGCCTTCGATCAATGCTCCGTAGCCCCGTCATCTTGTTCGACCGCGTGTGGCTTCCAGATATGATAAAAATAATCGATCCTGGAACTTACAGGTCGCGCCGCTATTGAGATCATCAGGCTCGAACGGAGCCTGCGAGCCTCGGCCCATGAAATCGGGACGGCATGCCGGGCTGACTGCTGCGCCCCGCAGAAAGCCGTCTCCCAATGTCACTTCCGCCAACCGTCCTCGTTGTCGAGGACGAACCACTGATATTACTGGCCGCCTGCGACATGGTCGAGAGCGCCGGATACACTACGGCAGAGGCGGCGAACGCCACTCGTGCTCTTAGCATCCTCGCAGCGAACCCTTCAATCGCGATCCTGTTCACCGATATCGACATGCCTGGGCCGATCGACGGAATGGCCTTGGCGTTTGAAACACAGCAACGCTGGCCGCACATCGGCATCATCATCACTTCAGGTCGCTGGCCTTTGGCCCGGCACGAAATTCCAGCTGATGCCGTGTTCCTTGAAAAGCCCTACCTCGAAGGGTCTCTCGTCGGGGCATTGAAGAACCTCCTCGCCTGAACCGCCCTCACGAGCGGATACTATCTCAGCGCAAGCATATCAGTCCCCGGCTATGGACCAATCAGGGATCCGCGCGTTCGTGTCGTCGGCGACGACGTAGCGCTTCTAATCGATTCAGCGTGGGAGGCTTACGATGCCATTCTGCTGGACGTCGACAATGTTCCGGAAGGCCTGACGCGCCAGCTTGACGATGGGCTTTACTCAGTGCCTGGACTGCAACGAGCCATGCTGGCGCTGCGACCGCGCGGCATATTTGCGATCTGGTCAGCCTTCACCGAACCTGCGTTCACACATCGACCGCGTGACGTCGGCTTCCAAGTGACCGAAACGCAGGTCAGGGCGCGGCCCAACAACAAGGGTTTTCGTCATGTGATCTGGTTCGCCCGCAAGCCATGACTCTGCGGCGATGCCTCCCCGGTTGAGACCGGGGAGCATCTGGTCAATCGACCATGGCAGCGACGAGGCGCTGCAAGTGATCCCGGCTCAGAAGGCCTGTTGACCGGTAGATCAGACCGTTACGCACGGTGGCTGAATGGAAGTTGGCATTTTCAGGGCGCTTTTGTGCGCCTTGGGTATTGATGTGCATGATATCCTACGGTGCGGATTTTTCCGCTCTTATCTTCTGAAACCGCTGCGCCGTCTCGGTGGCCCTCCGGCTTGTCCCGGTGTCTTTTCACGGAACACGATCCGGCCTTTTGAAAGATCGTAAGGCGTCATCTCGACATGCACGCGATCACCGACCACCGAGCGGATGCGGAACTTGCGCATCTTGCCCGCCGTGTAGGCAATGATCTTATGCTCATTGTCGAGCAGGACCGCGAAGCGTCCATCGGGGAGGATTCCCTCGATGTAGCCTTCCATTGTCAGCAATTCTTCTTCGGCCAATCCATGATGTCCCTAATACGAGGGCGCCCGCCGTCATGCATGCGCAAAACGGCGGTCATGAGAGCCAAGCTGATGCTTGAGAAATTGCCCGCATTACGCAGGGCAGCATTCGCCAAAAATGACGCAGCGATTTTCATATACAGGCAAAAATGCATTTTTCAACAGAGGTGCATATTTTTAAATATTATTCCCGATTTATCGAATTGTCTCGCTGATCGAAGCTGAATCGTGTAGAAGAATTACATTGCCGATAATTTTCGCCCATCGGCAACTGAGAGACCTAATGCGCTCCCGCAAGAAGGAGGGCCCGCATGGATCTAAACCAGCTACTTTTTCATCATCAGATCGCGCTTATCCAATACGGTGCGCGCGATAAGGATGATCATGAGCGCAGATCGCATTTCGATCTCGTGCGCCATTACCAAACCCGGATCGCCCGCCTGCGACATGACATGGGTGTCACGGCCTATCCGCAATGGTCATGACCTGGCCACTGCCTAGCCACATCGCCTGCTCTCGTTCTCGCCCGACCGGAGTTCCTTCATGCGGACGGCAATGGAGCCGCGCTTCGAGAGATGACCTGACCTTCCACCGACGCAGCGAGATAGCTGGCCTTGCATTCGCCCTGCTCGGCGGTCGCGTGGCGGCGCGGGATTTCCTTTCCAGCCCCGGCCCCAATCATGCGCGGACCATGCTGGAGACGGCCACAGCCACCGCGATCGGCCAGATCCAGATCGCCCACCTGCTCTGGAAGATCGCTGCGCACCGCATGCGACCCTATCAATAGGAAATCCGAAATGGATAGTGAAGATAAGCCTATGCGGCCCTTTCGCCCGAAGGTGCGTTGGTCGGATCGCCCTAAACTGGCACCCGATGCTGCGGGCCGTCAGGGTCAGGTGACGAAATTGGCGCTCGATGTGCTGGGAGGTCGGGACGCGGCTATTGCCTATCTCAACACGGCTTGCGGCAAGCTCGGTGGGCGGCCGCTTGATCTTGCAGTGGAGTCCGCCGAGGGCCTGGGACGAGTGGAACGCGCTCTTGCCGACCTGAAGCCTGCATGCTGATCCGCGCAGGATACGATATCGCCTTCACTTGCGAACAACCCGTGCCGATGCTCGCACACTTGAGCATCCATGCATCGCGCAACAAGGATCTGCGCACGCCGCAGCGGTTGTTCACCACGCCCGACATCCCCATCTACGACTATGTCGACAGCTTCGGCAACATCTGCACCCGCCTCACCGTTCCGGCGGGCGGCGTGACAATCTCCTGCGGGTTCGTCATCGACGACGCCTTCGATCCCGATCCGGTCGTGCCGGACGCTTTGCAGTCGGCGATCGAGGAACTGCCCGACGACGTCATGTTGTATCTTCTCGCCAGCCGTTACTGCGAGACGGACCGCCTTACCGAGACGGCATGGGACCTGTTCGGAAACGCCGCTGCGGGTTGGCCTCTGGTCCAGGCCATCGTTGATTACGTGCATGGTCACATTCGCTTTGATTACATGAAAGCGAGGCCGACCAAGACCGCATGGGATGTCTTCCAGGAGCGCGAAGGTGTCTGTCGCGATTTCGCCCATCTGGCAATTACATTGTGCCGCTGCATGAACGTGCCTGCGCGCTACTGCACCGGATACCTTGGCGACATGGATCTGCCCAAGCCGGTAGGGGATATGGATTTCTCAGCCTGGTTCGAAGTGTGGCTGGGCGGTCGCTGGTATGTCTTTGATGCAAGGCACAACCGGCCCCGACGCGGGCGAATACTGATGGCGCGAGGGCGCGATGCGGCCGACGCGGCGTTGACGATGACCTTCGGCCCGGTCACCCTTTCCAGGTTCGACATCTATACCGACGAAGACAGGCTGGGCCTCGTCTCATCGTGATGCCGAGGCCGCCCGCGCGTCGATAGTTGCGGGAAAGAAGCATGCCATGACGGGGCCATTTCCCGGACAGGACATCGTGGCACCGCATCTATCCAGCACCGCCGGGATTTCACCCTCGGCAATCATTTCGCCGCCGCGCCGGATCGAACCGGTTTCTCCGGCAGGCCTGCTGCTGCAAACATTCGCTGCAAGCCAGCTGCTAAGAATTGCCCGTTGGCGAGACATAATCTTGTGCCTGGGCGCGACGCATCGGCAAGTCGAAATCGCCGCTGGAGATGCGGCTCGCTGCTAATATCTGATGAACGCTGCCCGGAACCATTTCAGACAAATCGATTTATTGAAATGTAGCTATAAAAGCGATGCCTTAGATATATTTCATCAACGGAAAGTCGTTCATTTACGTGGAATTTATAGAATTATGCAACTCGTCATAATGCCGCCCTAAATTTAATTTAGTCTGAGATCCGAATACGCCTATCTATTTTTCTCGATGCGCGTTACAAGCGTCGCGCTGACACGTCGCCTGCGACGGATATTGGAGCGCCAAGGCTCCCCTTTGTCCCTTACTAGCCTCACGAAGCCGGGATGTGCCGCTGTTGGTGCATGCTCGTCCTACTGCATTGGGCAAAGGATACCCAGATGATCACCGGCACCGTAAAGTTCTTCAACGCCGACAAGGGTTTCGGTTTCATCGCTCCGGAATCGGGCGGCGAAGACAATTTCGTTCACATCAGCGCGGTGGAACGCGCCGGCATGGGCACCTTGAACAAGGATCAGCGCGTGTCCTACGAACTGGAAACCGATCGCCGCGGCAAGACCTCCGCCGTCAATCTCCAGTCGGCTTGAACAAACCGAAGCAGCGGGCCTCTACCGAGGTCCGCCGGTCTTGGCCGTCGGACACAGGAGAGAAGTTATGTCATCGCTGGCATTTTATCGCGCACAAGCCGATCTCCAGATGATCGCAGCTGATGCCGCAAGCCTGCCTCAGGTGCGTGACCGATGCCTGAGAGCAGTGTCGGCCTGGACGCAACTGGCCGATCGCACTCAGAAAATCGAATATGCTCGGAAAGAGAAATTAGGCACGTAAGGGTGCAAGCTCAGTCGTGGCATGGAAATCGATCGTCAACAGCAGCACATGATTTTTGCCTAACCTGAGTTCCATAATTCTTTAGTGGTCTAGAAAGACTGGCCTTGCTCGAACAAACGCCATGCCTGTCACGCAATTCAAAGTCGCGAACATCGATCGCTCAGATTTGCTCCTGCCAGATAGGACAGCGAACGGACAGCAATTCAACAGCGTAATTAGGTAGCGAAACGCTCAGAACGGGCGTTGCTGCTGCCCCACCACCCTCCTTCTCAGACACGTATTTGAAGGAAAGCATGTCTATTGGGCACTCGTTCAACGAAAGCACAATTTTGAGCCGAACCCATTTCGCGGCTGTGTCAGGAATTCTTGTCATCGTCAGTCTGCCGGCCATCGCCCTGCTCGTGGTGAAAATGATGACCTCCTACTTAACGGGGCACTGAGTAAATTGGAGCAGATCGACGCCAGGACCTACGGAATATTCAGAGGGCAGTGTGCATCAAAGCGCATATCCGTGCCGATATGATGCGGGCAAGCCAGAACAAAAATAGCAAAATATACTGATATAATTTTCCGGTTTTTTTCGGGGCGAATATTTCATGCGGCTGACAGGACTGCCATTGAAATATAAATTTCCCTTCCTATCTGCTTACAATCGCTGGCATCGAAAACTAAGCACCGGCGGCTGAGAGACCATAGTGCTCCCGCTTATAAGGAGGGGGCTTTGCCATGGATCTCAATCACCAGTACTTCGAGCACCAATTATCGCTTATGCGCGCAAGCGCTGCGGGAACGCGGCTTGCAAGAACGCGACACCTCGCGGCAGCCGGCGTCACGGCGTACCGGATCAGCAACCATCAATCCGGCATTGGAGCAGACGCAGCAGACGGCTGGGTCAGAAGCTCGCACCACCTTCATGTGTGGATTGATCGCGATTTCGGGATCGCAACATGAGCCGGCTGCTCAACATTGATCTCCCCCAGGCAGACGTGGAGCGGCAATGCGCCGAGCATCAGGTGTCAATCAGTGCCATCGAGCCTCTCCCGAGCGGCGGCACGCATCTCGTTTGCGTCAGGACAGAAGGGGCTGAGGAGATGCGTCAGGTTTTCTCGGACAAGCTGATCCCTGGCATCGTCCGGCGCTACCCGTTTTATCGCGCACGAGGGCCATGGTGATATCGAAAGAAACCAGCCCCCGCTTTCCCGTGGCACTTGCGGAGTCGAATTCGTCATGACCCATCCGATGCTGCAATTCTGCCTCAGTTCCAACGGCGACCAATGGTATCTGGCCCGTGGAAACGGCACCGATAGAACTTCGGTGGTGCATGAAGCGAACCGCTCCTCAGGCGGCGCCGTTACAAACATCTCGATTGAGGACTTTCTGCGTGGGAATCCGGAAGCGCCTGAGCGTCAGGACTTCGTGAGGTTGGTCGCTGATCTGCTCGGCAACGAGCTTGACGACTGCAAAGCCCGCAAGGACGTTCTGTTAATACAACTTCGCGATGCCACCGAAGAAGACGCAGCGAATGCCTTGCTCGGCGCAAAAGTGCAGCTGCCACTGACGACGCCCTATGAAGCCTTGGAATTTTTCAACTGCATGGTGGACGTTGTGACGGGTCAGCGCGCCATTGAGGTAGGGGAAGATGCCCATCGAATCCGCCCCGGTTTCGGAAGCACTCACGGGTAACGTCGGCAAGCTGGATCGGACATCGACACTGTCCGTTCATGAGAATGTGGAATGGCGCGCTGGTCGGCAACTAAGGGCGCGTCATTGACATAACCTGGCAATGACGCGCCGGCTCGAATTTACTTCGACTTCTTCTTGTCTGGACGCTGGGTGAGGGCAGAAGCTGCAGCCGTTTTGGAGTTTTTGCTGGTGCGATCGTCGCTGAGCGTTTTGGATGCGGCGGTCCCAGCTTTTTTGCTAGTTTGCTCATTCTTTGCCATTTTAGACTGTCCAACAAACACACCATCTTGTGGTGCGTGGATCAAACGCATCAACCCATAGTGTCGTTTCAACCTGCAGAAACATAGTCCGAAGCGGACAGGCGGCTTCCGAGCGCCATCTATGAAGCCCTGAGTGTCTCTGAAGGGCGCACAGCTGCCTTTCCGCAGGCCCATTGGTGGGCCCAAATGGGCGTCGCTGGACTCTGATAAGGCTAAGGAGCCAGTATGTTACGGCATGACCGATCTCAACGGACACTTAACTATGTAGGAGCGTCCGTCCTTGGTCGATGACGTAATCTCGCCGGAGAACCAGAAGCGTTCATTCCATCGTTTCTTGATGATCTGAACCGATCGCGCACGAAAAGCGATAAGCCTTTTCACGGATGGTCAACCGGCGTCGCATGCAACCGTTTGGTAACGGTGGAGTTTCATGCGCGGGCGACCCAACCATGTATGATGGATTTCATGGCAACTCTTCCAGAATTTTCTCCAGCGTCGCTTTCTTCCGTCTCACTCGCCAGCGTGCTTGATCAAAGCGTCGATTGTGTGAAACTCATTGGGCTGAGTGGCGACGTTCACTACATGAACTCCAACGGCCAGTGCGCGATGGAAATCGATGATTTCGATCTGGTGCGTGGGAAGCAATGGGTCGATTTCTGGCCTGAGGAAAGCAAGGCTGAAATCGTAGGTGCCTACGTCAAGGCCGCTGCGGGTGAGGTCGTGCGCTTTCGTGCTTTTTGTCCGACGATGAAGGGGGCTCCTCGTTGGTGGGACGTAACGGTATCCGCTGTGCTGAACGAGGAGCAGCAGCATGCCGGATATATGGCTATTTCTCGTGACGTTACGGACAATCAGCAACGCCTGGACACGGCCATTATAACCGCAGACGAACTGCGGCATCGCCTATTGAATTCCTTCTCGGTAATGTGCGCGGTCATGAACCATTATGCGCGTGGAGACGCCAGCCGCGTGGTCTTTGCGAAACAGATGTCGCTCATGTTCGCAGCCATGGGGAGGGCGAAGACGCTGTTTGCCAATGGGGACGCCCCCCGCAATGTCGATGAGCTGATCTCAGCTGTCTTGTCGCCGTTTGAGAATACCGAGTGCTCCATCACCATCGATCAGCTACCCTGTGCCACGGTTGATCTTGAGTGGGCCAATGCGCTTGCGTTGGTACTCGGCGAGCTGAGCGTGAATTCGACGAAGCACGGTGCCCTTGGATCAGGTGGCAGCATTGTGATCACCGGCAAGCGTACCGAACAGGGCTTTACGCTGGTATGGACGGAAAAGTTAAAGATGGCGGTGCAATGCACCGAGCGCGATGGCGGCCACGGCATGCAGATCATGCAGCGGACCATGCGAACGCGCGGCGGCGCATTGGATATTCGCTGGAGGCGAGATGGGCTGACCGCAGAAATGGCAGTTCGTTTCTAAAATCAGTCCGCGAGCATTGTCTCTATAGTGCACTTTAAGCTGCATGAGGTTAATAGACACCGACATGCAAAGCCTTGGGCCTAGTTCGGGGCGCTGCTTTTACGCCGCAGTCACGGATTTCAGGTCGGTCATGAGCCCGACAACGTGCTCAAGCTGAACACTGATCAGCCCGGCGTCCACTTCGGCCAGCATGTTGTGCGCCGGATGGTGCTAGGTTGCGATGAGTCTGACGAAAAGCGCACGCGCTTTCTCTACGAACGACAGATAGCCACCTATCTTTGCCGTTGGTGAACCCGGCGGGCATGGGATATCGGACCTGCGGGCTTTGTGGTCCGCCAATTAAGCCAGGAATGACTGACAGGGGCGCATGGCGTGGCTTCTTCCGACGGACGGGAGGGGTGGTGAAGCGACAAGGAGCTTTTGGAGCGCTGCGACAGACGCCGACTATGAGCGGGCGAGTGCAAACCCTTGTTTCGTTGCTATCACATTCCCCTCGTCGCGCAGGTCGTCGTACAACTCGATAGTGGTGCACGCCGGTAACGATAATCTGCGACCAATTCGCATAGTGCTCTTGGACGTTCCAGATTGACCGCAGTGTTGCTTCGCGCCCGGCCGCCCCGCCTCCCGGGGTAGATACGGCACTTCCGGCATGAAGATCGACCTGCTTGTCAACCCACCGGCGGTTTTCAGCAGTATCTACGATCCAAACAGCACCCGCCGCGCGGCCCTGAAAAGCCGCATCGAAGATGATCGAATCTTTCACTTTGGCAATCTGTTCGATGCGTGGCCAGCGCTTGATGGCAGATATCAGGCTGGACGATCGCCACCGGGGGAGCGGCAGAATAACTGTGATTGAGCGCCGGGAACCGTGAGGCCTGGATCCCGTTGTTATAGAACAAATGGGAAACGAGAGTGATTATGACCGAACAGCTGCCTAACCCTAAGCTCGGAGAACACCCGGGCTCCAACACCGAGAAAGATCCCAGCGACTGGGTTTCCGGCGACGAACCTATGACCGGGGCGCAGGCGAGCTATCTGACGACCTTGAGCGAGGAAGCAGGCGAGGAACGGCCATCCGAAAATCTCACAAAGGCCGACGCCTCGCAGCGGATCGACGCGCTTAAATCGAAGCTTGGGCGCGCCTAGTCACCGGTAACCCCTCCACGCTCGGTATCGCCTTCAAACCGTCTGGCGCTATTCGGTCGGAACCGAGCATAGCGCGGTAACGTGGCGGCAGCCGCGAACCAGCGATGCGGTTGGCGCATTGAATTTGAAATTGCGGGACGACGTTGTCCGGATGTTGAGCGCCGCGACCGCGATATAGATGTATAGGGCTGGTGTTTGGCCCGCACATTGAAGGCGTGTCGCAAGCGCCCCAGACGCGGCGCGCGTTAAAGTCTCACGATCGCCGCTACATCAGTGTTCCATCCGTGTTGCAGGCTTCGACCGTGGCAAACGCCGTGACGGATGCGCTACTGTACAGCTGGCCGATACGGTGGTGGCAGTAACCCGTGTCGAAAGGCCGCGAATCAAGCGCATGGCGCACCGGGCCGCACGCGCAACCACCCGTCTATTCTTTCATGGCTCACCGCTGGTGCGTGCCCCCACCGCGCCGACCACCGGGCCGCGCTGGGATCAGGAAGCCGCCATCCGCGCTCGGCCCTCGTCATCGGGCGCGTCACGGCAAACGTCCACGATTGTCCTTGCGGTCAAACGCCGACGACCCGGAAATCTTCGTTTGCAGAAATTGCGCGGTAGCCGATGCTCGTCGGCAGCATGAGCGCTTCGCCAGCTTTTACGGAAAGCCTGGGGCATTTTCACCGCTTGCGAATGCAAGCGGCAAAGCTGACCAGCAGGAAGCCGAACTTCATTTTTGAAAGACAACCGACCGGCTCTGGTAGCCGTCAGTAAACCTCACAGGCGATCCCGTCGCCGTCACCATCCATTCGGATGGAATATCCCGGCTCGTTGCTGTAAAGGGGGTCAAGACCAAGCCTACGGACCTCATTGCATCCCGGGAACTCATAGCCTTGCGGCAGGGTGGACAGCACAGCAGCGCGAGCTTCACTCCTGTCTTGAGCTTTTTCAAACGCGACTACCGCTGAAGCTATCACGACGCCGACCAGCACCGACGCGCCTACCACCTTCACCATGCTCATGCTTTCGGTGGCACCGGGCGACGGCGCCCACCGTCCATGCCCATACTGAAAGTTTCTTCGCGCCATCAAAGGATGATCGCAGTTAATCCTCAACGGATTACTAATAGGATCGCCGGTGCGTTCGGTACCAGCGGCCTCGTTACTATCGAGCTGGTGGCGTGCTTGTTCACCTTCAAGGCGCGGTAAACGCTAGCTTACGCGGTCTCATGGCGGATCAAGGACCGCCATGCGACGAGCGCTGCGTATCGCTTCATGCTGACGGTGATCCGTAGTGACGCCGGGCTCGGCACCTGGCCAAGCGCCATCTCGTCCGCGAACCCATGTCCCTTCGCCAAAAGTCAGCCCGCTCTGGGCATTGCCTCCGTCATCAAATGAAGGACGATAGCGTCGACTCCGTCCGCTATTCCCCGGGGTAAGTCGCCGGCTTTGAACCGCGGGACCATCTGCTGTTGAATTATCCTTCGGCACACCTCGTTCGTGAGTGTGTCCTCCAGGCCGTAGCCGACCGTGATGCGCAACTGGCGTTCTCTCGGCGCGACCAGGAGCACCACGCCATCATTGTGGCCTGCGCGCCCAACCCCCCAAGCCTTGGCTAATCTTATGGTGAAGGTCGCGATGTCCTCACCATCGAGTGAAGGCGTCGTGACGACGACTACCTGATGCTTGGTCGCACGCTCCAGTGCCGCTAGCTTCGCAGTGATCGCCTCCATGTCTCGTGGCGGAATGATGTTCGCCGCATCGGTGACCAGCCCTGCGCGCGGGATTACGGCCGCGCTCGATGCCGCGCTTGTCTGCTCGGCGGACGGCTCCATATTGCACCCGGCCAACAGGAGGGCGGATGCGAGCGCGGTTCTGAGTAAGATCGACACCTGTATGGTGTTGCCTGCGGTTCCCCGTGCGTCAATGCATCGGATGACAAGCACACTCGCGTTAGCGACGTTGTCTTCCGGCCTTGCTCATTCGGTGATCGTGGGCCGGATCCTGTCGTTCGGGCCGACAAGGTGTATCGCTACAGCAGGGCTGCCCCGCGCCGTCGGCGCGGCCGCGCTCTATCTCCGCTTCGCTCCGACCGAGCCACCTTCGGCGTCTGGTCCCATGCAGGTAACGATCGCTGGCAGGGCCGGCCCACTTCGCGGTCCGGATGCGGACAGCGCGGACAAGCCGCGCTGGCGTTGCTGATTGACCTGCCGGGCAGGCGGGATGGGCGTCACTCACCTCTAGGCCCGCCGCGGCGGCGTGCAACCTGAGCTACGCTCAGGTCCTCCACTTCGTTCCGGCCTTTCAGGTGCACCCCGCCTCTGACGGCGGGCCTGCCGGATCGCTCCTGTCGCCCACCCCGCCCTCCGGCCGGTCAATGCGCGCGATGAGAGAAGGAGTGTAACTCGTGGAACTCAAGCACATCGATATCACCCGTCTGACGGTTTCCAGCCTCAACATGCGTGGGACGAGGAAGTCTTGCGACATCGCCAACATCCTGCCGTCCGTCCGGGCGAGGGGCGTGCTGGTGCCGCTTATCGTTCGCGAGATGGTTGCTTCGGGCAGTGCGGTGTCCGAGGCTGGATCGGCGGCTGTGGAGCATGTCCCGGCTTACGAGATTCTGGCAGGCAAGCGCAGGTTCCATGCGGCGCTGGCGGTAGCGGAAGAGAGTGGCGGCATCGAGGACCTGCCGTGCGCGGTGATCGAGCCGGGGGACGATACGGCGGCGCTGGAAGCCTCGCTGATCGAGAATGTTGCCCGGCTCGATCCTGATGAGATGACCCGTTGCGAAACCTTTACCCGGCTGGTGGGGGAAGGGCGCGATGTCGAAGGCATTGCCCAGACTTTCGGCCTGACCGCACTGCAGGTGAAGCGCACTCTGGCGCTCGGCAACCTCATCCCCCGCCTGCGCAACCTCTACCGGGCGGACGGTATCGATGCGGTGTCGCTGCGGCACCTCACCATGGCGTCCAAGGCGAAGCAGAAGGAATGGTTGGCGCTTCATAACGACGAGCGGGCGACCGCACCGACAGGGGCATGGCTCAAGTCATGGCTGTTCGGCGGGGCGTCGATACCTGCGAGTGCTGCGCTGTTCGATCCGGCCGATTACAAAATTGAAATTATCGCCGATTTGTTCGGAAACGAGGCCTATTTTGCCCGTTCGGACGCCTTTTGGACGCTTCAGATGGCGCAAGTGGAAAATCGGGCAGCGCAGTATCGCGATGCCGGATGGGGCGAAGTGGTGGTTCTGTCTAAAGGCCAGACGTTCCATACGTGGGAGCATTCGGCCTGTTCCAAGGCGAAGGGTGGCCGTGTCTATATCGCCATCGGGCATCGCGGCGATGTCACTTTCCATGAAGGCTATGTGACTGCCAAGGAAGCCCGGCGGCTTGAAATGGGCGACGCGCTGGAAAAGGTGGTCCGGCCCGAGGTGTCGAGCACCTTGAACGCCTACATCGACCTGCACCGCCATGCCGCTGTCCGTGCGAAGCTGGTCGAGGATACCGCCCTGTCACTCCGGGTGATGGTCGCCCATGCTATAACCGGTTCGGGGCTGTGGACCGTGCGGATCGAAGGGCAAAAGGCGCCCAGCGATGCAGTGGCGGAAAGCGTCGAGGGCTGCCTGTCGGAAAGCCTGTTCGATGCGCGGCGGCGCGCGGTTCTGGCGCTGCTGGGGCTGGACGCCGAGACGGCAACGGTCACCGGCAGCGATGCGAACGGGCAGGGCATCTGCGGTCTGGTTCGACGGCTGATCGCGATGGATGACGGCGATGTGATGCGCGTTCTGGCCGTGGTCATGGGCGAAACGCTCGATGTCAGCACCGGCCTCATTGAACTGCTGGGCGAGCATATGGGTATTGCCATGGCGGATGTCTGGCGGGCCGACGATGCCCTCCTTGATGCGGTGCGCGACCGCGAGGTCATGGGGCATGTGCTGGCCGAAGTGGCGGGCGAGAAGGTCGCTGCCGAGAATGCCAGCGCGACCACGAAGGTGCAGCGCGGCATCGTCCGCGACTGCCTGACCGGGACCAATGGAAGGATAAAGCGCGATAGCTGGGTGCCGCGCTGGATGGTCTTTCCGGCAAGCGCCTACACGACAAGAGGCGGGGTCGGCAGCGCTGAACGCGGGCAGCGGATGGCACGGACCGAGGACAGCGGAACCCCGGAAATCCCAGAAACAGTGGCCGGATCGCTCGACCGGGAAGCACTGCCGCACGCAGCTTGAACCAGCATTGCCCGGTGGCCTTTCGGTGTTGCCGGGCACTCTTTCTCGAGGAGACGTCTCATGGATATAGACCCCGAACGGTTGCGGCGTATCGAGGAAGCCGTGATGCAGGTGCCCCGACTGAACCGCTCGATATTCCTTGCCGCCCGTGTCGACGGCATGAGCTTTGACGAGATAGCCCGACAGACCGGCCTTTCCCGCAGACAAGTAACCAGACGGTTCTGGAAGGCGTTCGCCATCATCGCCCGGCACTTGCGCACCTACGATGCCGATTGATCCCGTGCGCGGAGCGCATGGTGGCGGCCGATCGGTGGTCAATTTTCTGGCGAGATCGGCCGCATCACTTTGCGCTTGGCAGCGAGGGCGATAGAGGCGAATCTGTGATGATGAAGACCGATCTCGACCATCTTCCCGAAGGCAAGCGCGCTGAGCTCGCGCAGGTCGTCAAAGTCCTGTTCGCCGAGTTCGAGGATGCGCTGGCGCTGGCGACCCAGGGCTGGAAGAAGCAGGGCCGCATCGTCAAGATTGTGCTCTACGGCAGCCACGCGCGGGGCGACTGGGTGGCCGATCCTGTGGGCGGCTACTTCTCGGATTACGACATTCTTGTCGTCGTCAACGACCAGCGCCTGACCGATCGCGCGGAGTACTGGTACCGCGCCGATGAACACCTGATCCGCGAACATACGGTCACCGGACGCCTTTCCGCCGAGGTCAATTTCATCGTCGCCACCATGGCGGAAGTGAACGCCGATTTGCGGAGTGGCCTTCCGTTCTTCACCGACATCCTGCGCGATGGGGTGCTGCTCTACGATTGCGGCGAGCAGCAGTTTGCGCAGCCCCGGAAGCAGACCTCTGCTGAAGCCCTTGCAACAGCTCAGAAGCACTACGAATATTGGTCAGAGCAGGCAGACAGCGCCAAGCTCGGTGCGGCCTTCTATGTCGCTAACGACAAGCCCCGCGATGCAGCCTTTCTCTACCATCAGGCCACTGAACGGGCGTACATTTGCCTTTTGCTGAGCCTGACGATGTATGCGCCGAAATCGCATAACATTAAGTTCCTGCGCAGCCTTGCGGAAGGTCAGTGCTTCGACCTGATCGATGCATGGCCGCGCGACAGCAAGATCACAAGGCGCCGTTTCGAGCTTCTTCAGCAGGCCTATGTCAATGCCCGCTACTCTCCGCATTACGCCATCCAGCCCGACGAACTGCAATGGCTGGACGAGCGGATTGCGGCGCTTTTGACCATCGTCAAAGTGGTTTGCGAAGGTCACCTCACGCAGCTGTCCAAGGCCGCTTAGGCCGCATCCCGCACTTCGATATCAAGCGTCAGCTGTAGTACGTCCTCGTCATCCGCAGCGGCTTCGGGCTGCAGCGTCTGCGCACCGCAGGCCAGCGTGATCCAGTCAAAAGTCCAGTCCAGATCAAGCGCCTCGCCAAGGCCATGACGGGCGATCCTGACCTTCGCCGCACCCTCGCTGGCGAGGGCGAAAAAGCATGCATCGCCGCCCGGAATGCAGGTGCCATACACCAGCGTCCCATCCGAAAATGCAGGCGAAAACCCCTCCGCCAGTCCCCGCGCCGGTATATCAAGAGTGGTCTCGATATCGCCTGTCAGCTGCAGCCGATGGTCCGTCCTGGCTTCGATCCGCACACCCATATGCCTGTTCCTCTTCGCGACTCACCAATGTCTGCCGCTATAGAACATATGGTGAACACATTGAAGGGTGCGGATGGAGGGGTGGGTGCCGTCGGAGGGCAGTTAGGGAGGGTAGGGCGCAGGCAAGATAAAGGCCCGTATCTCGCGATCCTGGCTAACTGTCTGTCTGCACGTCGTTTTCCGGGGAGATGATGGGGGTGGATGCCTGATAGGTGCCTCCACCGCCTGGTTTGATGCGCGAAAAGCCTCGGATTTGCGCGGGTTTGCGGCCGGGGGGCAGTGGAGGCCCTTGAAGCCACACGCGCGCGACACCTCATCTCTGCCTTTACCCCGCGAGGTGACGGCATGGATGACGGCTTCGATGTATGGCTAGGCAACATGGGCAAGGAAAGGCCCATGCGCCACGATCTGCGCCGTGCCGTCAATCAGGCGGGCGGAGCCCGCAAGGCAGCTGGCAGCGGCAAGGTCCGTTTCACGGGCGTTCGGACCGGGCGCGGATCGGTCACCGGGCGGATGCTGGGCGGCTCTTCGCGTTCGGCTCGAACGAATGCTCGCCGCGTGGTGGTGAAGGCCCGTTACGTGAGGCTGGCGGGCAAGGGCATCGAGGGGGCGGCCAGGCACCTGCGCTACCTCGAACGCGAGGGCACCACGCGGGATGGCGAACGCGGTTCTCTCTACGGGCCGGAAGAAAACCAGGGAGACCGCAAGGAGTTTCTCGAACGCTGTGGCGGAGATCGCCACCAGTTCCGCTTCATCGTCTCGCCCGAAGATGGCGAACGGTACGAGGATCTGAAGTCGGTCACGCGGCGCCTGATGACCCAGATGGAGAAGGACCTCGGGACGAGGCTGGACTGGGTGGCGGTCGATCACTTCGATACCGGGCATCCCCATACTCATATCGTCGTGCGCGGCGTTGACGATCTGGGCAAGAACCTTGTCATCGCCCGCGACTACATCAGCACCGGCTTGGCTGCTCGGGCCTCAGAGATCGTCGGCCATGACCTTGGCCCGCGCAGCGAGCACGAAATCGCCAGGGCCAACGAGCGCGAAGTGACGCAGGAACGCTTCACCCGGATCGATCGTCGCCTGCGTCGGGACATTGACGACAAGGGCCTCGCATCGGCATGGCACTCCGACCCTGTCGAGCAAGGCCTCCGGGCCGCCCGTCTAGGCACCCTGTCGCGGATGGGTCTGGCGACCGAAGAGGGCAAGGGCCTCTACCGTCTCGATCCTGATCTGGAAGCAACGCTGCGTGAGATGGGCAAGCGCGGCGACATCATCGCCACCATGCACGAGCAGCTGCGTGCCCGACCCGAGGTGCTGCCGCAGGATTATGCGATCTTCGATCGCGGCGAGAACCAGCCCATCGTCGGCAAGGTCCTGAGCCGGGGGCTCTCCGACGAGCTTCGCGATCGCCATTACCTGATCGTTGAGGCGACCGATGGCCGTTCGCACTATGTCGATCTGGGCAGCGATCGGGGTGAGGGGGCTGCCAAAGACAGGCTGGTGCGGATCGCGCCGTCCTCATTCGGCATCCGCACCTCGGACCAGACCATCGCCGGAATCGCGGCTGCGAATGGCGGGATGTACAGCCGCGAGCTGCATCGGCAGCACGACCCGTCGGCGACCACCCGCTTCATCGAGGCTTACGATCGGCGGCTCGAAGCTCTGCGACATGGCGGCATCCCGGCCTTTCGAGGTAAGGATGGAACCTGGACCATCGCGCCCGATTATCTGGAAAAGGTGAAAGCGTTCGAACAACGCCTTGCAATCCAGACGCCGGTGGCGGTCGAGGTGCTGGCCGACAGGCCGCTGAACCAGCTGGCCCGGCACGATGGGCCGACCTGGCTCGACCATCAGTGTCTGGCCGAGGAGGCCAACAGGACTGAGGGGCGGCTCGAGGGACGAATGGGCGGCGAGGTGAAGACCGCGCTGCAGCTGCGTCGCCAGTGGCTGATAGAGCAGGGGTTGGCCGAGCAGATGGGGGATACCATCAGTTATCGCGCCAACATGCTGGGCAGCTTGCGGCAGCGCGAGCTTCGCCGGGTCGCCGGGCAGCTGTCACGGGAACTGGGATTGAAGTTCGTCCCGATGCAGGGCGAGCACATCGCGGGCACGTACCGCAAGGCGATCCAGATGGGGTCTGAGAAGTTTGCCGTCATCGAGAAGTCCAGGGAGTTCACGCTGGTGCCTTGGCGCCCTGTCCTAGAAAAGCACATTGGCAGGCAGGTTGCCGGGGGGCTCGAGCCGGGCGGAACCATCACTTGGAGATTCGGGCGCCAGCAATCCGGCCCGGAGATTTCCTGACGGCACCGCAGAGGCTCTGTGCGGCACCGCCGAGTATCTTTTGCTCCGCTTGCGCGAGGCGCATTCTGGTAGCCATGCAGACGCGCAAGACCCGCCATCAATTCTACCTTCCCGATCACTTGTCGGCGCGGCTCGATGCGCTTGCCGCGCAGCCGGGAGGCTCGAAGACTGCCGTGCTCAGCGAGGCACTCACTGCCTGGTTCGAGCAGCGTGAAGCCGCCGACATCGATGCGCAGTTCGGCAAGGCGCTGGACCGACAGGTGCGGGCTGTCGAGCGCATCGAGCGCCGGCTGGATTACCTGACCGAAGTGGTGGCCCTGCTGGTGCGCTTCCACTTGACCCAGACCGCCCATCATCCCGCCTTCGACAAGGAGACGCAGCGGCTCGGGCAAATCCGGTACGAAAGCTTCGTCAGGATCGCGGGGCAGATGGCGGCGCGTAAGCCGCGTGGGAGTGCCGCGAAATCATCTCATTCTGAAGAGGAGAGCAAGCGATGAGCCGACATGTGCCTGATGCCGGACCTAGGGTGGGGCGAACGGATCCGATCTCGGTGCGGATCCCGGAAGCCTGCCGGCTCACCGGGATCGGGCGGTCTAAGCTTTATGAGCTGATCGCTAATGGGACCATCGATGTGGCGAAGGTCGGAGCCATGACGTTAGTAACATTCGAAAGCTTGCGTCGCCTTATCGAGGATGCTCCTCGTCTGTGACCGACCAGCTCACGACGTTGCCGATCCCGCACCAGAGCGGCGAGTTTCGCCCAAACCCGCCGTTCGAGCTGCGCATTCTTGTTAAAGCTACGCAGCAATACCCCCATCGACGAGAATTCCCGAGCCTGTGATGTAGGCTGCGCCCGGCCCAGCGAGGAAGGCGACAGCTTCAGCGACCTCTCTAGCTTTGCCGTAGCGCGGGATGGACAGGCTCGGGAGAATGGAGGGCGCGAGAGGGCCATCGGCAGGGTTCATGTCGGTGTCGATCGGGCCGGGGCGAACCAGATTGACGGTGATTTCGCGAGGGCCCAACTCGCGGGCGAGACCCCGGGTGAAACTTTCCATCGCGGATTTGGTCGCCGCATAGACGGCGATGCCCGCGAACGGAACGGACAAGCCGGCATTGCTGCCGACGGAAATGATGCGGCCGCCATTGGGGATATGCTTCAGCGCAGCCTGGGTGACGACGAAGACGCCGCGGACATTGACGTCTAACTGCAGGTCGATCTCCTCAAGGGGCTGGTCGGGAAAGGAACCCGGGAGAAGCACGCCGGCATTGTTGACGAGGATGTCGAGGCCGCCCAGCTGAGCGACGGTCTGCGCGACTGCGTTCCTAGAGGCTTCAGGGCTGGCGGCATCGGCTTGGACCGCCACTGCGCTGCGTCCCAAGGCCCGCATCTCGGCGACCAGCGCCGCGGCCTTGTCTGCCGATTTCTCGTAGGTGATGGCGACGTCGGCACCATCCTCGGCAAGCTTCAGTGCGATCGCTGCACCGATGCCGCGCGCGGCTCCCGTGACAAGCGCGCGCTTGCCGGCGAGAGGGGGAGAGTTGTTCATGTCGATGTTCTTTCGGCTGATCTGTGTCGCAGGCCGGGAGCAGGACGACGTGAATGCCGTCGGCCCGGTGCGGAGGAGATTGGTCAGGCGGAGAAGCCGATGATCCTGGATACGGTGGCGTCCGTGAATTGGGGCACGTCCGCCATCACGGCCTCTGTCTCGGGCGAGGCAAGCGCTGCATGTATCGCGGCTTGGTCGCGGAACCTGTAGATCCCGATGGAAACGTCCGGGAAGTCGGCGTCGCGGGGGAAGAAGGCCGATGCGCTTTCCAGTCCGTATGGCCGCCAGTACTGTAGCGCCAACGGCAGGTGGACGTCGACATAATAGTCGCGGTCGAAGAATGACCCGCCGCTGCAGGTCGCGATCATGATTGCGTTTGCCATGACGACAATGTGAGCCGAACGGTCTTGATCGTAAACTTACGGAACTGCATTCCTGTCGTTCAAATATGTGCAGGGTGAGGGATTGGGTGCCCTGCGTGATTCCGACGCTGCTATTCCCAAAACGCCCCGTCCGAGATGGTTGCAGATACCGTCGAGATGAATGCGCGCAGGCGCTCCAGGCGTCGCAGATCACGGTGATACCCCATCCAGATGTCTCGCGATGGCGGCTTCGACGGTAGCGACAGTTTGCGGATGCCCGGGATCTGACTGCCCACCACTTGGGGAAGAACCGCGATGCCCACGCCCTGCCTGCACATGCGGCCCTGAACATTGCGGTTATTCGATCGCACGACCGGCCTGGCGTTCGGGAAGCTGTCAATCAGCCATGCGATGTCTGGGAAGTGCCCGGTAGAGGTGTCGTGAGTGATCAGGCGAAAGCCGGAGCCATCACCGAACTTGGGGTCAGGCGCCAGCTCCGCGATGTAGACCCCGTATTCTAGGCGAAACAGCTTCCGCTGGATGAGGTCAGCCGTGTCGAACGGCACGATCCGGAACGCGACGTCGGCTTCGCGCTGCGCGAGGTTGAAGAGGCGCGTGCCGGTCAGAACCTCGACGTCGACGTTTGGATGGGCCTTGGAGTATTCGGCAAGGATAGGAGGCAGGACATAGGCTCCGAACCAGTCGGCCGAGGAGATGCGAAGACTGCCGGTCAGGTTCTGCTCCTGCCCAGCGAGGCGCCGCTCCATAGCCAGAGCGCCCTCCTCCATCTGCTCAGCCAAAGAGACGATGCCGTTGCCCTCCTCGGTCAGGACGAGACCGTCAGCAGTGCGCTGGAAAAGGGCGTGGCCTATCGCCTCCTCCAGAGCGCGGAGACGCCGGCCGACCGTTGGATGGCTGATCTGAAGAGTCCGTGCAGCGCCGCCAAGCGTGCCGGCACGCACTATCGCAAGGAAGATCCTGACATCGCTCCAATCCATCGCACACACCCACAAAAATGAACGTCGAGAATACAATATTGTCACTTATTGAACAAATTTAGATACCTAAATCTTGCGTCGACGCTCGCGATTGAGGAGTTCGACGATGATCACCATGCTGATGAGCTACGCAGGCGATGAAACTACGCCTTTCGATCGGGATCATTGGATCAACATCCATTTTCCGTTGGTCCGCGAATGTTGGGGTCCCTGCGGGCTCGTCAGCGCGGCCGGGTTCTTCCCGCAAGGTGAGGGAGCCGGTCTCATCGCTTTGGGGGTCGTCAACTTCCGCGACGAGGCTGCCATGAACGCGGCTCTGGCGTCTCCACAGACAGCCCGGGTCATGGCGGATGTCGACCTTGTCACCGACGTCACTCCGCAGCGCAGCGTGGTGAAGCCACTCTGATCGACCTTTCTCCCTAGGCGAGAATGGGGCGGCTTAGCCCGCCGTGTCTGCCCTCGGAGAATTCCCTCTGAATGACAGGAGATGATATCATGCAGATCGGCTTCATCGGTCTCGGCAGCATGGGGAAAGGGATGGCCCTAAACCTCGTTAGGGCTGGCTACGATGTCCGTGCCTGGAACCGCAGCAATCTGTCCCCCGACGCAATTCCTGGCGTCACTCTGCTCGAGAGCGCTGCGGAGGCCTTCCAGACCGATGCGGTCTTCACGATGCTTTCGGACGACCCCGCCATCCGGGAGGTGATCCTCGATGCCGGTCTCCTCAGGGGCGCGCGTCCCGGACTGACGCACGTCGTCACCTCGACGATCTCCGTTGCCTTCGCGCGTGAACTGGCGGCGCTCCATCAAGTGGCAGGCATCGGATACGTATCCGCACCGGTGCTAGGCCGCCCGAACGTCGCCGCGAGCGGACAGCTTAACATCCTGGCTGCCGGCAGTGCTGAGGCCATCGCTGCCGTCGAACCTATCCTCGTGCCCCTCAGCAAGAAGGTTTGGAGGCTGGGAGAGGATCCCGCCCGGGCGAACATCGCGAAACTGGCCTGCAACATGATGATCGCGATGGCGATCGAGGCCATGGCGGAGGCGGTCGTGCTCACGGAGGGCGTCGGCCTCGACCGAGCCGACTTCTTCGAACTCATCCTTGAGACGCTGTTCTCCGGCCGCCCCTATGAGAGCTATAGCGCTCAGATCATCGATCGATCCTTCGAGCCCGGCTTCAAGGCTAGGCTCGCGCTGAAGGACATGCGCCTCGCGACCGAGGCGGGCAACGATATGGGACGCACGCTTCCAATGCTCGAAGCCGTCCGCGAGCGGCTCGCCGAGGCCGTCGTGGAAGGTCTCGGAGAGAAGGACTGGTCGGTCATGGCCGAGATCGCGGTTCGTAAAGAAGAGACGTCGGTGCCGTCCGAGCTTAGGGCGGAGAACACGCAATGAAGACTTGGCTCATCACCGGCTGCTCGAGCGGTTTCGGTCGGCGCCTTGCGCTCGCTGCGGCACGTCGGGGCGACCAGGTCGTCGCGACCGCACGCGATGTCAAGGCGATCGAGGAGATGGCCATTCCCTTCTCCGGTCGCATGATCGCCCTGCCGCTTGACGTGACGGACCCCGCGACCGCCAGGTCCGCGGTCGGGAGGGCGATCGAGACGTTCGGCGGCCTCGACGTGCTTGTGAACAACGCAGGCTACGGGCTGTTTGGCGCGATCGAGGAGGGCACGGCCGAGGAATATCGTCCGATGTTCGAGGTCAACGTGTTCGGCCTGATCGAGACGACGAGAGCAGCCTTGCCGGCCCTGCGGCGCCGGGGTGGGACGATCGTCAACATGTCCTCCGGCGCCGGTATCGCTGGCAGCGGCGGTGGCGGCTACTACAACGCCGCCAAGTTCGCGGTGGAGGGTCTCTCGGAGGCGCTGGCCGGTGAACTCGCTCCTTTCGGCGTGCGGGTGGTGATCGCAGAGCCCGGCCCGTTCCGCACCGACTTCCTGGGTCGCTCGATCACCCTGGCAGCGAACGAGATGCCGGAATATGCCGCCAGTTCCCGCCGGAACTATGCGGAAACGAACGACGGCAACCAAGCTGGCGACCCCGACAGGGCGGTATCGGTTATCCTGCAGGCGGTCGATGCGCAGAACCCGCCTCTGCACCTCCCGCTGGGACCGGTCGCGCATGCGATTGCGGAGCGGAAGCTGGCGGCGTTCCGGGCGGACATCGATGCCTGGCGGGACGTCTCGATCGACACGGACTTCGACAAGCCCTGAGCCAGCTCCGAGCCCCCTTTTCCCGACCTCAACCTCTGATTGGAGTGCGATCATGATCGCAGCATTGAAGGGTTTCACCCAGCAGTTGGTGCCGGCCAACGGCATCAAGATCAACGCCGTCACGGGAGGCGCGGGCCCGCCCGTCCTTCTGCTTCACGGCTGGCCGGAGACGTGGTGGGAATGGCACAAGGTCATGCCGCCGCTAGCCGAACGCTTCAGCGTCGTCGCCATCGATCTGCGCGGCGCGGGCTTCTCTGACTGCCCGCAGGGCGGCTACGACAAGGCGACTATGGCGCGCGACGCGCATGATGTTATGATCGCACTCGGGCACGATCGATACGCGGTGTGCGGACACGACATCGGCGGGATGGTCGCGCTGCCTCAGGCCGCGATCTTCAGGGATGCCGTCACGCATCTTGCGGTGCTCGACGTCCCGCTGCCCGGCTGGAGCGAGTGGGAGGCAACCATCGCCAGGCTCTGGCACTTCGGCTTCCATGCCAACCGCGATCTGCCCGAACGCCTGATCCATGGGCGCGAATACGACTACATCGCGGCCTTCATGGCCGAGCGGTTCCACGACCACAGCACCTTCGATCCCGCTGTCATTGAAATCTACGCGAAGGCGATGGCGCTCCCCGGGCGGACGCGTGGCGGCATGGAATGGTATCGTACCCTCGCCGCCGACCATGCCGCGGCGCTCGAATACAGGAAGCGGCCTCTCGAGATACCGGCCCTCGGGCTAGGAGGGGACCAGCGCTTCGGCGACCGCATGGTCCCGATGCTTGAGGAGTTCGCGCGCAACGTGACCGGCGGCTCGATCGAGCTTTGCAGCCACTATGTCGCGGACGAACGACCCGACGAGGTCGCCGCATGCCTGATCAGTTTCCTCACGACCAACTGATCGTCCGGTCCCGCCGTCGAGCTGGCCAGAGCGAATGCACCCACGGTGGAAGCGCCCCAGGGGATGAAAATCCACAGCACGTCGATGAAAGGAGAACACCCATGACCGCACCTGAAATCCGCGGCGTCAATCACATCGGCATCACCGTGCCGGACATCGAGGCCGCGAAGTCGTTCATCGTCGCCGCGTTTGGCGGCCAGGTGATCTACCAGTCGTTCGGGCCGGAAGATCCGCCCCGGCAGGGTCCTGAGTTCGAGCGCGCGGTCGGTGCCTACCCCGGAACCGTCGTTCGTGCCCAGGCGATGGTGAAGATCGGGACGGGGCCTGACATCGAACTGTTCGAGATGCACGGGCCCGAGCAGGCCCAGCCGATCCGGGCGAGCGACTTCGGCATCACGCACTTCGCGCTCTACACGGACGACATCGATGCCTCGGTCGCACGCTTCGAGATGGCCGGCGGCACGCCGCTGACGGCCCCCCGCGACATCCCCTATGCGACCGAAAGGGGTATCGGGAACAAGGTCTGCTACTGTCGGATGCCCTGGGGCACGACCATGGAGTTCATTACCACGCCTGATCGCATGCCCTATCATGATCAGACGGATCTGCGCAGGTGGCAGGACGAAGCCTAAGTAGCTGGACTGGCCGGCTCCCGCTGCTTCCGTGCGGAGCAGCGGCCCGCTCCGCTGCTAATCGAGAGCCCTTTCGATAGCAGCCTGCGCGTGCAGCGTGGTCGTGTCGAAGATCGGCACGGGACTGTCATCGACGCCGATCAGCAGCATCATCTCGGTGCAACCGAGGATGATGCCCTCCGCGCCATCTTCGACCATGCGTGCGATGATCTCCTGGTAGGTGGTGCGTGAAGCGGGTTCGATCTTTCCGGCGACCAGCTCCTCGTAGATGATCCGGTGCACGACTGCGCGGTCGCCATCTCCTGGCACGACAACACTGAGCCCGTGCCGTTCGGTGAGCCGCCCCTTGTAGAAGTCCTGCTCCATCGTGAACGCGGTGCCGAGTAGGCCGACCTTCCTCAGCCCGGCCGCCTTGATCGCTTCGGCGGTCGGATCAGCGATGTGGAGAAGCGGGATAGGAATTTCGGCTTCGACGCGCGGCGCAAGCAGATGCATCGTGTTGGTGCAGATCAGGAGCAGATCGCACCCTGCCGCCTCCAGGCGTTGCGCTGCATCGACCATCAGGGCGCCGAGTTCGTCCCACGCCCCGCGATGCTGAAGCGCCTCGATCTCCGAAAAGTCGAACGACCACAGGAGGCAGCGAGCCGACGCCGTGAGGCCGAGCCGATCCCGCACGCCTTCGTTGAGGATGCGGTAATATTCCGCCGAGCTCTCCCAGGACATCCCACCGATCAGGCCGATCGTCCGCATGCTTCACGCTCCCTTTGGTGCAGTGACTATGGATTGCCGTGAGGACGCGCGATCGCGAGCATAACCCGCGTCATCTCGACCCAGAGGCCGTTGCGATCGCCGCCCCTCGTATAGACCGCGCTCATACTGTGCGTGGCGCCGGGCACGTAGGTGAAGTCCGCCCGCCCGCCGACCTTGCGGACAGCGGCTTCAAGCCCTCGGACGGAGCCATCGAGATAGTGCGAATCCGCCGTGCCGACGGACACGTGCAACTTGCCGTCCAGATGCTTCCGCAAGCGGGGCCAATCGTGTTCGATCCTGTAGGCGATGTCATAGTGTCGGCGCCAATATGCCATAACAGCCGGATCGACTGCACCTGTGGCGCGGTCGAACATCGGCGCCGGCGTGCCATCCGCGCGGCGCGGCGAGAACACCCATTCGAACGAACGCAGCTGCCCGCCGTCGCGCCCAAGAACGCTTTCGAGACGCGCGGCCTCCTCGATGGTCAAGCGAACCTTGCCGCCTGCGCGCTCGAACGGGCGCGGCGCGCTGTTCGCGTCGTGGTATAGATTGGCTCCCGGGGCGTAGAGGTCCACGCCCACGAAATCGTGGAAGTCGGAGGGGTCGGGCGATGACGGCCAGGCTCCACCGAACATTTCAGGGTGGCTGACCATGGTCCACAAGGCGAACCAGCCGCCCGAGCTGTGCCCGGTCAGGAACCGGCCGGTCGGCCGAGCATCCATGCGATAGCGGGCCTCCAGCGCAGGTATCACCTCGCGGACCAGGGCATCGCCCCACGGTCCGTTGCCCGCGCTGTTGGCGAACTCCGTCGTGCCGGTCTTCGAGGAGAAGTTCAGCGCGACCCAGATCATCGGCGGGATTACCCGCGTTTCCATCAGATGCCATTGGCGGGAGAGCTGCTGGCCATCGAGCTTGTGCGTCGAGCCGAACCCGCCGGCGGTGTAGACGACCGGATAGGTCGACTTCGAATTCGGATCGTATCCGGGGGGCGTCAGCACCCAGGCGCTGATCGCCTTCGTCTTTCCGTGGAACCGAGTCAGCGATGCCGAGATGATGCTTTCGTCGTGCAGGTGTTCGCGGGACGCAGCGATCTGCGCGATGGCGGCCGGCGGAAATCCGGTCGTGTCGAACTGCCCGGCAGCGGGGCCGAGCACGTGATCCAGCGCGATCTCGGCTGGCGCCGCGAGTGGGAAACGGAGGGTCACGACCTTGGAAACGAGATCACCAGCGCTCCGGCCGGCATAATTGTAGTCGCCGTTTCGATCGAGCACGGCCTGCACACGGTAATCGCCGGGCGGAAGCGAGGCGAAGCTGGTTGGAAATGCGTTATCGTTCGTGTCGATGGTCGCGCGGCGGTCGGGGCCGAAATCCGATACGTCGCGCCCCGCCACCGCGCCCTTTGTTTCCAGCTCGCCTAGATCTACATCGTCTGCTTCCGCATTTGCAGCGTTGGCGGGTTCGGCGAATATCAGCAATCGACCACCCGCAGCTGGTTTGACGTCAGCTGGAAGGGACACGGCGACGCGCCCTTCCGGAAGCGCCGCTCCCATGAGGCAGAGTGCCGGGATGACGAGCATCAGGCGGGCTGGCCGGAGGATCGCTCCGGCGGTCAAATGTAGCATCTCGGTATATTCGCTGTTTCGGGCAATATGGTCACAGGGTATCCTCTCGTCGCGGTGCCTGCGGGTCAGGCGCAAGGTCGAGCAGGACCGTCGGGATCAGCTCCGAGACGGTCGGGTGGATCGGGACCGCCCACCGCAGTGTCTCGATCGGCTGGTCGGCGTTCATCATGTCGAGAATGCCGTGGATCGCCTCGTCGCCGCAGTCCCCAGGATCGCCGCGCCAAGGATGCGGCGGGTGTCCGCGTCGGCCACCACTTTCATGAAACCCTGGGTCTCTCCCTTTTCCACTGCACGCCCCACACGCGTCATCGGGCGCTTCGAGTGGAGGAGCCGCCGGCCGGACCTGGCCGCCTCGGCGTCTGTCATGCCCACGCGGGCGAGCGGTGGATCGATGTAGAGCGCGTAGCCTGGCAGGCGCTGGCTGACCCGGCGGTCCTTCCCGTCGAGAATGTTGGCCGCGACGATCTCGAAGTCGTTGTAGGCGGTGTGGGTGAAGGCGCCCCGGCCGTTGCAGTCGCCGAGCGCGAAGATCCCGGAGACAGTCGTCTCCAGCTTGTCGTCGACCGTGATGTAGCCGCGCGCATCAACGGCGACGCCGGCGGCGTCGAGGCCGAGATCGTCGGTGTTCGGTCGCCGCCCGACTGCCATCAGGACGTGGCTGGCGACGACGGGCCGCCCGTCCTCGACGCAATCCACACGCACCGCTACGTCGGCACCGGCGCGGGTAAAACCGATGCAGTCCGCGCCAGTGCGGACGGTGATCCTCTCGGCTTCGAGGATCTGTCTGACCGCATCCGACACGTCCGGGTCCTCGCGCGCAATCAGACGGTCCATTCGCTCCACGACCGTGACCTCGGCGCCGAAGCGTCGATACATCTGGGCGAACTCAAGCCCGATGTAGCTGCCGCCGATGATTACGAGGTGCCGGGGAAGCCTATCGAGTGCGACGATGTCGGTGTTGGTGAGGAGCGGAACCTGATCCGCGCCGGGCATGTCCGGCACGACTGCGCGACCGCCGACATTGATGAAGATGTGTGGCGCGGTCAGCCGCTCGCCATCGACGGCAACGACCTTGGAACTCTCGAAGCGCGCATGCCCCCGGATGAGTTCGACGTTCGCCATCCCGAACAGCCAGCTCTCGTTGCCAGAGCGGCCGTCGCGGATGATCCGATCGGCCCGCGCGGCGACAGCCTTCATGTCGACTTCGACAGCCCCCGCCGTCCGAAATCCATAATCCGCACCGCGCTGCGCGGTGCGGATCGCATAGGCACTCGCCACCAGCGTCTTGGTCGGCCGGCAGCCAGTGTTGACGCAGGTGCCGCCTACGTGGTGCCGCTCGATGATGGCGACCGACAGGCCTGCATCGTTCAGCCGTCCGGCGAGCGCCGGGCCAGCCTGGCCGGCGCCGATGATGGTCGCGTCGAAGCTGCGCATGGTCGGTATTCCTAGTGATGGTGAGAGAACGGGCTTGCAACCGCGCAGGCCTGTTAAGTTCAGATGACGCTAAGGCGCACGTCGATGTTGCCGCGCGTGGCGTTCGAATAAGGACATGTCTGATGTGCTGCTTCGACAAGACGCTGGGATTCGTTCGTGTCCATGCCCGGCAGCGTCACGGCGAGCTCGACCTCGAGACCGAAGCCGCCTTCGCTGCGCGTGCCAATCCCCACAGTCGAGGTGACCGCCGTACCTGTCGGCAAATGGATTTTGAGCTGGTGCGCGGCGAACTTCAGGGCACTGAGGAAGCAGGCGGCATATCCCGATGCGAACAGTTGCTCGGGGTTGGTCCCTTCGCCGCCTGGCCCACCGAGTTCCTTCGGCTTGGAAAGCTGCAGGTCGAGTTTGCCGTCCTCGGTGCAGGTGCGGCCATCACGCCCCCCGTTCGCAGTGGCGGCGGTGCGATATTTTACGTCGATTGACATGGTTCATTCCTTGTTTGGTTGACCGCAGCCTCGCCTGCGGAGAGTTTGATGAGCAGATCGCTCAGGCGGCAACGGCCTTCGAGCGTCGGCGCGCGTCGCTGATGGTCAGGGAGACTGCCGAGATGAGGAAATAGAAGGCGCCAAAGGCAGCGTAGGGCGCGATGTCGGCGATGCTGACAGGAGCGGAACCAGCGGCCTTGCTCAACATGTGCGCACCGGCGAGCCCCGATTGAGCGCCACTCAGGATCATCGCCCACTGCGCTCCATAGGACTTCCAGCGGCGAACGCCGGTGAGCAACTGGAAGAGACCGGACAGGACAGCCCACACACCGAAGATCTGAAGAACCGCATGCATCCCGTTCGGCAGGGTCGCAGCGACGGCTACGGCGGTCACGATGCTGACGACAAAGTTCAGCATCTGGCTCTTATTCCGGCCAAGACCGCCGCTCCGGCTGGCATCGAGATAGTTCGCCAGCGCGTCCCACGCCGGGTAGGCGACGAGCATCACCGCGGCTAGCGGCGGCATCGCCTTCGCGACCGTGAACGCGAGTGCTACCCAGATCGCGGAGACCGCGAAGCGGAGATAGTAATAGGTCTTGAGCCAGTCCCGATCCGGGGACTTCGCGTCGGTGATGGTTTTCATGGCATGGTTCCTTTCAGTGAAGCAGGCGCACGTCTCCTGTCCCGAAATCCGGGTGGGTCAGGGATGCTTGGTTCAGGCAGTGCGCGGCGCCTTATCCGCCGCGCAGTTTCGGGTTAGAGGCGGAAACGTCGCGGCAGGTGCCATCGCGCTGCGGCCGCCACGGCGCCGCATCCGATGCTATACCAGACCACGACATAGAGCGGGTCGTTGAAGGGGCAGCAGAACGCAAACACGAAGGCTCCACAGGCGCCGGCAGCGATGCCCGACGCGAGCGCG
The DNA here is from genome assembly GCF_050433305.1 of Novosphingobium gossypii. Taxonomy (NCBI): domain Bacteria; kingdom Pseudomonadati; phylum Pseudomonadota; class Alphaproteobacteria; order Sphingomonadales; family Sphingomonadaceae; genus Novosphingobium; species Novosphingobium gossypii. The sequence goes on along the minus strand of NZ_JBNPXM010000018.1, from coordinate 1,939 downwards.
CTGAGGCGTGGTCGGGTCGGGGCGGCCCGCCGCATCAGGGCACCAAGCAAGGTCACGATCGGCAGCGAGAGCACGAAGATCGAAGCGGCGCACAACATCCCTGCTGCAGGGTTGATGCGATCGAGCAACGCGCGCTCGCCCACTCCGGCCGGCGCGACGAACGCACCGCCGACGATGGCAAAAACCGCAAGGACGCAGGCGATCATCAGACCCCGTGCCGGACGTGCGGTGGGCGCGTAAGACCGGATCGCCAGCGCGCAGGCGACCATGGCCAGAAGGCCGAGGCTCCCGACCCGCCATATCAGATAAGGCGACCCCGCCATGTGGTGCATGTCCGGGCGCATCACGCCCAGCGCGAGGAACAGCGCCAGTTCCGCCGCGCCCAGCGCGAGAACGAGCCCACCTTCACGCAACATGCTGCGGCGCTGGATCGGTGCGAGGTCCGAGGACAGGTCGATGATAAGGGCTTCATTCGACATCGGGAGTCTTCTCAATGATTGCGGTCAGGCGCGCGAGCCCACGGTGGATGTTCATTTTCACTGCCGAGGGGGAAAGGCCGATCTGGCCTGACGCTTCCTCGATGCTATAGCCCTGCACCTTGACCAGCAGGATCGCCTGAGCCTGCGCGGGCCGAAGCTCGTCGAGCAGACTGGACAGAACCGAACTGCTTACGACCGACGCCTCGTGATCGCCGATGGTTATTTCGACGGGGAGCTCGCTCATGGGCCTGCGCCCCAAGCTGCGAAGCTGGTCGACCCACTTGTTCTTGGCGATCGCCGCAAGCCAGGGGCCTAACGGGTATTGCGGATCATAGGTGTGCCGCCGGCGATGTATCGCGAGCAGAGTTTCCTGCACAGCATCGTCCACCTCGCCCGGCGGCAGCCGACGCTGGAAATAACGTGTGAGCCATTCCGACAGCTCGCCAAGCAACCGCCGGTATGCGCCACCATGGCCGTTCTGGGCGGCCGCCATCAAGCTACTCCAGCTGTCCGGCGCCGTCTGGGACGTTCGCTCACCACTGGCACGAGCCGCGTCTGGCGACGACTTTGAGATCAGTCTCGAGAGGAAGTCGGGGCGCATGATCTCTTATTCGCGAGTCATGCTGCTTCGGTCACTCCATCGAGCAACTTTTTTCGGACTTGCACGCAGCGCGGGGCCTCTCTCCGATTGAAGGGGCTGCCAGCATCGAATTTTCCAAGCCATCATCTTTGCTTGCGAATGTCAGCTTCATCCAAAACTCGTCGTTTAGGGTCACATTCTCGAATGACGGCTTTGTCCCAGGCCTTTCCTTTCCCGCTGCCGACCCATTCCGGACCTAGAATGACGAATTAAGCGCGCCGATAAGCAGAAGGTCGGCTTATCTTTCCACACTCTGACTGGTGGCCACCAGATAAGCGTGGCAGGCCTGAGGCAATTCGCGCCGCAATCGCGCGAAGTTCTCCTCTGAAGGGTCGGCCTCCATGACAACCCGGACGGACCCGCCCAACAGCGCCGCCAGCATGAAGGAAACGGACTGCCGGTCGGCGAATTGCGCATCGCAGGCACTGGCGAGCAGAGCATCGATAGACGCCGTCATGGTCTGCGCCGCCCTGCTCATCCGTTCGGACAAGTCAAATTCGGCGGAGATGCCGTAAATCGCGCGCGAGGCGACCATGTCCGCCATCTTCGCGTCCAGCCAGGCCGTCGCAACGCCATGCGCGATCGTCCTAAGGTCACCGCCCATCAATTGGGTGGTCGCTTCCCCCATCGCCGTTTCGATCAGGTTGAACTGACGCTCGACGAGGGCGAAGAGCAGTGCCTGCTTATGGGGATAATACTGGTACATCGTCCCAACGGAAACGCCAGCGCGCTCGGCGACCCGCGTCGTGGTCAGATATCCGAGTCCCCCTGTCAGCAAAACCTGAATGGTCGCATGGTGAATGGCCTCGATCGTCACGGC
>NZ_JBNPXM010000017.1:0-80827 GCF_050433305.1 Novosphingobium gossypii | reverse complement strand
GCACGTCCGGTTCGATGAGCAGGGAGTGGAAACGGATCGTCTGGCAAGCCCCACAGGCGCGCCGCACGACACCGCGCCACTTCCTGACTCTACCGACGGCGATCGGGTGGTGTTTTGGACGATCCTGCCGTTCGCTAGGAATTCTTCGAATGAGAAGGGCGGTCGTAGAGTCTCAACCAAAGCCAAGATGGTACTAAGCTGATTGCACGTGCTCTAAATTTAGCAACGATCCGTTCCCATCATTGCGTTTGATCGCGCAGGGCGGGCGGGGCAGTAGGATAGCAGCGCCGGGCGGGGAGATTTCCGCTGGCCCAGCGCAGTCTGCCTGCCCCTTTTCGAATTGCGCGAGATCATGCCCGAACATTCCGTCCCCCCCCGACCCCAAGTGCCGCAGGGCGACGCGGAGATCCTGATGGCCGCCGCTGCGCAAAGCCTGCCGATCCTACCGGAATGCGCCCCCGGCGTTGCCGCCAACCTGGCACTGCTTGCCCGTCACGCGCGCATCATGCGGGGGGAGGGGGAATGAAGGGCGTAGTGGAGATCGCCGCTGCCGTGCGTGCCGGCACGATTTCGGCGCGCGCGCTGGCGGAGCGGGCGATCTCGGCATTGACGGCGGATACGCATGTCGCGGTCACCCGCATCCTTCATGAGCGCGCGCTGGCAGAGGCGGATGCCGTCGATGCGCTGGTCGCCGCCGGGCGCGATCCTGGGCCGCTGGCGGGCGTGCCTTACGGCGTCAAGGACCTGTTCGACCTGGCAGGCCTGCCGACCACGGCGGGCTCCACGCTTTATGCCGATGCGTCCCCCGCCGCCGCCGATGCAGAGGCCGTCGCCCGGCTGAAGGCCGCCGGTGCGGTGTGCCTTGCCACCTTGAACATGGACGAGTTCGCCTATGGCTTCGCGACGATCAACGCGGCCTACGGCACGACCCGCAATCCTCACGAGCCCTCCCGCCTTGCAGGCGGTTCCTCGGGCGGCTCGGCGGCGATCGTCGCGGCCGGGTCGCTCGCTTTTGCTCTGGGGTCGGACACCAACGGATCGGTCCGGGTGCCGGCCAGCCTTTGCGGACTGTACGGCCTGAAGCCGACGCACGGTGCGCTGCCGCTGGGGGGTGTATTCCCCTTCGCTCACAGCTTCGACGACATCGGACCGTTTACCCGATCCGCGCAGGACATGGCGCTGCTTTGGCAGGTGCTGGGCGGGCGTGATGTTCCGCCCCGCCGGGACTTTCGCATCGCGCGTCTGGGCGGGCGCTTCCGCGACAATGCGGAAAGCGCACAGCTTGCCGCGATCGACGCCATCGCCCCCGACGCGCCGCTGATCGAACTGCCGCAGATCGCGCGCGCCCGCTCCGCCGCGTTCCTCATCACCGCCTATGAAGGCGGCACGCTGCACCGCAAGGCGCTGGCGGCGAACGCGATGGGCTTCGACCCGCAAGTGCGCGACCGGCTGCTGGCCGGTGTCCTGCTGCCCGACGCGCTCCATGAAGAAGCGCAGGCATTCCGCGCCGAATACCGCACCCGCATCGAAGCGCTCGTGGCCGACTTCGATGTCCTGCTGGCGCCCGCCACGCCGACGTTCGCACCGCCCATTGCCGACCCGCGCATCCTGATCGACGGCGCGCTGTCCCCGGCGCGGGCGGATCTGGGCATTCACACCCAGCCGATCACGTTCACGGCGTTGCCGTCGCTGGCGGTTCCGCTTTACCGCCCCGGCAAGCTGCCGATCGGGCTCCAACTGATCGGCGGTCCCGGGCGAGAGCCTGACCTGTTCGCCTTCGCCGCCATGCTGGAAGCGAACGGGACCATCGGGTTTTCCATGCCGCAGGCGGCGGCTGAAAGGCTAATGGCGTGACTACGCAGACCGCAACCACTCTCGATGGCGCAGAGGCGGCACCCGCCGGCAGGCTGGACCGCCGTTTCGCGCTCACAGCGCGCGGTACCACCGTGCGGACCGAAGTGCTGGCGGGCGTGACCACGTTCCTGACGATGGCCTATATCGTGCTCGTCAATCCGGCGATTCTGGGCAGCGCGGGGATGCCGGTCGCGTCTGTGGCGGCGGCGACGTGCTTTGCGGCGGCCTTCGCCTCGATCCTGATGGGCTGCGTGGCGAACACGCCGCTGGCACTGGCGCCGGGCATGGGCCTCAACGCCTATTTCAGCTTCACCGTGGTGCAGCAGATGGGCGTGCCCTGGCAGGTGGCGCTGGGCTGCGTGTTCATCTCGGGCGTCGCGTTCCTGCTGCTGACGCTGACGGGCGTGCGCCAGCTGATCGTCAATTCGATCCCGCCGTACCTGTTCGCGGCCGTGGCCGGGGGGATCGGCCTGTTCATCGGCTTCATTGGGCTGAAGAGTGCGGGCATCGTCGTTGCAAACCCGGCGACGTTCGTGGCGCTGGGCGATTTCAAGGCTCCCGGTGCGGCGCTGGCGCTGTTCGGGCTGGTGGTGATCGGCGCGCTGTCCGTATGGAAGGTGCGCGGGGCGATACTGGTCGGCATCGTGGCGACCACGCTGGTCGGCTGGATGGCCGGGATGGTGACGGTGAACCCGGAGCCTTACTCGCTTGCGGCGCTGACCGGCACCGCGTTCCAGCTGGACCTCGGCGGTGTCTTCGGCCTTTCGGGCAAGCATGGCCTCGGGCTGGTCGAGGTGCTGTTCGTGTTCCTGTTCGTCGACCTGTTCGACAACATCGGCACCCTTGTGGCGGTGACCAAGCGGGCCGGGCTGATGGACGCCGCCGGACGCATCCCGCGCCTCAACCGCATCCTCGTCACCGATGCGGTGGCGACTATGGTGGGGTCGATGGCGGGCACCAGCACCGTGACCAGCTACGTCGAAAGCGCGGCGGGCGTGCAGGAGGGCGGGCGCACCGGCCTGACCGCCATCGTCACCGGCGTGCTGTTCCTGGCGACGATGTTCGTCGCGCCCTATGTGCAGGTGATCCCGCTGGCGGCCACCGCCCCGGCGCTCATCATCGTCGGCGGCCTGATGCTGCTGCCGCTGACCGAGGTGGAATGGGAAGACCCGCTGGCGGCGATCCCCGCATTCCTGACGGTGGCGATGATCCCGCTGACGTTCTCCATCGCCAACGGGCTGGCGTTCGGCATCACCGCCCACGTCCTGCTCAAGATCGCGCGCGGCACGATCACGCGCAAGGACGGGTTCGTGCTGGTGCTGGCGCTGCTGTTCGTCGCCCGCTTCGTCTGGATGGGCGGGGCGTGATGCTGACGGTTACCTCCGCGAACGGCATCGCCACTGCGCCGCATCACCTTGCGGCCAGGGCCGGGCGCGATGTGCTGGCTGACGGCGGCAATGCGGTGGAGGCTTGCGTGGCCATCGCCGCGACGCTGGCGGTGGTCTATCCGCACATGACCGCGATCGGCGGCGACGGCTTCTGGGTGATCCGCGAGCCGGACGGAACCGTCCACGCGATCCACGGCTGCGGCGGCGCTGCGGCAACGGCAGACCTGTCGCTCTATGCCCGACTGGATGCGGTGCCGGCGCGCGGACCCCTTGCGGCCAACACGGTGGCGGGCACGATCTCTGGCTGGGCGGCGGCGCTGGAGGCGGACTATTGCGCGCTGCCGTTGGGGCGCCTGCTGCGCGACGCGATCGAGCATGCCGAGAAGGGTGTTCCCGTCACCAGCGGCGGAGCGGCCATCGCTGCGGCCAAGGGCGACGAACTGCGCGTTCAGCCGGGCGCCTATGCCGCCACGTTCGAGCCGCAGGGCCGCCCGCTGGCACAGGGCGACGTGCTGCGCCTGCCGGCTCTGGCGCAGACGCTGCGCACGCTGGCCACCAACGGCTTGCAGGATCTCTACACCGGTGAACTGGCGGCGCTGATTGCGGCGGATCTGGAGGCGCTGGGCAGCCCGGTATCGGCGGCGGACCTTGCCGCGCACCGCGCAACCCGGCCCGACCCGCTGCATACGGTGATCGGCGGCGCTGCGCTCTACAACGCGGCGGCGCCGACGCAGGGCTTTGCATCGCTGCTGATCCTTGCGCTGTTCGACCGGCTGAAGGCAGATGCGCCCGACGGCTTTAACCACGTTCACGGTCTGGTGGAGGCGACCAAGCAGGCGTTCCTGCTGCGCGATGTCCACGTGGGCGATCCGGCCTACACCGACTTCGATTTTCAGGCGCTGCTGTCTGACCCCGCCGCGCTGGACGCGCTGGCGGCGCGGATCGATCCGGCGCGGGCGCTGAAATGGCCGCAGCCGCCGCAGTGGGGCGACACCTGCTGGTTCGGCGCCGCCGATGCCGACGGACGCGTGGTCAGCTGCATCCAGTCCACCTATTTCGAGTTCGGATCGGGGCTGGTGCTGCCGCAGACGGGCATCACCTGGCAAAACCGGGGCAGTTCGTTCCGGCTGGCGGAAGCCGGCTGGAATGCGCTGAAGCCGGGGCGCAAGCCGTTCCATACGCTGAACCCTGCGCTGGCGGTGTTCGGCGACGGGCGTGTCATGGCCTATGGCACCATGGGCGGGGAGGGCCAGCCGCAGACCCAGGCCGCGCTGTTCACGCGCTATGCCCGCTTCGGCACGGACCTGCAGGCCGCCATCAGCGCCCCGCGCTGGCTGCTGGGCCGCACCTGGGGCGATGCGACCACCTCGCTCAAGCTGGAGGACGGCTTCGACGACGCGCTTTATGCGCAGTTGGCCGCCGCAGGCCACGATGTCGAGCGGGTCGGCCCCATGACCGCGACAATGGGCCATGCAGGCGCGGTGGTGCGCCTTGCCGATGGCTCGTTCCAGGGTGCCACGGACCCGCGCAGCGATGGCGAGGCGGCGGGATGGTGAGGGACGCGCCTTGTCGCACCGGCAATTCCGCATGACCGGCGCAGACACCCCCAGCGGCTCACGGGCCGTGGCGCGGTGCGATGCCTTGCGCGCGGCGCCCTACAGCGACATGGAAGGCGGCCTGTTCCGCGCATACCTGACGCCTGCCTACGCCGCCGCGCAAAAGGCCGTGGCCGGGTGGATGGAAGCCGCCGGGATGCGCGTCCATGTCGATGCCGCCGCCAATCTGGTGGGCCGCTATGACGGGCATCTTGGCCATGCGCCCGCGCTGGTGATCGGCAGTCACCTCGATTCCGTGCGCGACGGGGGGGCCTACGACGGGCCGCTGGGCATTATGCTGGGAATAGAGGCCGTCGCCGCGCTGCATGCGCAGGGGCGCCGCCTGCCGTTCCCGATCGAGGTCTACGCCTTCGGGGACGAGGAAGGATCGCGTTTTCCCGCCGCCATGCTGACCAGCCGGGCGGTGGCGGGGACGCTCGATGCCGCCGCGCTCGACGTAACGGATACGGCAGGCGTGACGCTGGCGGAGGCGCTCGTCACCATGCCCGATCGCCTTGGCGATTACCTGACTGCCGTGCGCGCGCCGGGCACCACGCTGGCCTATCTGGAGGCGCACATAGAGCAGGGGCCGGTGCTGGAGGCGGACGGGCTGGCGGTCGGCACCGTCACCGGCATCGCCGCGCAGTTGCGACATGCCGTCACCGTCAGGGGCATGGCCGGGCATGCGGGCACCGCCACGATGCGCCTGCGCCGCGACGCGCTGGCGGGCGCGGCGGCGATGGTGCTGGCCGTGGAGCAGATCGCGCGAGGGCACAATTCCGACGTCGTCGCCACCGTGGGCGTGCTCCAGGCGCTGCCCGGCGCACCCAATGTGATCCCCGGCGAAGTGCGCTTCACCATCGACGTGCGCTCCGCCGCGGAAAGCCGCCGCGATGCCGTGGCCGAAGCGATCCGTGAACGGATTCGGGAAATCGCCGACGCGCGCGACCTCGATTTCGCCATCGAACGTATCCACGACCTTGCCGCCAGCCCCAGCGAACCTGCGCTGATGGACATGCTGGACGCTGCCATGGCCGCTGCCGGGCAGCCGGTGCGGCGGCTTGTGTCGGGTGCCGGGCACGACGCCATGAACATGGGCGCGCTGTGCCCGACCGCCATGCTGTTCATCCGGTGCCGCGAGGGCATCAGCCACAATCCGGCAGAGCATGTGGAGCCTGCCGACGCGCACATTGCGCTGCAGGTGATGCTCGGCTTCATAGACCGCTTGGGAGAGAGCTTTGTCAGCCGCACTTGATCCGCAGCTTTTCGGAGAGATCGACCCGCCCCAGCGCCTGTTGATGGGGCCGGGGCCGATCAACGCCCATCCCCGCGTATTGCGGGCGATGAGCGCCGACCTGCTTGGCCAGTTCGACCCCGAGATGACGGGGTTCATGAATCAGGTCATGGCGCTCTACCGCCCGATCTTCGGGACGCAGAACCGGTGGACGATGCTGGTCGACGGCACCGCGCGCGCCGGGATAGAGGCGGCGCTGGTCAGCCTCGTGGCGCCGGGCGACGTGGTGCTGGTGGTGAACTTCGGCCGCTTCGGCCTGCTGCTGACCGAGATCCTGCAGCGTATCGGCGCAGTCATCGAAACGGTCGAGGCACCCTGGGGCGAGGTGGTTCCGCTGGACTGCATCGCCGAGGCCATCGCCCGCGTCCACCCCAAGGTCGTGGCGACGATCCACGGCGATACCTCGACCACGATGGCACAGCCGCTGGAGGGCCTGGGCGCTCTGTGCCGGGCAGCGGGCGCGCTGTCCTATGTCGATGCCACCGCGACCATCGGCGGCATGGAACTGGCGGCGGACCGCTGGGACGTCGATGTCGTCACCGGCGGCCTGCAGAAGTGCCTTGGCGGTCCCTCCGGCTCGGCCCCAATCACGCTGTCCGACCGCGCCGCAGAGCACATCGGCAGGCGCCGCCACGTGGAGCAGGGCATCCGCAGCGCCGCCACGTTGGACGGGGCGGGGCCGCGCATCGGCTCCAACTACTTCGATCTGGCGATGATTATGGACTACTGGTCCGAACAGCGCCTCAACCACCACACCGAGGCGACCTCGATGCTCTACGCCGCCCGCGAATGCGCCCGCATCGCGCTGGGCGAAGGACTGGAGGCGCGCTATGCCCGCCACGCTAGCGCAGGACGTGCGATGACTGCGGGCCTGCGCGCCATGGGGCTGACGGTTTTCGGCGACGACCGCCATCGCATGACCAACGTGACCGGGGTCTACATTCCCGAAGGCGTGGACGGCGAGGCCGTGCGCAAGGCCATGCGCGACCTGTTCGAGATAGAGATCGGCACCGCCTTCGGACCCCTGCAGGGCCGGATTTGGCGCATCGGTGCGATGGGCTACAACGCGATGAAGCACAAGGTGCTGCTGACGCTGGCGGCGCTGGAATCGTGCCTGGCGATGCAGGGCTTCGCGCTGCCCGTGGGTGATGCCGTTCCGGCGGCCATCGCGGCGTGGGACGCATGACGCGCGACCTCATCGGCTATGGGCCTACGCCGCCCGACCCGCAGTGGCCAAACGGTGCGCGCGTGGCGGTGCAGTTCGTCGTCAATTACGAGGAAGGCGCGGAAAACTCCGTCCTCAATGGCGATCAGGGTTCGGAGGCGTTCCTGTCCGAGATGGTCGGCGCGGCCAGCCATCCCGACCGGGCGATGGCGATGGAAAGCCTCTACGAATACGGCAGCCGCGCCGGGTTCTGGCGCCTGCACCGGCTGTTCACCCAGCGCGGCCTGCCCGTCACCGTGTTCGGCGTGGCGAAGGCGATGGAGATGAACCCGCACGCGGTCGCGGCGATGCTGGCCGCCGACTGGGAGATCGCCAGCCACGGCCTGCGCTGGATCGATTACCAGTATCAGCCCGAAGCGGTGGAGCGCGCCCACATCGCAGAGGCCATCGCCCTGCACGAGCGGCTGACCGGATCGCGCCCGCTGGGCTGGTATCAGGGGCGCACGTCGCCCAACACCGCGCGGCTGGTGGCCGAGGAGGGCGGGTTCGCCTACGACGCGGACAGCTATGCCGACGACTTGCCGTACTGGGACACGCGGCATGGCAGGCCGCAGCTGGTGGTGCCCTATACGCTCGACGTCAACGACATGAAGATCGTCGCGCTCAACGGCTTTACGGAGGGCGAGCAGTTCTTTCGCCACATGCGCGATACCTTCGACCAGCTGCGCGAGGAGGGCGGGCGGATGATGTCGGTGGGCCTCCACGCGCGGATTGCCGGCAAGCCGGGCAGGGCGCGCTGGCTGTCGCGGTTCCTCGACCATGTGATGGACAGTGGCGATGCCTGGGTCGCGCGGCGCATCGACATCGCCCGCCACTGGATGGAGGTGCATCCCCATGCGCATCGATGACCCCGCGCTGCTGGCCGAAGTCACCGCCGCGTTCCACGCATACGAACGCGCGCTGATGGCGGACGACATTCCCGCGATGGACGCGCTGTTCCACGATGCCCCCACCACCAATCGCTATGGCGTGGGCGAAGTGCTGTACGGGATCGAGGAGATCCGCGCCTTCCGCAAGGGACGCGGCGGCTCTCCGCAGCGCAGGCTGGGGCGGGTGGCGATCACCGTCGATGGAGAGTCTTTCGCCACCGCCGACGCCGAGTTCTTCCGCGAAGGCTCGGATCGCAGGGGCCGCCAGACGCAATCGTGGGTGCGCTTTGCCGAAGGGTGGAAGGTCGTCTCCGCACATGTCAGCCTTGAAGGAAGCACCTCGTGACCGCCCTGTTCGAACACAGTCCGTGGGTGGAGGAACGGGCGGACGCGCGCCCCGCCTCGGGCGACCGTCATGCCGATCTGATGGCCGTGCTGCATTCTGCCACGCGCGAAGAGCAGCTGGCCCTCATCCGCGCGCACCCCGAGCTTGCGGGCAAGGCCGCGATCGACCGTAACCTGACCGACGCCAGCGCCGCCGAGCAGGCCAGCGCCGGGCTGGACCGGCTGACGCCTGACGAATATGCCGCGTTCCACCGCCTGAACGCGGCCTATCGAGCACGGTTCGACTTTCCCTTCATCATTTGCGTGCGCCTGACTGACAAGGCGGATATCCTGGCAGCGATGGAGCGGCGGCTGACGCATGATCGGGAGACCGAGATCGCCGCCGCGTTGGAGCAGATCGGTGAGATCGTCCGCCTGCGGCTGGAGGACAAGGCATGACCGACGCCATCGGGCCTGCATCGGGACTGGCTACACTGGAAGCGCAGCTTGCCCGCGAACTGGAGCTGATCGGCTTCGCCCGCCCGGAATGGGTGCGCCCGCGTGATGTGGACGGTGCCCCGGTGCTAGACGTCGCGGTGATCGGCGGCGGCCAGTGCGGCCTGTCCGCCGCGCTGGGCCTGCGGCGCGAAGGCGTGACCAACGTGCGCATCTTCGACGAGAACGAGGCCGGCTTCGAGGGGCCTTGGGAAACCTACGCGCGGATGGTCACGCTGCGCACGCCCAAGCACCTCAACCCCATCGATTTCGGCGTGCCCGCGCTGACGTACCGCGCATGGTGGGAAGCGCAGCATGGGGCCGCCGGGTGGGCCGCGGTGGACAAGATCGCGCGCGGCGACTGGATGGAGTATCTGCGCTGGTATCGCCGCGTGCTGGACCTGCCGGCGGAGAACGGCGCCCGGCTGCTGCGGATAGAGCCGGTGGTGGCGCACGGCGTCCATTGCCTGCACTTTGCCGATGGCAGCGTGGCGCTGGCGCGCAAGGTCGTGCTGGCAACCGGCATCCAGGGCGGCGGGGAATGGCACACCCCGGCGGTCGTGCGCGACAACCTGCCCCGCCATTTGTGGGCGCACACCAGCGAGCCGATCGACTTCGCGGCTCTTCATGGCAAGCGCATCGGCGTTCTGGGCGGCGGCGCATCGGCGTTCGACAACGCCAACTTCGCGCTGACGCAGGGCGTTGCCGCTGCGGAAGTGTTCATGCGGCGAAAGGAACTGCCGCGCATCAACCCCATCCGCTTCATGGAGCGCGTGGGCTTCACCGCCCGCTATCCGGCGCTGGACGACCAGACCAAGTACGCCGCGATGGATGCCTTCCTGGGCCACAACCAGCCGCCGACGAACGACACGTTCGAACGCGCCGCCGCATGGCCGGGCTTTGCCCTGCACCTTGGCGCGCCGTGGCTGGACGTGCAGGAGCAGGACGGGCGGGTCCGCGTCACCACACTGCATGGCACGCACGATTTCGACTTCGTGGTCATCTCCACCGGCCTGCTCAGCGATCCGGGGCTGCGTCCCGAACTGACCGATGTGGCGCATCTGATCGCCCGCTGGGCCGACCGGGTGACCCCGCCGGGCAGGCCCAACGCCCTGATCGACGCGCATCCCTATCTGGGCCCGGCCTTCGAGTTCCTGCCAAAGGACGGGGTGGACGGTGCGCCGCTGCACGGCCTGTTCGCGTTCAACTATTCCGCGCTAGTCAGCCTGGGACTGTCCGCTTCCGCGCTGTCGGGCCTGCACAATGCGCTGCCCCGGCTGGTGAAGGGCATCGCCGACCAGCTCTTCCTCGACGACCGCGCCGCGCTGGTGGCCGACTTCCTCGCCTATGACGAACATGAATTCCTGGGCCAATGGCCGCTGAAGGTAGATGCATGAGCAGCCTGTCCACCCACGTCCTCGACACCACGCACGGATCGCCCGCCACGGGCATATCCCTGTGCCTGGAAACAGGGTCCGGCACGATCCTGTTCACCGGCGAGACGAACGCCGATGGCCGCTGCCCCGGCCTGCCGGCGCTGCCGGTAGGAACCTATCGCCTGACCTTTGCCGTCGCCGCGTACTTCCGGGAGAAGGGCGTGGAGCTACCCGAGCCGCCGTTCCTCGACCATGTCTCCATCGACTTCGGCATCGCCGATGCGGGGGGGCATTATCATGTGCCGCTGCTGGTCTCTCCCTTTGGCTATTCGACATATCGGGGCAGCTGACTTGAGCGTGACATTTCTTCTCGATGGCCGGACGGTCGAACTGGACAGGGTCGATCCCCGGGCGACGGTCCTGGATCACCTGCGCTACACGATGCGCCGCACCGGCACCAAGGAAGGCTGTGCCGAGGGCGATTGCGGTGCCTGCACGGTGCTGGTCGGCTCGCCCGAAGGCAACGCTGTGGCGTGGCGCGCGGTCAATGCCTGCATCCAGTTCTTGCCCATGCTGCACGGCAAGGCGGTGATGACGGTTGAGAGCCTGAAAACCGCAGATACCCTCACCCCCCTGCAGGAAACGATGGCGTGCAACGGCAGTTCGCAATGCGGGTTCTGCACGCCGGGCTTCGTCATGTCGCTTCATGGCCGAAGCATCGGTGCGCGGGGCAGCGACCTGCCGGTGGCCGACGTGATCGCGGGCAACCTGTGCCGGTGCACCGGCTACGGCCCCATCCTTGCGGCGGGGGAAGGCGCCGGGCCTTACCCGCAGGACGATGCCGCCACCCTGTCCGCGCTCAAGGCCATCGCCGGTGGTGCATCGGGTGAGTGGCAGGGCCGCCGCTGGTTCGCCCCGCACACGGCAGAGGAAGTCGCCACCCTGCTGGCAGAGCATCCCGACGCCTGCCTCGTCGCCGGGGCCACCGACGTTGGCCTGTGGGTGACCAAGGGCCTGCGCACGCTGGACACGGTGATCTTCCTGGGCGACGTTGGCGACCTCCAGACCGTAGAGGAAACCGCAGATGCCCTGACGCTTGGCGCCGGGTTGCGCTATGCCGATGCCCACGCGGCGATGGCGCGGCTGCATCCCGACCTTGGCGAACTGGTGCGGCGGATCGGCGGGCTGCAGGTCCGCAATGCCGGGACGGTGGGCGGCAACATCGCCAACGGTTCCCCCATCGGCGATGGGCCGCCTGCACTGATCGCGCTGGGCGCGGAGCTGACGCTGCGCAGCGCCGGGGGGCGCCGAACGATGCCGCTGGAGGATTACTTCGTCGCGTACGGAAAGCAGGACCGCGCGCCGGGAGAGTTCGTGGAATCCGTGCGCATTCCACGCCCCGGCCCCGACGCCGTGATCCACATCGCCAAGCTGTCACGCCGGTTCGACAGCGACATTTCGGCGGTCTGCGGCGCCTTTTTTCTGGATGTGAAGGATGGTGTGATCGAATTCGCCCGCATCGCCTTCGGCGGCATGGCCGCAACGCCCAAACGCGCCGGCGCCTGCGAGGCCGCGCTGCTCGGCCAGCCCTTCACCCAAGCGACGCTTATGGCCGCTGCCGAAGCGCTGCGCGGCGATTACCAGCCGCTGACCGATGTACGCGGATCGGCGGACTATCGCCTGAATGTCGCCGCCGGACTGCTACGCCGTCTGTGGCTGCGCACGCAGGGTGTGCCGGTTTCCGTGCTCGATATGGAGGCGCTCGATGGCTGAACGCGATCCCGCCTGGAAGGTGGTGCCCAAACCCTCGCACGCCCACGATAGCGCCCGGCTGCACGTTGCCGGAGAGGCGCGCTACATCGACGATCTGGGCGAACCTGCGGACATGCTCCACCTCGCCTTCGGCCAGTCGAGCGAGGCGCATGCGCGGATCATATCGATGGACCTTGCTGCCGTGCGCGCCGCGCCGGGGGTGGTCGCCGTCTTCACCGCCGCCGACATTCCCGGCGCGAACGACGTCAGCCCGGTGGCGGGCGATGACCGGCTGCTGGCCGATAGCGAAGTCATCACGCAGGGCCAGTCGCTGTTCCTCGTCGCCGCCACCAGCCAGCGCGCCGCACGCGCGGCCGCACGGCTGGGCAGGGTGGAGTACGAACCGCTGCCCGCCGCGATCACCATCGATCAGGCCCGCGAGGCGAACTCCCACATCGAGCCGGCCCAGCACATGGCGCGCGGCGATGCCGCCGCCGTGCTTGCCACCGCGCCCCACCGCCGTTCGGGCCGGTTCGCGATGGGCGGGCAGGACCACTTCTACCTCGAAGGGCAGATCGCCGTCGCCACGCCGGGGGAGGACGGGCAGATGCACGTCCTGTGCTCGACCCAGCACCCCAGCGAAGTGCAGCACCTGATCGCGCACATGCTGCATGTCTCCTCTGCCGACGTAACGGTGGAAGTGCGCCGCATAGGCGGGGCCTTCGGCGGCAAGGAAACGCAGGCGGCATTGTTCGCCGCCGCCGCCGCGCTGGTCGCGGCAAGGACGGGCCGCCCCGCCAAGTTCCGCGCCGACCGGGACGACGACATGGTCATGACCGGCAAGCGCCACCCCTTCGAAGTCGTCTACGACGTCGGTTTCGATGAGCAAGGCCACATTCTGGCGCTGTCGCTGCGCCTTGCGTCGGCCTGCGGCGCGACGGTGGATCTGTCGCCCGCGATCAACGACCGCGCGATCTTCCATTCGGACAACTGCTATTACCTGCCCGATGTCGAAGTGGTGTCGGAGCGGCTGAAGACCAACACCGTCTCCGCCACGGCATTTCGCGGCTTCGGCGGCCCGCAGGGGATGCTGGCGATCGAGCGGGTGGTGGACGACGTCGCCGCCGCGCTAGGTCTGGACCCGCTCGCCGTGCGCGTGGCCAATCTTTACGGCCCGGGGCGCGACACGACGCCTTACGGCATGACCGTGGCCGATAACGTGGCGCCGCAGATCATCGCGTCGCTGCGCGCATCGTCACGCTATGACGAGCGCGCGCGGGCGATCGAGGCGTTCAACGCGTCCAGCCCGGTGCTGAAGAAGGGCATCGCGCTGACGCCGGTGAAGTTCGGCATCAGCTTCACCACTACCCACCTCAATCAGGCGGGCGCGCTGGTGCATGTCTATGCCGACGGGTCGATCCAGGTGAACCACGGCGGCACCGAGATGGGGCAGGGCCTTTACGTCAAGGTGGCGCGGGTAGTGGCGGACGTCTTCGGCGTGCCGCTGGAGACGATCCGCCATACCGCGACGCGGACCGACAAGGTGCCCAACACCTCGGCCACGGCGGCCAGTTCGGGCGCGGACCTCAACGGCATGGCCGCGCACAACGCCGCCGTCACCATCCGCGACAGGCTGAGCGAATTCCTGGCCCGCACTTACGGGCTGGAGGAGGGCGAGGTGCACTTCACCCCCGGCGGCGTGATCGTCGGGTCGGAAATGCTGACGTTCGCGCAAGTGGCGCGAAAGGCGCACATGGGGCGCGTCTCGCTGTCCTCCACCGGCTACTACGCGACGCCGGGGATCGCCTATGACCGCTCCGTGTTCAGGGGCCGCCCGTTCTACTATTTCGCCTATGGCGCGGCGGTGAGCGAAGTCGTGATCGACACCCTGACCGGCGAGCACAGGGTGCTGGCGGTGGACATCGTCCACGATGTGGGCCGGTCGCTGAACCCGGTGATCGACCTCGGCCAGATCGAGGGCGGGTTCATCCAGGGGCAGGGCTGGCTTACGACCGAGGAACTGGTGTGGGACGATAAGGGCCGCCTGCTGACGCACAGCCCGGCCACCTACAAGATCCCTACCGCCTCCGACCGTCCCCGGCACTTCACCATCGCCTTGTGGGACGGCGAGAACGTGGAGCCGACCATCAATCGGTCGAAAGCTGTGGGCGAGCCGCCGTTCATGCTGGCGATCTCGGTCTTCTCTGCGCTCAACCGTGCGGTGGCGGCCACCGCGCCGGGCAGGCGCGCGCTGCCGCAGCTGGACGCGCCCTGCACGCCGGAGCGTATCCTTCAGGCCGTGACGGCGTTCTCGGCATGACGCAGTGGATCGGCTGGCTGCGGCGGCTGGACCCGGCGGTGCCCACCGCAATGGTCAGCGTACTGGCCAGCGAAGGCTCTGCGCCGCGCGGGGCGGGCACGCGGATGCTGGTGACTGCCGATGGGCAGCAAGGCACCATCGGCGGGGGCCAGCTGGAGTATCGCGTGGTGGATCAGGCCCGCGCCATGCTGTGCCATGCGCCCGGCACGTGGCGGGTGCAGGACTATCCGCTCGGCCCGCTGCTGGGCCAGTGCTGCGGCGGGCGCGTGCGGCTGCTGGTGGAGCGGATCGACCCGCAGGCGCTCGACTGGCTTCACGATGCGGAACCGGGCCGGATGCTCTCCACCCGGTTTGAGCCGGACGCCCTCGCGCGCGCGGTGTTCGAGCGGGAGACCGCTACCCGCCAGTCTGCCCGTGGCGACAAGCCACTGCCGGGCACGCGCATCGTCGAGCCGGTGGGCGAGCGACCGCGTCCGGTCTACCTGTTCGGTGCCGGCCACGTCGGGCAGGCGATCGCCCGGCATATGACCGGCCTGCCGCTGCAACTCGCCTGGTTCGACACCCGCCCCGAACAGGGCCGTATCGATGGCGTGTCCATGGTGGCAGAAGAGGACATCGCCGCCTGCGTGTCCGAAGCGCCTGACGATGCGGCGATACTGATCCTGACGCATGACCATCCGCTGGACTATCACCTGACGCTGGCGGCGCTGGGGCGTCCAATCCTGCCTGCCTTCGTCGGTCTGATCGGCTCGTCGACCAAGATCGCCCGGTTCAATTCGCGCCTGAAGGCGGACGGGATTTTACCCGAGGCGCTATCTCGCCTGACCGCGCCGATCGGCGTGCCCGGCGTCTTCGGCAAAGAGCCGGACGTGATCGCCATCGCCGTCTGCGCGCAGCTTCTGCAATTGAGAGGGACGTGATGAACGCCGCCGTGGTTCTCCCGGGATCGGAGAGGGCAAGATGATCCGCACCTACCGTGCCGAACTGCTCTCCGTTTCCCACGACTCCCCCGACGCGGTGCGCCACGAATCCGACGGGCTGCTGGCGGTCGAGGACGGCATCGTCATCGCGCGCGGGGCCTACGCGGACCTGGCCGACAGCTTTCCCGAACCCGAAGTGCTGCCCGGCCTGGTAGTGCCCGGCTTCATCGACGCGCATGTCCATTACCCGCAGACCGACAGCATCGCATCGCACGGCGAACAGCTGCTCGACTGGCTGGACAGGCACATCTTCCCGGCAGAGAAAGCCTTCGTCGACAAGGCCCATGCCGACGATGTTGCCCCCTTCTTCCTCGATGAACTGCTGCGCAACGGCACCACCAGTGCGCTGGTGTTTCCGACGGTTCACGAGCAGTCGGTCGATGCCCTGTTCGAAGCGGCGCTTTCGCGCAACATGCGGATCATTTCGGGCAAGGTGCTGATGGACCTCGGGCCGGATGGCCTGAACGACACGGTGGCTTCGGGCCGAGCCGGGACGGAGGCGCTGATCCGCCGCTGGAAGAGGCGCGGGCGGCTGGGCTATGCCGTGACCCCGCGCTTCGCGCTCGCATCCAGCGATGCGCAGCTGGCGGATGCCGGCGCCCTGCTGGCAGAGCATCCGGACGTGCTGATGCACACGCATCTGTCGGAGAACTTGCACGAAATCGCTGCAGTCGCGACGCGCTTTGCCGACAGCGCGGATTATCTCGATGTCTATGACCGGTTTGGGCTGGTGACGGCGCGCTCGGTCTTCGCACACGGCGTCCACCTGTCCGACCGCGCCTGCAGGCGGCTGCACCAGAGCGGCGCGGGGGTGGCGGTATGCCCTTCGTCGAACCTGTTCCTGGGGTCGGGGCATTTCGATTTCGGACAGGCGCAGCGCCATGCCCTGCGGCTGGGGCTGGGCACCGACGTGGGGGCAGGGACGACGTTCTCCATGTTGCGCACGGCAGGCCTTGCCTATCAGGCAGCATTGGCGCGCGAAGACCGGCTGGACCCGTTCCGCGCGCTTTATCTGGCGACGGCAGGCAGCGCCGCCCTGCTTCATATCGAGGATCGCGTGGGCGCGCTGGAGGTAGGGCAGGAGGCTGACTTCGTGGTGCTCGACAGCGCCGCCACGTCGCTGATGGCACGCCGCACCGTCAACGCAGACCTTGCCACGCGGCTGTTCACTCTTCAGATTCTGGGGGACGAGCGTGCCATTGCCAGCACTTACGTGATGGGCGAATGCGCGTACAAAAGGACACCGTGACCGATCTCCACCTTCACATCGAGGTGGTGGAACGGCATCTGGAAAAGCTAGATGCCTACGCAGGAGTGTGAGTTCGCACTGGCAGATCGCGCTGGAGCGGAGCGAAGTGCTGGTCGTGCTGACAGCCTTCTATCCGCGCGTTCGGGGGGAGGTTTCCGCTGGGTATCGACGTACCCGGCAGCGACATGGACGTGCTGTGTCACGCGCCCGAGGCGCAAACCTTTGCGCGCGCAGTGGGGATGGCTTCGGAGCCGTGCCCGACTTCAGGATGCATCAGTGGATGATTGGCGAGCGCGCCGTCGTGGCCGCGTTCTCCACGCACGGTGTTCCGTTCGAGGTGTTCGGATCGTCCGTACCGATGGATTCGCAGGTCGGCTGACGACATTTCGAGGTGGAGCGGCGACTTCTGGCCAAGCGGGGTGCGCCGTTCCGCGATGCCATCATCGCCGCCCGGCGGGCCGGCATGAAGACCGAGCCAACCTTTGCGCATTTTCTGAGACTTGCAGGCGATTCTTATGCAGCCTTGTTGGACTTTGTCGAAGCCCCATCTGCGCACGCTGCCTTGAAATAGGGGTAAGATGCAGCGTGGACCAGCCTGGGTTGCAGTGGCGGTCTACAACATCGCTTCCGCGTAGCTCAGCCCCGCGAATCCGTTCTCGATCTCGGACAGGACAAGGCTGGCGGCGTAGGACGGGGTGCGCGCGGTATTGACGCATAGAGCCAGTGTCATCGGCCGAAGCAGCGCGTCCGAAATGCGCGTGAACGCTACTTGGCCGCGCTTCACTTCGGTGATGACGTCAAGCGACGAAAGGATGGCCACGCCTGCGCCTTCCTGCACCAGCGACGCGATCATCTGGATGTTGTCGGAAATGGCGATGCGGCTCATGTCCATGCCGGTTGCCCCGGCCAGCACCGCGATCTGCTGGCTGATGGCAAGGCCGTCGGAAGGCACGATCAGTGGTTCGCCGGTGGCGGCGGAAAAGCGCGCCTCGCGCTGGTGGCCGAGCGGGTGGCCGGGCGGGGTGACGAAGCCCAGTGCCACTTCGACGAAGGCGCGCACCGTCAGGTCGCGATAGCTATGCGGCTCGAACAGGATGCCGAAGTCGACCTCGCCCTCGGCCACCGCCTTGCGCACTTCGTCGTTAGCCTGGACCTTCACGCCAACGGTTATGCCGGGATAGCGCTGCTGGATGGAGCGGATGGTCGCGGGGATGTAGCCCTTGGCCAGCGCGTCGATGATGGCGAAATCTACGTGGCCGCGTTTCAACCCGCGCAGATCCTCTATCTGGGCGCGCACGTCCTGCATGTTCTTCTGCCAGCGGTTGCCCGCCGCCATCATGACCTCTCCGGCAGCGGTCAGGCGCAGGCCCGTGGGCAGCCGCTCGAACAGGGGGGTGCCGATGTCCGCCTCGACGTTGAGGATCTGGCGCGCGATGGCAGAGGCCGACACGTTCAGTTCGTCCGCCGCCTTGCGGATCGAACCGTGGCGACCGACAACCATGAAATAGCGCAGGAAACGGGAAAAGGCGGGCATGGTGAAATCTGACCTGCTCTAATTTCTGCAACGCAGTGTGGGATTCATTGCGTTTGCTAGCACCATCTCCTGTGTCTTACCACAGTGAGCAATACCGAAAGGTGCGATCCGCCGGAAGCGGGTGCTCGATCTCTCCCTTCCGGGCAGTCGCGTACCGGCAGAGGCGCACTTTCGGCAAAGGGCGCGCCGGCATGGGTTGAACCACCAAGTTCGGTGCCGGCGCGCCCCCATTTTCTCGGGGTTTGACTTAGACATGACTGCGATTCGATCCGGCCGGCCCTTCCGGGCTTCCCTGCGTGCGCTGGCGCTTGCCGCCGTTGCGGGAATGCTGGCCCCCGCTGCCGTGGCGGCAGAGCCGCCGTTGCCGGAATTGCCCAAAGTCACGCCGATTCCGGTCAAGGTCATCGTCGTTGCCACTTTCGAGCCGGGCGAGGACAAGGGCGACGCCCCCGGAGAGTTCCAGGCCTGGGCCGAGCGCGAGCATCTCGACGAGGTGATCCCGGTCAAGGGGGCGCTGCACCCGCTCCTGCGCAACAGGGACGGCCTCTACGGCATCGTCTGGGGCAGCCCGGACACGATGATAGGCAGCGTTTCCGACCAGCTGACCGCGCTGCTGATGGACCCGCGCTTCGATTTCACGAAGACGTACTGGCTGTTCACCGGCATTTCCGGCGTCGATCCGCAACTGGCCTCGGTGGGCAGTGCGGCCTGGTCGCGCTGGGTGGTCGATGCCGACAAGCTGCGCGAGTTCGACGACCGCGAGGTGCCGAAGGACTGGCCCTACGGCCTGTTCGCCATCGGCGCCGACCGGCCCAACATGCTGCCCAAGGCGACCGAGGACTTCGCCGGCTTCACCGACACGCGCAAGCTGGCGATGTCGGCGGAACTGAACCAGGGACTGGCCTACTGGGCCTATGGGCTCAGCAAGGACGTGAAGATCCCGGATTCGCCCGAACTGCAGGCCGATCGTGCCCGCTGGAAGGGTTGGCCCAACGCGCAGAAGCCGCCGTTCGTGCTGCTGGGCGAGACGCTGGGCGGGATGCGCTACTGGCATGGCCCCGGCCGGACGCAGTGGGCGCGCGACTGGGTAAAACTATGGACCGGCGGCAAGGGCCGCTTCGCGATGACCAACATGGAAAGCCAGATCCAGCAGGGCTCGATCCTGATCGCGGCCAAGCAGGGTCTGGTCGATCCCGACCGGGTGATGGTGCTGCGCACCGGCTCGAACCCCTCGATGCCGCCGCCGGGCATTGCCGCCGTGGACAGCGTCGCCAACGAAGGTGCGGGCCAGAAAGCCGCGTTCGAGGCCAACTATCTGGTCGGCGCGCCTGTCGTCCACGAACTGCTGAAGCACTGGGACAAGTACGAGAACGCGATCCCCAAGGCACCTGTCGAGTGAAACGCCTGCTTTCCACGCTGCTGACGACGCTGCCCCTTCTGGCACCCCCCGCCCATGCGGACGAGGCGGCGGCGTCCGCCATGCTGGACGAAGTTGCGGGCAACGCCGGTCGACTGCGCGTGTTCCTGCAGGCGATGCCCAAGGGCGGCGACCTGCACAATCACCTGGGCGGGTCGGCCTATGCCGAGGATATTCTGAAAGTCGCCGCTGCCAAAGGGATGTGCGCCGACGCCGGTATCACCCGCATCGTGCCGGGCCCATGCCCTGTCGAGCTCCGGATCGGCCCGATGGCCGAGAAGGATCCGTTCACGTATGCAAAGCTGATCGACGCGATTTCGACGCGCGGCTTCCAGAAGGGCGTCGGCCCGGCACTGGTCTCGGGACACAACCAGTTCTTCTCCAGCTTCCGCAAGTTCGGCCCCGCCGCCGATGGAGAGGACGCGCGCTGGCTTGCCGATGCTTTTGCCAGCGCGGCGCGCAACAACCTGCTCTACGTCGAATTGATGCACAATCCGGACGGCACGACGCCGTTCATGCTGTCTGCCCCCGATGCGCCGCTGGACGAGCAGGGCCTTGCCGCCGCCTACCGGCGCGACCTGCCCGCGGCTCAGGCGCTGGTCGCCCCGGCCATGGCCGAAGTCGACGCCGAGGAAGCCGCCGCGAAGCAGCGCCTTGGCTGCGGGACGAAGGCCGCCGATCCGGGGTGCGGGGTGGCGATGCGCTATCTCTATTCGGCCATGCGCGGACTGCCGCCGCAGGGGGCGTGGCGATCGATGCTGGCCGGGTTCGTGCTGGCGGACAAGGACCCGCGCTACGTCGGCGTCAACATCGTCATGCCCGAGGACGATCCCGTCGCCCTGCGCGACTACGACCTGCACATGGCGATGTTCCGTTTCCTCGAAGCGAAGTACCCCGGCGTCAAGGTCACCATGCACGCAGGCGAACTGGCGCTCGGGCTGGTGCCGCCCAGGGATCTTGAGGATCACATCGGCAAGGCGGTGGCCGCAGGCGCCCGGCGCATCGGCCACGGTGTGGGCATCGCGTATGAACTCGACGCGCCCGAAACCCTCGCCCGCATGGCGCGCGAAGGGGTGGCGGTGGAGATCAACCTCACCAGCAATGCGGTGATCTTGGGAGTTGAGGGCGGGGTGCACCCGCTGCATCTGTACCGCTCGATGGGCGTGCCGGTCATGCTCTCCACCGACGACGAGGGCATCCTGCGTTCGGACATGACCAACGAACATGTCCGCGCCGTGCAGCAGCAGGGTCTGCATTACACCGATCTCAAGGAACTGGCGCGCAACAGCCTGGAATATGCCTTCGCTCCGGGCGAGAGCCTGTGGGCAGGCCGCCGCCATGGCCAGCCAGTGACCCCGTGCGCCACGGACTTCGCCGCTGGCGCCTGCAAGGCGTTCCTTGCCAGAAACGAGAAGGCCCGCCTGCAGGCGCGTCTCGAAACCAACTTCACCCGGTTCGAGCAATCGCTGGACCGGTTCAGGAGCAAGCAGGGCGCAGGGGGGAACTGAGTTTCCCGCTGCGATCCGTGGATGCGACCGTCAAGCAACGGTGCACCGAACAGACTGAAAGAGGATGCCGGGAAGGGGGACACAACAGCACACGGCGGAACGGACAGGGCCGCTTCCGCCGGAACAAGGGGGTACAATCATGAGGGAAATGATCCGTTTCACCGCGCGCCGGTCGGTCATGGCTGCAGGCGCACTGCTTTGCTGCACCGCGCTTTCCACGCCGGCCCTAGCGCAGGTAGCCGCTGAAGAGACACCCGAGGAAGGCAAGGAAATCGTCGTCACCGGCTCGCTGGGTGCACTTCCGATCGAGAACGTCGGTACCGTGTTCGGGTTCGACAAGACGCTGGTGGAAACGCCCCGCTCCGCATCCTCGATCAGTGCCGAGCAGATGGAGCGCTTCGGCATCACCGACATCTACGACCTTGTCGCGCAGGCGCCCGGCACGTTCACCAACTCCTTCTTCGGCGTCGGCGGCGCGCTGGACATTCGCGGCACTCCGGGCGAGGTCTACTACCGAGGTATGCGCCGTCTGGACAATCCGGGCAACTACCCCACACCGATCGGCGCTTCGGAACGCATCGACATCGTGCGCGGCCCGTCCTCGCCGATCTTCGGCCCGTCCAAGACCGGCGGCTACATGAACTTCGTGCCGAAGTCCGCACGCGCGCAAGGCGGATCGTACCTGTCCTCTCCCGAGGGCGAGATCACCTATACCGGTGGCAGCTGGTCGAAGAACAACCTCAAGGCCGAGATCCGCGGCCCAGGCCGGATCGGCACGCAGGAGTTCGGCTACAGCGTCTTTGCCGAAATCGAGGATTCCGGCAGCTATTACGACCACGTATCCACTCGCAACGACGTGCTGCAGGCCTCGTTCGACACCGACATCACGCCCAGCCTGCGGCTTGAGTTCGGTGGCATGTACCAGAACTACAAGGGCGTCCAGAACGGCGGTTGGAACCGGCTGACTCAGGCGCTGGTCGACAACGGCACCTACATCACGGGCAACGCGCAGTCTCTCGACAGCAACGGCGATGGCTACATGTCGGCAGGGGAGATCCGCAACCAGGTGGGCAGCCTTGCGGTGTTCGGCACGTTCGGCTGCGGTGGCGGCGGCGTTTCGCCCGCCTCGTTCACCGATGCCTGCCTGACCAGCGCCTATCCCGAGCTTGCGCTGGAAAATACCGGCACCACCAAGCTGAGCCGAAAGAAGACGCTGACCGGGCGTGACGACGGCCTGCACAACAAGGCGACCACGCTTTACGCCGACCTCATCTTCAAGGACGATGGCCCGTTCTCGATCAAGAACCAGGCGTTCTACGACAGCTACGAGAACATGAACGAGAACGCCTACGGGTTCTCTCAATTCCATGATTCCTATGTGTTCGAAAACAAAATCGTCGCCCAGTACGATCTGCAGACCGACGCCGGCAAGTTCTCGATTCAGGTGTCGCCCTCGATCCGCTACACCAATTTCGAACATGCGGACGACTTCACGTTCGAATACTTCAACCGCGTCGACCTCACGCAGGGCTACACCCCGGCGTCGTCACGCCTGCTGGCCACGCGTTGCGACTTCAGCAAGCCCGGCGCCGAGGCGGACTGCGGCTATTCGAACTATGTGAAGGGCGACTATACCGACACGTCTATCGCGGCGCTCGTCGATCTCGATTTCGCCTTCGGCCTTGATATCACGGCGGGCGGACGCTACGATCACATCAAGGCGAAATCGCGTTATCTGACCGCCTACATGCTTCCGGAAACGGTAGCGGGCCTTGGCGCCACTTCGGCCAGCGGCAGCGATGGAGCATGGTCGTGGACGGCCAGTGCTTCGTACAAGCTGCCCTTCGGCATCATCCCCTATGTCACGATATCGCGCCAATCGACTATGATTGTCGGGCAGGGGGCCGAAGTCTATGCCGAGGCGATCCGGGACAAGACCTTCATCTCGGCCACGAAGCTGAAGGAAGCGGGCGTCAAGGGATCGTTCCTGGATGATCGTCTTTACGCGGCGGTGTCGGTCTACCAGCAGGAACGCACCGACTACAACCGCCAGTCGATTACGGTGAACCAGGCGGTCAAGACCCGGGGGCTCGAGGCCGAGGCGCGCTGGTCCGTCAACGATCACCTGCTGCTGACGGGTGCCTACACCCGCACGAAGGTCCGCAACATCACCGCCGACACCAACGGTTCGCTGTTCGGCTTCTTCGGCGCGGGCGATCTCGTCAACGTCACCGACCAGTCGCTGTGGTTCGGGGGGCAGTTGCAGGGCCTCTACCCGATCACCGGCAGCAAGTCGCGCCGCGCGGGCATCCCGACCGATCTCTACTCGCTGACCGGCACCTACGCCTTCGACATGGGGCTGGCACTGGCCGCCAGCGTGGTGAAGGTGGACTCGACCTACTCCGGCCAGTTCCAGTCGATCAAGCTGCCGGGTTACACCAAGGTCGACCTTTCGGTGTCCTACGAAACCGGCCCGTGGCTGCTGCGCGCCGTGGTCAAGAACGCCACGAACGAGAAGTATTTCCGGGCCAACTTCCCCGACATCTTCGGTGCAACCATCGTGCTGCCGGAGCTGCCACGCAGCTTCCAGGGCTCGGTCACCTACAAGTTCTGACAGACGCACCGGGGCGCGGCCCCTCGCGCCCCGCAATCATGAGAGGTTATCCCATGCACTTTCCGACGCTCGCGACAATTCTGGCGGGCACCCTCGTGTCCGCTTGCGCGCTCACGCCCGTGGCGGCATCGGCTGCCGATCCGGTGCCCGCCCCTTCTGTGGCCGATTGCGATCCGGGGGCAGCCTGCGCTCACCCGTTGCCGGTCAAGGTCGTCGTCGTGTCCCTGTTCGAGATCGGACAGGACGAAGGCGACGTTGCCGGAGAGTTCCAGCTGTGGAAGACCCGTCGCGGGCTGACCCAGCGCATTCCCTTTCCGCAGGGCTTCCACGATCTGTGGTACAATCCCGAGACGCAGGTACTGGGCATGGTGACGGGCGTCGGTACGGCCCGGTCCACCGCCGCAATCATGGCCCTTGGCCTCGACCAGCGGTTCGCCTTAGACAAGTCCTACTGGCTGGTGGCGGGCATTGCCGGGATCGACCCCGAAGACGCGTCGATCGGATCGGTGGCCTGGGCGCGCTACGTCGTCGACGGGGACCTGGCGCACGAGATCGACGCGCGGGAAATTCCCGCCGACTGGAAGACCGGATATTTCGCGCGCAACACCAGAGGGCCCAACGACATGAAGGGCACGCCCGACACGTCGAGCGGCGAAGTCTACCGGATAAACCCCAGCCTTGAAAAATGGGCCTTCGACCTCACGAAGAACGTCGAGCTGCCCGACAGCCCTGCCATCGCAGCGGAACGCGCGAAGTTCACCGATTATCCCCGTGCGCAAGAGCCGCCCTTCGTACTGGAGGGTGACACGCTTTCGGCGATGACCTTTTGGCACGGCGAGAAGCTGACCGACTGGGCCAACGACTGGGTCCGCTACTGGAGCGAGGGCAAGGGCGAGTTCGTGACCTCCGCGATGGAGGACACCGGCGTGATGCAGGCGGTGACCTACCTCGACAACATCGGTCGCGCCGACCGCGACCGCGTACTGGTGGTGCGTGCCGGTTCCAACTTCACGATGCCCCCGCCGGATGTCGACGCCGCAACCTACCTGCTGCGCGAGAACGAAGGGTATGCCGGGCTGGAGGCTTCGGTGGAGAACCTCTACACCGTAGGCTCAGTGGTGGTCGACGAACTGCTGGGCAACTGGGACCGCTACGCCGCCGCGACGCCCTGATGGCCACGTCGCTGCACGGCGCAGGGCGTGAACTAGGGTCGCATCCGAGACCCGCCGGCCTGCGGGTGCGCGATCCGTACAGGCTTCCCGCGTGTGTCACCGCCGTGTCGCTGGGCATCCAGCTGTGCTGGCGATGCTCGTCAGCAACATCATGCCCGGCATCATCATCGCCGGCGCCGCTGGGTTCGGGTTCAAATCGGGCGAAGCACCGCAGATGGTCTACCTGATCCAGACGGCCATGCTGCTCGCTGGCATCGCCACGCTGTTGCAGATGCTGGGCCTGTGCTTGGCCGCGATCGGCGCGCGGCTGTCGCTCGTTCACAGCACCTGCTTCAGCTACATCCGGTGATGATCCTGATCGTAGCGGGACAGGGCCCGCAGGTGATAGCGGGCCTGGTGAGGGCGGCGCTGGTCGGCGGCCTGGATGCCTTCCTCAGCCTGTTCGTGGGGCGCATCCGCCTTGCCCTGCCATTGCTAATTACCGGATTGGTGGTTTTGATGATCGCGCTGTCGTTGATGCGGATCGGCATCCAGTGTGCCGCAAGCGAAGTGCCAACCTTCGGCACGCCCGCCTTCGGAGTCTGGAAAACCTGGCTGCTGGCAGGCGTGGTGGTGGTCGTGACTCTGAGAGCGAACACTTTCGGGCCGGGCATCTGGTCCACGACCTTGGTGCTGATCGGCCTGCTCACATGATCTGGGCGATGATGACCGACGGTGAGCGGCATCGCAAGCCGCAGGTAGCATCAATTACGGCGCTCGGCGTTCACCTTGTTGCGAAAAGCGGGCAAGAGCTAATGCACAAAGTCGGTTAAAACCAAAGTGCTTTTTCCCTGCGGCATTGGCTTTACCTTGAAGCAAGGCAGCAAACCCGATAGCTTCGCGCTAACAGGGAAGTTCCATAATTTGATCGCCGGGAAGACATCGGTTTGCGTGCTTGCGTAGCGAAAGCCATCAGTGCGGCCGCAGTTCTTACTTCGTCAGGGATCAGCGCGCGAACGCAAGCGCCTGAGCTGAATGTCCCAGCGCAGCCGTTGTCCCGCGCGATCGCCATACTGGGGCGGCAAGCGGGAATCGAAATCCTACTGAGTGCACCGGGAGCAGAACGGCGGCGCACGCACGCCGTACATGGCCAGATTCCGGCAGCCGAAGCGCTCGCCCAGATGATCAAAGGCATGGGGCTAACTGTCCGCGTCGTGGCCCCCGGCGTCTACCTGATCGTCAAAGCCCAGCCGGGTATGCGCAAACCGCTGCGGATATCCTCGCCCCCGGTCGAAATGGCACCAGAAATCGTCATTTCCGCACGTCGCCGTCCGGAGCGCGATCTGGATGTGCCGCTGCTGGCCACTCACCTCGACAAAACGGCGCTGGCACAGGGCGCGGTACGGACGCTGGCTGATCTGGCGCGGATCACTCCCGGCTTCGTTGCCACCGGACAGACCAGCAGCGCCACCCCGCTTCTGGTGATGCGCGGCCAACGCCGATCGATCAGCGACGAGAACCGCCTGCCGCTGGTCGTCTATCAGGACGAAGCGCCCCTGCCCAATCAGGCTGCCCTGTCGCCCTTGTTCGACATGGCATCGGCAGAAGTCCTTCGAGGACCGCAAGGCACCCTTTTCGGCCGCAATGCAACCAGTGGAGCGGTACTGCTGAAGTCGGTTCAGCCTGGTTCCGGCGTGCCGTCCTATATCGAAGGGGAGGCTGGAAACTACGGGCTAAACCGGCTGGAGGGCGCGACTGAAAGCTCCGTCTCGCAAAGTCTGTCCTTGCGCATTTCTGGCCAGCGAGCGCGGCGAAATGGCTATACGCGGCTGCGTTTCGGTGAACGGACTGATACGATCCACAGCGACGCGATGCGCGCCGTGTTGCGCTTCGACCCTGGAGGGCAGTTGCGCTCGACGACAATGTTCGATCTACTGAACGCCAACGAGATGGGCGCTGCGCTGATCCTGGCCGGCGTTTACGGCGGCGGCAGCGTTCGCAATGCGCAGAACGCGCCCTACTTCGATTGCGGGGGAGGGGCATGCGATATCGACAGCTACCTCGATCTGCAGAAAACACTGGGGCAGCGCACGTCTCAATCCAGCGTCGCGCCTGCGTTTCAGCGCCGGTTTCGCGGCATCGGCAACGTGACGGAATATGGCGACGGCGATTTTCTGATCCGCAACATCATCGGAATTCGCAGCACCCGAACGCGTTATGCCCTCGACGGCGACGGGACGCCGCTCTCGATCAATGATTCCGTTAGTTCCGCGCAATTGCGGCAATGGACCGAGGAGTTACAGGTTCAGGGGCACACCGGGAAATTGCGCTACATTGCTGGAGCCTTCTATCTGGAGAGCGCGCCAGACGGGCCGGTGGTCCAAACCGTCTCCCGCCTGACCTGGCCAGACAACCCTCCGTCGCACGCGGTCAGTTACCAGACGTTCCGCAGCGCTGCCATTTTCGGGCAGATCACCATGCCGATAGCGGCGCATACCACCGCCGATGTGGGGCTGCGCTATACGGGAGAGCGGAGCAGTGGCTGCGCCTTGCGATCCGCCACCGTCGCGCCGCTATCCGAACGGGAATGCCTTGATGCAGGAGGCACCAGCGCGCAGGCACAGTCGGGGCGAATGACCTGGACTTTGGCCCTGACCCGCAAGTTTGGGGACCATAGCGTCTACCTCACCAGTCGCCGCGCTTTTCGTTCCGGTGGCTACAATACCCCTGCACTGGGTGGGACGCTGGCGGGTTTCCAGACCTTCAAACCGGAAACGCTGACCGACTTCGAGCTGGGGGCGAAAGGGCGTCTCACCTTTGCCGGGATCAGCGGCTCCTATGCTGTCGCGGGCTACATAGGCCTTTATGACGACGTGCAGCGCGCACTGTTTCCCGACGTCAATTTCGATGGCGACGACGATCTGGCGACCGATCCGCTGACGCTTTACATCAATAGCGCCAATGCCCGGATCTTGGGCTTAGACGGTGATTTTTCATTCGACCTGGGGGCACGGACTCGTCTGACACTGACAGGATCGTGGATCGATCCGCGCTACACCCGGATCGATGCGCCTGCTGCTCTGACGGCGCTTTTGGGTAGCGATCCATTGCGCAACCGGTTTACCTACACGCCGTCCTTCAGCGGGTCGCTGGCGCTGTCGCACGAGATGATGCTGCCGCATGCCCTAGGTAGCCTTCGGATAAGCGCCGATTATGCCTACGTCAGCAGCGTCCGCCTGGCCGAGCGAACCACCGAAGCCTTTGCCCGCCAATCCGCCTACGGCCTATTAGGCGCCGGCGTGACCTGGCGCAGACCCGGCGGAATTCCGGTCGATTTCGAGCTTTGGGGGCGCAATCTGACGAACCGATTCTACGCCAGCGGCGGCGGTACGCTGAACCCGGCCTATACAGCCGCGACGATCATTCCGGGGCCGCCGCGCACGATCGGGCTGCGCATTCGCTACAATTTCGACTGAAAGCCGTTTACGGCGCGACAAGCTCCGCGCGGGTAGCGCTTTCGTTCTCCACGCGCGCGACCCCTGCCAGTTCTAGACTTTGAAGGAAACCGCGCGTCACGCCGATGCGGAAAGTGCCGCTGATGGGGTGGCTGGCGATCGCCGGGCTGGAGACGATGATCTCCTGCGGACTGTAGCGATTGATCTCCGCCACGGCCTGCGCCAGCGGCACGCGATCGAAATCGATGACGCCGCTGCGCCATGCAAGCCGACGTTCCACTTCCACCGCGGCGGTGCGATAGCTGCGACCGTTCCAGACCAGTTCCTGTCCGGGCTGTAACACCGTGGACTGCGCCGCGCGGCCATCGGCTGCGGGCATGTCGACGCGGACGTGCCCTTCGGCCAGCGTTACGTCCACCCTGCCCCCGACCGAGCGCACTGCGAACTGGGTGCCCAGTGCCGTCACCATCACTCCGCCTGCCATTACCGTGAACGGCTTGCGCGGGTTTTTGGCAACTTCGAAGAATGCCTCGCCTTCGCGGATCGTGGTGCTGCGGCGCGTATCGCTTTCCGCCACGGTCAGCGCGGTGGCGGTATTGGCGGTGATCACGGAGCCGTCCGCCATGCGGAACGTGCTCTGCTGCCCTACGCCGGTTGAGATCACACGGCTGTCGGCAACCACCTGCGCCACCGGGGCAGAGGCTTCGCGGTGCCGCTGAACAGCCACCACGCCGCCCATCATCGCCAGCGCCAGACAGGCCGCCATCGCAGGGCGTACCCACGCCTTGCGGCCACGGCGGTTGGCCAGTGCACGCTCACGGATTTCCAGAATGCGCGCCTCGGTGCGCATCGCGGCAGAGCCTTCCCACGCCCGCTCCACGCTGGCCCACGCGATACGGTTCGCCTCGTCACGGGCGTGCCAGCTTTCGAAGTCTTCGTAATCCCGCTCCGTCGCGCGGGGCGAACGGAAGATACTGAAATAGGCCGCAGCCGTCGCTTCGGGGGAATCGATCTTTTCCAGCGCATGCGCGTCGAAAGGCCGGGGGTCTATCGCCTTGGTCATGGCAGATCCCTCGCCGCCAGAAAGCGCACGGCCTTCATGATGTGGCGCCCCACTGCGCTGGTCGAGATGCCCAGATGCTCCCCGATCGCGTCGTAGGACATTTCCTCGAACCGATGGAGCACGAAAGCATCGCGCGTCATCTCGGGCATTTCCTCAAGCGCGTTGGCCAGCCGGTCCACATCCTCACGCCCGCGCAACACGCGCTCGGGCGTCAGTTCATCGATGGGATGGAAGGCTTCGGTCAATTCGTGATGGGCACCGCGATGGCGCACGGTATCGCGGCGGGCGCGGTCCGTCAGAACGCTGGCGGCGACCTGAAACAGATAGCCTTCCACGTTGGCGATGGGATCGGCCTGCCCGCGCACATGCATGCGCACCAGCACGTCCTGCACCAGATCGTCCACATCCACCGGCTGCGCGCGCTTGGCGATGTACCGGCGCAAGGCAGGCACATGCGAAGACAAGTCCGGAGCGTGGGTACGAGCCTGCTCCTGCCTGTTCGGCGATGTCCTGCGCAACGAGAAAATGAGTCCGGCCTTCCGTGTCGAATGCCCGGCTTCCTTAGCCGCCGCGCCCCATCGCCGTCACCCGGAATATTTTTTCATACAAAGCGAATGATCCGCGATCGGCTGCGTCTTGCTCGTATCGGCCTGCAAATCAGGGACAGGTCGACATAAACATGGGGTAACAAAAAATGACCTGTCGCAGCCTGTCGGCCCTGCTTCTCGCGTCCACCGTTCTCGCCATCGCCACGCCTGCCAACGCCCAGTCGGAAGCGCAGGCTCAATCGCTCGACCAGCCCGGCGGCGATATCGTCGTCACCGCACGCCGCCGTGAGGAAAGCGCCCAGACCGTCCCCGTCTCGGTGACCGCGTTCAACTCCGAGATGCTGCGCGAAAAGGCCGTCGTCAGCACGCAGGACCTCACGTACACGACGCCGGGCCTGAACGTCGCTCCGCAGACCTCGCGCGATACCCCCTCCATCGTCATTCGCGGCCAGCGCCGTGCGACGGCAGGCGCGTCGGCTCCTTCGGTCGTGACGTACTTTGCCGACGTGCCGCTGCCGAACGAGGGCAGCATCGTGCCGACGTTCGACATCAGCTCGATCCAGGTGCTGAAGGGTCCGCAGGGCACCCTGTTCGGCCGCAACACCACGGGCGGCGCGCTGCTGCTGTACCCCGTCGCGCCCGATTACGACCTTGCAGGCTACGGCCAGATCACGCTTGGTTCCTACAACGAGACGACCTTTGAAGGCGCGGTGAACCTGCCGATCGTAGACGATCACGTAGCGCTGCGCGTTGCAGGCCAGATCGCGCGCCGTGACGGTTACACCAAGAACCACGGCCTCGGCGGCGACCTTGACGATCGCCACAACGACGCCTTCCGCGCCTCGCTGCTGCTGGAGCCGGTCGACGGGCTGAAGAACACCACCGTGTTCGACTGGTATCGCGCTCGTGAAAACGGCACCGGCACCGTGCTCAACGGCGTCTACCCGAACCCTGCCGTCAGCGGCGGCGGCACTGCGCGTACGGCTGCGAACCGTCCGTACTTCGATTGCGGCGTGGCCGGTTGCGACATCGACATCGCATTTGCAGAACAGCAGGCTGCAGGCGTTCGCGACGTCAGCACCAGCATCGTTCCCTATTCGCACCGCACGTTCTGGGGCGTGGCCAACACCACCGAACTGGAAGTGGGTGACGTCACCTTCAAGAACATCTTCGGCTATCGCCGCAGCAAGGTTGCAGCGGCCCGCGACATGGATGGCACATATCTGCGCCTCTATGACGGTGTTTCCAGCACCGACGTCGAACAGCTTTCCAACGAGTTCCAGATCCTCGGATCGCTGCTGAACGATCGTCTGGACTGGATCGTGGGCGCCTTCTACCTCAAGAGCGACCCGACCGGCGTGAACGGCAGCGCCACTTACTCCGCCGTAATTCCGGGCCGCACTTTCACCTTCAACGAAAACTACAACACCTCCACCAGCAAGGCGCTGTTCGGCCAGATCGGCTATGCCTTCGGCGGTTTCGTGGAAGGTCTGCGCTTCAACGGCGGCTTCCGCTACACCTGGGACAAGTCCAGCGGCTGCTCGGTCGCGGCATTGGACACGGCGGATCGCATCGGCCCTGACGCCTGCGCCACGCGCGGTGGCAAGACCGGTTCGGAAAGCTCCAAGGCCCCGACCTGGACGCTGGGCTTCGACTACAAGGTCAATGACGACCTGTTCCTCTACATCACCAACCGTCGCGGCTACCGCTCGGCAGGGTTCAACCAGAGCGGCATGTCGCCCTACTTCGACGGTTTCGAGACGTTCCAGCCGGAAAAGGTCACCGACTACGAAGCGGGCATCAAGAGCAGCTGGGAACTGGGCGGCGTGAAGGGTCGCTTCAACATCGCGGCCTACACCAGCAAGTATAACAACATCCAGCGCTCGATCTTCCCCGGCGCGGACTTCGATGGTGACGGCAACCCCGCCAACGACCCCGCAAGCCTGATCATCAATGCCGCCAAGGCGACGATCAAGGGCACCGAGTTCGACTTCTCGATCACGCCGACCAGCGGCTTCACGCTGTCCGGCTTCGGCGCCTACACCGACGCCAAGTACGACGAGTACGATGCGCCGACGGCCTTCATCCCGCTGCTGGGCAACAACCCGGTGAACAACAAGTTCTCGTACACGCCCAAGTGGACCATCGGCGGCGGCGCTCGTTATGCAACCTATCTGGGCAACTTTGCCGAGATGGTGTTCAACGCCAACTGGTTCCACAGCACCAAGGTCTGGTACGTGGAGCGCCCGCTGGACACCAACGGCATCCAGAAGGCTTACGACACCGTCAACCTGAAGCTGGACTTCAACAACATTGAAGATCGTGGCATCGACCTGGGATTCTTCGTGCGCAACGTCTTCGACGTGACTTATGCTGCTGCCGGTGGCGTCGTTACGCCTTCGGTGACATCGACCACGCTCGTCTACAACGAGCCGCGCGTGTTCGGTGCCCAGCTGCGCATGTCTTTCGGCAAGCGTTGATCCCCTGACTGCCTGCGCGAATCGCCTTGAGATCCGCGCAGGCACTCCTTTGATGTGCCCTTTCGACGAGGATATAGCCCGATGAAAACCCGTCTTCGTACCGCCTTGCTTTCTCTTTCCGCACTTCTGGCGGCCACTCCCGCGCTGGCAGAACCGCTGGCCGACGCCGACCGCAAGGCGATCCTTGCCGAAGTCGACCGCGGATCGCCCGCGATGGCGCGCAATGCGTTGCAGATATGGTCCTGGGCCGAAGTCGGGTTTCAGGAAACGAAAAGCGCCGGTCTGTTGCAAAAGGACCTGAAGGCTGCGGGCTTCAAGGTGACTGCCGGTGTCGCCGGAATGCCGACCGCCTTCATCGCCAGCTACAAGTACGGCGACGGCCCGGTCATCGGCATCTTGGCCGAATACGACGCTCTTCCGGGGCTTGCCCAGGCGGCAGGGCCGGAACGTCACGTGATCGACGGTATCGCCGGTCATGCCTGTGGCCACAATCTGTTCGGGGCGGCTTCGGTGGCTGCGGCCATCGCCACCAAGAACTGGATGGTCGCTCACGGCATCAAGGGCGAGTTGCGCGTCTATGGCGCGCCCGCCGAAGAAGGCGGTTCGGGCAAGGTTTTCCTCGTGCGTTCGGGTCTGACCAAGGACGTCTCGGCCATGCTGCACTGGCACGCAGGTGACGGCTATAGCGCGATGCAGGGCCATGCCCTTGCCAACGTCAGCGCCAAGTTTCGCTTCCACGGCCTCGCCTCTCACGCCGCCGCTGCGCCCGAGCGTGGTCGCTCCGCTCTCGATGGGGTGGAGGCGATGGACAACATGGTCAACATGATGCGCGAACACGTTCCGCAGGAAACGCGCATTCACTACGTCATCACCGATGGCGGCAAAGCGCCCAACGTCGTGCCGGATACGGCAGAGGTCTATTACTACGTGCGTCACCCCGACCAGCAGCAGGTCGCCGATATCATGGAGCGCGTGCGGAAGGCCGCTGAAGGCGCCGCGCTGGGCACGGGCACCACCGTGGAATACGACCAGATCGGCGGCACCTTCGATCTGTTGCCCAACGATACGCTGGGACACATGATGTACGACAACCTGAAGCAGGTTCCGCTGCCCACATACACGGCTGAGGAACAGGCGTTCATCGACAAGATCGCCACCACGCTGCCCAAGGGTGGCCGCAAGCAGGCATCGGGCGTCGCACCCTATTCCAGCGGCGAAATCATGTCGGCCTCCACCGATGTCGGCGACGTCAGCTACACCACGCCCACCGCGGGCCTTTCGACTGGCACCTGGGTGCCCGGCACGCCGCCGCATAGCTGGCAGGCCGTTGCCGCCAGTGGCACCAGCGTCGGCACCAAGGGCGCCGAAGTTGCTAGCAAGACTCTGGCCCTGACTGCCGCCCAGTTGTTCCAAAGCCCTGAAACGCTAGCCGCCGCGAAGAAGGAATTGGACGAACGGCGCGGTGCGGACTTCGTCTACCATTCGCTGCTCGGCGATAAGGCGCCTTCGCTGGATTACCGCAAGGCCCCTGCCGCAAAGAACTGACCGGACCCATCCTGACCCCGGTTCCGCCCACTCCGGCGGAATCGGGTCTTTTTTTGGGGTTCTAAACACCCCTCTTCCGAAGAGAATTGCCTATGTCACGTCGCCTGACGACTTTCATCGTCGCCGGGATGGTTTCCGGCGTCTGCGCGGGATTTTCCGCAAACCAGCTTGTCGGCGACATGCCCGAAACGGCGAAGGAGGTCGCGGGCTACTTCCACCTTCTTGCCGATGTATTCCTGCATCTGATCAAGATGATCATCGCCCCGCTGGTGTTCTCCACGTTAGTGGCAGGCATGGCACATATGGGCGACAGCACA
This sequence comes from Novosphingobium gossypii, assembly GCF_050433305.1. Lineage (NCBI taxonomy): Bacteria > Pseudomonadati > Pseudomonadota > Alphaproteobacteria > Sphingomonadales > Sphingomonadaceae > Novosphingobium > Novosphingobium gossypii. The sequence goes on along the minus strand of NZ_JBNPXM010000017.1, from coordinate 46,474 downwards.
GCGCTGGGCCGCATAGGCGGGCGGGCAATGGCGTGGTTCCTGACGGCCAGCCTCCTGTCGCTGGCGCTGGGCCTTGTTCTGGTGAACCTGCTGGCTCCGGGCGAAGGGCTGCATCTGGTCCGCACGGGCGGCGCGGCTGCGGTTGATGCGCAGGCACTGAACTTCCGCGCCTTCGTGCTGCACGTTTTCCCCACGTCCATGGTGGAGGCGATGGCGGAGAACTCGATCCTGCAGATCGTGGTCTTCTCGATCTTCGTAGGCGTAGCGCTTACCGCGATCGGAGAGGACGGCAAACCCATCGTCACGCTGATCGAAGCGATGGTGAAGATGATGCTGACCGTCACCGGCTATGTCATGCGAATGGCCCCGCTCGCCGTATTCGGCGCCTTGGCAGCGGCGGTGACCACCGAAGGGATCGGCGTGCTGGCCACGTTCGGCAGGCTTGTCGGATCGTTCTACCTCGCGCTGGGTTCGCTATGGCTGCTGCTGATCTGCGCGGGGAGCCTGTTTCTGGGGCGGCAGATATTCGTGCTGCTGCGCCATGTGCGCGAACCGGTGCTGCTGGCCTTCTCCACCGCGTCGTCAGAGGCCGCCTACCCGAAGATGTTGGAGCAGCTTGACCGGTTCGGCGTACCCCGACGCATCTACAGCTTCATCCTGCCGCTGGGGTACAGCTTCAACCTAGACGGGTCGATGATGTACGCCACTTTCGCCACGCTGTTCATCGCGCAGGCTTACGGTATCGATCTTCCGATCATGACGCAGATCACGATCCTGCTGGTGCTGATGGTGACAAGCAAGGGCATCGCCGCCGTACCGCGCGCGTCGCTGGTCGTCGTGGCGGCGACGCTAGGGCAGTTCGATCTGCCGGTGGAAGGGATCGCCTTCATCCTTGCCGTCGATCACTTCATGGACATGGGCCGCACCGCCACGAACGTACTGGGCAATGCCATCGCGACGGCGGTGGTCAGCAAGTGGGAGCTTAAACGCCAAGGTGAACGATCAGCGAGCGCATTCGCAGTTTAGCACAGACGAGAGGAGAACTCCGCGCCCGCTCGACTGCACTTTACTCTCGCTACAAGTCCAGCAAGGTCCCGGGCGAAGGCCAACTGCTCTGACTCACCGATAACTCGGGCCATGCGGCCATAGAAGCGATCGTCGCCACCGAATGATGGCTTCCAGCGGAATTTGGGCATTCCTTGCAGGGGCTGTAAACGGTAAAGGTTGATCGAGGCCTCCCGGATTAGCAGAAGGTCTGCACATGGGTAGCGGAATTTGAGCGCTGAGCGGCTGGAAAGGGTCGTTTGCTCTGGGCACAACGGCTTCGTTGGGCGACCTTGCTGGTGCAGAGAGGACAGGGTCCGAGCGACGCTCATGTAGGTCAAGGTTAGCCGGGGTATGCCCACGGTGTGATCGCGCAGGAAGACGAACTGTTGGGCTACCTGACAGCCAACGCGGTCGCTTCAGGATCCCAGCCACCGCCCAGCGCGCGGAATGAAGCGATCGCGGACTGCGCAGTACCGACTTGCGCGCGCACCCGAGCATCGCGCGTTGCAAGCAACCGCGCATCGGCATCCAGCACTTCGATGAGGCTGACCACGCCGCCTTTGTAGGCGGCGGCCGATGCCGTGCGAGCCCGCACCAGCGAGTCTTCGCCTCGTGACAGGACGGTCTGTTGCCGCTGCCGCGCTGCCAGTGCAGACAGGGCGTCTTCCACGTCCTGCGCGGCGCGCAGGACGGCGAGGCGATAGGCGGCCAGCTGCTCTGCTTTGGCTCCGCGAGCTTGCGCGACTTCGGCGTCAATCCTGCCGAAGTCGAACAGTCTCCAGCGCAGGCCGGCAGCACTCTGGGCCTGGAGAGCATTGCCGGTGAACAGGCCGGACGTGCCCATCGTGGCGGTCCCCAGCAGTCCGGACAGAGTGAGCCTCGGGTAATACTCGGCAAGAGCGGCGCCGATCCGTGCGTTGCTGGCCGTCAGCCTGCGCTCGGCCACGATCACGTCGGGACGGCGACGCAGCAGTTCGGCCGGTGTCACGGCATCGCCCAGCATAGGGGCCAGCGGGACGGGCCGTACCGCCTCCAGCAGTGGGCGGTTCGTGCCGGGCACATCGCTCAGCAGCACGTCTAAAGCATTCATCGCCTGTTCGAGATTGGCCTGAAGGTCGGGGAGGGTGGCTTCCACTTGCGCGAGCGCCCCTTCGGCCTGCCGCACCTGTAATTCCGCCGCAACGCCCTTTGTGTATTGCAGGCGCACGGTACCCAGCAAACGGCTCTGCGTCTCGACCTGATCGCGTGCGACCGCGAGCCGGGCCTGCAGACCACGGATGATAACGTAATTGTCCGCCGTCTGCGTTTCGACGATTAGACGCGCTGCGTACGTTCCGGCGAGGGCGGCCTGGTAGTCAGCCAGTGCCGCCTCCCGTCGGCGGCGCAGGCCCCCGAACAGATCGACCTCCCAGCTGGCGCCGAGATTTGCCTCGTACTGCTCGCCGTCGCGGTCGTATCCCTGCTGGGTGCTGGCAATGCGGCCGAGCGGGGTTTTATTGGATTGGCGTGCGGCGGTCGCCTGGGCCGTCGCGGTGCCGGATGGCAGCAGCGCCGCGTTCGCGCTTCCCAGTTGCGCGCGCGCCTGGCCGGCCCGTGCGACGGCCTGAGCGAGGTCGAGGTTTTGCGTGAGCGCGCGAGACACGAAGGTGCTGAGAAGAGGATCATGGAACCCGTCCCACCAGCGGGTGAGATCGGCAGTTCCAACCTCCGTTCCAATGGGCCGGTCTACGACGGGCGAGCCGATGAACTTGCCTGGCAGGGCGAACTGCGGACGATGATAATCGGGGCTGACGGCGCAGCCGGCAAGCGCCAGCGGCGCGCAGAAGGTGACGCAGACGCGCAAGAACATGGGCGGTATCCAGGCTGGATGAGTGGTGTGACTTATATCCCATATTGGTCACTCGTTGTCAATCGGGAACCAATTCGCTATCTTCACGGTCATGACTGAAGAGACATTCGATACGCTAGCCGTCGGGCATCGCGGGCCTGGGGATCACGCCATTCGCGAGCAGATCGTGGAGGCCGCGGAAGCGCACTTTTCCCGGTACGGTTACAACAAGACGACAGTTTCCGACCTCGCCAAGGCGATCGGTTTCTCAAAGGCCTACGTCTACAAGTTCTTCGATTCGAAGCAGGCGATCGGGCAGGCGATCTGCGCCAAGACGCTGGAGCGCCTTCTGGCTCAGGCCCAGGCAGCGGTCGCGGATGCCGGCCCTGCGACCGAGAAAATGCGGCGATTCTTCAAGGCAATCGTGACCGCGAGCGCGGAGTTGTTCTTCGACGACCAGAAGCTCTACGAGATTGCGACTCACTCCGTGGTCGAGCAGTGGCCTTCGTGCCAGGCCTATTGCGCCTCGCTGGAGCAGATGGTCCGCGAGATCGTGGCTGAAGGCCGCGCCGCCGGCGAGTTCGAGCGCAAGACGCCGCTGGACGAGACGGCCGGCGCCATCATGAAAGCGATGGAATCGTTCCATAACCCCGTCATGCTTCAGTACAAGCTGGACAGCCTGCCCGATGGCCCCACCGAAGTGGTAAACCTGGTCCTGCGCAGTCTCGCACCATAAAAGGCGGCGTGTGCGTTGTGACGAGTTGACAATATGGTCACTTGAATGAGAATTGCGGGCCTGACTTCCTCAGGCAGGATTCGCCATGTCGACCGCTATCGCAATCTCCCTTCGCCATCCGGCCGCCCGTGTCGCGGCGCTTGTACTTCCTCTGATGCTCGCCGCATGCGGTCATGCCGAAGCTGATCCCCGGACCGAGCCGCCACTCGTACGCACAGCTCTTGCAGGTATGGCCCACGGCAACGGAGAGAGTTTCACAGGAGTGGTCTCCTCGCGCGTTCAGAGCGACCTTGGCTTCCGCATTGCCGGAAAGGTCGTGGTGCGCCTGGTCGATACCGGGCAGGTGGTGCGTCGTGGTGAGCCGTTGATGCGGATTGATGCAACGGACTACGTACTGGCTGCGCGCCAGTCTCAGGGATCCGTGAGCGCTGCGCGCGCCGCTGCGTTACACACGGCTGCCGATGAGCGGCGCTATCGTGATCTCGTCGGCGCGGGCGCGGTATCGGCATCGGCCTACGACAAGGTCAAGGCCGATGCCGATGCAGCCAGGGCGCAGCTGGCCGCGATAGAAGCACAGGCTTCGGTGTCACGAAACGAGGCCGGTTATACCGTCCTTGTCGCGGATGCCGATGGCACGGTGGTCGAGACGCTCGCCGAACCGGGGCAGGTCGTCAGTGCCGGCCAGCCCGTGGTTCGCCTTGCTCATGCCGGTGCGCGCGAGGCGGTGGTCGCGCTGCCGGAAACGCAGCGCCCGTCCATCGGCTCCACCGCGCAGGCCAGCCTGTTCGAGGGCGCGACGGCGACTGCACGGTTGCGGCAGTTGTCTGACGCCGCCGATCCGGGCACCCGGACATACGAAGCGCGTTTTGTGCTCGATGGCGCTGCGGCTCGCGCCCCGCTCGGCTCTACGGTCACGGTAAATCTGGGGCGGGGCCGGGCATCGTCCGGTGTCGAGGTGCCGATCGGTGCCCTTTACGATCGGGGGCGAGGACCGGGCGTGTGGACAATCAATAAGTCGAGTCGGGTCCGTTGGCGAGCCGTGCAGGTCGCCGAGATCGGTGGCGAGACGGTGCGCGTGATCCGAGGTGTCCGACCGGGTGAGCGCTTCGTCTCGCTGGGCGCGCACCTGCTTCACGATGGCGAGCAAGTCCGCGTCATGGGTGGGATGGCAGCGCGATGAGCGGCTTCAACCTTTCCGCTCTTGCCGTCGGTGAGCGGGCGACCACGCTGTTTCTCATCATCGCACTGTCGATTGCCGGCTTGGTAGCCTTCCTCAGCCTGGGCCGCGCGGAGGATCCCGCCTTCACTGTCAAGGTCATGACCGTCGTCACCGCGTGGCCGGGCGCCACTGCGCAGGAGATGCAGGATCAGGTCGCCGAGCCTCTGGAAAAGCGCCTGCAGGAACTCTCATGGTACGACCGTTCCGAGACCTTCACGCGGCCCGGCCTTGCCTTCACCACGCTGACGCTCAAGGATATGACACCACCGGCCGATGTACCCGAAGAATTCTATCAGGCGCGCAAAAAGCTGGTCGATGAGGCATCGAAGCTGCCGCGCGGCGTCGTCGGGCCTATGATCAACGACGAATATTCCGACGTCACTTTCGCGCTCTATGCCCTCAAGGCTAGGGGGGAGCCCTTGCACGTTCTGGCCCGAGAGGCCGAGGCCCTGCGCCAGCGCCTGCTTCATGTCCCCGGCGTGCGAAAGGTCAATATCGTCGGCGAACGCCCCGAACGCATCTTTGTCGAGTTCTCGCAAGCACGTCTGGCGACATTGGGCGTCAATCCGCGCGACATACTCTCGGCCCTCGCCGCGCAGAATCTGGTAACACCGGCAGGCTCGATCGAGGCGAAGGGGCCGCAGGTCGTGGTGCGGCTCGACGGCGCGTTCGACGGGCTCGACGCGATCCGGGCTATCCCCATCGTCACGCAGGGCCGCACGCGGCGCCTGTCCGATATCGCCGAAGTGAAGCGCGGTTACGAAGATCCTGCCAGCTTCATCGTCCGTCACGAGGGCGAGCAGACGCTGCTGCTCGGTATCGTCAAGCGTGATCGCTGGAACGGACTGGCCCTCGGGAAGGCGCTCGACGCGGAAGTCTCCAAGATCGGCACCGAACTGCCGCTGGGCCTTTCGCTGACCAAAGTCACCGACCAGGCTGTCAATATTCAGGAGGCAGTCGGTGAGTTCATGCTCAAGTTTTTCGTCGCGCTCGCCGTGGTCATGGCGGTGTGCCTGATCTCCATGGGCTGGCGTGTAGGCATCGTCGTGGCCGCCGCCGTGCCTCTGACGCTGGCGACGGTGTTCGTCATCATGATGGCGACCGGGCGCGAGTTCGACCGGATCACGCTGGGGGCCCTGATCCTCGCGCTCGGCCTGCTCGTCGACGATGCGATCATCGCCATCGAGATGATGGTGGTGAAGATGGAGGAAGGCTTCGATCGCATAAAGGCCGCGACCTATGCCTGGAGCCATACCGCGGCGCCGATGCTGAGCGGTACGCTGGTGACCGTGATCGGGCTGATGCCGGTCGGTTTCGCTAAGTCCAGCGCGGGCGAGTATGCCGGAAACATCTTCTGGATCGTCGGCTTCGCGCTGATCACCTCTTGGATCGTCGCGGTCGCCTTCACGCCCTATCTCGGCGTCAAGCTGCTTCCCGAGATCGGGCGGGTGAAGGGCGGTCACGACGCCATCTACGATACCCCGCGCTACAATCGCCTGCGTCGCATCCTATCGGGTGTCATCCGGCGCAAGTGGACGGTTGCGGGCGCTGTCGTCGGCGCCTTCGTGATCGCCGTGTTCGGGATGGGCGCGGTGAAGCAGCAGTTCTTCCCGACCTCGGATCGGCCCGAAGTGCTGGTAGAGGTGCAGATGCCCGAAGGCACCAGCATCGAGCGCACCAGCGCCGCCAGCGCCAAGGTCGAGGCATGGCTGCGCAAGCAGCCCGAGGCGCAGATCGTCACGGCTTACGTGGGGCAGGGCGCTCCGCGCTTCTTCCTGGCCATGGCCCCGGAACTGCCGGATCCCTCGTTCGCCAAGATCGTGATCCGTACGCCGGATGAAGCCTCGCGCGAGGCATTGAAGCTCCGGATCCGGCGCGCGGCGGCGGACGGGCTGGCCCCGGAAGCGCGGATTCGTGCGACGCAGCTGGTGTTCGGGCCGTACTCTCCGTTCCCGGTCGCATTCCGCGTGAACGGGCCGGAACTCGTCAAAGTGCGGGAGATAGCCGCCGAAGTCGAGCAGGTGATGCAGGCGAGCGGCGACATGCGGCAGGTTAATACCGATTGGGGCGAGCGGGTGCCGACGATGCACTTCGTGCTCGATCAGGATCGCCTGCGGGCAATGGGGCTAACGTCGCAGGAGGCTGCAGAGCAACTGCAATTCTTCCTGACCGGCACCACCGTCAGTCAGGTGCGCGAAAATATTCGCACTGTCGATGTCGTGGCGCGCAGCAACGGCGCAGAGCGGCTCGATCCCTCACGAATCGGCGGGTTCACGCTCGTCGGTGCGGAGGGGCAGCACTTGCCGGTGTCGCAGATCGGTCGTCTAGAAGTCCGCATGGAAAATCCCATTCTGCGGCGTCGGGACCGGGTGCCGACGATCACCGTGCGTGGGGACATCGCGGAGGGGCTGCAGCCGCCGGAAGTGTCGATGGCAATGGAAAAGGCGCTGGCGCCGGTGAAGGCCAAGCTTCCGCCCGGCTATCGCATCGATACGGCGGGCGCGATCGAGGAAGCGGGCAAGGCGAATGCGGCGCTGGCGGCTGTATTTCCTATCATGATCGCGTTGATGCTGACCGTCATCATCTTCCAGGTCCGCAGTTTCTCGGCGATGGCGATGGTGGTGGCGACCGCGCCGCTGGGACTGGTGGGCGTGGTGCCGACGCTGCTGCTGTTCGGCCAGCCGTTCGGCTTCAACGCTATCCTCGGGCTGATCGGTCTGGCCGGTATCCTGATGCGCAACACGTTGATTCTGATCGGACAAATCCACAGCAACGAGGCCGATGGGCTCGATCCATACCATGCCGTAGTGGAGGCGACCGTGCAGCGTGCGCGGCCGGTGATCCTGACCGCTCTCGCCGCGATCCTGGCGTTCATTCCGCTCACGACCTCGGTGTTCTGGGGATCGCTGGCTTACACGCTGATCGGCGGAACGCTGGGCGGAACCGTGCTTACGCTGATCTTTCTGCCTGCCCTCTACGCGATCTGGTTCCGCATCCGGACGGACGCGCCGAAGAGCGGCACTGAGCGGCACCGAGTGGGCCCGGAGGTACACCTGCCGGCATGAAAGAGGGGCCCGGACGGTCAGCGAGACGCGGCCGGGCGGGTTCATTCGGTCGACCATTTCGAAAGACAAGTTCCTACCAGAGATACCTTGTGCATGTGTAATTACACATTACATCGCGCTCATGACCGATGGACCTTCCGCCTGCCACAACCTTGCCGCGCGCCGCCACGCGCGTGCGCTTACGCGGCTGTACGACCGGCACCTTGCGCCGGCGGGTCTATCGATCTCGCAGTTCTCGATCCTCGCCGTGACCGCGCGGGGGGAGGCGATGACGATCGCGGAACTGGCGCACGCCATGGTGATGGAGCGCACCACGTTGATGCGCGCCGTCTCACGGCTGGAGGCGGAAGGGCTGATCGACCGGCATCAGCCCGAAGGTATGCGCAGCATAGTACTGACGCTGACGGCAGCCGGGCGAGACAGGCTGACCGCGGCGGCGCCGTTGTGGCGGGCGGCGCAGGAGGCCTACGAAACGCAGGTTGGCACGCAGGAAGCTGCCCGGCTCCGCGACGATCTGCAAAGATACGCTTTCGAGGACTGACCATGCGGCCCGCCAGCAACGCCGCGCGATAAAATGTGCAATTACACATAACTTTTCCCAAGTTCCGATTTTCAGGAGACCGCCATGCAGTACAGGACATTCGGACGCACCGGCGTGCAGGTGGCGCAAATCGCGCTTGGCACCGGCAACTTTGGCACCCGCTGGGGCCACGGCGCCGATCCGCGCGAAAGCGAGGCGATCTTCAACGCCTATGCGGATGCGGGTGGCAACTTCGTCGACACCGCCGACGTCTACCAGTTCGGCGAGGCGGAGGAGCTTCTCGGCGGCATGCTTAAGGGCAGGCGCGAGGATTTCCTGCTAGCCTCCAAGTTCACCATGGGCGCGGCGCCCGATGCAGGGCGGCTCGTCCTCGGCAACAGCCGCAAGGCGGTGGCCGCCTCGGTGGAGGCCAGTCTGCAGCGCCTCGGCACCGACCGCATCGATCTCTACTGGGTTCACCAGCCCGACGGGATGACGCCTATGGAGGAGATCCTGCGTGGGCTCGACGATCTAGCGCGGGCAGGCAAGATTCTCTACGCCGGGCTCTCCAACTTCCCTGCCTGGCGCGTCGCGCGGGCGGTGACGCTGGCGGAGGCCGCGCGCAGCCTGCCGCTGGCCGCCGTGCAGTTCGAACACAGCCTTGTGCACCGCGCGCCGGAGGCGGACCTGTTTCCCGCCGTCAAGGCGCTCGGGCTGGGCGCGGTCACATGGTCGCCGCTTGGCGGAGGGATGCTGACCGGCAAGTATCGCAAGGGTGAGGCAGGCCGGGCCGAAGGGCTCGGCGGTCGGGTCTTCCAGCCGGAGAACAGCGCCCAGCGCTCCGCTGTGCTCGATTCCGTGCTGGCGGTGGCTGAGGAGGCGGGAACGACCGCCGACCGTGTCGCCATCGCGTGGGCCGGAACGCATGGTGCAGTGCCGCTGATCGGCCCGCGCACGCTGGAGCAGTTGCGCAGCAATCTTGCCGCCGTCGACCTTGTCCTTTCGCCTGAGCAGATCGCGCGCCTCGATGCGGTCAGCGCGCTCGATCCCACATCTCCGCGGCGCAGCGAAGCCGCTGTCGCCTGACTGCAAGCAAACGGAGTGAATGCCATGTCCCGTACCGAAATCGTGCTCGCGCAGCCGGTGCGCACCGCCATCGGCGCCTTCAACGGAGCGCTGAAGGACACCTCTGCCACGGCGCTCGGCGCTGCCGTCATCGCCGAGGCCGTGCATCGGTCGGGGCTCACGCCCGATCGCGTGGGCTCGGTCGTCATGGGTAATGTCATCCAGGCGGGCAACCGCATGAACCCGGCGCGGCAGGCGGCGATTGGCGGCGGGCTGCCGGTCTCGGTTCCCGCGCTGACCGTCAACCGCGTGTGCGGATCGGGTGCGCAGGCGATCCTCTCCGCCGCGCAGGAAATCGCGATGGGCGGCATCGAGGCGGCGGTCGCGGGCGGCATGGAGAACATGGACCGGGCGCCCTATCTGCTCGAAGGCGGGCGCTGGGGTCTGCGCATGGGGCCGGGCGCGGTATTCGACAGCATGCTGACCGACGGGCTCCACGATGCCTTCTCGGGCGAGCATTCGGGCTGGCACACCGAAACGCTGATCGACATTACCGGGATCGGACGCGAGGAGCAGGACCGCTTCGCGCTGCGATCGCAGCAGCGCTTCGCCGCTGCGCGCGATGCCGGACTGTTCGATGCGGAGGTCCTTGCGCTCGAAGTCGCGGGCGGCAGGGCGGGCAAGATCGCGTTCGCCGCCGACGAGGCGCCCCGGCCGGACACGACGGCGGAGAAACTCGCCCGCCTTAAGCCCGCGTTCCGGGAAGGCGGCACAATCACTGCGGGCAATGCGCCGGGCCTCAACAGCGGGGCCGCCGCGGTGGTCGTCGCGCAGCGTGCCTTCGCCGAAGCCGCGGGTGTCGAGCCTTATGCGCGACTGGCGGGCTACGGCGTCGCCGCGGTCGAACCGGGGCTGTTCGGGCTAGGGCCGATCCCCGCCGTGCGGCAGGCGCTGGACCGCGCAGGCTGGAGCCTTGGCGACGTCGAGCGGGTCGAGATCAACGAGGCTTTCGCGGTAGTGCCGCTGGCGGTCATCAAGGAACTCAGCTTGCCCGAGGACATCGTCAACGTCGAGGGCGGGGCCATCGCTCATGGGCATCCGATCGGCGCGACCGGCGCGGTGCTGACGACGCGGCTGCTGCATTCCATGCGCCGCGACGGCCTGCGTCGGGGCATCGTGACGCTATGCATCGGCGGCGGGCAGGGCATCGCCCTCGCACTGGAAGCGCTGTGACGGTGCAGACGGCCCTGCCGAAAACTGCCATGCCGTCCCCCGTGCGGCAGATGGATGCGCGCACCCGCGCGATGATCGATGCCCCGGTCATGCCGATGATCCTGAGGCTGGCGCTGCCCAATGTCCTCATCATGCTGACGCAGGCGTCGACCGGCCTGATCGAGACATGGTGGGTCGCGAAGCTGGGTTCCGACGCGCTGGCGGGCATGGCGCTCGTATTCCCCGCGCTGATGCTGATGACGACGTTCTCGGCTGGAGCCCTCGGCGGCAGCATATCGTCGGCCGTGGCACGCGCTTTGGGCGGTCAGAGGCAGATGGAGGCGGACGCGCTCGTGCTGCATGCCGTGGTCGTCAACGTCGCGCTTGGCCTTGCGTTCTCGGCGATCTTTCTCTTCGGTGGCGAGCGCATATACCGCCTGATGGGCGGGGAGGGCGCCAGCCTCCATGCCGCGCTCGTTTACTCGGACGTCGTCTTCGCGGGTAATGTGTTCCTGTGGCTGATGAGCGGCCTTTCCAGCGTGATCCGGGGGACGGGCAACATGCGCTTCCCCGCGTTAGTGACGTGCATCGGCGCGCTGTTCCTGATCCCCGTCTCGCCGCTGCTGATCTTCGGCTTCGGCCCGGTTCCCGCGCTCGGCATCGCTGGGGGCGGCGCCGCGCTCGTCGTCTATTACGCGGCGGGTACGCTGGCGATGGCGTGGCACATCCTGAGCGGTCGCAACCCCGTCCGTTTCGCGAGGGCGCGGCTGCGCCGCGACCTGATCGTCGGACTGCTGCGCGTGGGCGGTCTTTCGGCGCTCAATTCGGTGCAGACGAACCTCGTTATCGCAGGGACTACGGCGCTCGTCGCCTCGGGCGCGGGGCTGGCCGCGGTGGCCGGGTACGGGACCGGGGTGCGCCTGGAGTACCTGCTGATCCCGCTCGTGTTCGGGATCGGCGCGCCGCTGATTGCGCTCGTCGCCACCAATCTGGGAGCGGGACAGGTCGCCTGCGCACGCCGCATCGCGCTGACGGGAGCGGCCTTGGCATTCGTGGCGTCGGAGACGGTCGGCCTCGTCGCAGCCGCCTTTCCGGCGGTGTGGATGGGCCTGTTTACGCATGACCCCCAGATCGTGCGCCTCGGCAGTGCCTATCTGCGCATGGTTGGGCCGTTCTACGGCTTCTTCGGTGTCGGCCTTGCCCTCTATTTCGCGTCGCAGGCTGCCGGGCGATTGCGCTGGCCGATTGCGGGCGCCACCGCCCGGCTTATCGTGGCGGTGGGGGGAGGGTTCCTCGTCCTGCGCTACACCGGATCGCTCACGGCCCTGTTCGTGTGCATGAGCGTGGCGCTGGCGGCATACGGTCTCCTGGTTCTCATCCCCGTGGGACTGCGCCCCTGGGCTGGGGAAGAAGATGCCAGTCCCGATGGCGAAGCGGTCAGGGCATGATCCGGGAGAGGGCTTTCGAACACTGGGAACATCCCGCAGATGTCCTGTCTCTCGTCGAGAAGCGATGGCTGCTCCGCATTGTCGATGCACTTTCGAATGGGCCCCTGCGTTTCAGCGACATCCGGCGGCGGCTGCCGGGTATCAGCGCGAAAATGCTGACGCTGCGACTGACCGAGATGCAGGCGCTTGCGCTCATTGAGATGGTGGTACCGTCACGGCCGGAAGTACGGGCCTACAAATTGACCATGCGGGGCCAGATGCTGCGCAGGGTCGTAAGATCCGTGCGGGAACTGGAGCAGGGCAGCCTTGGCGACGATCATGCCAACGCACACTATCTTGCGAGCAGGTTGGCTGAGGTTCCTGGGCTCGTCGTCGATCTGGACGACGTCCACATCGACATGGTTTGGTACGGACTGCCAGCAGGAATGGATCCCGGCACGGTGGTCGATGCGCTTGGATCTGCCGGTATCAAGGCCAGCGGTCCTTATGGCGGGCGTCTGCGTCGCATGACCCATTGGCAAATTGACCGGGCCGCGATCGATACCGCCGTCGAGGTAATCGCACAGGTGCTGGAACGCTGGAGCGAGGCGACATGACCTCTGCTAGTCTCGATCATGGCCGCAGTATCCTGATCGGTCTGCGTCGCCTCGGGGCTCTCGTTCGAGAAACCTCGCAAACCGCTATACGACATCATTACGCGGCGCCAGGGAGCGAAAATATCAGCATGTCTATGACGGACGCCGCTGAGCATAGATCAACCTGCCACGAGTCTGCACTGCCTGCGCGAGCAACAATATGACCACCTCTATCCGACGCTTCCACCCGGCGATGATTGTCGTCGCCATCACTTTCTTTGCACTTCTGTTCTCTGCCGGACTACGCTCGGCGCCGGGTGTGATGATGATCCCGCTCGAAGTGCATTTCGGATGGGATCGCGCGACGATCTCCTTTTCAGCTGCGCTCGGCATCCTGCTCTATGGATTGGTCGGCCCCTTCGCTGCGGCGCTCATGATGAGCTTTGGGATCAAGCGGACCATGATCGCAGGCCTTGGCCTGATGGCCGTGTCGACTTTCGTCAGCCAGTGGATGACGGCACCTTGGCATTACACGCTCAGTTGGGGCGTGCTTTCGGGTATCGGCTCAGGCGCGGTGGCGTCCGTTCTCGGAGCAGCTGTAGTCAATCGCTGGTTCGCCACACGCCAGGGCCTCGTCATGGGCTTGCTGAGTGCAAGCACTGCCACAGGTTCGCTCATTTTTCTGCCGTTCCTGGCCTGGCTATCCGCAGGCGGCGCATGGAAGCCCGTAGCGCTCGCGGTCAGCTTAGGGTGCGCTGCGCTGATTCCGTTGGTCATGATGTTCGTACCCGAGCGCCCTGAGCAGCGCGGCGTTCGGCGGTTTGGTGAGGTGGGAAATACCGTTCCTTCTCAACCGATGAAGCAAGCGGCAACGCCATGGCTGGCGGTCGAAGCGCTAATGAGGGCTGGCCGCCACCCGGTTTTCTGGGTGCTTGCCGGCACTTTCTTCGTCTGTGGACTTACCACCAATGGCCTGGTCGGTACGCACATGATCGCGTTTTGCGGCGATCATGGCATCGCTCCCGTTGCTGCCGCAGGTCTGCTATCCCTCATGGGGTTCTTCGACCTCATCGGCACCACTGCTTCGGGCTGGCTGACCGATCGCTACAATCCAAAGCGGTTGCTAGCGTGTTATTACGGTCTGCGCGGGCTCTCGCTGATCGCGCTGCCGTTCATAGACTTTGGGACCGTCAGCCTGACGATCTTTGCAGTATTCTACGGACTTGATTGGATCGCTACTGTCCCACCCACCGTCAAGCTCGCCAACCAGTCTTTCGGAGAGCGCGATGCGCCGATCGTGTTTGGTTGGATTCTCGTCGCTCACCAGATAGGGGCCGCGGTCGCGGCTTTAGGCGCAGGCATCATCCGCGAGCAGGTCGGCACCTACACGCCCGCCTTCCTGCTCGCCGGTGTCTTTGCCATCTTCGCGGCGCTTGTTTTCATGGGTGGCTTTAGCCGAAATTTAGGAAGCGCAGACGGCGACGACCTCGATCAACTGTTGTACGCCGATGCTTAAATATGCGCTCGCCCAGAATAGCCGGCCACCGCACAGCGATTGACGAACGATCGCTTTTTGACGGATTCTGGACGCTTCCAGATGGTCATCAACGTGACCGGAGTTGTTCGCCGCCTGCCAGCATTCCAGACCGTCCGGACTTGGGGATCTAGAATCTGACTGTGAGCGACCGAATAGGGTCGGCGGGCGTCGCTGCTGTTTCAAAAAGGCGAGCCACCAGATTGAATTGCGTTCCTTTTCAAAACCCATCCGGAAGAAGAAGTAAGCTCCTTCCGGCGGGATCAGACAGAAGGACGTAGACGATCGGAACGCCGCCTTGCTTGGGGTCATCAGCGCGCCGCTTCCCATTGATAGGCGAGTACCGTCTCACCGCGCGGTTGGAAACGCAGGTGAAGTTCCTCTTCGCCGCGCTTCACGTCCAGCGTCAGGAATGCCTCCTGGTCGCCCTGTAGCCCGTCCTGCGAGAAGGTGTTGAGAATTTCGTCCCCGTTTCGCAGCCCTGCGATCTCGGCGTTTGAGCCGGGGATCAGTCCCTTCACAATCTTCGGCTTCGCCAGCAGCGAGGCGGGATCGAAACCCAGGTCGAAGCGCTTGAGCGGCTTTTCCACGCGGCGGAATTGCGGGCCGAATGCGTCCGAGGGCGGCAGCACGGTGCCACCCTTCAGCATCGCCTCGAAGGCGGCGAGGCCTTCGTCGCCGAGGTCAGCCTTCAACAGGCGGCGATAGAGCGCCTCGTCCATCGGCCGTCCGGCGCTGCGCTCGGCCAGCATCGTGCGCACCAGATCGTCGAGCGAGCGCTTGCCGCCCGAGGCCTTGCGGATCGCCGCATCGGAGGCAGCGAAGTAGAGCGAGCCGCGATCGTAAGGCAGCACGCGGATGCGGGTGTCGCGCCAGAAGCCCGCCGGGATATCGGCGTTGGGCACGGCGATCTTGATGTTTGTGTAATAGCGGCCCGCCGTCTCGTTGAGGTCCGCCAGGAAATCCTCGGCCGAGATTAGGGCTGCGCGGTAGGGCAGCAGGCGCTGGTAATGGACTGCCAGCCCCTCTCCGAACCACGACCTGTCCAGCCCGCCCGCCGTATCCATCGAGGCGTCGAGCGAGTTCACCCAAGCGTGGAGCATCTCATGCGCCAGCAGCGAGCGCAGGTCAGCAGACTTCGTTGTGTGGTTGAACGTGAATGCGAAGCTTTCAGTCAGACCGATGCCGCTGCCGGGATTACGTTGGTTGGTGCGGCCGAACACGCCGAAGCTGGGCGGGGCATAGCCGAAGAACGTGCCGTAATAACGATGCAGGTCCGAGGCCCATGTCATCAGCGGGTCCATCGGGAAGGGTGGCGCGCCTTGCCATGCAGCGAAGAAGCCGTCCTTGTCCGGCGGATAGATGCCCGGTCGGCCGCCCATGTAGTACATCGAAGCCAGCTTGCCTGAGGGCAGTGCGGTGCGGCTCGCCGCATCGCCCACGCCGAGGCTGGAGGCGCCCTTGCCGCCGGCGCCGTAGGCGGAAAAGTCCCATTTGATGCTGGTCTTGCGCGGGGTCTCGTCGTCGGGGAGTATCAGGAAGGCGTTGCCCGCAGCCGAGAAGCCGCCGAGTTCGGTGCGCATCTCGTATTGCGGTAGCGCGAGCGGGGGCGCGGCGGCGTCGATCGGGACGCGATAGCGCAGGGTCAGTGCGCCACCCACGGCGCGCGGCGCGCGCCAAAAGCGGGTTCGGTTGGAGCCGTCTTCCTCCACATCCTCGATGCGTGGGATGAGGGCGCCCTTACCATCGCGCACGGTCAGGCCAGTGATCGCGGCGCCGCTGGTGACGACGGTGTTGGCGACGAGGGGCAAGCGGAGAAGGGCCGCACCCTCGGCGCGGGACATGCCCTCCGCCACCATCGTCACGTCGACGTAGGGAACGTGCTGCTGCGCATCCGGCTTCGCGGGGGCGAGGGTGACGCGCAGCGTAGGCTCCGGAGCGGCGCTTGCTGCCTGGGCGAAGGCCAGTGCGGGCAGGGCGGTGAGCAGGGAAAGGGCGATACGGCGATCGGGCATGGCGGGTCTCCTCCTGCTGCTCACTCTATCGGCGAGACCCGGCGAAGGTGTCGCGTAGAGGCGCGCGCGGTTGCGCTGCGGAGCATCATTTATGCGCGTGTCTGCTTTTCACGCGCAAAGCGTGTCGGCAGGGCGGTGGTGCTCTTGAGGTTTTCGAGGATGATGCTCGACCGCGCGGTCGCCACCTCGGGTGCGGCGAGGAGTTCGCGCACGAGCAGAGTATTGAAGCTGGCAAGATCGCGCGTGGCGACCTTGAGGATGATGTCCGCTTCCCCGGTCAGCGATTGGCATTCGAGCACTTCGTCGAGCGCGTCGATGCGGCGGTTGAACGTCTCCAGCCAGTCGGGTTCGTGTGAGCGCAGCGTGACCAGCACATAGGCACTGACGCCGATCCCCAGCTTCTCCGGCTGCAGCACCGCGGAGATGCGAGAGACGTGCCCCGCCGCGCGCAGGCTCTGCATCCGGCGTGAGCATTGCGAGGCGGAGAGGTGGACGAGTTCGCTCATCTCCACCGGCCCAATATCGCCGCGCTCTTGCCAGCATTCGAGAATCCGGAGATCGAAGCTGTCGAGGTAGCGGGGCATTGCAGCATCCTGCAACGACGATGCGTATAATTCCACTAAAATGCATTGGTAGTGCTATATCACCGAGAAATGGCATCGGTTCACACGGAAATTGTGTGCGGTGCAGCGTAGAATGGTGGCACTCCCTAACAGAGAGCCATTCAATGCCGGTCGACACGCTCCGGTTGCAGGCCCATGCGCCGGCGGACGCCGCGCCCGCGCTCTGGAACCGTCCCTATCTACTGCTCACGCTCGCCGCATCGCTGTGGGCGAGCAACTTCGTGCTGGGCCGCGCGCTGCCTGCCGGAATGGTGCCGGTGAGCCTGTCGTTCTGGCGCTCGACGCTGGCCCTGCCGCTCGCTCTGCCGTTTGCCTGGCCGCACCTGCGGGCCGACCTTCCGGTCCTGCGGCGGGGCTGGCTGGCCCTGTTGCTGCTCGCCGCGCTCGGCCTCGCGGGGAGCAACACGCTGGCCTACATGGCGCTGCGCCTGACCGACGCGACATCGGCGCTGCTCGTCCAGTCGGCGATGCCCACCGCCATCGTCGCCTGCGGCGTGCTGCTGTTTCGCGACCGGGTCAGCATGCAGCAGTTTGGCGTGATGACCTTCGCGCTGGTCGGCGTGCTCTTCGTGGTGCTGGCCAAGCCCGGCGCGGGCGGCGCGCTTAATGCGGGGACGCTGCTGGCGGGGGCAGCGATGCTCTCGCAGTCCTGCTACGCGACCCTGCTGCGCCGTCGCCCGACGATCCATCCGGCAAGCTTCTTGTTCCTCTCCTTCGCCGCCGCCGCGGTACTGATGCTGCCGTTCCAGATCGCCGCAGGCACGCCGCTACCGCTGGGCGATATGCGGGCAATGGGGCACTCGGCTACCTCGCGCTCGGACCGTCGGTGCTGGCGTTCTTCCTGTTCAACCGGGGCGTCGCGCTGGTCGGATCGGGGCGCGCGGGGCTGTTCTTCTACCTCATGCCGTTATTCGGCACCGTGTTTGCGGCGGTCCTGCTCGGCGAACGGATCAGCCTTGCCGGGCTGGGCGGGTTCGTCCTCGTCGGCGTAGGGTTCGTGCTGTCGGGAAGGCGGCGTTAGGCGACAAGGGCACCCTCTCCCCTTTGCTCACGCCCCCGAAGGGAGCGGAAGCCGGTGGGTGCATTTCATCTCCGACAGCGTCGCGGTGGAGCGGATGTCCTCCACGCCGGGCAAGCGCAGCAGGCGGCGGAAGGTGAAGTTCTGATACCAGACCATGCTGGGAGCGAGCACTTTCAGCATCACGTCCATCTCGCCGAACAGGGTATAGGCCTCGGTGATCTCGGGAATGTCCTCGATCGCGCGGATGAAGCTCTCGCGCGCCTCGTCGCTGAGGCGGCCCATCTTGAGCTGGGCGAAGATGTACATGCTTTCGCCGAACTTCTCGCGGTCCAGCACGGCGACCTGCGCCTTGATGTAGCCTTCCTCCTTCAGCCGCTGGATGCGGCGCCAGCAGGGCGATTGCGACAGGCCGACTCGCTCGGCGATCTCGCTCGACGATTCAGAGGCGTCGATCTGCAGCCGGTCGAGGATCTTGAGGTCGAGCCGGTCGAGTGCTTCCGCCATGATTATGCGTCATCCCTGTCATCGCTGCATTGGATTGCCATCGAGCTTAGGCAAATGCGCGAAGTCGGGCAAGCATTACGCCGCAACGGCGGCTAACGTGTGCGCACAGGGAATTGAAAGGACGGCACCGATGAAACGCGACGAGCTGACGATCTTCGACAGCGAGGCGGTGCGCGAAAAGCTGTCCTATCCCGATTGCATCCGTGTCGTGCGCCAGGCGATGATGGCGCTGTCCTGCGGGGAAACGCGCCAGCTGCTGCGCACGATGCTGTCGCTGGGGCCGGGTCGCACCTTCGCCCAGATGCCCGGGGCGCTTGGCGAGCGCGACATGTTCGGCACCAAGACCATCAGCGTCTTCGCCGATCCGCGTTCGCTGGGCCCGCGGCGTCACCGAGGCCTTGTCGTGCTGTTCGAGCCCGAGGAAGGCCGCCCGGTCTGCGTGGCCGACGCCGAGGAGATCACCCATATCCGCACCGCCGCCGCGACCGCCGTGGCGACCGATGCGCTGGCGCGGTCGGACGCGCGCACGCTGCTGATCGTCGGCACCGGCGGGCAGGCGCACACGCATCTGAAGGCCCTGCCGCTGGTGCGCGATTTCGAGCAGGTGCTGATCTGGGGCCGCTCGCCGAACAAGGCCGAGGCGCTAGCGGCGCAGTACGCCCACCTCAAGGCCGAGGCCGTGATCGACCTGCCGGCGGCGGCGGGCGAGGCGGACGTGATCTGCACCCTGACCACTGCGTCGGAGCCGGTGCTCAAAGGCGAGTGGCTGAAGCGCGGTGTCCACGTCAATCTGGTCGGCTCCAGCGGTCCCGGTCCGGTCGAGGTCGACAGCGCGCTCGTCGTCAACAGCCGCTACGTCGCCGACAGCCGCGCCTCCGCGCTCGATGCGGCGGCCGAATTCATCGTCGCACGGGAGAAGGACCTGATCGACGACACGCACATCGTCGCGGAGATCGGCGAAGTGCTGCTCGGCCGCGTGAAGGGGCGCCGCTCCGAATGGGACATCACCGTCTACAAGTCGCTCGGCCATGCGGTGCAGGACCTCGCCGCCGCCGCTCACCTCTACCAGAGTTCGCTCGCCTGATGTTCCGTATGCCCCTGCGCGCCGCGCTGTTCGCCTCGACCCTGCTGGTTGCCGTTCCCGGCCACGCCGAGCATCTGCGCTACAGCGTCGTCTCCAACGGCGAGAAGGTCGGCTTCATCGACGCCGACGTGCAGGGCACCCGCGTCACCATCCAGTACGACGTCAAGAACAACGGCCGCGGCCCGACCATGCGCGAAAGCATCGAGCTGGGTCGCGACGGGCTGCCGCTGCGCTGGGAGCTGGACGGCAAGGCGACCTTCGGCGGCGAAGTCCACGAACGCTTCGCCCGCGATGGCGCCACCGCTCGCTGGACCGATTCCATGGGCGAGAAGCAGGCGGCGGCGAGCGGTCCTGCGCTCTACGTCGGCCAGAACGCGAGCCCGTGGGCGCTGGGGCTCTACGCCCGCGCGCTGCTCAAGGACGCGGACGGCCGGATGCCCGCGTTGCCCGGCGGCGAACTCGCCATCGAGAAGCTTGGCCCGGCGACGATCGGCAAGGGCAAGTACCAGGCCTATTCGATCAGCGGCATCGACCTTTCGCCTGAGATGATCCTGCTCGACGCGAAGGGCGAACTGTTTGCCACGCTCGACAGCGGCGGCGCGACGGTGCGGGAAGGGCACGAAGCGGAAGTGCCCACGCTCAACGAACTGGGCACCAGCCTCACCGCCGCGCGCTACGCGGCCTTGCAGAAGCGCTTCGCCCATAATGTCGATGCGCCGGTGCGCATCCGCAACGTCCGGGTGTTCGATCCTGCAAGCGGCAAGCTGGGCGATCCGGTCTCGGTCGTCTTCGCGCACGGGCGGATCACCGGCATCCAGCCGCTCGACGAGCCCGCCACTCTCGGGGAGGCGCTGATCGACGGCGAGGGCGGCACGCTGGTCGCGGGCCTGCATGACATGCATTCGCACATCGGGCTGGAATCGGCGATGCTCTACATCGCGGCGGGGGTGACCTCCGTGCGCGACATGGGCAACCACAACGATTTCCTGCCCGGCCTGATCGACCGCATCGGCAAGGGCGAGGTTGCGGGGCCGCGCATCGCCGCCAACGGCTTCCTCGAAGGCCGCAGTCCCTACTCGGCGCGCCACGGCATCGTGGTGGACAGCGAGGCGGCGGCGCTCGACGCGGTGCGCTGGTATGCGGCGCGCGGCTACTGGCAGATCAAGATCTACAACAGCATGAACACCGCGTGGGTGCCCGCCATCGCCCGTGAGGCAAAGCGGCTGGGCATGGGGCTGACCGGCCACGTCCCCGCCTTCACCAATGCCGATGCGATGATCGCGGCGGGCTATGACGAGATCACCCACATCAACCAGCTGATGCTCGGCTGGGTGCTCGACATCAAGGAGGATACCCGCACCCCGCTGCGCCTTACCGCAATGCGGCGCACGGCGGGGCTGGACCTCGACATCCCGCGCGTGAAGGCGACGCTGGACACCATGGTCGCGAAGCACATCGCGCTCGACCCCACGGCGGTGACGCTCGAACTGCTGATGCTCAGCCGCGACGGCAAGCCCGCGCCGGCAGTGGCGAGCTACATCGATCATCTGCCGATTGGCCTCCAGCGCCGTCGCCGCCAAGGCATCGCACCGCTGACGGCGCCGGGCGACGATGCGGCCTATCAGGGCGCGTTCGATGCGGTGAAGCGCGTGGTCAAGCGGCTGCACGATCGCGGTGTCACGCTCCTGCCGGGCACTGACGACGGCACGGGCCTGTCGGTCCACCGCGAGCTGGAGATCTACGGCGAGGCGGGCATTCCCGCCGCCGACGTCCTGCGCATCGGCACCATCGGGCCGGAGCGCTACATGGGCAACGACCAGGAGCTGGGTTCCATCGAACGTGGCAAGCGGGCGGACTTCCTGCTGCTGCCGGGCAATCCGCTGGCCGACCTTACCGAACTGCACCGCATCGCCATGGTGGTGAAGGACGGCACGATCTACTTCCCGTCGGAGATCTACCCGGCGTTCGGCGTGAAGCCCTTCGCCGAGGCCCCCGCGATCACTCTGCCGATAGCAAAGCCCGCTTCCGCCACCACAAGCGGCGGCGACAGCCACGACGCGGCCGACGAATTTCTGTGAGGTGTCCCACCGTCCTGTCCGCGTGATCGGGCAGGGCGGTTCGGGTGTCGGTGCGGGCATTTCACGGCCCGCACCGACATTCCGGTTGGGGTGTTGACCGTACGTTGCACATCCCTTTCGTCATTGCGAGCGCAGCGAAGCAATCCAGCGGCATGAGCCGACCGTGGATTGCTTCGCTGCGCTCGCAATGACGAAAGGGGGCTCGGGTTTTTTCATACAGAAGCCCGGCCGGGGTATCATCCGTGCATGACCCGCTCGGAACTACACAAGGCGACACTTCGTACGCCGGGAGTGTCGCCTTGTGCGCCCGATGTGTCGCCTTATGCGTGCAAGGCGCACATTCAGGCCTCAGGGCGACGCGTGTTCCCTCTGGACTGTGTAAACCGTGTAAACCTCTCGCCCGGCTCAGCCCTGGGCGCGGGTATGGAGCCAGCGGAACGCGGCGCCTGCCAGTACCCAGCCGCCGAGTAGCGCATAGGGCCGCCAGTCGGCTTCCAGCCCCACCAGCGCGAGGGCCAGCGCGCAGGCCGCGCCCGCATAGGCGAAGGCGCGCATCGTCGGGCGGGCGAACTTGAAGGCGGCGGCTTCGTAGAGGTCGTCGTGCCGCTCCACCACGCGGGCGGCGGAAAGGCAGATGCTGGCGTACTTCAGCAAGTTAGGGATGTTCACGGCAAGGAACAGGAAGGTCAGTTCCATCGGCAGCAGCAGCCCCGCGCAGCCGATGGCGAAGACCGCCAGCAGCGCAATGTGCGGCGTCTGCCAGCGCGGATGGACGCGGCCCAGCGCGGACGGCAGCATCCCCGCCGTACCCATCGCGTAAAGGCTGCGGCTGAACATCGCGAACATGGCGTTCAGCGACTTGCCGATGGACAGCACTGCCGCCAACACGATCAGCGGCGTCGCTATCGGACCCATGAAGACTTTGGCCGCATCGAGGATCGGTGCCTCGCTGGCCCCGAGCGCAGGCGCGCCCATCACGCCGAGCGCGACGAAGCCGACGGCAAGGTAGAGCAGCGTCGCCGAACCGATCGACAGCGCGATGCCGAGCGGGATGGCGCGGCGGCTGTCCGCCACTTCCGCGCCTGCTTCGGTGGCGGCCTCGATGCCGAAGAACAGGCCCATCAGCAGCGGCATCGCCGCGATCATGCCGTGAAGGCCATTGGGAAACAGGGGCTGAAGGCGCGACAGGTCGACCGCCGTGCTCCCGCCCCAGGCGATGAACACCGCGAATAGGATCAGCATCGCGCCGAGCAGCCACTTCTGGACGGTCGCGGCGATGTGGACGCCGAACAGGTTGGCCAGCAGCGCCAGCACCAGCACCGCGAACATCGTGGGCTTGACCGGTAGCGGCAGGATCATCGAGCCGTAGCGCACGAGGACGAGGGCCAGCACCACCATCGCCCCCATGTTGGCGATGATCCGAGCCCAGCCGATGATGAAGCCGAGCGAGGGATGGAGGAACCGCGCGGGCCACGCGAACGACGCTCCCGACATCGGCAGCGCGGAGCCGAGGAAGGCATAGCTCACCGCGATGAGGTACATCGGCAGCGCCGCGACCAGCACCGACAGCAGCATCGCCGGTCCCGCGATGGCGGTGGCGGGCGCGATGGCCGAGAAGATTGAGACGCCGACCGCCGTGCCGAGGCCCAGCGCGACGACGCCCCACAGGTCGATGCCCTTGGCGAGACTGCCTTCGTCGCTCACGGCTTCACGCCCTCGGCGATGAAGGCGCGGATGTCGGCCACGAAATTGCGCCAGCTTTCGTCGTCCGAATAGGCGACGTGCCCGGCGGGATAGCGGTAGTTGACGAAGCGGTCGCCGGTCAGGCCCGACTGCGCGAAGAGGTAGTCCGCCGCGCCGACCGTCGTCGTCAAGTCGTAGAGACCGGTGCCGACGAAGAGCCGTAGCTTGGGCTCGGCGACCATCGCGGCTTCGAGGTGGGCCATGAACGGCCAGTCGTTGAACGGGCTGTCACCCGCGCCGTAGGACCATTCGCCGGGGAAGCGGGCAATCACCTTGTAACGCTCGGGGTTCTGGACGCCGATGCTCGCAAGCTGGCCGATCACGGCCTTGCCGTAGAGGTCCGACACGGCGGAGAAGGCATCGGGGCCGACCATCTCGCCCGCATCTGCCGGTCGCGGCGCGGTGTAGCGCGCGTCGTAGCGGCCCAGCACCTTGCCCTCGGTACGGAGGAGTTCGACGCGGAAGCGCTCCTTGGAGATACGCAGGTCATGCTGGAGGTAAAACTCGGCCGGAATGCCGGTGAGGTCCGCCAGCTTCGCGGCGACGGCCGTGCGCGCAGCCTCGTCCAGCACACGGCCCTTGTAGAGCGCGTCGAGATAGGCCGGGCCGAACGCGGCGGCATCCTGCGCGCTCGCGGCGGGATCGCAGGGCGCGGGGCGCTTGTGGTGATAGCAGGCCAGCGCCGCGAGGGTCGGCAGCGAGACCGGATAGGTCACGACGTTGTCGGGCCGCTGCGACGTCTCGATCATATTGAGCGCCTGCCCGAACAGCAGCACGCCGCGCACCTTGAGCGCCGCATCCTGCGCATGGAGCGCGTCCACCATGGCGGCGGCGCGGATCGTGCCGTAACTCTCGCCGAGGATGAACAGCGGCGAGGTCGTGCGGCGGTTCTCGGCCAGCCAGGCACGGGCAAGCTGCGCCACGGCGTCGGCATCGCCCTTCACCGACTGGTAGAACGTGGCGTCCGCGTCCATGGCGATCTCCGAGAACCCGGTGCCCGGCGGGTCGAGGAACACGAGGTCGGCCACGTCGAGAAGCGAGGCCGGGTTGGCGGCGACTTCGGGCCCGGCGGGCAAGGGCGCGGCGGGATCTTGCGGCACATGCGCCCGCATCGGGCCGAGCGCACCCATCTGCAGATAGGCCGAGGCCGCGCCGGGGCCGCCGTTGAACACGAACAGCACGGGGCGGTCCGCCGCCGCGCCTTTGCGCACGTAGGCGACATAGCCCGCGCTAGCATCAGTCTTGCCCGGCGCGCTCGATACCGGGAAGGTGCCCGCCTCCGCCGTGTAGGCAAGGCGCTTGCCGCCGACCTTCATCGTCTGCTCGGCGCGACCTTCGAGCTTAGCCGCAACCGTAGGCGATTCGTGTGCGGCGACCGATGTGCTCGCCAGCATGGCTGCCAGTGTCAGGGGCCAGCAGATGCGCATGCTCAGTTCGTTCCCTTGGCTGCGAGCAGGTCGCGGTAGCGTACCAGCCCGTCGGTCAATGCCTGCAATCCGTAGTCCACGTCCGCCGGTGCGCGGGCGAAGCCGATGCGGATGTGCCCCGCCGCTCCGAAGTATTCGCCCGGCGCGACGACCACGCCGCAGCGCTCGGCGAGCCATTCGGAGAAGGCGATCGTGTCGTCAATCCCGGTGAGGCGCGGGAAGGCGATGCAGCCGAAGCGCGGCAGTTCGCCCGTCACCAGACCCTCGGCACGCCAGTGGGCGTAGTAGCTCTCGATGATCGGGCGCGCCTTGCGCATGATCTCGTCGCGGTAGGTGTCGAACGGCTCGGGCCGCTCCAGCACCAGCGCGGCGGCGGCGTGAGCGAGGTTCGAGACGCCGAACTCGGTTTCCTCCGCCAGCGCACGGATGCGGCGCATCGGGGCCTCGTCGGCGACGATCCAGCCGCAGCGCAGGGTGCTGAGGCCATAGGACTTGGTCAGGCTGTCGATCCCGATGATCGCGGGCGAGAGCGATACGGCGGAGGCGGGTCGCACGTCGGCATCGACATAGGCGGCGTAGACTTCGTCCACGACGACATGAATGCCCCGCGCCTCGCCGATGCGGGCGATGGCAAGGAGAGTGTCCTGATCGACCGCCATGCCAGAAGGGTTATGGAGGTTCGACAGTACGATCAGTCGGGTCGTCGGGGTGATTCGCGCGGCGACCTCGTCTGGGTCGATGGCGAAGCCGTCACCCCGGCGCGCGAACTGCTCCACGCCGAGGCGGTTGGTCTGCGCGATGGTGTGGAACAGGTCGAAGCCGGGCGTTTCGACCAGCACGGATTCGCCGGGGCCCACCAGCGCGCGGTAGATCAGCGACAGCGCCCCGGTCGCGCCGGTGGCGCAGAGCACGCGCTCCTGCGGCACGCCGTAGCGCCGCGCGAGCTGCTCGACGACGTAGGGGTTGCCGTTGAAAGCGCTAGTGTAGCGCGAGGTTACGGGCTCGGCGAACTCCTCGATCACGATCCGGCGCAGCAGGTCCACCGGCTCGGGCACGGAGCTGTCGAACAGGCTGACGAGCAGGTTCCGCTCCGACCGGACTGCGCGGATCACCTTGCGTACCCACTGGGAGTACGAGCCGATCTCCTCGCCGGAGACCGGGGGGAGGGGGGGGAGTATGGAGGGCACCGGCGGGGTCATCGCGGGGGGTGTCTGTCGTCCGTTCGATGCAGGATGGGGAACCGCCGCCCGGCATGGCGTCCGGGCGGCGAAGCGCGTCACTTCAGTTTGATGCGCGCGCCAAGGAAGAACCGGCGGCCGAGGATGTCGCCATAGGCGATCTGCGGATAGGACGGGGCCTTGTCGGTCAGGTTGTCGATACCGGCCCGGAAGGTCATGTTCCCTGCCTCGACCTGCGCCGAGATGGAGTGAACGATGTTCGACTTCAGGATCGGGTTCGGCGTCGTCTCGATGGTCGCGTCATAGGCGGCGCGGGTGCGGCCTAGGTAGTCGAGCTGGTAGCTCACGCGCACCGGGCCCTTGTCCCACACCGCATTGAAGCGACCGACCCACTCGGGGCTTTGGTAGGTATCGTCGGTGCGGATGAACGTCGTGCCCGTCACCGAGGTGGTGAGCAGCGTGTTGTGCGTGGCGTTGGCGGTCAGGCGCAGGCGGCCGAGATCGCTGCCGCCGAACAGGTCGCCCGGCGCGAAGGCGTAGTCGATCGTATAGGTCTCGCCCCGGTACTTGACGACGCCCGCGTTGAACGTGGTAGTGGTGCCGGTAACGATGGTGCCGCCGATGCTCGTCGCGTCAGGCCCGGCAAGGCGAGTGAAGGCGCCGCACACCGAGTCCGACGGGTTCGGATCGTCGAAGCAGGCTGCCGCGAAATCCTCCGTCGTGAAGGGCGAGAGGCCGTCCTTCAGGTCGATCTCGATGCGGTCCGCGCTGATCGAGAGGCCGGGCACGAAGCGCGGCTGGAGCACGATGCCGTAAGTAAGCGTGTCCGAGATCTCGTTGCGCAGGTTCGGGTTGCCGCCGGTGGTGACGCTGGTGCGGTTGAAGTTCTCCGCCGGGCTCTGGAAGCGGGCGAGACGTTCCGCCGCGCTCAGGCCAGTGCCGGTGCCATCAGGATCGACGCCGTAGCCGGGGTTGGCGGTGAACAGCGCAAGGCAGTTGGCGCGGCGCGCGGTCGGGTTGGCGCCCGCGTTGATGCGGTCCGCGTCGCACGGGTCGTAGCCGGCGGAGCTGATCGTGCTGCTGGTCGGCGCGAGAAGCTGCGTCAGCGTCGGCGCGCGGAAGTTGCGGCTGCGCGATCCGCGCAGGGTCACGCCGTCCGTGACTTCCCAGCGCAGGCCTGCATCCCACACGTTCTCCTTGCCCGCGAACGAGTTGTCGACGTAGCGGAACGCTCCCTTGAATTCGAGCAGCTTGACAAGCGGCAACGTGAAATCACGACCGATCAGCGGCACGATCAGCTCGGCGGAAAGCTCGTCGGTGTTGTAGCTGCCGGACTGGGCGACCTGCTGCGACCCGTCGCCGAACACGCCGTCACGATTGGCCTGCAGCGGGCTGAACGAGGCCTTCTCGTCGCGGTGCTCGTAAGCAGCGCTGAACTGCACATCGCCCGTAGGCAGGGAGACCAGTGTGCCGCCCAGCGTGGCGAGGACGTCGATCTGTTCGTTGGTCCAGTCGAGCCCGGCGCGGGTGCTGACGTACTTGCGCGCGGCATCGCTGACGGTGCCCCGACCGAACGGGTTGATCGGCGCGCAACTCGGGTCGTCGTTGGCGGTGCTGGCGTCGGCGTTGATGGCGCAGACCGCCTGTCCGCCGGACAGGACCGAGTTGATCGCGTTGTTGTAGCGGCTGTTGACGACTTCCCAGCTGCGCTGCTTGCCATCAACGCGGGCATAGCTACCGGAGACCGACCAGTAGAAGTTGCGGCTGCCGACGTCGAACTCGCCATCGAGCGTCAGGGCGCCGCGCCAGGTGTCGGTGTTGTAGGTCTGCACCGGATCGGGGACGAGGTCGTAGAAGTACTTCGACAGGAACAGCGGCGCGCCACTGGCGAAGCTGGGGCGGGCGGCGATCAGCGCGGCCTTGGCCTCGTCGGTCAGGAAGGCGTTGTTGATCGTGAACGAGATTGGCCCGGCATACGTGCCGCCGTTCAGCACGGTGCGGCTGTTGCCCTGCGGGATTTCGCGGCCCTTGGTGTTGGCGTAGAGGAACTCGGCCGACAGGGTGATGCGGTCGGTCAAGTCGTAGTGGCCGATGGCGTTGGCGGTGAGGCGCTCGACGCCGGTGCGCAGGCCCGCCAGTTCCTGATAGGGGAAGCCTTCGCCGTTCGACGCGAAGGGGATGCCCTGGATGGTGCCGGGGTTGTAGGGGATGACGCTGCCGTCGGTGCCGAACTGGAGCGCGCTGCCCGCGCCGTTGCGCAGCAGGAAATTCGGCGGCGGTGCGGGCGCGACGAAGATCACGCCGTTGCCGTTGAACGGCCAGAAGCCCGCGTTGAAGATCTCCTTCACCGACGGGATACCGTCGCTGGGCCCGGTATCGGCAGAGTTCGAGACCGTCAGGCGGCCGAGATTCGACAGCGGACGGTCGGCGAAGCGCAGCGAGGGGCTCTTCGACCATCCGACGTCCACCGCCAAGTTGCCGCGACCTTCGGCGAAATTGAAGCCTGCGGTGCCACGCAGTGCCTGGGTGCCATAGTCGTTCCGGTCGGAGATACCGGCCTGGCCGTCCAGCAAGATGCCGGTGAAGTCCTTCTTGAGGATGTAGTTCACCGTGCCTGCGATCGCGTCCGAACCGTAGACCGCGGCACCGCCGCCTTGATAGACCTCGACTCGCTCCAGCAGACCGAGCGGCAGAATGTTGGAATCGACCTGCGCGTCGCCTACGCCGTCGGTACCGCCGATGCCCGAGCTGCTCGTCACCATGCGGCGGCCGTTGAGCAGGGTCAGTGTGCGTCCGGCACCCAGGCCGAAGAGGTTGGGCGACTGGATGCCCGAGCCACTCGACTCGCCCGAACCGTCGGCCTGGTTGAGCGTCGGCACGTTGGAAGGCAGGTCATTCAGGGCATCGGCGACGCTGACGTAGCCGCGATCGAGGATCTGCTGCTGGCCGACCTCAAGGACCGGCGCAGCGTCGGAGTTGGGCGCGCGGCGGATGCGCGATCCGGTGACGACGATGGCCTCGCCCCCCTCGACGCCCGCCTCCGCCTCTGCTGCTGGGCCGAGATCCTGCGCGTGGACCGGCGTACCGAGCACGGCGACCGAAAGGGCGGTTGTAGCCAAAAGCGTGCGTGTCTGCGTGCGAAGTTTCATGCCCGAATTCCCCGGATTTGTCCCTGAAGGCCGCCGCATTGGCGCGGCGTTTCCTTGTCCGTCAGGATAGCGGCGGTCGCGGGAATAGTTTTGCGTTCGCACCGGCGTCGACGCACCCGTTAGCGCGTTTTTTGTTGCGCATCCATTTTAACGTGCAAAATTTATGCGCCTCAATTGAGGAACGCGGAAAACTCACGCCCGAACCGAAGGGTTTCGCGATCATCCTCATACATCATGTGCCCGCCTTCGTAGCAGCGCAGCACGAAACGGGTGGCGACGGGCTTCGGCAGCGCCGCGATGGTCGCTTCGTTGCCTGCGCAGCTGTTGAGGGAATCGAACCGGCCCGCCGCCACCCATGTGCGCAGCTTGGGGGCCTTCTCCATCACGCGCAGCGTCCACGGCTGCGAAGGGCTGGGCGGGCCTTCGCCGGCCATGGCGCGGGCGAGCGACTCCTTCGTGATCGGCGACTGGTCGTATTGCCACCCGGCTCCGGCATCCGATGCGGGTGCGTCGATCCCCGCATAGCTGCCCTCGCGGTAGCCGAGCGTTGTGCGATAGTAATTGAGCACCAGCGCGTTCTCCGCCTTCTCGTCCGGATCAGGGTCGGAGCGGCGCATGTCGAAGGTGTCGAGCGTCTTCTTCTCCTTCGCCAGCAGCGCGGTGCGGAACTGGCGCGGGGAGACCCACAGCGTCTTGCCGTCCACGATGGCCGGATCGAGACTCTGATAGCGGGCGAGCGCGGCGATCACGGCGGCGCGTTGCTCCGGTGACAAAGCATCGGGCGCGGCAAGTGCGGGGGCATAGACCTGCGTCCCCCACCGGCGTGCCTCGGCCAGCACTTTCGCGCGGTCAGTGCCCGGTGCAAGGCGTCCAAGCGCATGGGCGGTGGCGATGCGGCTGTCGAGCGAGAGTGCGCGCATCAGGTTCCGGTCAGGCATGTCGCCGAGCGGGATGCCGCCCGAGATCAGCGCGATGCCTGCGACCGGCGTGCCGGTATACACCAGCGCCTCTGCCACGCCCGCCGCGCGCCAGGTGCCAAAGCTTTCCCCCGCGAGGTAGAGCGGCGCGGCGGTGTGCCCGTAGGTGCTCCGCCAGTCAGTCACGAACCCGGCGATCGAGGCGATATCTGCCTGTGTGCCGTAGAAATCAGCGGCATGGTCCGGCGTGTCGGCTCGGCTGAACCCCGTGCCGATCGGATCGACGAAGACGAGATCGCTGACCGCGAGCGGGCTTGCCGGATTGTCGGCGAGGCGCCCCCTGGCGATCACGCGGGGGCCGAGTGCATGGAAATGCAGCAGCCGCGAGTCCGCGCCGGGGCCTCCGTTCCATACGAATGTGAGTGGCCGCGGCTTGCGGCCCTGCGCGATATAGGCGGTGTAGAACACGCGCCCGCGCACCTCGCCTTTGAGGTTGCGGACCGGCAGGGTGCCCGCGCAGGCGGCATAGTCGATGCGCCTGCCGCCGATCACGGCATGGTGCCGCGTCTCGACCGCATCCGCCTTGCACGCGGGTGCGACCTGGGCGGGTGCGGCCATGGCCATCATGAGGGCGGGAATTGCAGCCAGTCGCAGCATCGTCGGGTCTCCGGATCTCGCGCAGACGATAGCTTTGAGGCTGAGGCATTTTTATGCGCAGTTGGCGTGTGGTTTCGGACGATTTGGGCATCCGAACGCATCCCACCGCGCCGAACATAAGTGAAATCTATTCGCCGACACCGGGTTAGTGTGCATCAGGATGGAAACGGAAGCGCGCATGAGAACGACAGGAATGACACGGCGCGGCGTGCTGGCCGTAGCGGGCGCGGTGCCGATGGTGCCGATCGCCGCACGCGCGGCGGTCGCTGCGAGGCCGGTGCAGTTCCCCGACCGCGCCGCCTTTGCGCCGTCCGTGGCAGGCTATCTCGACAGCGGCACGATGCATCCGATCCCGCTGGGTGCGCGCGCCGCCGTGCAGCGCTATCTCGACCAGCGTGTGGGCATGGAAGGGCACTATCCCACCGACGAGGTCGAGAAGCGCGTGAAGGAGAACTTCGCGCGTCTCATCAACGCGACGCCGGAGGAACTCGCCTTCGTCCAGAGCACCACGGCGGGCGAGCAACTGGTGATCGAGGCCCTGGACTTTCCGCGCGGCGGGGGGCGCATCGTCACCGATACATTGCACTTCTTCGGCTCGTTCTATCTCTACGAGGAACTGGCGAGGCAGGGCGTCAACGTGGCATGGCTCCGCCCCGAGGGCGGGCGCATCTCCGTCGAGGCCTACGAGCGGGCGATCACGTCGGGGACGCGGCTCGTCGCGCTCTCGCTCGTATCGACCTACAACGGGTTCGAGCACGACCTGAAGCGCATCTGCGATATCGCCCACGCGCGCGGCGCGCTCGTCTATGCGGACATCATCCACGCGGCGGGCACGATCCCCATCGACGTGCGCGCCAGCGGCGTCGATTTCGCCGCGAGCGCCAGCTACAAGTGGCTCATGGGCGATTTCGGACTGGGCTTCCTCTATGCTCGCGCCGATCTGCGCGAGAAGCTGAAGCGCACCCATTTCGGCTACTACCAGCTCGCCGGGTTCGCGCCGCATGTCTATCCCTTCGACCCGCCGGGCGAGAGCATCGCAGACACCACGCCGCGCGGCGACATGGAGGGGATGTTCGCAGGCGGCACCCGCTCGCATACCGTGCTAGCACAGCTCGACTGGTCGCTGAACTACATCCTCGGCCTCGGCATAGACCGGATGGTGGCGCATCGCCTGCCGCTGCTGGCGCGGCTGCGCAAGGGGCTGGCGGACAAGGGCTATGCCATCGCCACTCCCGAAGGGTCGCGTACGCCGCTCGTCACCTGTGCGCTGGAGGGGGCCTATGCCAAGCTGTCCGAGCCGCTGAAGGCCGCGAACGTGCGCATCACCCTGTCGCGCAACCGCTTCCGGGTCTGCCCTTCGGTGTTCAACGACGAACAGGACATCGACCGCCTGCTCGCCGCGCTGCCGCGCGCCTGATCTTCATCCTCCGCTCTTGCAGGAAACGTCCATGCGCCACTTCTCCGTTATTGCTGCCATGCTCCTTGCGACGACCTCCATCGCGACCCACGCGCAGGACGGCGATGCGCCGATGTCGCCCGCGTTCCTGCGCGCGATGGAGCCGATGGTCTCGCGTGAAAGTGCGACCAGCCGCGTCGTCGTGACTGACCACTCCGCGAAGATCGCAGGGCGCAAGCTGGCCTACAAGGCCATCGTCACCGAACTGCCGATGCCGGGGCCTGACGGCGCGCCGGTCGCGGTGGCGGTGAGCTATGCCTATGTGGCGCAGGTGAAGGGCGACCCGGCAACCCGCCCGATCCTCTTCGTGTTCAACGGGGGGCCGGGCGCGTCGTCCTCGCCGCTGCACATGCAGGCGCTGGGACCTCGCCGCATGGTCGGCAAGGGTGATGCGGCGCATCTGGAGGACAACCCGCACAGCATGCTCGACATCGCCGACCTCGTCTTCATCGATCCGGTCGGCACGGGCGCAAGCATGCCGGTGAAGAATCGGGACGCCACCGGCTACTGGGGCGTCGGCGGGGATGCTCGCGGTGTTTCGGTGATGATCGAGGCATGGGTGCAGGCCAACGGCCGCACCGCTTCCCCGCGCGTGCTGGTCGGCGAGAGCTACGGCACCTCGCGCGCGCTGGCGATCTTGAACGAGGACATGAAGGCGAAGAAGCCGTTGCCTGCGGGCGTCGTACTGTTGTCCCTCGCGATCGGCGATGCGGACGGGCCGGTGCTGTCCGAAGCGATGCACCTCCCAACTTTCGCTGCCGTCGCCTGGTATCATGACTCCATCGACCGGGGAGGGCGCACAGTCGCCCAGCACTACGCCGAGGCGCTGAGCTTCGCCCAGACCGAATATGCCTCCGCCCTGATGCGCGGTCCGTCGCTGCCGGAAGCCCAGCGCAGGCAGGTTGCCGAGCGAATGTCCGCGTTGATTGGCATCCCCGCCGCGACGATCGACGCAAAGAACCTGCGGCTCGACAACTACGACTTCATGCTGAACCTGCTGGCTGAGAAGGGCCTGCGCACCGGCCAGCTCGATGGCCGGGCGACGCGCGCCATCGCGGAATCGAACCTGCGCCCGCCGTTCGACGATCCGTCGATGTCGCTCGGCTCGGGCACCAGCGCCGGGATCGAAAGCTACCTCAAGGATGAGCTACGTTATGCGCCGCCGAGCGCCTATCGAAGCCTCAACCTCGGCATCAATTTCAAGTGGGACTGGGACAAGGAGTATGGCGGCAGTTATCGCGCGATGTCCTTCGCGCCTTATCTGAAGGCGGCGATGGAAGCGCGACCGGGCCTGATTGTCTTCGCCGGTGGCGGGTTCTACGACATCACCACGCCAGTCTATGCAGGGCAGTTCGCGCTGGAGCAGGCCGGCGTGCCAGTCAATCGCGTGACGTATGCGCACTATGCGGCGGGGCACTCCGTTTTCGAGGATGAAAAGGGATTAGCCGATCTTAGTGCCGACCTACATCGCTTTGTCTTGAAGCTAAGGTCTCAACAATCGAAATAACATGGCGCCTGAGGAATAGGCGATCAATCGGACACACCGGAGGTAAGCAAGTGAGCGGAGTTCTGCCCGTTTCGCCGAAGCCTCCGGGATGCCGGCAGAAGATGGCCTTAGATCGCGAGAAGCGCGTAGGATGTTCGTCACCATTTCGATCGTAAATGGCCACGCCGGTCCCAGTTAAGAGGGTTTCCGGTGAAGGGCTAGGTTTGCAGACCGTTCGCACCTGGAGCGCTGAAAACGGCTGCTAAGCGTTTCATAAAAGTCGACGGTAAAGCGGCTGCAACGCGTCGGATACCCGCGGTCGCTTGATACACCTCTCAATCGCCGCCTTGCGCCCACATTTGCCGTTCGGTTGCGGCTTTCAAACGCAAGGCAGCGGGCTTTCAGCTATGACGTGGTCGGCCCGTCCAAGGCTTTCTGAATGGGAAGAGCTGATGAGGTGGATGGCTCCCGCTCACGGCATCTAAGTGCCAAGATGGGTTGCTGTCATGCAAACCCGAGCAAAGGAGCCATCCGCCATGGAGATTAGTACGATCGGCCTGGATGTGGCCAAGAATGTTTTCCAAGTTCACGGCATTAATGCGGCAGGTGATGTGCTTGTCCGCAAAACGCTACGCCGTGCCCAGCTGTTGCCGTTCTTTGCCAAGCTTTCGCCCTGTCTCGTCGGAGTTGAGGCATGCGGCACGTCGCATCATTGGGCGCGGGAACTGGTTGGTCTTGGACATAAGGTACGTCTGATGCCGCCAGCCTACGTCAAACCCTATGTGAAACGAGGCAAGAACGATGCTGCCGACGTCGAGGCGATCTGCGAAGCCGTAACCCGTCCCACGATGCGCTTCGTCGCTGTTAAATCTCGCGAGCAGCAGTCCGCTTTATCATTGCATCGCGCGCGGAGTTTGTTGGTAGGGCAGCGGACGCAACTCGTGAACATGATACGCGCCACGCTCGCAGAGTTTGGCATTGCGATTCCCGCAGGTGTTGAAAAGGCGCTGTCCATGGGGCGTCAAATTGTCGATCGAGAGATTGACTTAGGTCTGCCGACAGAGGCGACGATGGTCGTCGCCATGCTGTCTCAGCAAACCCTCGACACCCATGTTCGACTTCGAGAAATCGACAAGGCGCTCACGGCTCTGCAACGCAGTGATGATGTCGCGCGGCGGTTGTCCACCATTCCAGGCATCGGACCCATCGGTGCTACAGCCCTGTCAGCGTCCGTTACCGACCCTCACCAGTTTAAATCAGGCCGTCAGTTTGCAGCCTGGCTTGGCCTGACACCGCTTCAGAACTCGACTGGCGGCAAAGAGCGTCTCGGCCGGATCACAAAAATGGGAGACAAATATTTGCGTCAGTTGCTTGTGATCGGCGCGACCGCACTGGTCCGATACGCCAAATCGAAACCGCAGACCGCAGATCCACGCCTTCTTGCGCTCTTAGCGAGGAAGCCGGCAAGAGTGGCGACCGTGGCTATGGCCAATAAGATGGCGCGCATCGTATGGGCACTCATGACACGCGGTCAGACCTACCAAGCACATCATGCCTCAGCATTAGAGGGCTAACGGACTTAGCTGACGCAGATCAGCTTCACGATGTTGTAAGCGCGATGCGATGTGATGGCGATACCGGCAGACCGGGAGCTGGGACACCCCGAGGACTGGCAGAGGCATAATAGCCTGCAAAGCTGATTGGACCCAACTCGCGAACCCCATCAGGGCCAGCAGTCTCTACCGACTGCAAAACAGGCCGGACAGATGACTGCAACCAACCGAGCGTCAAGCATCAATTTGTACTTGCAACGCGGGAGCCATCCACAGATGCCGGTCCGCACCTAGGAGCGCATAATCAGCGGCGGAATGACCGACAAGGGTCGACGGTCGAAACCGCTGCAAGGGTCATGAGCGGACATAGCTGCTTCCTCATCGGAACGGCGCCAGCTGGTCGCCACCTGCCGGGATAACGGACCTTCCGTACCTAGGTATAAGGATTTAATCCCTCAGCGGTCGCAAAAGAATCGATAACTCGCTGGCGAAAAGACCGATTAGGCCTAGATGAATGTTTTCTCCGCTTTTTCTCTCATGACGGGGATGAGGGTGCGGCCAAACTCGACGATATCGTCGAGGAGAGAATAGCCGCTGATCAGGAACCGGCGAACCCCCAGTGCATGGTAGCGCATCAGTGCATCTGACACCTGCTCCACTGTACCCACCAGCGTTGTTGCAGCTTTCTCAAACCGGGTCGCCTTGTTAATGCCGATCCACAAGCAGTCGTCCAGCAACATGCCTTCAGCCGCCATCGCTTCGATCCGTTCGGCCTTGCCAAGAGTGCTGAGCGCCAGGCCACGTTGGTCCAGGTCCGCAACGGACGCCGTCACCTGCTCAAGGACCTCGCCCGCCTTGTCCCATGCGGCTTCTTCCGTTTCACCGAGGATTATGCGGGTGGACATGCAGAAGTCGATCTCGCGACCGGCGCGCGAGGCTTCACTTCGGACGCGGTCGATCAAAGCACCGCTGTTCGCAAGAGTGTCGACGCCGAACGCATAGATATCTGCGTGAGCGCCCGCCACCGTCAGGGCATTCTCCGAAAGACCCCCGAAGAAGATCGGTATCCCTTCGTCCTGCTGCGGGATGACGGCGGAGTGCGCTCCACGAAAGCGGAAGAATGTACCCTCGTGATCGAAGGTTTCGCCCCGCCATACGCGCTGCATGAGTTCGATGTACTCACCACTGCGCAAATGACGTTCGTCTCGAGTCAGGAAATCGCCGTCGGCCTGCGTTTCGGTGTCGCTAGGGGCAGAGATGACGTGAACGCCTACCCGCCCCTCGCTCACCCTGTCAAGCGTGGCGAACATGCGCGCGGCCATAGTCGGAGCGATGAAGCCGGGACGGTGCGCGATCATGAACTTCAATTTTTCGGTGAAGGCGGCTACGTGCGAAGCGAAGACGATGCCGTCGGGCCAGCTTGCTGCCTGCGCGATCAGGACGCGGTCGAAACCGTTGCGTTCGAAGGACTGCGTCAAGGTTCGGATGAAGTCGGTATCAACCTGCCCCATCGGCGCAGGATGGCTTTCCGATGAGTCGCGATGGCTGAATGTCCCGATAATTTCGATCGGCATGAAGATATCCTGTTGGTTGAAAAGGATCAGGCCTCGGATCGCGGGGAACGATAGAAGCCGAGCAGCAGCACGATTGAGGCGCCATAAGCCAGGGCAGGCAGCACGCTCATGGTCAGGCGCACCGAGTCGACCGCATCGCGTCCCTGCACGATGGCGGTACCCGTGGAAGCCCGATACCCGTTGGCGCTAAGAAAAAGCCCGACGATGAAGGGGCCTACGGCGAAGGCCCCTTTCTGGAAGAATTCGAACAGCGCGGCATAAACACCTTCTCGCCGAAGGCCCGTGCGATGAAAATCGTGCTCGATGGTGTCCGGCAGCATCGACAAGGCCATCAGCAGGCCGCCTGTCGTCGCGATCCCGGTGAGGGCGGCGCGCGCCCAAAAGATCGCATCACTTTCGGCGGGACCGGCTACGACCCAGCTCAGGCTCGTCGTCGCAAGCAAAAGATAGGCGCCGGTCGCAATGTGCTCCTTACGGCCGAGCCGCGCGATGAAGCGCCATAGCGGCACGCACGCCATGCCGGTGATCGCGCTGATGAAGGCGTATTGCGACATGCCTGCCTCGCCGCGCTGCACGACGTCGCGCATGAAGAAAAGGCCCGCAGCTCCCATGGCTGCTGTGGCAATGTAGCCGCAGAACTTGACCGCCAAGAGCACGAGGAATGGCCGATTACCAAGCAGGCTGACGATCTGCTGGCTGCTGGGCAGGCCATGATCGGTGCGTACGGTCTCGCGGGCCGAAGAGGTCGTTAACACGGCGGTTCCCATGCTTACGAAAACCACCACCGCCATCACCATGCCCATGGCGAGATAGGCGTTGCCGGTCCCGCCGCCCCAGGCCACCATTGCGGGCGCAGCCGAAGCGCCGACCAGCCCTGCAACCTGAATGAAGAAGGTGCGGTAAGCCATCAGGGACGTCCTGCCCTGGTAGCTGGTGGTCATCTCGGTCGCCATGGCGGAAGCGGGAATGGAAAAGGTGGAATATCCGGTGAACAACAGGACCAGTACCAGGACGATCTGGCCAGTCACAGCTCCCGATGCCGATGCCAGCGGGGGCAGGAACAAGGCAGCCATGCCCATCGCACCGAACAATGTGCCAGCCGCCATCCAGGGGCGCCTGCGACCCCAGCGACTTTTCGTGCGATCGCTCCCGTATCCGATCATCAGATCCGCGATGGCGTCATATATGCGTGCGAACATCATGATCGACCCTGCAATGGCAGGTGCGATGCCCAGGTGCGCCACCATGAAGTAGAGGAACATGACGTTCACGACGTAAAGGATCGTCGTGCTGCCGACCGAGCCGAAAGCCCAGCCCATCTGCAGACCCCGGCTCAGCGGCGCGTCCGCCGCGTGGTCGCCCGCCGATACCGTGACTGCACTGATGCCCTGTTCAGTAGAGATTGCCGCTGCTGCGCCGGTCCCACTTCCCTGCATCCCTGTCGCGCCTCCTTTGGTTGTCAGACGAACAGATGCAGGTTCCGGGCTATGCGCGCCAATGCAATGTAGCGCTTCCTCTATTCAGAAATTCTATGGAGGCGGCCATGCAGTTGCGGCAGATGCGGCATTTCCTTGCAGCGCTAGATACAGGGTCGATGACACAGGCAGCGCGGGACCAGAACGTCACCCAGCCTACGCTTTCGCGTAGTATTCGAATGCTGGAGTTGACGCTCAAGGTCGATCTGCTGGAAAGAAGCCATGGTGGCGTGGTGCCTACGCGCTACGGCGAAGCCTTTGCGGAGCATGCCCGCAGCATCATTGCCGGCACGTTGCAGGCCAAGGACGATGTGTCGGCGATGAAGGCGGGACGGCTGGGTCATGTCCGGCTGGGCTTGGGCGAGAGCGCGCTTCTGGCGCCAGTGGCACGCAGCATTGGCAGATTGTCCCTGCTGCGAGAGGACCTGCGCGTTTCGCTGGATTATGACGTACAGGACTCTCAGCTGGCAAAATTGCGCCGCGGCGAACTCGATGCGATCATCGATCTCGGTCGCCCGGATCTTGACGTCCACGACCTGAGCTACAAGTCAGTGGCGAAGCTCGTCATGGCCGTAATGGTGCGGCCCGAGCATCCTTACGCGCGCAAGGGCAAGGTGTCGCGCAAGGAGCTGGCATGCATGCCCTGGGCAATCCTCGACCAGCCGGGGGCGGACAATTACTACCGACAGATGCTTGGCGGCGAGGAAGTCTTTCGCAATATCCGCGTGCGATGCGTCGCCCCAACCATGTTGCGCATGATTGCGCTGGAAAGCGACATGCTGATCATGATGACGCGCGTTGAAGATCAGCAGGCCGCCGATGAGGTTTTGGTGGAACTGGAGACAGACATTCCGCCCATCACCACTGACTTGTGCCTGATCACTCGTCGCCGCGCCTACATGACCGGAGCGCTGCGCTTCTCGCTGGAAGAAATCACACGCGGCCTGGCATAGTGACGCCATACGTTTCACGCATTGCCCTTGTCGGATTTTCAATTGGTCGGCCTGCAGGCGCCTGCCGATAATCGGATCAACGCCAGCTAAGGGGGTATGGGCATGCGCAGATGGATTTTCGGTAGTATCGGGCTTGTACTGCTCGCCGTCATTGCACTGGCAGTCTCTGCCAGGTCGGGCATGTTCGCGATATCGCTGGAGGACTTGCGGGCCAAGTATCAGGAGCCATCGTCACGGTACGTACGTATTGACGGGGTGGAACTGCACATCATGGACGACGGCCCGCGCGATGCGCCGGTGCTGATGCTGGTCCATGGACACTTCCAGTCGGCACGGATCTGGGATTCGTGGGTAAGGCGAATGAAGGGCCGAGTGCGCGTCATTCGCTTTGACATGCCTCCTTATGGCCTCTCCGGCCCCGACCCTTCGGGCGCCTACAGCCCGCAACGGGTGGAGCAACTTATTGCCGGGATCGCTGCGCATTATCGGCTGAAGACTTTCGCTATCGGCGGCATATCGACGGGCAGCGCTGTATCGATGCGCTATGCGCTGGCACACCCGGATCAGATCGAGGGGCTGGTGTTGGTCAATTCGCCGCTGGTGCCGATACCCCCAAAACTCCAGCCCAAAAGCCCATGGTACATGGCGCAGCTGGAGAACTGGGTCTTCCGCCCGGTTTACCGGCCCCGCGCGTTCTATTCCTATCTCCTGCATCGGCTCATCGCCGATCCCGCCAAGGTGACGCCCCAGTTGATAGATGAGACTTACGACATGCATCGCAAGCCCGGCAACGCGCAGGCCCTGGACCGCTTCACGTCAAGTCTGCGCTTCGAAGCACGCGATTATGGCCAGCGGTCTCGCAAGACCCGCGGCCAGCTTGCAGACGTCAGGGTGCCGACCTTGATCCTGTGGGGTGGTGCAGGCTCGATGCTGCCAATGTCCGTCGCCTGCCGCGTGCAGGCCACTATAACCAAGGCACCAACTCGCCTGATAGCTTATCCCGGCGCGGGGCATTTTCTTCCCCTGGAAGCCCCTCGGGCAGCGGGCGACCTTGCAGACTTCATGACGGGCCCAGGCTACGCGTTTCAGAACGAAGCCGCGCCAGAGTGCAAAGCCGCCGATACTCCATAAGGCTATCGGCAACCTGCTCTGCCGCGCCGGCGATTTGCAGCCACGCTCGATGAAGAAGCAGGGCTGTTCCCGGTAATCAGAAAACAGCCCTCAGAGGGACGCGATCAGAAGCTGGTGCGCACCCGCAGACCGCCGTTACGCTTCAGCGGCATCGAAAGGACGACGGCATTGCCACCCAGCAGGCTGGTGGTAGATTGGACGCCGGTATAGGCATCGTCGTTGAACACGTTGTTCACGAAGACCTGCACGTCGAACTGTCCAAGCGTCACGCCACCACGAATGTTCACCCGGTTGGCATCGCCGATCCAGGCGATGTTCTGGTAAT
Source organism: Novosphingobium gossypii (assembly GCF_050433305.1). Classification (NCBI taxonomy): domain Bacteria; kingdom Pseudomonadati; phylum Pseudomonadota; class Alphaproteobacteria; order Sphingomonadales; family Sphingomonadaceae; genus Novosphingobium; species Novosphingobium gossypii. The sequence goes on along the minus strand of NZ_JBNPXM010000017.1, from coordinate 5,876 downwards.
CGGTGAAGATCCGGCTGCGGTATGCATAGTCCGCACGGACAAACCAGCGATGGCCTGCACCGAACTCGCCCGAATATTCCGCACCGACGTTGCTGGTGAACACTGGTGCCGCCGGGTTCTGCTGCCCCGATGCGATCGTGTTCCGCCCGGTGATCGCCACGCAGGCGGCGCACGGAATGGTCGTGTTCAGCGTAACCTTGTTGTAGCCCGCATTGAAGTTGAAGTCCAGGTGATCCGTGGCGCGATAGTTGCCCTCGATCTCGGCTCCCTTCACCGTGCTGCGGCCCGAGTTCTGGGTAACGCCGACGAAGATCGGCGCTGCCCCCGGGACGGTGTTGCTTACGGACACCGTGTTGGTGATCGCCTGGTCCTTCCACTTTCCGTAGAAGACCGCAGCGCTGAAGGTGAACCGGCGGGCGACGCCGCCCTTCAGGCCGAGCTCGTAGTTATCCATCAATGCAGGCCTGTAGATGTTAGTGACGGACGACTTCTGCTCAAGCTCAGTCCGCTGAGCGGGCGTGAGCGGCAGGACCGACAAGTTGAATCCGCCCTTGTTCATTCCGCGAGAGTAAGTTGCGTAGCCCATCAGGTCTGGAGTGAACTTGTACTGCGCCGACACGCGCGGCACAAAGCGGGAATACTTGCCACTGGTCCGCAGCGTCTGGGGATTGCGGAAGAAGACTTTGAGCTGCTCCTGAATGTAACGCCCCTCGACGTTCAGCGTGAACTGTGATGAGAAGTCGTAGGAAGCGCTTCCGAACACGCTCTTGTCCGTCAGGCGATTGAGCGAACCGTCGCCGAACACCTGGATAGAGCTTGGATAAAGCGCAACGGTGTAGCTGCGATTGTCGACATTGAAATAATTGACGCCAGCCATCCAGCGGAATGGCTGGTTCGCGCCAGAAGTTATGCGGAACTCCTGACTGACGGCGACTTCCCGGTACATAGCCATGGTTGGATAATTGATGTACGGGTCCTTCACGAAGCCCGGAATGGTCGACACCATGTTGTTTGGAAGGCTGCTGGTATCACGACCGTCGAGGTCCTGGTTCGATTGGAAGCGGGTCTTGTTGTACCCGGTTAGCGAAGACAGCACGATGTCCGACCCCGGAATGGTGAAGTCGATGCCCAGATTGCCCACGAACTCGCGGCGCTCAAGCCCGGCGTGCTGGTTGATCGCCTTGTACGTCGGATTGAGGATGCCGAGCGAATTGTTGACGACCTGGCTGATAAAGGCGGGCGTCGCGGGATTCTGGCCAAGCTGACTGCTCGGGAACTGCGGGATTTTCCCGCAGTAGTAGTTGTTGACCGTCGTTGGCGCCGCGCCAGCATTGCAGTTGAAAGTGTTGACGGGCCGCTGACTGGAAAACGCGCCTGGCCCCGCACCGTCGCTGTCCTCCAGATACATGCCGAATGCCTTCAGGCGCAGTCCGTCAAAGGGTTTGACTACCAAAGTGCCGCTGGCAACCCGCGTCTCCTGATCGCCCAGGCGGCTTTGGTCGAAGGGATTGGTGTACTGCCCGTTCTGGCCGAACATCCGTCCGCCGAGGCGCAGTGCCACTGCATCGCCCGAGATTGGTATTTCAAGGCTGGCACGCAGGTCATAAAGAGAATACGTGCCGACGGTCGCATCGACTTCGCCCTTGAACTCATCACCGGGGTCGCGGGTCACGACGTTGATGGCACCCGCAAAGGACTGCCGACCGAATGCAGCGCTTTGCGGCCCCTTTAGCACTTCGGTACGTAAAACTTCGTTGCCAAGGTTGTTGATGACGTCAAAGTTGACCGGCGTTCCATCAAGGAAGACAGATACCGTGGGGTTGAGCGGGTCTGCGACGCCGCGGATAGTAATCTGGCTGTAGCTGCGATCGACGCGGCCAGAGCTTGTCTGCTGAGCATAGAGTCCGGGCGTATAAGCTTGCAGGTCCAGCACGTTGCGCACGTTCAGCTTGGCAAGGTTCTCTGCTGACATGACCGACAGCGTGACCGGCGTTTCGAGCAGCTTTTCCTCACGGCGGCGGGCAGTTACGACGATCGCGCCATCGGTGGCAGTGCCGCTTTCCGCCTGCGGATCCGCGCCGACTTGCGCCATCGCTGCCGGTGATAATGCAGCGGCCAATAGAGCCGTAGTTGTACATGCGCCAAAATTATGGACGGCTAGGTGCTTAAATCTCCTCATGAGACCCCCTGATTGAATTTGCCTTAACCGCGATCTTGCGGCTTGGCGGGAGGCTGTCATGGGGTCAAAACCGCCACAATTGACTTTTCATTGGGGGGCCATAACTTCGAGTTATCGTTCTCGCGCAAGATCCGGTTGTCATGCGCGCGGCCAGCAAGGAGTTCTTGATGGATCTGCGGCAATTGCGCCACTTGATCGCCATTGTGGATCAGCGGTCCTTTTCTGCTGCTGCAAAAGCCGTTCATCTGACCCAGCCAGCCCTGACCCGAAGCATGAACGCGCTTGAACAGAGCATTGGCGAACCGCTTCTGATCCGCCGTAACAATGGCGTTTCAGCGACCGTGGCCGGCTCGATACTGTACGAATATGCCAAATCGCTGACAGCAGGCGCAGATAATGCACGGGCGGAAATTGCGCGTCTTTCGAAAGGCCTTGGCGGCCAGATCACCATAGGTATCGGCACCCATATGGCCGAACTGATGATGTCGCCCATCCTGTCGAAATTCGCGAGCAGGCAACCCAATCTCTCGATTCACCTAAAGACCGGCCTCATCGAGGACCTTGTGCCAATGATGATGGAAGGCAAGGTCGAACTTGTGGCAGCGATGGTGCCATTGGATCGCATGCAGAAAGGCCTCGTTTTCGAACGGCTTTTCACCACACTGACTGCCGTTTACGCGGCTTTTGATCACCGGCTGAGCCGAGTGGCGGGACAGATCGGCTTCGATCGTCTGGTGCACGAACCTTGGGTGGTGCTCAACTCCGATCATGCCGACGTCTCTGCCAGACGCATGTTCTCCGCCGGTGGATCAGGCTTTCCGACGCAGATACTGCGGACAGATTCCATTTCCATGATGCGCACCATGATTGAAACCGAACATTACCTGGGCGTCCTGCCAGCAGAATACATGAAAGGCAGCCGAACGCGGGCGCTCGATGTACCAGGGATGCCTTTGTTGCGCTCCTGCGGGCTGGTCTATCGTGCGGACGTGCCATTGCGGCCCATCGCGATCGAACTTGCAGAGTTGATCCGGACCGAGTTGTCCCTGGGCATGGCTCCGGGCACATAACGGCTCGGACCGCGAATGCAGGCCATGCATTCCACCTATGGCCACGAGCGACCTTTTCATTACCGCTCGGCTTTCCGTGCTCCCTAATCGGCTGACGTGGCCGACTGCAGGGAGATGAAAGCAAATGCGACGAATGACATTCCCGCATATCCTTCCCGTCCTTGCGCTGATGGCAGGACTGTCTTTGCCCGTCACGGCGACAGCTGCCCAAACCCCGTCGCCCGCCTATCTTACACAGGCCGAGCTGGAGAGACGCTATCGCCTCCCGCAGTCTCGTTTCATCCAGATCGAAGATGCCCGCATTCACTATATCGATGAGGGAAAGGGTCCGGTCATAGTGCTTCTGCATGGGTCCAGCGGATCTTTGCGGACCTATGACCATGTAGCGCCTCGGCTGGTGGCAAGGGGATATCGAGTCATCCGCTACGACGAACCGAACATGGGACTGTCCGGTCCTGCACCGCAAACGCTTTATGACCGCCCGCTTTACCCGGTGATCGTTCTGGAAAGGATGCTGACCAAGCTGGGCGTCCGCTCTGCTTCCTTGGTGGGAGTGTCCAGCGGCGGTGCCGCGGCTTTCTTCTTCGCCGCTCGTCATCCCGAAAAGGTCGAGCACCTCGTGCTGTCCAACACGCCGATGGGTCGGGCGGATGGCAAGGGCGTTGCGCTCAGCCGCGACCTTGCCCGCGAACTCGCGCAGTCGACGCCCGTGAAGGGACGCAAGAGCAAGATCTACCGCCCACTATCCTATTGGCAGGCGTTCTTCCGCTTTTACACCGGCGAACCCGATCGGGCCTCTTCGGCATTGCTGTCACAATTCTATGACATGAACCGGCGAAAGCCGGTGCCGGACCGGCTCGCCATGGTGGAAGCGCTGGACGACGCGGCAGGCGTCGCGGAAGCGCTCGATGCGATCACGGCACCCACCTTGCTGTTGTGGGGCGCGCGCGATCCGGTCCTGCCCCCCAAAAAGGCAGCGGACTTGCAGCAGGCCCTTCATCACGCACAAGTCTCGACTTTGATGATGCCCGATGTTGGGCACTATCCCCCGCTGGAAGTGCCTGAACGGTTCGCGGACAGCGTGCTGGCCTACCTGCAATCGGTGACGCCCGTTCATCCCAAGGCGCCGCCTCCTTCCGAACGATAGACGTCCCTTTCAGCAGCGAGTAAATCATGGCCTGTGAAATTCTCGGCATCCTGCACTGGAACGAGTACTCGGACCTGCGCCCCAAGAGCTTCGAGGAAGTCGAGCCGGAGTTCATCGCCCACTGCGCGAAGGTCCACGAAGACGCCGGTTTCGACCGGGTCCTCATCGCTAACAGCGCGCACCGACCGGATAGCCTTCCAATCGCGACGTGGGCGGCAGCCGCGACGACGAAGCTGGCATTCATGATCGCGCACCGTCCGGGCTTCATAGCGCCAACAATGGCTGCGCGCATGTTCGCGATACTCGACCGGATGAGCGGCGGGCGCTGCGGTGTCCATATCATCACCGGCGCCGACGACATCGAGATGCAGGCGGATGGCGATTTCCTGACCAAGGACGTCCGCTATCGGCGCAGCCACGAATACGTGGACGTGATGCGCAGGGTATGGTCGTCAGCCGAACCTTTCGACCACGATGGAGAGTTCTATCAGGCTAAGGGCGCCTTTGCCCACGTCCGTCCGACTTCAGGGCATATAGCGACCTTCTGGGGCGGTTCGTCCCCGGTGGCCGTGGAGCATGGTGCGCAAGTAGCCGATGTCTACGCACTGCCGGCTGTCGGGGTCGGGCAGGTCAGGGGAATGATCGCCGACGTGCGCGCCGCCGCCGCACGGTACGGACGCACGCTGGACTTCCTGATATCCACCCGCGTTCTTGTTGCCGATACGGAGGCGCAGGCCTGGGAACGCGCACATGCGATGCAGCGCCGACTGATGGAAGAAGTGGTCGACAACGGGCGCTTTCTCACTCTCCCTGGAGAAACGCGCAGCCAAGCAATCGAGCGCGGCCTGGCCGATGCCAATCGCAACAGCCTGGATGGCCGGATGTGGAGCGGTGTGAGCCGGGTGCCGACCGGTCGCCCCTCCATTAATTCCCTGATCGGCAGCATTGATCAGGTATTCGAGGCGCTGATGGCCTATGGTGCGCAAGGCATCAGCCGCTTCATCCTGAGCGGCTATGAGCCGATCGAAGATACCCGGTATCTGGGGCAGTCACTCATACCGCGCCTGCGGGAAGCTTTCGCATGATCATTGCGCAGTAGGATGCCCTATCTCCGCCGTTGCATTCCGGAGGGGAGGCAAGCCGGCGTCTTACTAAGCAACGCCGATGCTGAGGGCGAACAAGCTTCGATCGGGAAGCAAGCGCTTGGTGCTTAAGTTCAGCCATTCATAAGAGACCGCGATCATGTGTTTGAGCGACGGCGCGGTTATAGGGCGGCCGCGGCCAGAAGGCGGAATCCATCCGAGCCCGCGCATGTCTAATCGCAAAGCTGACTGACCGCATTTAGGAGCGCAGAATTGTCAGTCGAACGGCAACAAAAGGTGAAGGGTCGTCTAATCGCGCGTCATAGAGCAAGTCCTTTCTGTGCCTAGTTGATGTTCAGCGTCATGGCGCCATCGCTGTATGCCGGGAGCAGGGTCGT
>NZ_JBNPXM010000016.1:0-94327 GCF_050433305.1 Novosphingobium gossypii | reverse complement strand
TCCCGCCGATCACAACCCTCGATGAAACGCCCCATCTCACGCCTCCCAAGCAGGCCCGAAACATAGCACATCAACGCGTTTTCACACAGCCTCCAACCCTTCCAGACCTACTCTCTACCGAGCACCTGTTCTAAGAGCGGACGAAAGCGGCAGCCTCAGCCATCGATCCGGCCCTGGGCTCTTTCCAGAACCACCGTCAATCCGGCGGCCGGGGCGGGCTCCTTCAACGAGTAGCGGTGCGCGTCGGCGCGGGCGCGGGCAAGGATGGCTTTGGGGATCAGCGGGTCGTGGATCACCACATCCGCCGCGCCAAGCAAGCGGGCTTCGCGCAAGGTGAGGTCATCAGGATCATCGGTGCGTAGGGTGATGTGAACCCGTTCGGCCTTGTCGGGAGTAGCGCCTTCCAGCCATGCCGCGACATGGCCTGCGCTGTGCGCGACAAGCGGATCGAGCATTCCCCCCGTCGTCAGCGCCGCATCCAGTGCGCGGCGTCGGTCGCCGGCATCGGGAAACCGTTCACGCAAGGCCGCGCGCGCGTTCTGCAACGCCTCGGCCAAGGCACCCAGCGATTGAGGCAGCAGCGCTTCCAGCCGCAGTCGCAACTGCTTGGCCAGTCCGGCGGAGGCGCCCCCGGTCCCCACCGCAACCAGCACTGGCGACCGGTCCAGGATCGAGGGCACGGTGAAATCGCATAGCGCCGGACGGTCAGTGGCATTGACCAGCATCCCTGCCCGGCGGGCCAGCGCGACGTCGGCATTCGCCTGCGCTTCATCGTCGTGGACGATGAAGGCCAGCCTTGCACCTGCCGCCGCGCCTTCTGCCAGGTCGGTGTAAACCACCGCCCCTGCCCGTTCGACCAGCCGCCGCTTGGCCTCTGCCGCCGCCCCTTCGCCCAGCACGACCACCGGACGACCGGAAATGCGGAGGAAGAGGGGGAGCATGTCCATCAGCGGGTCAGTCCAGCCAGTCCGGCACCTGCTCGGCGGCGAGGATCGTGGCCGGATCGATGCGATTGGCGACGAGCGCCCACCTGTCGCCGTCCACCATCACTTCGGGCACCAGCGCGCGGCTGTTGTAGGTGTTAGCCATCGTCGCACCATAGGCACCCGCGGTGCGGAAGATCGCCAGATCGCCCGCCTTCACCACGTCGATGTCACGCGCCATCGCGAACGTGTCCGAGCTTTCGCAGATCGGGCCGACGATGTTCGCGGTCATCGTCTCGCCGGTGGGCGCGACGGCGGCAAAATCATGCCATGCATCGTACATCGCCGGGCGGGCAAGGTCGTTCATCGCCGCATCGACGACGATCCACGGGTTGATGGTGCCCTGCTTCACGCGGACCACTTCGGTCACGAGGACGCCGGAATTGCCGGTGATGACGCGGCCCGGCTCGAACATCAGGGTGACGCCCCAGTTCCGCGCCACTTCGGCCACCATGCGGCCATAGTCGGCAGGCGTCGGCAGGTCGTCTGTCGCCTTGTAGGGCACACCGAGGCCACCGCCGAGGTCCATGTGCGTGACCGTCAGCCCCTGCGACCGCAGCGCCTGCATCAGCGCGCCCATCTTGATGAACGCCTGCCGCGAGGGTTCAAGGTCGCTGATCTGGCTGCCGATGTGGACGGCAAGGCCGCGCATCTCAAGCCCCGGCAGGGCGGAAAGGCGCTCGTAGATGCCGGTGGCGCGGTCGTAGGCGACGCCGAACTTGTTTTCCGCCTTGCCGGTGGAAATCTTGGCGTGCGTGCGCGCGTCGACGTCCGGATTGACGCGCAGGGTGCAGGTGGCCTTCGCACCCTGCTGCACTGCGATTTCGGAAAGCTCCATGCCCTCCTCCTCGCTTTCGAGGTTGAATTGGCCGATCCCGGCGCGAACGGCGGCGATCAATTCGATGCGGGTCTTGCCAACGCCGGAGAACACGATGTCCTGCGCCTTCATCCCCGCCGCCAGCGCGCGGTTCATCTCACCTTCGGAGACGACGTCGGCCCCATAGCCTTCGTTGGCCAGCAGGCGCAGCACGGCAAGGTTTGGGTTGGACTTCACCGCGAAGGCGATGTGGACGCTGGGCAGTGCCGACAGGGCTTCGCGGAAGACACGGGCGTGGCGCGACAGCGTGGCGCGCGAATAGACGTAGACGGGCGTGCCGACTTCGCGGGCGATTTCGGCCAGCGGCACCTGTTCGGCGTTGATGGCGCCGCCTGCGATTGCAAAATGATCCATGGAAATTCTTACTCGGGCTGGCCGCTGGCGGCAGTGTCAGGCGCCGGCGTTGACTGGGCCGTTGATTGGGGCGTCGGCTGGGGCGCTTCGGGCGGCGGCAGGTCGAACGGGTCGTCCTGCCGTTGTTCCGAACGTGTCCGCAGTTCGACGCTGCGTTCCGGGATGGCGATGGTGGGCGTGGTCAGCAGTTCCGCCGATCCCGGCTTGTCGGCTCGCCCGTAAGGCGCTGGGGGAAGCTGCTGCCCCGGTTTCAGGCCGAGCGCCGATTTCTGCCCGCATGCAGCAAGCGTCAGAACCAGCAGAGCGACAACGGCCTTCTTCATCGACTTACTCCAGACCCAGCACGGCACGCGCATCGGCCACGCGCAGGCGCACCTGTTCGGGCGCGGTGCCGCCATGCGAATTGCGCGCGGCGACCGAAGCCTCGACCGAGAGCGCCTTGAATACGCGCTCGTCGATGCGGCTGTCGATCTCTTTCAGGTCTTCCAGCGGCAGCTTGTCCAGCGCCACGCCGCGCTGTTCGGCCAGCTTCACGGCAGCGCCGGTGATGTGGTGCGCTTCACGGAAGGGGATGTCGGCCTGGCGCACCAGCCAGTCGGCAAGGTCCGTGGCGGTGGCAAAGCCCAGTTCGGCGGCGGCGCGCATGCGATCGGTCCGGAACCGGGTATCGGCGACCATGCCGGTCATCGCCGCGATCGACAGCGCCAGCAGGCCGGCAGCCTCGAAGACGGGCGGCTTGTCGTCCTGCATGTCCTTGGAATAGGCGAGCGGCAGGCCCTTCATGGTCATCATCAGGCTCATCAGGCAGCCGGAGATGCGCCCCGAGTGGCCGCGCACCAGTTCGGCGGCGTCGGGGTTCTTCTTCTGCGGCATGATCGAGCTGCCGGTGGACAGCGCATCGGGCAGCGCCACGAAGCCGAAGGGCTGGCTGGCCCAGATGATGAACTCCTCGGCCAGCCGCGACAGGTGCAGCGCACACTGGCTGGCGGCCATCAGGTAGTCGAGCGCAAAGTCGCGGTCGGACACCGAATCGAGGCTGTTGTCGGTCGGCGATTCGAAGCCCAGCGCCTGCGCGGTCATCAGCCGGTCGATGGGGAAGCCGGTTCCCGCCAGCGCCGCCGAACCCAGCGGGCTGCGGTTCATGCGCTTGCGCGCATCGGCGAAGCGCGAACGGTCGCGGCCGATCATCTCGTAATAGGCCATCAGATGGTGGCCCAGCGTGACCGGCTGCGCGGTCTGCAGGTGGGTGAAGCCGGGCATGATCGATTCGGCATGCTCTCCGGCGCGAGTGACGAGCGCCACTTGCAGCGCCTGAAGCCCGGCGTCGGCCTGATCCATCGCATCGCGCACCCACAGGCGGAAATCGGTGGCAACCTGATCGTTGCGCGAACGGGCGGTGTGCAGGCGACCGGCGACAGGGCCGATCAGCTGCGCCAGCCGCGATTCGGTGGTCATGTGGATGTCTTCGAGATCCCAGTCCTCGGGCACGCCGCTGGCTTCGTACTCCGCGGCAACGGCGTCCAGACCGTCACGGATGGTCACCGCATCGGCGTCCGAAACGATGCCGCAGGCGCCCAGCATCGCGACATGGGCCTTGCTGGCGGCGATGTCCTGACGCCACAATGCCTTGTCGAAGGGAATCGAGGCGTTTATCTCGCGCATGATCGCCGACGGTCCCTGTGCGAACCGTCCGCCCCACATCTGGTTGGAGCCTGCCACCTTGCTGTCTTCCCGTTCGCTCAAGTCGCTTGTCCTGTGTTCGCTGGCCGGGGCGTCCGCCCTCGTGGTCGCGGGCTGCGATAGTAAAGGGAACAAGGACGCGCAACCGGCGCCTTCGGAAGAAGCATCGCAGGCCGGTCCCGCCCAGCCGCCCGAAGCCGGCGGAAAGCTGGACCGTTCGCACAAGGGCGAGCCGATGCCGACCGTAAGCCTGGTCGACAACACCGGTGAGAGCCTGGAACTGTCCTCGTTCAAGGGCAAGCCGCTGCTGGTCAACCTGTGGGCCACCTGGTGCGCGCCGTGCATCGCGGAAATGCCCACGCTCAACAAGCTGATCGACCGCGAACAGGAGTTGGGCGTGACTATCCTGCCGATCTCGCAGGACATGGGTCAAACTGACAAGGTGGTGGAAATCCTGCGCCGCCGCGAACTGGAGCAGATCCAGCCCTGGGTCGACGAACAGGGCGACCTCGGCTTCCAGTACGGCGGCAACCTGCCGGTGACGATCCTGTTCGACAGGCAGGGCAAGGAAGTCTGGCGCTACACCGGCGGCAACGACTGGACCTCGCCCGAGGCGCTGAAGCTGATCTCGGAAGCGAAGTAAGCGGAAATCCAGATAACCACCTAGCGCAGATAGAGGTAGTTTCGCTCCCCGTCGAAATGGCAGCAGGCGTAGCCCTGAGAGCGCAGCAGTGCGTCGATACGCTCGACCTGCGCTTTGCTTTGCGCGTTGGCGCTGCGCAGGACGTCGAATTCGACTAGGAGCTGGCGTGGCAGAACGGGCCATTGCGCGATTGACGACAGGATCTCCGTTTCCGCGCCCTCGATGTCCATCTTGAGCAGCGCGAACCGGTCCTGCGGCAGGTTTGCCAGAAGGCCGGCCAGCGTGACGGTGGGGACAAGAATGTAGTCGGCGTTTTCCTCTTCGGCGCCGAAACATACGGAATGGCTCACGTGGGCCGGATTGGCGGGCTTGTAGAAGCGCACCGGCTCCTCGTCGATCCACAACGCCTTTGGTTCGAGCCTCAATTGTTCGGGACGAATGGCGGACATGTCATAGGCCTCGACCGGTTGACACCCGCCTTTTACATATGCCGTGCTCGCGCTCTGGCCGACGTGGGCCACAAGCTGGTCGTAATGCGTGACTGATCGGGGGGTCGGGTCCACCAGGACCATGTCGGCGCCATAACGGGCGGCGAATTCGACATCGAAGCTGGCGTCTTCTCCAAGCCCGCAACTAATAGCCACGCAACCGACCAGATCTTGCGCATCCTTTATGGTCCATCCACCGTAGACAGACCCCAGCCGAGTCAGGCCAGCTACTTCTTCAACTATGATGGAAGGACGAAATATGCGCCGGTTAATTGACCCGGTGATACGATCTGCCAACTTCGATATATTGCCGATCATGTATTCTTATCCTCATCCCAGCCGCAGCATGTTGAGACTCGGTCATGGTATCTTATCGAAGGGTCGTGACAAGACGTTAATATCCTCGTCCTATCGCTATTAGAGGCGCCTTTCTATCCTGCTATTTATCAGCGCATGCCGATCTGGCAGGGATTTACATTGCAATGAACGTCTCATCGACGCAATCGCACAATCCGTCGCCCATTGATCGAACGATCCGATGAGACCAATCGGATGAAGGCGCTACAAATCGTCACACCCCCGGCCTATCTCCCTCCTCGACAGTTTCAACCACCCATCTGAGGGAGCATACATCCATGGGTATCGTCGGCAGCACCATCAAGCCGTTCACCAACACCGCCTTCCAGGCCGGCAAGGACTTCTTCGACGTCTCCGAAAAGGACATCGCGGGCAAGTGGGCCGTGTTCTTCTTCTACCCGGCGGACTTCACCTTCGTGTGCCCGACCGAGCTGGAAGATCTGGGTGAGCAGTACGAGACGCTCCAGGGCCTCGGCGTCGAAGTGTACGGCGTTTCGACCGACACGCACTTCAGCCACAAGGCATGGCACGACACTTCGGACAAGATCGGCAAGATCAAGTACGCGTTCCTGGGTGACCAGAACCACGCCCTGACCAACAACTTCGGCGTGCTGCGCGAAGGCGTCGGCCTGGCAGACCGCGCAACCTTCGTGGTCGATCCGGACGGCGTGATCCAGCTGGTCGAAATCACCCCCGAGGGCGTGGGCCGCAACGCCACCGAACTCGTCCGCAAGATCAAGGCTGCCAAGTACTGGCGTGAGCACCCCGGCCAGGTCTGCCCTGCCAAGTGGGAAGAAGGTTCGGAAACCCTCGCTCCCTCGCTCGACCTCGTCGGCAAGCTCTAAGACCCTCGCGAACCTTTAGGGTCGCGTACTGACGGTGTGCGGCCCCGGGGCTCCCTCTCCCCGGAGCCGCACCTCTGTGCGCCCTCCGCGGAACCGGATCCCGGGCCGCCCCGTTCACAACGAAATCTAAAGGACCAAAGACATGCTCGACGCCAACCTGAAGCAACAGCTCTCGCAATACCTCGCCATGCTGCGCGAGCCGATCGAGCTGGTCGCCTCGCTGGGCGACGATGTGAAGTCCACCGAGACCCGCGAGCTGCTTGAGACCATCGCCTCGCTCTCGGACAAGGTCACAGCCACTTTCGACGGCGACGATGCGCGCCGCCCCAGCTTTATCATCCGCCGCGCCAGCGACGCCAGCGCCTGGGTGCGCTTCGCAGGGCTGCCGCTCGGCCATGAATTCACCTCCCTCGTCCTTGCCCTGCTGTGGACCGGTGGCCATCCGCCCAAGGTCTCGGACGAAGTCATCGAACAGGCAAAGGCGCTGGAAGGCAGCCTGACGTTCGAGATGTACTTCTCGCTTTCCTGCCACAACTGCCCCGACGTGGTGCAGGCGCTGACGCTGATCGCGCTTAACAATCCGCACGCCGACGTGACGCTGATCGAAGGCGGCACGTTCCAGGCCGAGGTCGAGGAGCGCGGCGTGATGGCCGTGCCCGCCGTCTTCCTGAACGACCAGATGTGGGGTTCGGGCAAGATGAGCATCGAGGAGATCCTCGGCAAGCTCGACACCGGCGCCGACGCCAAGGCCGCCGCCAGGCTGGCCGAAAAGAAGCCTTTCGAGGTGCTCGTGGTCGGCGGTGGCCCCGCTGGTGCCGCCGCATCGGTCTACACCGCGCGCAAGGGCTTCAGCACTGGTATCGCGGCGGAGCGTTTCGGCGGCCAGGTGCAGGACACCATGGGTATCGAGAACTTCATCTCGGTCCCCTACACCGAAGGCCCCAAGCTGTCCGCCGCGCTAGAGGCGCATGTGGGTGAGTACGATATCGACGTTATGAACCTGCAGCGCGCCGAGAAGCTGATCCCGGCCAGCGACGTGGGTGGCTATCACGAAGTCGTGTTCGCCAACGGCGCCTCGCTCAAGGCTCGCAGCCTGATCCTCACCACCGGTGCCCGATGGCGGAACCTGGGTGTGCCCGGCGAGGCCGAATACAAGAACAAGGGCGTGGCCTACTGCCCGCACTGCGATGGCCCGCTGTTCAAGGGCAAGCGCGTGGCGGTGATCGGCGGCGGCAATTCGGGCGTCGAAGCGGCGATCGACCTTGCCAACATCGTCGGCCATGTGACCCTGATCGAGTTCGATTCGAAGCTGCGCGCCGATCAGGTTCTGGTCGACAAGCTGGCGTCGATGAAGAACGTCGACATCTTCACCAGCGCCCAGACTACCGAGGTCGAGGGCGACGGCGAAAAGGTCAACGCGCTGGTCTACAAGGACCGCAATTCGGGCGAAGAGCGCAAGGTCGAACTGGAAGGCGTGTTCGTCCAGATCGGTCTGGTGCCCAACACCGAATGGCTGAAGGACAGCGGCGTGAAACTGACGGGCCGCGGCGAGATCGTGATCGACGAGAAGGCGGCGACCAACCTGCCCGGCATCTTCGCGGCGGGCGACGTTACCACGGTGCCCTACAAGCAGATCATCATCGCCATGGGCGAAGGCTCCAAGGCGGCGCTGTCCGCGTTCGACTACCTGATCCGCAACGAGGCTCCGGAAGAGATCGCCCAGGCTGCGCAGGCTGCCTGAACTGCCAGACGGTTGAAAATGAGAGGCGGGTGGGGATCGCAAGATTCCCGCCCGCATCTCGTTGCACGGTTACAGGATCAGCACGCTGAAGGCCGTGGCGACCACCAGCGAAGCCATCGTCGCTGCCACCACCGGCATCGCCGCTTTCCACCCCATCTGCATCACCAGATCAAGGCGCGATCGCATCGCCGTCGCCGTGACCGCCAGCAACAGCAGCGCCTTCGACAGGGTCAGGTTCAGGTGAACCACGAAGGCGGGGATGGTCACCAGTGAATTGACGACAACCATGGCCAGAAACAGGGTAATAAACCAGGGCATCGCAAGTTTGCGGATCCAGTGCCGCTGGCCTGCCTCCTCGTCTGCATAGATCAGCGAGACAACCGCCACGATCGGCGCCAGCAGCGCCACGCGCGATAGCTTGACGATGGTGGCATAGCTGCCCGCGATGTCGGAATAGGCATAACCGCCGCCGATCGCCTGCGCTACGTCGTGGATCGATGCCCCGATCAGGAAGCCCGCCTGCCGGTCGTCCAGATGCATCAGGCCGGCCAGTGGCGGATAGAATGACATGGCGATGGCGCTGGCCATCGATATGACCACCAGCGTCAGCGCGAACTGCGCTTGGCTGATCCGCTTCGCCCCCAGCACCCCGAACAGCGCCAGCGCGGCGGAGGCCCCGCAGATCGCCGTGGCGCCACCCGCCAGAATGCCGATCGCGGTCGTGGCGCCGGTGATGCGCGCCACCCCCAGTGCAGCGGCCATGGCGGCGGCCATGACCATCAACAGCGCCAGGAACGGCACCGGCCCCAGCGCCGTGATCTGCGCCACGGTCACTTGCGTGCCCAGCACCACGATGCCCCAGCGCAGGCACGCCTTGGATGCGAAGTCGAGACCCGGGTGCGTGCGCGCCTCGCTCGTCACGAAGTTCAGCGACAGTCCGATCAGCAGCCCCATGAGGATGATCGGCGCGCCGTAATGCTCGGACAGCCAGGCGGCGGCGATGCTGGCGATGGCGCAGATGGCAAGGCCGGGCCACAGGGTCTTCCATATGTCGATGCGGCGGGCAGGCGCTTCCGGCTGGGCCAGGAACATCTCGCCGTAAAGATCGCCTGCGTGGTCTGCGCTCACTGGTCCCGTCCTTTCGCCGCACCCTTCTTTCCTGCGAGGGTGCGTGGCGTTGCGCGGTCAGGACGAAGGCGCTTGCCGTCTGTCCTGCGCTGTCATATCCACTTCTATGACCATGCCCGCGATGGAGCAAGCGCTTTGCGGAGAAGGGCGATGGCGAATTGCCGCTGGACGAACGGCGGGATAGGGAGAGCGTGATGACCATCCACCAGCCGACACCGGAGTCGCCCCCGGACCGGGCCGCAATCCGCACGCAGAACGTACTGATCGCGCTGATCTTTTTCGCGACGGCGCTGAACTATGTGGACCGGCAGGTGCTGGCCCTGCTTAAACCGATGCTGGTGGCGGAATTCCAGTGGGATGACCGGCAGTTCGCGCATCTCGGCTCCATCTTTCAGCTGGCGGCGGCGGCATCGCTGCTGGGCGTGGGCTGGTTCGTCGACCGGTTCGGCGTGCGCTTTGCATACGGCCTTGCGGTGGCGGTGTGGAGCCTTGCCGGCATGGCCCACGCGCTGGCGGCCAGTGTGCAGCAGTTCGTCATCGCGCGCGCCGTGCTGGCAACGGCGGAATCGGTGAACACCCCTGCAGCGATGAAATCGGCGGCGATCTACCTACCTGCCGCGCGCCGCTCGGTTGGCATCGGCATCATCAACACCGCGCCCAACATCGGCGCGATCCTCACTCCGCTCATCATCCCGCCCTTCGCGCTGGCATTCGGGTGGAAGGCCGCGTTCCTTGTAACCGGCGCACTGGGGCTGGTGTGGCTGGTGGCGTGGCGGCTGAACACGGCCAGGCTGGCACCGGTATCCGGGCAGGCAGCCAGTACGCGCGCGAAAGTCGAGTGGAGCGCGATCCTCTCGGACCGGCGCAGCTGGACGGTGATCGGCGCGAAGGCCTTCACCGACCTCGTCTGGTGGTTCGTGCTGTTCTGGACGCCGGACTTCTTCGCCCGCCGGTTCGATCTGGGGCAAGGCGAGCTGGGCTGGCCGATCGCGGTGATCTTCGCGCTGGCGGCACTGGGCGCGATCAGTTCAGGCGCACTCTATCCGGCACTGCTGCTGCGCGGCGCGTCGATGAACGCCGCGCGCAAAGGGTCGATGCTGGCCTATGCGCTGATCGTGCTGGCGATGCCGCTGGCACTACTGGCGAGCAACCCATGGGTGGCGGCAGTGTGCATCGGGCTGGGCCTGTTCGCGCATCAGGGGTTTTCGACCAACATCTTCGGCATGGCGACCGAGATCGTGCCTGCCCGCCACATGGCCACTGTGATCGCACTGGGCGCGGTGGCGGGAAACCTGACGGGGACCGGCATCATCGAATTCGCCGGATGGTCGCTGGCCACGGGCCTCGGCTACGCGCCGCTGTTCGTGATCTGCGGGTCGGCCTATCTGGTGGCGACGGGGTTCATCCACCTGATGCAGCCAAAGCTGACGGCGGCGGACTGAACTGATTTCCGGGGGAGGAGTTCGGGGGCCTCACCGGTGCCCCCCACCATTCTTCGGAAAAGCTCCCTCCCCGGCAGGACCGGGGGAGGATGAGCCTTACTGGAAGCGCGCGCGCAGGTTGAGGCCCGCGTAGCGATCGGCATCGCGCGGGATCATCAGGCGCTGGCCGGCCGTGGTGTTGAGCAGCACGTAGCTGTCATCCAGGATGTTGCGCACCATGAACGTCAGGCGATACCTGTCCTCGGCGTCAGACACGCCGACGCTAGCGTTCCAGATGCCGTAGGCGTCGATCGGCCCGCTTTCGCCAAGGTCCGAGAACTGCTTCGACACATGGTGCCAGTCGCTGGACAGGTACAGCTTCACCGGGCCGACGGGCACATCGTAATCGGCGCCGATGGTGTAGCTGAACTTGGGCGCCAGCGGCAGGCGGGTGCCGTCGCGCGCGTCAGGCGCGTTGGTCAGCGGGTTCGGGTTGAAGCGGCGAACCTTCGCATCCGCATAGGCAGCGTTGGCGCGCAGGGTCAGCCCTTCGGTCAGCGCAACGGTCAGGTCGGCTTCGAAGCCCTTGGACCGCACGGTGCCCGCATTGGTCAGGTTGGTGACCACGGCGCCGTTCAGCAGCACGAAGTTGTTCGCCTGGAACCCCTTGTAATCGACCAGAAACGCCGCTGCATTCAGCTGCACCATGCGATCCAGGAACTGGCTCTTGAAGCCCACTTCGAAGCTGTCCGACTTTTCGGGGTCGATCGGCGTCGAGTTGGTCGGCGCGACGTGGTTGAAGAACACGTTGAACGCCGGGCCCTTGTAGCCACGGGTGTAGCTGCCATAGAGCATCACGTCGTCCACGACGTCGTACTGCAGCACCGCCTTGCCCGAGAAGTTGTCGGCGCTGGTGCTTCCGCGCGAGGTGTTGGTGCCGTTGCCGCCGCCGGCGATGGTGCCGCCCGCGCCTACGCCCGAAAGACCGGCGCCGGTGGCCGGAAGGCCCGTGGTCGCATTGACCGCAGGTGCGCGGGTGTGGACGTAGCTGACGTCGTCATGCGTAAAACGGCCACCCAGCGTCAGGCGCAGAGCCGGGGTGAAGGCATAAGTCGCCTGCCCGAAGACCGCCCAGTTGCGGAACGACACGTCGCTGCGCGAGGTTGCGGTGGGGAACAGCGTGTTGACCGTGTCCGACAGGTTGCAGGGCCGAGCGCCGGTTGCCGGGTCGAGCGGCGAGGTGGACGTGGCACAGGTCACGTCGGCGCGGGTGAAGTCCTGCGTGTTCTTGGAATACCACAGGAAGCCGCCGACCTGATACGTCAGCGCCTGATCCTGCGGCGAGGCAAGGCGGACTTCGGCGGAAACCTGGTCGGTCTCCACCGTGCCGCGATCGTGCAGCTGCGGCGTGCCGACGATGGCGCGCGGCAGGAAATCGCCGTCGCGGATCTCGGTGTTCTTCCAGTTGCGGTATCCGGTGACGATGCTGAACGTGTGGTCCGCAAAGGTGTCGATGTCGGCGCTCATCGTGAAGCTGTACTGGCGGTCCAGCGAGCGGGTGACGAGGTTCTGGTTGACATCGCGGGTGTCTTCGCCGCGCGGCACGATGCCCAGTTCTCCATCGATTACGGCCCCGCGCGAAACGCCGGTCACTTCGGCGCAGCAATCGTCGTTGGCCCTGAAGTAATCCGCGATCAGGCGCAGGCGGCTGCCGCCCGCGTCATAGTCCACCACGCCGCGCGCACCGTAATGCTCGTAACCGTTGACGGTCCTGTCGTGATAGGTGTTCCTGATGTTGCCGTCGAAGTTTCCGTAGAAGCCGGTCAGGCGGCCGGTCAGGTTCTCGGCGATGGGGCCGGAGAGGGTCAGGCGGGTGCGGTACTCGTCGTCCGTGGTGCCGGACACGTTGGCCTCGGCCTCGAAGTGGTCGGTGCCGCCCTTGGAAACGATGTTGACGAGGCCCGCCGACGCGTTCTTGCCGAACAGCGTGCCCTGCGGCCCGCGCAGCACCTCGAGCCGCTCGAAATCGACGAGGTCGAGGAACGACTGGCCCGACCGGCTGAGCACCACGCCATCGACGACGGTGGACACGCTGGGTTCCGCCGCGATCGAGAAGCTGATCGTTCCCACGCCGCGCATCACGATGGCGCTGTTGGCGTTGGTGGTGCCCTTGCGGAAGGTCACCGAAGGCACGATGCTGGTGATGTCCTCAAGGCTTTTCGCGCCCGAGCGCTGGAACGCCTCGCCGGTGACGGCGCTGATGGCGATCGGCACGTCCTGGACGTTCTGCTGCACCTTCTGGGCGGTGACGACGATTTCCTCGACCTGCGCGTGGGCGGGCGTTGCCGCTGCCAGCAGCGCGGACGCGGACACCGAAAGGCCCAGCGCAACGCGCCCGAGCATACGACTACCTTGTGCGGAAACCATGATTCTCCCCTCCTGAATCCGATGAGACCGGGTCTTCGAAACCTCAGGTTGTCCTGTCGGTTGCGCCCCTACTTGATTGGCCGGGATATTTCTGTCAACCGTTGTCACATAGGGACAGGACAGTGGCGTCGCATGTGCTGCGCGATAGCCACAAGACCATGCTGATGGGATCGGGACACGTGGCGCTGACGTTCGATATTCACGAAGACGGCTTTGCCTGCACTCTGGCCGGGCGCGCCGTCCTGCGCGGTTCCCCCGCCGGGCCTGCCTGCGCGGTGGCGCGCGGCGCGCCCGACGTGAAGATGGTGCGCGGCAACTTCGCCATCGAGGACGCGCCGACGGACCGGGTGGAGCTGGGCTTCGCGCAGGCCGACGGCGACGGCCTGCTTCTGTCCGCCAGCGCCGGAAGCGCGCCAATGCTGCGCCTTTCGATCAACGGCAATGCGCTGGACGTGGCGGTGCTGGACCCCGCCCATGACCGCGTATGGATCGATCTGGCGGCACAGCCGGACGAGCATGTCTGGGGCGGCGGGGAGCAGATGAGCTACCTCGACCTGTCGGGCCGCCGCTTCCCGATCTGGACCAGCGAGCCGGGCGTCGGGCGGGACAAGTCCACCGAACTCACCCGCCTGATGGACCAGAACGGCATGGCCGGCGGCGACTACTGGTGGACCAACTACCCCCAACCGACCTTCCTGACCTCCACGCTGTGGGCCTGCCATCTGGGCAGCACCGCCTATTCCGTGCTCGATTTCACCGACCGCGCGCGCCACCGGATCGAAGTGTGGGAAGGCGCGTTCTCGCTGGAGTTCTTTGCAGCGGACGACCTGCCGGAACTCGTGGGACAGCTCAGCACCCGTTTCGGTCGCCAGCCTGCCTTGCCCGACTGGGCGATCAGCGGCGCCGTGGTCGGCCTGAAGGACGGGGACAACAGCTTCGCCCGGCTCGATGCGATGCTGGAAGCGGGCGCGGAGGTGTCCGGCCTGTGGTGCGAGGACTGGATCGGCATTCGCCAGACCAGCTTCGGGCGCCGCCTGTTCTGGGACTGGTCGTGGAACGAGGCGCGCTACCCCGCCCTCCCCGCCCGCATCGCCGCGCTGGCCGACAGGGGCGTGCGCTTCCTGGGCTATGTGAACCCCTACCTCGCCAACGACGGCACGCAATATGCCGAAGCCGAGGCGCTGGGCTATCTGGCGCTGCGGCAGGACAGCGACGCGGTGTACCTGGTCGATTTCGGCGAGTTCGACTGCGGCGTGGTGGACTTCACCAACCCCGCCGCGATGGACTGGTTCGCAGAGCGCGTGATCGGGCGAGAGATGCTCGATTTCGGCCTCTCCGGCTGGATGGCGGACTTCGGCGAATACCTGCCGGTGGACCTTCGGCTTCATGACGGCAGCGATCCGATGCTGATGCACAACCGCTGGCCGGTACTCTGGGCCGAAGCGAACGCGCAGGCCGTGGCGTCGCGCGGCAAGACGGGCGAGGCGGTGTTCTTCATGCGCGCCGGGTTCTCGGGCGTGCAGGCGCATTGCCCGCTGCTGTGGGCGGGCGACCAGTCGGTGGACTTCACCCGGCACGACGGGATCGGCACGGTCCTGACCGCCGCGCTGTCGGCGGGGCTGGTGGGCAACGCCTATTCGCACAGCGACGTCGGCGGCTACACCAGCCTGCACGGCAACGTGCGCACCGCCGACCTCATCATGCGCTGGTGCGAACTGGGTGCATTCTCGCCGGTGATGCGCAGTCACGAAGGCAACCGCCCGGACGACAACCTGCAGATCGATTCCAGCCCGGAACTGCTGGCGCATTTCGCCGCCATGTCGCGCGTGCACAAGGCGCTGGCACCCTACGTGCGCCACCTCAGCGACGAGGCGGTGACCAGCGGCCTGCCGGTGCAGCGCCCGCTGTTCCTGCATTATTACGAAGAGGCGCTGTTCGCCGTGCAGGACCAGTACCTCTACGGCGCAGACATGCTGGTCGCCCCCATCGTGCAGGCCGATGCCCGGTCCCGCACCGTGATCCTGCCCGGAGACACGCCATGGCGGCACCTGTGGACCGGCACGGACTTCGCGCCCGGCACCCACACGGTGGCTGCGCCTTACGGGCAGCCGCCCGTTTTCTACCTGCCGGACAGCCCGTTCGCCCCTCTGTTCGCCTCCTTGCAGGAGAGCGCATGAGCGAACGGTCCAATATCAAGGACGTCTCCGCACTGGCGGGCGTGTCGATCAAGACCGTCAGCCGGGTGCTGAACGGGCACCGCTACGTCAGCACGGACACCCGTGAGAGGGTGGAAAAGGCGATGCAGGAACTGGGCTTTCGCCCCAGCATCGCCGCGCGCATCCTGGCGGGCACCAAGTCCGGCCAGATCGCGCTGATCTACGACAATCACAGCCCCTACTACATGAACCAGATCCAGATGGGCTGCTGGGAGGCGTGCCAGCAGGCAAGCTCGCGCCTGCTCGCCCAGCCGGTTGACGTGGCCGACCCGATGGTGGGGGAGCAGGTGCGCGG
This sequence comes from Novosphingobium gossypii, assembly GCF_050433305.1. Taxonomy (NCBI): domain Bacteria; kingdom Pseudomonadati; phylum Pseudomonadota; class Alphaproteobacteria; order Sphingomonadales; family Sphingomonadaceae; genus Novosphingobium; species Novosphingobium gossypii. Next base: position 78,872 of record NZ_JBNPXM010000016.1, on the reverse strand, counting down.
CCTCATCACCGAAACCCATGTAGACGGCGTGGTGCTGTCTTCCCCGGTGACCGATTGCGTGCCGGTGCTGAAGGCGCTGGAGGGCATGGACATCCCGTTCGTGCGGATCTCTCCGGGGACGAACCATGCGCTCACCTCCTCGGTCTTCATGGACGATGCGCAGGCGGCCGACGACATGACCAGCCACCTGATCGCGCGCGGCCACCGTCACATCGGCTTCATCAAGGGCCACGCCAACCACATGGCATCGGAGGAGCGCCTGTTCGGCTATCGCCGCGCGCTGGACCGCGCCGGGCTCGCCTTCGAACCGGCGCTGGTGGTGCCCGGAGCGTTCGACTTCGAAAGCGGCGCGGCGGCGGCCCGGTATCTGCTGGACATGAAGCGCCGCCCGACCGCGATCTTCGCCAGCAACGACGACATGGCCGCCGGCGTCCTGTCCGTGGCGCACGACATCGGCCTCAACGTGCCCGAGCATCTTTCCGTGGTCGGCTTCGACGACACGATGGTGGCGCGGATGGTCTGGCCGCAGTTGACCACCATCCGCCAGCCCATGCGCGAACTGGCGCTGGCGGCAACGCAGCTTCTCCTCGACGGCGCGCAGGCCACGCACCGCCGCCTCCCCCACGACCTGATCGAGCGCGCCTCGGTCGCCCGCATCAACCCCGACCTTCTTTCCTGACAGGACAGCCCATGACCTATCTTCCCGCCCCCGCCGCCCGACGCCCGCTGGGCAAGAGCGGCATAGAAGTCTCCGCCCTAGCCTGGGGCAACTGGCGCATGGCGGGTGAACCCGCCGACGCGGTGCGCCTGCTGCACGCCGCGCTGGATGCGGGGATCGACTTCATCGACACTGCCGACATCTATGGCTTCGACGGCAATGGCGGCTTCGGCGATGCGGAAGTGCTGCTGGGCAAGGCGCTCGCCAGCGAACCGGGCCTGCGCGACCGGCTGGTGATCGCCACCAAGGGCGGCATCATGCCCCCGCTGCCCTACGATTCCAGCGCCGAATACCTGACCGGCGCGATCGACGCCTCGCTCACTCGCCTCGGCATCGACAGCGTCGAGCTGTGGCAGATCCACCGTCCCGACATCCTCACCCACCCGGCGGAAATCGCAAAGGCCGTCGAAGCGGCGCACAAGGCCGGCAAGATCCGCAGCCTGGGCGTATCCAATTTTACCACCAGCCAGATCGCCACGCTGCAGCAGTTCGTGGACCTGCCGATCGTCTCCACCCAGCCCGAACTCTCGCCCCTGCGGCTTGCCCCGATCGAGAACGGCGAACTGGATCAGGCGATCGCGATGGACATGGCGGTGCTGGCATGGTCGCCGCTGGGCGGTGGCCGTATCGCCGAGCCTGCGGACGCGCGCACCCGCGCCGTTGCCGCGCTGCTCGACGCCGCCGGTGAGGAGTTCGGCGTATCGCGCACCGCCGCGGCCTACAGCTGGATCATGGCGCACCCCGCGCGCGTCATCCCCATCGTCGGGTCGCAGAAGGCCGAACGCATCGCCGAGGCCGCCGACGCGCTCAAGGTCCGCTGGACCCGCGCCAACTGGTACGCCGTGCTGGTCGCATCGAAGGGAGAACCGCTGCCGTGACCAATACCAAAACATGCGAAGTCAGCTGGTTTTCGGCGCTGTGCGACGATGACTACGAGTTCCTCGGCCAGCCCGATCCCGCACTGGCGTCCAGCTGGGAGCATTGCCGCAACATCGTGCTGCAGGCGGAAAAGGGCGGGTTCGACAACATCCTGCTGCCGTCCGGCTATGCGCTGGGCATCGACACGACGATGTTCGCCGGAGCCATTGCCCCGCTGGTGGAAAAGATCCGCCTGCTCTGGGCGGTGCGCATGGGAGAGGACTGGCCGCCGCAGCTCGCCCGCCGCATCGCCACGCTGGACCGCATTCTGGGCGGGCGGCTGACGGTGAACATCATCTCCTCCGACCTGCCGGGAGAAAAGCTGGGCAGCCGCGAACGCTACCAGCGCACGCTGGAGGTGATGCAGATCCTCAAGATCATGCTGTCGGGCCAGCACCTGAAGTATCAGGGCGAGTTCTATGACCTCGACCTCGCCCCACCGCGCATCGGCACGGTTTCGGGACAATGCCCGCCGCTCTACTTCGGCGGTCTGTCAGAAGACGCGCGCGAAGCGGCGGCGCAGGGCTGCGACGTCTACCTGATGTGGCCGGACACGATGGACAAGGTGCGCGAAACCATCGCCGATATGACCGCGCGTGCCGCGAGGCATGGCCGCACGCTGAAGTTCGGCTATCGCGCCCACGTCATCGTGCGCGAGACCGAGGACGAGGCGCGCACTTATGCCGACCGCCTGCTGTCCAAGCTGGACGATGCCGCCGGCGAGGAAATCCGGCGCAAGTCGCTCGACAGCGCCAGCGTCGGCGTTACCCGGCAGGCGGAGTTGCGCTCTGCGGCGGGCGGCGACGGCTTCGTGGAGGATAACCTGTGGACCGGCATCGGCCGTGCGCGTTCGGGCTGCGGCGCCGCCATCGTCGGCAACCCCGATCAGGTACTGGCGAAGCTGCGCGCGTATCAGGCCGAAGGGATCGATGCCTTCATCCTGTCGGGCTACCCGCACGCGGCGGAAGCCGACCTGTTTTCGCGCCACGTGCTGCCGCAGATGAACCACGCGCCGCTGACGTTGTGAACACTAATCCCGATCCCATCGGGTCGCAGGAAGGGGAGGAGGGCTGGAAAGGCCCCCTCCCCTTTTTCGTATCAGTGGCCGTCGGCGGCGCAGACGGCGATGCTGGTCAGGTTCAGGATGCCGCGCGCGGTCACGCCCGGCGTCAGGACGTGGATCGGCTGCGACAGGCCCAGCAGCATCGGCCCGACCGTGGGCGAGCTGGACGATGCGGACAGCGCAGTCAGCGTGATGTTGGCCGCATCCAGGTTCGGCATCACCAGCAGGTTCGCCGCGCCCTCGAAACAGGAATCGGGCACCAGCTTGTCGCGCAGCGCCTGGCTGAGCGCTGCGTCGGCGTGCATTTCGCCATCGACCTTCAGTTCCGGCGCGATCCTGCGGACCAGCTTGCCCGCGCTGCGCATCTTGCGCGCGCTGGGGCTGTTGGACGAGCCGAAGTTGGAGTGCGACAGCAGCGCCACCTTCGGGTCCAGGCCGAACCGGCGCACTGCGTCGGCGGCCAGCACAGTCATCTCGGCGATCTGTTCGGGCGTGGGATCGGGCACCATGTGCGTGTCCGTCAGGAACAGCACACCCGCATCGAGGATCAGGCCCGACAGTGCGTAGACGCGCTTCACGTCGGGCGCGCGGTCGATGATGCGCAGGACGTGTTCGATCTGGCCCCAGTATTCCGAATTGCCGCCGACCAGCGCCGCATCGACCTTACCGGTACGCAGCAGCATCGCGGCAGTCACGGTGGGGCGGCGATAGGTGTGGCGCAGCACTTCGGCAGTAGGAACGCCCTTGCGGCTGGCGATGGCACCGTAGGCCGCGACCAGTTCACCGAAAAGGTCATGGTCGGTCTCGGGATCGACGACATCGACGTCCTCGCCCAGTTTGAACGACAGGCCGAGGTCGGGCAGCTTCTGTTCAAGGATGCGGCGGCGGCCCACCAACGTCGGGCGCACCATGCCTTCGTCCAGCGCATCCTGCACCGCGCGCAGCACGCGCTCGTCCTCGCCCTCGCCATAGGCGACGCGCTTCATCGCGCCGCGCGCGGCCTGATAGACCGGCAGCATGAGCTGGCCCGAGCGGGTGTTCATGTTCGCCAGAGAGCGCTTGTACTCGGCGATGTCGAGCGTCCGGGTCGCCACGCCCGAATCCATCGCCGCCCGAGCGACGGCGCCCGCGATCTCGACGATCAGGCGCGGGTCGAACGGGGTGGGAATGATGTATTCGGGGCCGAACACCAGCTTGCGCCCGCCATAGGCCTGCGCGACGCTGTCATGCGCGGGCATCCGGGCAAGAGCCGCAATCGCCTCTGCCGCCGCGGCCTTCATCGCTTCGTTGATCTGCGTCGCGCCCGCGTCCAGCGCACCGCGGAAGATGTAGGGGAAGCACAGGACGTTGTTGACCTGATTGGGATAATCCGAGCGGCCGGTGGCGATGATCGCGTCGGGGCGCACTTCGCGCGCGGCTTCGGGGCGGATTTCCGGCTCCGGGTTGGCCAGCGCGAAGATCAGCGGCTTGTCGCCCATCAGCGGCAGCCATTCGGGCTTCAGCACGCCCGGCGCGGACAGGCCCAGGAAGACGGTGGCGCCGGGCAGCACGTCCGGCAGCGAGCGGGCGTTGGTGTCGCGGGCATAGCGCGCCATGTTGGGCAGCATGCCTTCGCGGCCCGAATGGATCACGCCATCCTTGTCGGTCAGCGTGACGTTCTCGATCGGCAGGCCCATCGAGACGAGCAGATCGACGCAGGCCAGCGCCGCCGCGCCCGCACCCGACGTCACCAGCTTGGCGTCGGCCAGCGTGCGACCCTGCAGCACCAGCGCGTTGCGCACGGCGGCGGCCACGACGATAGCGGTGCCGTGCTGGTCGTCATGGAACACCGGAATGTTCATGCGCTTCTTCAGCTCGGCTTCGATGTAGAAGCACTCGGGCGCCTTGATGTCTTCAAGGTTGATGCCGCCGAAGGTCGGCTCCAGCAGGGCTACCGCCTCGATGAACTTGTCGGCGTCGGTGGTGTCCACCTCGATGTCGAAGACGTCGATGTCGGCGAACTTCTTGAACAGGACGGCCTTGCCTTCCATCACCGGCTTCGATGCCAGCGCGCCGATTGCGCCGAGGCCGAGCACGGCGGTGCCGTTCGAGATCACGGCGACGAGGTTGCCGCGCGCGGTATAGTCCAGCGCCTTGGCGGGATCTTCGGCGATTTCCACGCAAGGGACGGCGACGCCGGGGGAATATGCCAGCGCAAGGTCGCGCTGGTTGACCATACGCTTGGTCGGCTCGATGGTCAGCTTGCCGGGCCGGGGCAGGCGGTGGTAATCCAAAGCGGCGCGGCGCAGCGTCTCGTCCATGTTATCGTCCCGTGCGTGTTCTTCCAGATACGCTGCCTCCCCAACACGGTTCGTGCGCCCGTGTCGAGTGCCATGAGCGCGAAATCGGACCTGAAAACACACTTCGTCACGGATGATCGCGCAAATAACTGCGGACGTCCCGCGCCCCGCAACCGGCCCGGCAAAAAACGCATCAGTCGGGGAGTATCGCCCCGCCCTCTGGCGCAGAGAGAGCGGGGAACCGGTAGTTACGGCTGCGTGGTGCCCACGGGCGTGGTGTCTTCCAGACCGCCGCCTAGCGAGCGGTACAGCTCGACCAGGTTGCTTGCCTGCGTCAGGCGGGCGGTGACCAGCTGCTGCTGCGCGCCATAGGCCGTGCGCTGCGCATCCAGAGTGGTGAGGAACGAGTCCACGCCCGACCGGAACCGCGCATCCGACAGCTTTGCCGCCACGCCTGCCGCCTCTGCGCGGGTGCTCTGCGCGCGGATCTGGTCGCCGATGCGGCCACGCTGGGCCAAAGCGTCCGACACTTCGCGGAACGCAGTCTGCACGGCCTTCTCATACGTTGCGACCGCGACCTGCTGCGATGCCTTGGCGTAATCCAGGTTGCCCTTGCGCCGCCCGAAATCGAACAGCGGCAAAGTGCCCGTACCCACCGCGTTGTAGACGTAAGTGCCGTCCTTGAACAAACCGGACAACGCTGTGCTCAGCGTGCCCAGCGTGCCGGTCAGCGAGATCGTCGGGAAGAAGGCGGCGCGCGCGGCACCGATGTTGGCGTTCTCGGCAATGAGCAGGTGTTCGGCCTGCAGCACGTCGGGACGGCGCAGCAGCACTTGCGACGAGATGTCCTGCGGCAGCGCATCGCGGGTCAGCGGTGTGGTGCCAAGGCCCATCGGCAGTTGCTCTGCCGGAACAGTGGTGCCCGCCAGCAGGTTGAGCGCGTTCTGATCGCGCGCGACGCTGGTTTCCAGAGCGGCGATGTCGTTCACCGCGCCCTGATAGCTGGCCTCTGCCTGACGCACTTCCAGTTCCGAGCCGACACCGACGCGGAACTGTTCACGCGTGAGCTTCAGCGTCTGCTCGAAGGCCTTCGCCGTCTCGCGAGAAAGACGAAGCTGTTCATTGTCGGACGCCATCGTCAGCCAGGCATTGGCGATTTCCGCGATCAGGCTGATGCGGGCGGTGCGCTGGGCTTCCTCGCTGGCGAAGAACTGCTCCTGCGCAGCGCGGGACAGGTTGGCCACGCGACCGAACAGGTCCAGCTCGAACTGCGACAGGCCCAGCGATGCCTGGTAGATCTCGATGTGGCTGGGCGTACCGCTGGTGCCGCCGGGTGTGGCGCCGCCTGCACCGAACAGGTTGTTGGTGCTGGTGACGGTGCCCGTGCCGTTGATCGTCGGCAGGCGGTCAGCGCGCTGGACGCGGTACTGCGCCCGCGCCTGCTGCACATTGCCCGCCGCGATGCGCAGGTCGCGGTTATTGGCAAGACCCGTCTCGATGACCTGCCGCAGCCGGTCATCGAGGAAGAAATCCCGCCAGCCGATACGCGAGACGTCCACGGCATCGGTCGGCGCACTGGGGTAGACGCCGCCCTGAGGCAGCGCCACCGGCACTGCGCCTGTGGGCCGCTCGTACTTGGGAGCAAGGTTGCACCCGGCCAGCAGCGTGGTTCCGGCGAGCAGGACAAGGATAGACTTTTTCATGTTCAGCTTTCCTGCGGTGCGGCGCCATGGGCGTCGTCGGCATGAGGCTCGTCACGGTCGCCGTGCTTCTTGCCGTCGGTCTGCCCGTGGTTGAACAGGCGGGCGACGACCACGAAGAACATCGGCACGAAGAAGATCGCGAAGATCGTGGCGGAAAGCATGCCGCCCACCACTGCGCGACCGATGGCATTCTGGCCGCCCGCGCCCGCGCCGGTCGATACCGCCAGCGGCAGCACGCCGAAGACGAACGCCAGCGAGGTCATCAGGATCGGTCGCAGTCGCAGCCTTGCCGCTTCCATTGCCGCGTCGAAGGCGTTCATTCCTGCCAGCACGCGCTCTTCCGCGAATTCCACGATCAGGATCGCGTTCTTGGCTGAGACACCGATCGTGGTGATAAGGCCGACCTGCAGGTAGATGTCGTTGCCCAGACCCGTCAGCCAGCCTGCGAACAGCGCACCGACGACGCCCAGCGGCACCACCAGCATGACCGCGATCGGGACCGACCAGCTTTCGTACAGCGCGGCGAGGCACAGGAAAACGATGCCCAGCGAGAGCGCATAAAGCGCAGGCGCCTGACCACCGGAGAGCTGTTCCTCATAGGACAGGCCGGTCCATTCGATGCCCGTGCCCGGAGGCAGCTTCTTGTGCATCTCCTCCATCGCCTGCATCGCGGTGCCGGTGCTCACACCTTGCCCGGTCGCGCCCTGCAGGTTCATCGCCGGACGACCGTTGTAACGGTTGAGGATGACGGGGGCCTGCTTCCATGCCAGAGTTGAGAAGGCACCAAAGGGAGCCATCTGGCCGCCCGAGCCGCGCACGTAGAGGTTCTCCAGAGCCTCGGGCGAGGAACGGTACTGCTCGTCCGCCTGGATATAGACGCGCTTGGTGCGGCCACGATCAAGGAAGTCGTTGACGTAGGATCCACCCCAGGCCGTCGCGATTTCCGAGTTGATCGAGCCGATGTCGATGCCCAGCGCGCTGGCCTTGTCCTGATCCACCTTGACGTCGAGCTGCGGCGCATCGTCAAGGCTGACCGGGCGGACCTGCGCCACGCGGCTATCCTGCGCGGCCATGCCCAGAAGCTGGTTGCGGGCTGCAAGCAGCTTTTCGTGGCCCATGTTGGTCTCGTCCACCAGCCACATGTCGAACCCGGTGGCGTTGCCCAGCTCCATGACTGCAGGCGGAGTCAGCGCAAAGATCATGGCGTCGCGGTACTGAGAGAAAGCGCCCATCGCGCGACCGATGATGGCGGGCGCACGATTGTCCGCGCCGCTGCGATCCTTCCAGTCCTTGAGCATGATGAAAGCCATGCCCGCATTCTGGCCCTGACCCGAGAAGGAGAAGCCGTTGATCGTGAAGACCGACGTGACGTTCGCCTTTTCGTCCTCGAGGAAGTGCTTGCGCACGACATCAAGGCCCTTTTGCGTGCGCGGCAGGGTGCCGCCGGCCGGACCCTGGACCAGCGCGATGACCACGCCCTGATCCTCGTCCGGCAGGAAGCCGCCCGGAAGACGCGTGAACAGGAACACCATGCAACCCACGATCAGCAGGTAGACGAGGCCCGACCGCTTCCACCCGCGCGCGGTACGGCGCACGCCGCCGCGATACTTTTCGGTGCCCCGATCGAACTTGTCGTTGAACCAGCGGAAAAAGCGCGCCAGCAGACCGTTGCCCTGCCCCTGATCGGGGTTGTGGGGCTTCAGGATCGTGGCGCACAGTGCCGGGGTCAGGATCAGCGCGACCAGAACCGACAGCGCCATCGACGACACGATCGTGATCGAGAACTGACGATAGATGACGCCGGTGGACCCTCCGAAGAAGGCCATCGGCAGGAACACCGCCGACAGCACGAGGCCGATGCCGATCAGCGCGCCGCTGATCTCGTCCATCGACTTGCGCGCGGCCTGCTTGGGCGAAAGATGCTCGTCCTGGATCAGTCGCTCGACGTTCTCGACGACGACGATCGCGTCATCGACCAGCAGGCCGATCGCCAGCACCATGCCGAACAGCGTCAGCGTGTTGATGGAATAGCCCAGCATGGACATCACGCCGAACGTGCCCAGCAGCACCACCGGCACCGCGATCGTCGGGATCACCGTTGCGCGCCAGTTCTGCAGGAACAGGAACATGACGAGGAACACCAGCACCACCGCTTCCACCAGCGTATGCACGACCTGCTCGATCGAGAGGCGCACGAACGGGGTGGAGTCGTAAGGGTAGGCGACCTTGACGTCGGACGGGAAGTTCTTGGCGATCCGGTTGACCTCCGCCTTCACCGCATCGACGGTGTCGAGCGCGTTGGCACCCGAAGCCAGACGAACGCCGAAGCCCGATGCAGGCTTACCGTTGAACTGGGTTTCGAAGCCATACGTCTCCGCGCCCAGTTCCACTCGCGCCACATCGCGCAGGCGCACCACGGCGCCGGTCGCATTGGTGCGCAGGCGGATGTTGCCGAACTCCTCAGGCGTCTGCAGGCGCGACTGCACCGAGACGGTCGCGTTGAGCATCTGCTCCTTGGGAGCCGGCAAAGCACCGATCTGGCCCGCCGAAACCTGCGCGTTCTGCGCGGTGATCGCCGTCGTGACGTCAGCGATGGTCATGTCGTAGCTGCGCAGCTTCAGCGGATCGACCCAGATGCGCATCGCGTACTGCGTACCGAACACCTGAAGTTCGCCCACGCCGTTGATGCGGCTGACGGGGTCCTGCACCTGGCTAACGATGTAGTCCGACAGGTCGTTGGCGTTGTGGCTGCCGTCCTCGGAATAGATCGCCGCGACGACGAGGAAGCTGGCCGCAGACTTCTGCACCTGCACGCCCTGACGCTGCACTTCCTGCGGAAGCAGCGGCGTGGCGGCCTGCAGCTTGTTCTGGACCTGGACCTGCGCGATGTCGGGATCGGTGCCCTGCTCGAACGTCAGGGTGATCGTCACCGTGCCCGCCGAGGAAGATGCCGCCGAGAAGTAGCGCAGGTTGTCGATGCCCTTGAGCTGCTGCTCGATGATCTGCGTCGTCGTGCGCTCAAGCGTCTCCGCATCGGCGCCCGGATATGTCGCCGCGATCGACACCGTGGGGGGCGCAATCTCGGGGAACTGGGCGACCGGAAGGCCGCGGATGGCGATGATGCCGGCCATCATCAGGACGATGGCGATGACCCATGCAAAGATGGGCCTGTCGATGAAATAGCGTGACATGACGGCTTACTGCCCCTTGTTGGCAGAGGCGTTGGCAGCGGCGTTCGCAGGGCCGCCGGCGGCGGGCTTGCCGCCCGCCGGCCCCTGGCCCTGCGGCGCTACCGGCTTCACCGGCATACCCGGACGCAGCATCTGCGCGCCATCGACGACGACCTTGTCCCCGGCCTTCAGACCCGAAGTGACCAGCCAGCTGTCACCCACGGTACGGGGTGCCGTGACCTGCCGCTGCTCCAGCTTGTTCTGTGCGCCGATCACGAGAACGGTCGGCTGGCCCTTCTCGTTGCGGGACACGGCAACCTGCGGCACCATCAATCCGTTGGTCTTGGTCGCCTGCGCGAACTCGGCACGAACATACATGCCGGGGAGCAGCAGGCCCTGCGGATTGGGGAACTGCGCGCGGATGACCTGACTGCCGGTGGCAGGATCGACCGTGACGTCAGTAAACTTGAGCACGCCCGTCTGGGGGTACGTGCTACCGTCTTCCAGCTTGAGCTTCACGCTGATGTTCTTGCCGTCGCTCGACAGTTCGCCCGACAGGATCTGCTGGCGCATCCGCAACACGTCGGCGCTGGACTGCTGGATATCGACATAGATCGGGTCGAGCCGCTGGATCGTCGTCAGCGCATCGGTCTGCGATGCCGAGACGAGCGCGCCGGTGGTATAGGTTGAGCGTCCGATCCGGCCCGAGATCGGCGCGCGGATGGTGGTGCGCGCAAGGTCGATCTGGGCGGTACGCAGCAGCGCCTGCTGGGCCGAAACGTCGGCGCGCGCCTGCTGCGCGCTGGTCACGGCGTTCTCATAGTCCTGCTTTGAGATGGCGTTGATCTTCACCAGTTCCCCATAGCGACGGGCCAGCGCCTCGCTCGACGCGATCGCGGCACGCGAACGGGCCACTGCCGCCTGCGCATTGGCGACCGCAGCCTGATAGGGCGCAGGATCGATGCGATAGAGCGGCTGGCCGGCCCGGACCTGGTCGCCTTCGGTGAACAGGCGTGCCTGAATCAGACCGTTGACCTGCGGGCGCACATCCGAACTTTCATACGCACTGGTGCGACCGGGAAGCTCGTTGGCAAGCGATACCGACTGCTCGCGCACGGTCACTACGCCCACCTGGGGCGGCCCGGCAGGCTGCTGCTGCTCCTGCCCTCCGCCGCAAGCGGAGAGAATCAGCACAAAAGCCGGGGCGATCTTTTTCATGGAGTTCATCCACCAAGAGGGTTAAAGCGTGAGTGAGCGTTCACTCATGATTCGCGCGACTGTTATTGCGTCGCACCATGGAATGCAAGTCGGGCTGGAAAATGACGAACGAGAATACTCTGGAGCGCCCCCGCGCAGCGAAGTCGGCCGCACGCCGCCAACATCTGCTGGATACCGCGCGTAACCTTTTCATGGAGCGCGGGTTCCATCAAACCGGTGTTGCGCAGATCGCGGCGGCTTCCGGAATTGCCGTCGGGCAGATCTATCGCGACTTCGCGAACAAGGAGGCCATCATCTCGGCGATCTGCGAAACGGAGATGACGGCGTGGCTGGACGAGGCGCACCTGACCGCCGCAGTCGCCGCGAACGATCGCAGGGCCATCCATGCATGGATCGAGCGGGTCAGTTTCGACGAGCCTGAGCCGGAAGATCGCCGGATGATGTGCGAACTGCTGGCCGAAATCGCACGAAATCCTGCCATGACGCAGATGAACATGAAGTGCGACACCCGGCTGCGTACCAGCCTGGAGGCGGCGCTCCGTTCCCTCGCGCCGCAATCTTCCAGGGAGCGGCGTTCCACCGTGATGGACTTCATCGTGGCGTCGTCCTGGGGGATGGTCGCCCTGCACGAACTCTCGCCAATGAGCGATCACGCTGCCCTGCGCGACAGGCTGGCCACGCTGCTGCGTCAGGAACTGGCCGCGCTGGAGGAATAGCCGCACTTTTTGTTGCGCCGCACAATCGCGGAACGCAACAAAACCTGTTACTTTGGCCTGCTGGACAATGTTTCCAAGCTGTATCATGCTGCCTCCAATGCAGACCCAAAGGTCGCCAGAGAGGTGATGCGATGATCGAGAATAGCGAAGTCGATTCCGGTGACAAGGCCATGATCCTGCTCCAGAGCCTGATCTGTTACCTGCGCGAAAAGAATGTCCTGTCCCGCGCCGACATCGAGGAACTGCGCGACCGCGTGGAAGCCCGGATGGCCGCCAGCGAAACATCCCTGCCCTGCACGGCCGCCATCGCGAGCGCCGCCGCGACAGAGATGCGTGAACTCGACGATTATTGCGGCAAGGCTTACGGCGGCAAGCACCGTCGCCGGATGAACTGACCGCCCCGTTGCGCCCCCAGGCGTCCGGGACAGTTCCGCAAGGCTGAACTTCAGGGGCACACCCTGCCCGTGCTGCCTCTGACGACCATGGCGTGGGCCAGCTTCAGGCGGTATGCACGATTGCGACTGTTGCGGCGGAAGGCCGGATCGGCGAGTATGTCGATCGCCGCCGCCGCCATTTCCGCATTGGGCTGACGGATCGTGGTGATCTGCGGCCAGGCCGCGCGCGATGACGCCACATCGTCGAAACCACAGATCGAGAGCGCCTCGGGGACCGCGATCCCCCGCTTCAACGCAGTGATCTGCATCCCCAGCGCCATGTCGTCGTTGCAGGCGAAGATCGCGGTCGGCGCCTCGGGCAGGTCCAGCAGCACTTCGCCCAGTTCCAGGCCCGCCCGCAGGCTGAAATCGCCGCGCACCATCGCCTTTTCGTCAACCGCCACGCCGGCGGCGGCCAGCGCATCGCGGAAACCCTCCTCGCGCCGGGCGGAGGCAGAGTGGCTCTCTGGCCCCTGGATGAAACCGATATGCCGGTGGCCCAAGTCCAGCAGATGCTCCGTCATTTCGCGCGCGGCGGCGCGATCGTCCATCCACACCGCCCCGGCTGCGCTGGACGAGCCTGCCGCCGGTTCCGGCACCGACGGGCCGATCAGCACGCAGGGCACTCCGGCTTCGGCAAACAGCGCCAGCAGTTCGGCATGATCGCAGATCGGCGGCGCGACGATGGCCCCGTCCAGCTGCAGTGCGGACAGGCTGGCCCGTACCTGGTCCTGCCAGCCGGGCCGCTGCGGCTCGACCGGTTCGACGACCAGGTGGTAGCTGCGCTCCCGGCATTGCAGCAGCGCGCCGTGCTGGACCTCTGCCGCATAGCCGGAAACGGGATCGTCGATGAACAGTCCCAGCAGGTAGGAGCGCGAACTGGACAGGCTGCGCGCGAAGGCATTGGGGCGATAGTTCAGCTCCGCCACGACCCGCTGCACCGCCTCGCGGATTTCCGGGCGGACATGATCCTCTCCATTGATGACGCGCGAAACCGTCTTGGCCGAGACGCCCGCTCGCGCGGCGACGTCCTTGATGGTAACCGTCTTCATGCCCGCCCTTCCCGGCAGATGGCCGCGAACGCCGCGATCAGAACATAGCACCCGGCAGGCACCACCAGCGATTCCAGCAGGCCGGACGCATCCGCCACCACGCCCGTCAGCACCGGCACGATCGCCCCGCCGACCACCGCCATGCATAGCCACATCGAGGCGACCGGCGCCGCCCGTGCATCTTCGGGCAGGGCCAGGGCATAGATCGTCGGATACATGATCGCGTTGCACAACCCGACTGCGACAAGCACCAGCGCGCCCGCCGCTCCCGGCAGCACGCTTGCCGTAACCGTCAGTGCCACTGCGCCCAGTGCCGCCAAGTGCAGCAGCCGCGCTTCCGCCATGTGCCGCATGATCCAGGCGCCGGCAAAGCGGCCCACCATCGCCCCGCCCCAGTAGAGCGCCACCAGCTGGCCCGCCGTCACCGCGCCCGCGCCCAGCCGATCCGGCCGCATGAGCACGCTGGGCAAAAGACCACCAATCGTCACTTCGGCGCCGACATAGACGAAGATCGCCGCCGTCCCCCAGCGCAGCCGGCGCGATTCGCCCAGTACGGCGAACAGCCTGCGGATAGGCACGAAGCCCTCGCCCCGCTGCCCGCTTTCCAGTACCCGGCGATGCCCCGCATAAGCCAGCGCCAGCGCGGCGGTGACCAGCGCCGTCAGCACGAACGGCAGGGCTGCCGCCGAAAGGCCGATGAGCGGGCGCCATTCGCGCCCTCGGTCCACTTGCGCCAGCAGCAGCGGCGCGCTCAACAGCGGCCCGGCGACGGTCCCCAGCGAGTTGAACCCCTGCAGCAGCGTAAGCCGCCCTGCCGCTCCGCGCGCTGGCCCGATCACGGCGACCACGGTGTTGGAGGCAATCTGCAGGAACGTCTGCCCGCCGGACAGCAGCAGCAACGCCCCCAGCACCAGCGCGAACGACAGGCTGCCCTGCGCTACCGCCAGCGCGACGCACCCCGCGCTCATCACCGCTAGCCCGGCCACGATCGCGCGTGTGTAACCGGAGCCGACGATGAAGGCGGTGATCGGCAGCGCGAACAGCAGGTAGCTGGCATGGAAGGCCAGCTGCACCAGAAATGCCTGCGTGTAATCGAGCGAGAGCATCAGCTTGAGCTGCGGCACCAGCAGGCTGACCGACGAGGTCAGGAATCCGCCGATGAAGAAGACGCCCACCGACAGGCGGAACAGGAGCGTAGCGGCAGCACGCGGTTCAGGACCGGCCGCGTCAGAAATGGCAACGTTGCATGTGTCCAAGGAAGTCGGGGCCTTTGCCGTCGGTGCTGTCATTGTGATCGGAGCATCTTTGCCGGGCATCCTTACTGCGCTTGCCATCCTCGGGGAAGCTACAGCTTCTTGACATCGATGTCAGAAACAATGTTGACATCGATGTCAAGCTTTGGTCTACGAACCGGCAGAAAGCAGCGAAGGTCTGCTTCAGGGAGAGAGAGATGAGAAGGAACGCGCTTATCGCGAGCACTGCGCTTGCGTCCGCATTGTGCATGGCGGCCACGGCCCAGGCCCAGCAGGCCGGCCCGCAGGATACAGCAAGAGCAGTCGCCCCGCAGGCATCGGATGGCGATATCATCGTCACCGCCACCCGCCGCGAAACCACGTTGCAATCCACCCCGATCGCCGTCTCCGCCTTTGGTCAGGCCCAGCTGGACAAGCAGCAGGTTCGCGACGTCACCGACCTCGCGCGTTTCGTCCCTTCGCTCCAGTTCAACCAGCAGGGCGACCAGTCGGCGGTGCTGCTGACCCTGCGCGGCATCGGCAACGACAGCGCCTATACCGAAGTGGCCGACCCGGAAGTGGCCATCTACGTCGACGGCATCTATTCGCCGCGCTCTCAGGGCGCATCGGTGCTGATGTACGACATGGAGCGCGTCGAAGTTCTGCGCGGGCCGCAGGGCACGCTGTTCGGCCGCAACGCCACCGTCGGCGCCCTCAGCCTGATCTCCGCCAAGCCGAAACTGGGCGTGTTCGAGGGGAATGTCGAAGTCGTCGGCGGCAATTACGATCGGCTGGGCATTCGCGGCGCGATCAACCTGCCGATCACCGATACGCTGGCGGCGCGCGTAGCCTTCGTTACCGACCGGCACGATGGCTATGCCGATTACCAGCCCGCGCCGGACATTGCCGGCATCAACAAGTCCGCCTTCGTCACCAGCGGCAAGAAATATTACGCCGCCGACCAGAAGTCGGTCCGCGGCTCGCTGTTGTGGCAGCCGAGCGAAAAGTTCAGCTGGAACTTGTCGGCAGAAGGGTTCTGGGACACCGGCGCCCCGGTCATCGGCCTGCTGCAGACGCCGCGCCCCGGCACCAAGCGCTGGTCCACCCTGTCCGACACTGCGCCCGACACCGACCGTTATTCCGTCGCCGTGCGCAGCACGATGAACTACGACATCACCGACGGCATCCAGCTGAGCTACATCGCCGGCTGGTCGCGCATCGGCGGTTCCACCCAGACGGATGCCGACGCGGGTGCCCTGCCCCCGACCGGCGAAGTGGATGCGGCGGGCAACGACCTGCCGCTGGGCGCCTTTGGAGAAAACCGCACGCTGTCTTCGCGCTATGACTTCCAGAGCCACGAAGTGCAGCTGAAATCGACCGGCGAACAGGCGTTCGACTGGATTCTGGGCGCGTACTACAGCCACGAAAAGAACCGCATCCGCTTCGATATCGACCAGCGCAACGGCTACCGCGACGGCACCTTCAGCTGGGCGGGCAGCTTCATTCAGGCCAATCGCCAGATCGATTCGCGCGCAGTGTTCGGCCAGGTGGTGTGGCACGCGACCGATGCCATCCGCGTCACCGGCGGCCTGCGCTACACCTCGGACAAGAAGGAGGACATCGGCGGGCGCAACGTGACCTTCTCGGGCGCGGGCTGCACCCCTGCCGACAGCGCCCCCGGCGGCGCGTGTCAGGCGGGCATCTTCGGTGCCTATCCGGGTGCAACGGCGGAAGAACTGGTCAACCTGCTGCCGGGATTCTCGATCTCCAGCAACGACGTGAAGGGCAAGTGGGACAAGCTGACCTACCTTGCCCGCGTCGACGCCGATCTGGCCGAGGATGTGCTGGGTTATGCCAGCATCAGCACCGGCTTCAAGTCGGGCAACATCCAGGACAACGCCGGCCTGACCGATCCGGAAACGCTGACCAACTACGAAGTCGGCCTGAAAAGCCGGTTCCTGGACCGCGCGGTCACACTGAACCTTGCCGCCTACTACAGCGACTTCAAGGGCTATCAGGTGAACCAGGCCGTCACCTTCCGCGACGACGAAGGCAACGTGGTGCGCAGCCAGATCGTGACGCAGAACGCCAAGGGCGCAAAAGCCTATGGTCTGGAAGCGGAACTGACCGCCAACTTCACTCCGAACGACCGCCTGCAGTTCTCCGGGACGCTGCAGAAGACCAAGCTGGACGATCTGGAAAGCGTGGACGGGCGGCTTTACGATGGTGGCAAGGCGTCCTCCATCGTCCAGCTGCGCGGCAACGAACTGGCCCACGCGCCGCGCTTTTCCGCGACGGCCAGCTACGAGCACGATTTCGTGATGGCCAGCGGCGCCACGATCACCCCGCGCCTGACCACGCATTACGAGACACGCAGCTGGCTGAGCTACTTCAACGGCGACGCCAACCCCTTCGTCAATGCCAACGACCCGGCAGACAACATGCCAAACCGGGGCACCAACGGCACTGCCTGGGACCGCCAGAAGGCCTACTTCCGCTCCGACGCGGCGCTGCGGTTCACTTCCGCCGACCGCAACTACACGGTGGAGGCGTTCGTCCAGAACATCGAGAACGGCAAGATCCGCACAGGCGCAGGTGCATTCGGCACGCCGCGCTACGATCCGGTGTTCCTGTCCAACCTGCAGCCGCCGCGCACCTGGGGTGTGCGGGCCAAGGCGAACTTCTGATTCGCGGTTTCAGCCCGGCCTTGCGCGATCAAATCGTTGCAAGGTTCGGCATGACCCGCAGTAGAACCCCCCGGTGACGCGCAGCCCTGCACCCTCCTCCGCAGGTTGCGCGCCACTTGTGGGCGGCGGTGTGGCCTTGCCGCCCGCCGCCGCCCGCTTCGTTTTCCCGGCCATCCTTTGGTCGCAATTGCAAACCAGGGACATACCATGACCGCGCTTTCCCGTACCCAGCTGGTTCCGATTTCCCTTGCCGCCCTCTGCGCGGGGCTGGTCGCGGTTCCGATCACGGCGCAAGATCAGCAGCCCCCGGCCTCCATCGCGCACCCGGACCTCTGGCCCACGATCAAGGCCCAGCCGCAGCGCGACCCGGCGATCGAAAAGCGCATCGATGCGCTGCTGAAAGCCATGTCGGTGGAGGACAAGGTGGGCCAGCTGATCCAGGTGGACATCGGCTCCATCACGCCGGCGCAAGTGCGCGAAACCCGCATCGGATCGGTGCTGAACGGCGGCAATTCCGGCCCCTATGACGACGAATACGCCCCGCCCGCCAAGTGGCTGAAGCTGGCCGACGAATACTACGATGCGTCGATGGCGGCGCCTACGGGCAACAAGGGCGGCCCGAAGATCCCGATTATCTGGGGCACGGACTCGGTCCACGGCAACAACAACATCGTCGGCGCCACGCTGTTCCCGCACAACATCGGCCTCGGCGCCGCGCGCGACCGCGACCTGATCCGAGAAATCGGCAGGGCCACCGCGCTGGAGACGGCAGCGGCGGGCCTCGACTGGACCTTCGCGCCCACCCTTGCCGTCGTGCAGGACGACCGCTGGGGCCGTACCTACGAAAGCTATTCCGAAGAACCCGAGATCGCCGCCGACTATGCCGGCGCGATGATCGAGGGCGTGCAGGGCAAGGTGGGCACGAAGGATTTCCTCTCGCCCGACCACCTGATCGCCACCACCAAGCACTTCCTGGGCGACGGCGGCACCGGCGGCCGCGATCAGGGCGATACGCGCGTGTCCGAACAGGTGCTGCGCGACGTGCACCTTGGCGGCTATCCCGCCGCGATCGAAGCGGGCACGCAATCGGTCATGGCCAGCTTCTCCAGCTGGAACGGCGAGAAGATGAGCGGCAACAAGTCGCTCCTCACCGACGTGCTAAAGGACCGCATGGGCTTCGACGGATTCGTGGTGGGTGACTGGAACAGCCACGGCCAGGTCAGGGGCTGCTCCAACGAGGATTGCGCGCAGGCGATCAACGCAGGGCTGGACATGTTCATGTACTCCGGCCCGGCGTGGAAGGAGCTTTACGCCAACACCCTGCGCGAGGCGAAAGACGGCACCATCCCCGCCGCACGGCTGGACGATGCGGTGCGTCGCATCCTGCGGGTGAAGCTGCGCGCGGGCACGTTCGACCGGGGCCGCCCTTCATCGCGCGCGTTCGCAGGCAAGTTCGGCAACATCGCCTCTCCCGATCACCGCGCCGTCGCCCGCCGGGCCGTGCGTGAGTCGCTGGTGCTGCTCAAGAACGAAGGCGTTCTGCCGCTTAAGCCGACCGCGAACATCCTGGTCGCGGGACAGGCGGCCGACAGCATCAGCCAGCAGGCGGGCGGCTGGTCGATCACCTGGCAGGGCATCGACGTGCCGAACTCCGCCTTCCCCAATGCACAGTCGATCTGGAAGGGCATCGAGCAGACCGTCAAGGCCGGCGGCGGCACCGCAACTTACGCGCCCGACGGCACGTTCACGAAGAAGCCGGATGCCGTCATCGCTGTCTTCGGCGAAAAGCCCTACGCCGAGTTCAAGGGCGACATCCCCAATCTGGAATACAGCCCCGGCGACAAGCACGATCTGGAAATGCTGCGCAAGTTCAAGGCAGCGGGCGTTCCGGTGGTGGCGGTGTTCCTGTCGGGCCGCCCGCTATGGGTGAATGCCGAACTGAACGCGTCCGACGCGTTCGTCGCCGCGTTCCTGCCCGGCAGCGAGGGCGGCGGTGTGGCCGATGTCCTCTTCGCCGGCACGAACGGCAAACCGCAGCACGATTTCCGCGGCAAGCTCAGCTTTTCCTGGCCGAAGCGTCCGGACCAGTACGTCCTGAACCGCCGCGACGCGAACTACGATCCGCTGTTCCCCTTCGGCTATGGCCTGACTTACGCCGCGCCCGGCAAGGTCGGAAAGCTGGACGAAACCCGCCCCGCCGGGATGGAACAGGCCACTCCCAGCGCCTTCTTCGAACGCGGCCAGACCCCGCCGGGCTGGGAAGTGGCCGGCGAAGGCGTGCGCCAGTCGGGCATCGACCACCGCGCGCAGGAAGACGCGAAACGGCTGACGTTCGGCGGCCCCGGCACCGTCGCCTTCACCGCCCCGCGCCCCTTCGACCTCTCTCGCGAGAGCAACGGAGAGATCAGCCTGGTCTTCGAGTATCGGCTGGAAGGCAAGCCGGCAGACGCCCTGTCCGCAGGGCTGCGCAGCGGCGACAGGCTGGTCGAAGTGCCTGTCACCGCCTCGTTGTCCGCAACCGGTGTCGGCCAGTGGGGCCGTCTTGCGATCCCGCTCAAGTGCTTTGCCGCACGCGGCGCGGACATGTCCCGCGTCACCGCACCGCTGGTGCTGAAATCGACCGGAGCAGCGGACGTCAGCCTGTCCGACGTCAAGCTGGACTACGTGTCCATCCCGATGACCCAGTGCGGCGACGCGCGCTGAGCCCTGCCCTGTCGCGGGCGAGGCGGAGCAACCCAGGGAAAACTCGGCAGCACCCCTGGATTGCTTCGTCTCGCCCGCGCAGGAGAATCAGGCCGCGCGCCGTACTCCGTTGAGGGTGCCTTCGTACAGAGCGAAAAGATCGGCGAAGTGATCGACGCTGGTGCGCGCGAGTTGCGGGCGATGGTTGCCGCGCTTCAGCATCCGCACGATGGCCCGCGCCGCCGCCGCCGGATCGCCCGCCGCATAGGTGATGCCGCCAAGGTTCGCGGCATGGTCCACGGCACCGCCTTCGTCGGGGACGACCACCGGCACGCCGCTGGCCCGCGCTTCCGCCGCCGCCATGCAGAAGGTTTCCGCCTCACACCCATGCACCAGCGCGTCGGCACTGGCGAGAATGCGCGCGAAAGTTTCGCCCCGCTGTGGCTCGAACAGCCGGACGTGGGGGTTGCCGCCAATGTGCTTGAGGATCGTTCGCGCCTCGCGCCCCTCTCCGAACAGGGCCAGCCCGATCAGCATCGTGCGGGAAGCGGCGTTGACGGCATCGATCACCATCGGCCAGCGTTTTTCCGGTGCCAGCCGCCCCACGCCCAGCAGCAGGCTGGCCGTTTCCGGCAGGTCGCAGGCGGCCAGCATCCGCGCCCGCAGCGCCCGATCGCGGTTGGCGGGAGAGAAGCGGCCCGGCTCCACCCCCATCGGTACCGTGACGGTCGCCGCGACGCCGCCCTCGGCCAGTCGCCGAGTGAGGCTGGAATTGGCGCAGACGACATGGTCGAACCGGCGGCTGTGGCGTCGCAGATGCTCCCAGTAGATCGAGAACTGCCGGTCGATGGTATTGCGCGAAAAGACATTTCCGAACCAGCGATAGGCATAGGCCGACAGCGGATCGGCATGCATCACCAGACTGCGCGGGGCGGCCCCGTCCCAGTCCGCCACCAGCCCGGCGCTGCGCCAGGGCGATGTCGCCTCCACGAAGTCCGGGCTCAATCCATCGAGCGCGTCATGCAGCTGCCGGGCCGAGGCGAAGTACCAGTATTTGCGATCGAGCGGGAAGCGCGGGCTTTTCAGCGTGACGATGCGCGCGTTCGCACCGCGATCGATCACGGCGTCCTCGTCTCCGGGGGCCAGGATGACGATCTCGTGCCCAAGTTCGGCCCCGATGCGCAGCTTCTGCTCGACGTAGGTTCGCACGCCCCCGCCATGCGGCGAGTAGAAGGCGCAGACGTCCACGATCCTCATGCGACGGTCCTTATCTGCGCGGCAGCGGGGCAACACCAAGGCCCCGGCGATAGTTGAGCGTGATCGAGAGCGGCGTCGGACCGCTGCCCGCATCGGCGCTGGCGACGGCGGCGCGCGGCTTGCCCCAGCCCAGTTTCGGATTGCCCGCAAAGCCGATGCCGTCGATGCGCCAGTTGAACTTGCGGTCGCTGTCCCGGTCGTGAAGCAGGCTGACGCCATAGCGCCCCGGCCCCGGCAATCGCACGCACAGCCGCACCGCTCCGCTTGCGGGGGTGGACACGACCACGCGGCGGAACGTCTTGCCCGCGCCGACCAGCACGTTGTCGTCGGCCAGAAAATCCGTTTCGTTGGCGGGGTAGACTTCCAGCTTCAGGTTGCCGGTGCGGTCCTTCAAACCTTCCACCGAAACGTCGAAGGAGGGGCCGCTCTCATGCGCGCGGCAGCGGCCCTCTGCCTGTCCCAGATCGGGCGACGAAGGGATCGTGACGGCAGCGATGGCCAAAGCCGCGATCATGCCCGCTTCTCCGGGTCGGCCAGATCGTTGAGCGCGATCACCGCGCCCAGCACCAGATGTGCCGCCAGGATCAGCGCCGCCATCAGCGCCATCAGGGCACCGATGTCGCGGGCCTCCCCAAGAACCACCACGGTGATGCCGGCGAACAGCAGATCCTTGTTCGGAACCAGCGGCAGGCGCGACACCAGCAGGCGCAGCGTCGCGAGGTAGATCCACCAGCTGAGCGTCACGTCCGGCAAAACGATATGCCACAGCAGCGCCGACAGTACGGTCGAGGCGAAGATGCGGGCCAGATGAATGCGCCCGATCATCCATAGCTCGGCGCGCGGCAGTGTGAAGACACGGCGGTTGAACGCCATCGCCCCGATCGAGATCGCCAGGATGACGCCGAGCGACAGCGTCAGCACCCGCCCGTCGATACCCAGCTTGTCGAAACCGAGGTAGGGAACCGCGATCACCAGCAGCGCCAGCGTCACCAGGTTGCCGGTGATGGCGGAAAGGATCGCCACGTCCTTGACCGCCCCGAACGGCGCGGCGGACAGCGCCACCCGGCGGCGCGCCCAGGTGTAGAAATACGCCTCGCCCAGATAGCCGAGCAGCAGTTCGTTGTAGACCTTCTTGCGCAGCAGCGCGAGCATGCCGCTGGCCGGAATACGCCAGAGGCGATGGAAGATCAGCCATTCGCTGGCCGGGGTGACGACGTAGGACGCCGCAAATATCAGCCAGAAACCGGGCGTCAGCGGGATCATGTCGGACACGCGTCGCAAGTCGATGCCGCGCGATTCGTGGATGACCGCCGCGATCACCGCCAGAGACAGCAGGATGGAAAACACCGCGTTGCGCCCGCGCCGCGACGTGCGATCCTGCGGGGTTAGCTCGACCGGCGCCAGATCGACCGGGGACAGGTCCATCTCGGCACCATCTACGACTGCGGGTTGGGGCAAGGGCATCTCCTGATTACCGAGAGCGCCGCAGCGATCGGCACGGCGCAAGCGTGCTGATCGCCAGATCGCGGCGGCGGTCCTGTTCGCGACGCTGCCCCACGTCGCGCATCAGTTCGACATAGCGCGCGGCGGCGCTTTCCAGTTCGTAGCGCGCCGCAACGGTGCGGGCGCGGTCCGGGTCGCCGCGCATGTCGCGCAGCCGCACGATCCCCTGCGCGAAAGCTCCCGCGTCGCGCGGCGGCACCAGCAGGCCGGTGCGCTCATGCTCCACAAGGCTGGCCATGCTGACGCAGCAATCGGTGGCAAGTATGGGCAGGCCCGCCGCCAGAGCTTCCACGACGACACCGGGCAACCCTTCGTAGTCGGAGCTGAGCAGCAGCGCGTCGGCCTGCTCCAGCAGCGGATCGACGGCAGCGACATGCCCGGCGAACGTCACCCGATCGGCGATCCCCAGTTGCCGGCAGAGCGCCTGCAGGCGGCTGCGTTCGGGGCCGTCTCCGGCGATGGTCAGGCGGTCTTCGGCCCGCGATGCCGTGGCGAAGGCCCGCAGCATCAGCGCAAAGTTCTTCTGCGGCGCCAGCCGCCCCGCCGCCAGATAGCGCATCCCCCATGCGGACGGTGCGCCATGGCGGATCCGCCCCAGCTGGATCAGGCGCCGCCGCGTCAGGATCGGGTTGGCGATGACCTGCACCTGACCGGCCTCTGCCCGCATTCGTTCCCGCACTTCGCGCCGCATCGGCTCCGACAGGGCGACGAGCGCGTCGAACGTAGAGCCCTGCGCGCGCAGCCAGACGTCATAGGCACCGCGCATCGGCGGGGCCATGTCGGGCCGGTCCAGCGCATTGCTGACTTTCAGCACCATCGCCGGGGTATGACTGCCCAGAAGCAGCTTCATCGCCGCGCCGACCACGGCATACGTGTTGCCCGCGCAGAACAGCACGTCGATGCGCCGCTCCATCAGGAAGCTGTAGAGCGTGTGGATCATCCACGGCGTCTCCCACGATGCCGTGGAGAGCCGCGTGGGCACGCTCCAGTAATCCAGCGCGGGAGCACTGCACAGGCCCGCCCCGCCGTACCCCGCATTGCCCTTGCGCCCCAGCACGATCGTCACGTCATGCCCCGCAGCGCGCCACTGGGCGGCAAGGCCCAGCGCCACACGCTCTACGCCGCCCGGTTCCAGGCTGTGTATGGGTACTGCAATGCGCAAGGGTGACTGCATGGTTCCTGAGACGCCGTCGATCCTGGTTTCCCGCATCCTTCCCCCGATCGGCAGTGACCGGATGACGAACAGCGGCTTTCGCGGCGGCCTCTATGGGCAGGCCGTGTCGGGTTTGTGACGCTGCCTCCACTGTCAGTCCGCGGTCACCGAAACGACTGCGAACTGTCTCGGAACTGTCTGCACCGCGTCAGAAAACTTCCCCAGATGCTGCGCCGCACAAGCGTTGCGTACGCAACACATCAGGTTTTGCATCAGGGGGTATTTGCATCATGCGCGTCCAAGCCATCCGCCGTTTCTGTATTCTGGGCACCAGCCTTGCCGCCATCGTGGTTGCGATGCCGGCCTTCGCCGATGAGGCCGCCGACGCTGCTGCCGAAGCGGGCTATGACGGTGCCGACGCCATCGTGGTGACCGGCCAGCGCACTACGTACAACAACGCCGCGCTGGACGAGACGCTGATCGACGACAAGTCGCCGATCGCCTCCGCCATCGACCTCATCGGCACCCTGCCCGGCGTGCAGGTGAACGAAGGCGACGCCTTCGGGTTCGACGACTGGTCGACCACCTATTCCATCCGCGGCTACCAGACGAACCTCGACACGCAGCAGGTCGGCCTGACCATCGACGGTCTGCCCAACGGCGGTTCGGGCTACGGCGGCGGCTCCAAGGCCAATCGCTTCGTCGATACCGCCAACATCGGCACCGTCGAAGTGTTCCAGGGCACCGCCGACATCGCATCGCGCTCGAACGAGGCGCTGGGCGGCACCATCAACTTCGTCACCGCCGACCCTATCGACGACATGCGCGTGCGCCTGTCCGGATCGGTCGGCGACTTCGATTCCAGCCGCTACTACGGCCGCTTCGACACCGGACTTGTCGGCGGCGTCGCCAAGGCATGGTTCTCCTACGCACACCAGGAAGCGACCGACTGGCTGGAAGGTTCGGCCAACAACCGCCGCGACAACTTCGCCATGAAGTTCGTCGTCGATACGCCAGTCAAGTTCACCGGCTACGCCAGCTACGATGAGGCGGTCGAAAGCAACTACGACCAGATCTATTCGGAAGCGCAGTACAACCGTTCCTACACCGACGGCCTCGTCGGCGTGTGGACCGGCGTGCCCGTGGCCGACCAGCAGTTCCGCCAGGTGTGGAACACCAAGCGCAAGAACTTCTTCGGCTACCTGAAGGCCGAAACGAAGATCGCCGATGCGCTCGATCTCAAGGCCTCGGTCTACTACCACGACATGGCCGGGCGCGGTGACTGGGCGCCGCCCTACATCGTCAACGTCGCGCAGGACCCCTCGGGCGTGCAGAGCGAGATCGACGGCACGTCCACCGTCAAGGGCACGCCCGCATGGTGGGCCACGCTGCCCGCCGGCACGGGTACGCCGACCTATTTCGCCACCAACGCCGCCGGCCAGATCGTGGCTCCGACGGCGGCCGGCGCCATCCAGCAGCAGTCCTATCGCCACACTCACTATCGCAAGGATCGCCTCGGCGGCACGCTGGACGGCGCCTGGACCGCGCAGTTCGGCATGCTGGAGAACACCCTGCGCGGAGGTATCTGGTACGAGGACACGAACCGCCGCGAATGGCGCGACTGGCACCACGTGTCCGACACCAGCGTCGGCCCGGCTTACGACGCAATGCCTTACTGGACCCAGTACGACCGCAAGTATCCGCAGAGCACCTTCAAGTGGTACGCCGAGGACCAGATTCAGTACGGACCGGTGACCGCCAACTTCGGCGTCAAGCAGTTCATCAACCACCTCGACCGCAACGATCTCTTCGGTGAAACCGAGAACACCAGCCTCAAGTCCAAGTCGAAGGTGTTGCTCTCGGGCGGTGTCCAGGTGGAGCCGGTGACCGGCCTCGACCTGTTTGGCGGCTATTCGGAGAACTTCAAGGCGCTGTCCGACACGCTGCTGGAATACAGCGGGGACGCGATCGCCGACATCGAGCCCGAGACCGCCGAGAACTGGGAAGCGGGCGCGCGCTACGAAGGCGGCATCTTCCGCGCCTCGGCAACCTGGTTCAAGAGCAAGTTCTCCAACCAGGTGATCTTCGTGCCGAGCAACTCCTCGGCAGGTCCGGACTACCTGAGCGAGGGCGACGGCCGCTTCTTCAACGCCGGCGGCATCGATTCCGAAGGTTTCGAACTGCTCGCCGCCGTGCGTCCGGTCACCGGCCTGTCGCTCTACGGATCCTACACCCATATCGATGCCAAGTACCGCGGCACCGGCAACGCCGAACTGGATGCGGAACAGGGCGTGACTGCGGGCAACCGCGTCGCGGGCATCCCGCGTGACATGTGGGTGCTGTCGGGCACGTACAACTACGGCCCCGTCACCGTAGGCCTGACGGGCAAGTACACCGGCAACCGCTTCGTCGATGCGGACAACAGCTGGACCGCGAAGAACTATTTCATGACCGACCTTTCGGTGGCCGTGAAGGGCGAAGCGCTTACCGACACGCTCAAGGATCTGCAGTTCGCGCTCAACGTCACCAACCTTACCGACGAGCAGTATATCGGCGGCATATCGGGCAACTACGCGTTCCTCGGCGCGCCGCGCACGATGGTGTTCAGCGTCACCGCCGACTTCTGATCGTCACGCCAGGGAAGGGTCGATGCTCGGGGGAGCGTCGGCCCTTCTTTCTTATTGTTCCCGCAACCGAATCACAGGACCGCCCGCCATGACCTCGCATCGCTCCGTTCAGGTATCCCGCCGCGCCCTGCTTGCAGGCATTGCCGGAGGGGTGGCGATGGCTGTCCTGCCGATCGGCGCCATCGCTGCGGCAGCGGTCAACCCGGTGTTCCGCCACGGCGTGGCCGCCGGCGATCCCGATGCGTCGAGCGTGGTGCTCTGGACGCGGGTGACGGCACCCGCTCCGGCGACCGTCGAATGGGAACTGTCCGACAGCCCGGCCTTCACCCGGATCCTGAAGTCGGGCACCGTGGCCACCGATGCCGCGCGCGACTTCACGGTCAAGGCGCTGGCTACCGGGCTTCGGGCGGGCGGCACGTTCTTCTACCGCTTCCGGCTCGGCAAGGCGGTGTCGCCGGTCGGACGCGCGCGCACCCTGCCGACCGGGCGGGTGGACACGCTGGGCATCGCGCTGGCTTCGTGCTCCAACTATGCGTTCGGATACTTCAACGCCTATGACGCCATCGCGCACGATCCCGCCATCGACTTCGTGCTGCACACGGGCGACTACATCTACGAATACGGCGGCAAGGACGGCTGGGGAGAGGACATCGCCCGAACCATCGGGCGCGAACACGCCCCCGCGCACGAAATCGTCACCCTGTCCGACTATCGCACCCGTCACGCGCAGTACAAGACCGACGCCGGATCGCTGGCGATGCACGCGCAGCACACCCTGCTGGCCTGCTGGGACGACCACGAAAGCGCCAATAACCCCTGGACCGGCGGCGCGCAGAACCACCAGCCCGATACCGAAGGCGACTGGGCGACCCGCCGCGCCGCCTCGATCCAGGCCTATTATGAATGGATGCCGGTGCGCGAACCGGAATGGCTGGAGGTGAAGGGCCGCAGCCGCGCGCAGTTCTGGCGCGCCTACAGCTTCGGCGACTTGGCCCTGCTGCACACGCTGGAAACGCGCCACACCGCCCGCGCGCAGCAGATCGAATATATCGACCACGCGCACGAGATCGTCGATGCCGCCTCTGCCGAGCGGTTCAAGCGCGACGTGCTGGGCGCCCCGAACCGCCCCCTCATCGCGCCCGAGCTTGAGGCCGACCTCGAGGCCGCGCTGGCCCGTTCAGTGCAGCAGGGCCAGCCATGGCGGGTGATCGGCTGCCCGATGATCATCGGCCGGCTCAACGTGCCAGACATGGTGGCGCTGGGCGTCCTGCCTGACCCTGCCCCCCGCCTTGCCGCCGTGAAATCGAAGGAGGAACTGGCGAAGATCGCCGCCGATCCCGCCGTCTCCTTCGCTTGGCGCGGGCGGTTCAACCTGCCCGACTATACCGACGCCTGGGGCGGCTACCCCTGGGCGCGCGAACGGTTCTACGACCTGTCGCGCCGCGCGGGTGCGGGCGATCTGGTGTTCCTCTCGGGCGACAGCCACAGCTTCTGGACCAACGACCTTGCCGATGCGCAGGGCCGCCCGGCGGGGATCGAGTTCGGCACGGCGGGCATCTCCTCGCCGGGGGACTTCATCTCCAGCGGCTTCGACCCGGACATGTCGCGCCGGCTGGACAAGGTCTATGCCGAGCACATTCCCGAGGTCGTGTGGACCGACAACATGCACCAAGGGTACGTGCGCATGGAGTTCGGACGCCACGCAGGCACGGCGACTTTCGTGGCGGTCAGCACCCTGCTTTCGCGCGAATACACGACGCAGGTGATCCGCAGGGACGCCTTCCGCCGCGACGGAGCGCGCGTGCGGCTGGCCTGACGGCCCTTTGCTTCGGGCGTGGGGGCCGGGTACGGTGGCGGTTCCCCGTCGCTGACGCCGAGTCCCTCCCATTCCGCTGCCCGAAGCCGCAAGCCTGCCCCCTGCCCCGATCCCCTCCTCGGCCCCGGCCTTCCGCCACTTCATGGCGATCGACTGGTCGGGCGCACAGGGAGAACGACACAAGGGCATCGCCGTGGCCCTGTGCGAACAGGGCACCGCCGCACCCCGGCTGCTGCGCCCGCCGTCCCATGCACTCTGGTCGCGGGCGGACGTGCTGGACCTGCTGCTGCACCGCCTGCCGCCCGACACGCTGGTGGGGCTGGACCTTGGCATATCGCTGCCCTTCGCCGATGCCGGGGCGTTCTTTCCCGGCTGGCCCGACAGCCCTGCGGATGCGCGTTCGCTGTGGGCGCTGGTGGATGCGCTATGCGTCGACGATCCGCATCTTGGCGCATCGGGGCTGGTCGACCATGGTGAACTCAGCGCCTATTTCCGCCGCCACGGCGGGCGTGAGGGAGCGCATTTCCACTTGCCCGGCGCACCCCACCGCAAGGGCCGGATGCGCGTGACCGAGGAGGCGCAGGCCCGCGCCGGGTGTCGTCCCTATTCCAACTTCAATCTTGTCGGCGCGGCGCAGGTCGGCAAGTCCAGCCTGACGGGCATGCGGCTGCTGCACCGGCTGGAGGGCCGCGCGCCGGTGTGGCCGGTGGACCCGCTGCCCGCCACCGGCAGCGTGGTGACGGAGATCTACACCACGCTTGCCGCCGTCGAAGCCGGGCGTCCTGCCGGGCGGGCGAAGATGACGTCCTATGCGGCCCTTGATGCGGCGCTGATGGTGCTCGGCTCGGAACCTGTCGGCGGCAGCGGCCCCATCGACGATCACAGCGCCGACGCCCTGCTCACCGCCGCCTGGCTGCGCATCGCCGCACCGCGCCGGGAACTGTGGCACCCGGCCGAACTCACGTCCGAACTGGCACGGACGGAGGGGTGGACTTTCGGCGCTGTTTAGGCCGGCGCTGTCTGGGGAAATTCGCTGGTGCCGGTTGAGGGATTTGAACCCCCGACCTTCGGTTTACAAAACCGCTGCACTACCACTGTGCTAAACCGGCGCACCAGCGAAGTGGCGCCATAGCTTTACTGCGCGCGCCTGCAAAGCCGGTTTTTCACTTCTCCGCCACCCATTCGCGCCTTAGGCCCGGCCCCGCCAGCGTCATCAGCAGCGCCGCCAGCAGGTAGAGCACCAGCGCGAACAGCATCGAATAGCGCAGCGATTCCGCGCCCCATACCGGCACCAACGCCTTGGACAGCGCGCCCAGCGCATAGATGCCCCCGCCCAGCCCGATCAGGTTGTTGATGAGCAGGAACATCGCCGAAGCCGTGGCGCGGGCGGGCGGATCGACCAGATGCTGGATCGCGCCGGTCACAGGGCCCAGCCAGAAATAGGCCAGCACCTGCGGCAACAGGAACAGCACGAAGGCCATCGGTACGCTGGAGGTCCAGATCCCGCCCGCATAGAGCGGCACCGCACAGACGAAGCCGATCGCCGGAACCCGCCCGTACCACGCGCGATCTGCCCGCCCCAGCCGGTCCGCCAGCGCACCGCCGGCCAGCACGCCTGCGGTGCCCCCTACCAGCAGCACCGCGCCGAAGAACCACGACGTTTCGACGAGGCTGAGGTGGAAACTGCGCTGCAGCAGGCTGGGCAGCCAGAAGGCGATGCCATAGCCCAGCATCGAACTGGACGCCGCCCCGAAGCTGAGCAGCCAGAACGCCCGCTTGCGCGCCAGCATGGCCACCACTTCGCCGAAGCGCACCGTGGGGGCGGATACGACCCTCGGCTTGTCCTTCACCACCAGCTTGAACAGCGGCGCGATCAGGATGCCGCACAGGCCCACCACCACGAACGCGGTGCGCCAGTTCACCGCCTGCGCGACATAGCCGCCCGCCATTACCCCCGCCGCCGAGCCAAGCGGAATGCCCAGCGAATAGACCGACAGCGCAAAGGCGCGGCGGTGACTGGGGAAATGGTCGCCGATCACCGCATAGCTGGGCGCCACGCCGCCTGCTTCCCCGACGCCCACGCCCAGCCGCGCCAGAAAGATGTGCCAGAACCCCTGCGCCAGCGCGCAGGCGGCGGTGAACACGCTCCACACCACCAGCGATCCGGTGATGACCCAGGACCGGCTGGTGCGATCCGCCACCCAGGCCAGCGGCACGCCCAGCGTCGAATAGAGGATGGCGAAGGCCAGCCCGCCCAGCATCCCCATCTGCGCATCGTCAAGGCCCAGATCCGCCTGGATCGGCCCTGCAAGGATGGACAGGATCTGCCGGTCGACGAAGTTGAAGATGTAGACCAGCAGCAGCATCGCCAGCACCAGACGCGGCGACGTGGACTTGTGCTCGATCATCGTGTTCTTTCCTTCGTCACCCCCGATCATGCCGGGGACGATGCCATATGCGCTTCCAGAAACGCCTCGATCGCGGCCAGCGCAACCGGTTCGTCCAGAATCGGCGCATGGCCCACGCGTGGCACTTCCACCGCCGCATAGGGGCCGGAGTGACGACGCGCCATCTCTTCCACGGTCGCCGCGCTGAGCAGGTCGGACAAGGCGCCGCGCACCACCAGCACCGGCACTGCGTCCAGCAGATCCCACAAGGGCCACAGATCGGGCGGCACCGTCTGCGGATCGTCACCGGCCACGCTTTGCGAGATTGCGGGATCGTAAGCGAAGGATACGGTGCCGTCGGCATTCTCGCGCGCGATGCGGCGGGCGAAGGCGTGCCAGTGCGCGTCGTTCGCATCGGGGAAGGCCGCCCGGTTGATGGCGCGCGCCCGCTCCGTCGCCTCGGCCCAGTCGGCCATCGCTGCGCCCGGGCCGACGTAGCCCTGTATCCGCGCCAGTCCCGCCGGGTCCAGCACCGGCCCGATGTCGTTGAACACCACCGCCTGCGCAAGATCAGGGCGCAGCGCCTGCATGACCATCGCCATCAGCCCGCCCATCGAGGTGCCGACCAGCCCCGCGCGTGTTATGCCCAGCCCGTCCAGCAGCGCCAGCATGTCCTGCGCGTAGACATCGGGCCGATATTGCGCCGGGTCTGTGTCCCATTGCGACAGCCCGCGCCCGCGCTGGTCGGGCACGATCATGCGGTATCGCCCCGCCAGCTTCGCCACCAGCGGCTCGAAATCGGCGCTGTTGCGGGTCAGGCCGTGCATCAGCAGCAGCACCGGCGCGCCGGCATCCGCCGCATAGTCGCGCGCGGCAAGGTCCAGCCGCCCGTCGGCGCTGCGATAGCGATGGACGCGGTAGTCCATGATCGTATCTTCCTTCGCCGTCAGAACGCCAGCGTCGCGGTGGCGAACACCTGCCGCGGGTTGCCGTAGTAGGCCGTCAGCGTTCCTTCGGTGCCCAGCGTCGGGATGAACCGCCCGTTCGGCGCCGTCAGCAGCGCGCCGGTGATCGGGTTGGTCGCCAGGAACGTGTATCCCGACGTCTTGTACCGCTTGTCGAGGATGTTCTTGCCGTGGACGCCCAGGCTCCAGCGTCCGTCCGGCGCAGTGTAGACGAGGCTGGCGTCCAGCAATCCGAAGCCCTTCTGGTCGAGATAGGGATTGGGAATCTCGAACTGATAGGTCTTGGAGCGGTAGGAATACGTCGTGCTGACGTTCAGGTCGCCCCCGCCGACCGGGGTGGAATAGGCAAGCGTGCCGCTGGCAGTCCACTTGGGCGTGTTCTGCACCTGCCGGAAATCGGCCACGTCGGTTGGGGTGGCGGCGATGTTGGCGATGTATTCCTTGTATTCGGCATCGATGTAGCCAAGCGATCCGGACAGATTCAGCCGGTCTCCCGAAGATACCAGATCGCGGCCCATGCGCAGGTTGGCTTCCAGTTCCACGCCCTTGAAGCGCGCCTTGCCGGCATTGGTGATGATGCCGCAGAACGTCGGCAGCCCGCCGACGGTGCAGCCCGCAGAGCCCGGTATCTGCACGTCCTTGTAATCCATGTAGAACCCGGCTGCCGCGACGTAGAGCGCCCCGCCCAGCAGGTTGCCCTTGTACCCGATTTCATAGCTATCGACCGTTTCCGGCTGGAAGCTGAGGTAATCGGTGACTTCGGCATTGGTCGGCGCGCCGGGGACCGCCGCCGGAGCGTTGACGCCGACGCCGCGGGGATCGAAGCCGCCGCCCTTGAAGCCTTGGCTGTAGCTTGCATAAAGCGTGTGATCGGGCGTTGGCTTGAAGCTGACCGAGGCGCGGGGCGTGAACTTGTTGAACTTCGCCTTGCCCGAGAAGTTGGTGCTGGGCGCACCCAAGGGTATGCCCGCGCCGCCGAACACCGGCGAACCGCCGCCCAGATAGTTCTGCCGCAGGATCTGCGCCTCGCGCTCGTCCCAGGTGTAGCGCCCGCCCACGGCAAGGCTCAGTTGCTCGGTGAAGTCGAACGTGAAGTCACCGAAGATGGCGAAGGTGTTGGTGTTCACGTTGGCCTGCGTGAACGCGGTCAGTCCGTTGAGCGCCGTGAACAGGCGCGTGTCGAACTGGGTGTCGGCTTTCGCGGTCAGGTAGTACGCGCCCAGCAGGCCCTGCACCATGCCGCCATCGTCCCACAGAAGCTGGACTTCCTGGCTGAGCTGTTCGTTGCGGTAGTATGCCGGTACGTCGAGATCGACGGCAGGCAGCGCGTCGAAGTCGATCGGCGATGCGCTGTCGTCCTTGCGCCACGAACTGATCGAGCGGAACGTCAGCGCGTCGGTCAGTTCGGCAGTGGCGTTGATCGCCAGGCCATAGGCTTCCACTTCCTGACGCGGATCGTTCAGCCCGCCGCGCGTGTCGTAGACGTCGCCCAGCACCGGCGCGCCGGACACGTAGCCCGGGATCAGGCGGTGGCCGCCACGCGCGTTGGACTTGTCCTTGCTGTAATCGCCCGAGATGCGGATAAGCACCGGCTCTCCGTATCCGCCGATGTCCACGCTGGCGCGGCCCGCCCAGATGTCCTTGTTGTAGTTGTCCTGCCCCGTCGTCAGGTTCTTGCCGAAGCCGCCGCGCGACAGCCGCGCCACCGATCCGCCGACGCGGATGAGATCGCTGATCGGCGCTGATGCGGTAGCGATCAGGTCCGCCTGATCGTAGCTGCCGTAAGTCCCCTTGACCTTGAACGCAAAGTCCTGCGGCAGCTGCTTCGTCACGTACTTCACCGCGCCGCCGATGGTGTTGCGGCCATAGAGCGTGCCCTGCGGCCCGCGCAGCACTTCGATCCGCTCCACGTCGTAGATGTCGAGCACGGCAGCCTGCGGGCGGTTGAGGTAGACGTCGTCGAGATAGATGCCCACACCCTGCTCGAACCCGGACACCGGATCCTGCTGGCCTACGCCGCGGATGAAGGCCGACAGCGTGGAGTTGGTGCCGCGCGACGGTTCCAGCGTGACGTTGGGAGAGACGTTGGCCACTTCGGTGATGTCGACCGCGCCGGACTTCGCCAACTGGTCGCCGCTGAAGCTGGATACCGCGATCGGCACATCGACCAGCCGTTCCTCGCGCCGGCGCGCGGTGACGATGATGTCGCCTCCTTCGGCGTCCACGGAGGTGGGCGACGTCGCATCCTGCGCAAGGGCCGGAACCGTCATCAGCCCGCCCGAAAGCGCCAGCATACTTGAGGAAATCGCACGGAATCCAGCCTTGCGCATCACGTAACTCCCACTCGTCGCTTATTGTTGAAGCGATGCATATTGATAGTTGAACCGAGTTTCAACTTTGAAAGTTTGCCAAGCGCGAAACTCCGGTCTAGCTGTGTCTCTGTGACCACAGATGACGCTCAGGGCGCGCCGATCGGCAAGGTGCCGCGCACCGAACGCGGGCGGCGAACCTTGCGCAAGCTACTGGATGCCGCTGCCGTTGAATTCGGGGAGCATGGCTTCCACGAAGCCTCGATCACCGGCATCACCCGGCGCGCGGGCACGGCGCTGGGCAGTTTCTACACCTACTTCGATTCCAAGGACGAAATCTTCCGCGCGCTGGTGGACGATCTGTCCGGCAAAGTGCGCGAAGCGGCGCGCAATGCCCGCAAGCAGGATCTGCCGGCGCTGGAGATGGAGCGGGCCTCGCTGATCGGGTTCCTGCGCTTCGCGGCGGAGCACAAGGAAATCTACCGCATCATCGACGAGTGCGAATTCGTCGATCCCGCCGCCTTCCGCCAGCATTACCAGTCCACCGCCACCCGCATCCACGAACGACTGGCCGAGGGCATCCGCAGGGGCGAACTGCGCGCCGATCTGGGGGAAGCGCATGCCTGGGCGATCATGGGGATGAACGTCTTCCTGGGCCTGCGCTTCGCGGTCTGGGGTGAAGATGCGCCCGAAGATATCGCGGAACTCGCGAACTCGATCCTGCGCGACGGGATTGCCAGGCGCGGTTAGCGACTGGTTATACTGGCACCTAACCGCTATTTACGGGATGCTAAGGCCGGCCTGCCAGAAGCGGGTTCGTCAACGGAACCGGATCTCAAGTGGACTCGCGCATTTTTCTCGCCTCGGGCTTCGTTGCCCTTGCCGCCATCGCCGGCGTGCTGGTCCTCGCGGCATCGCCCGAGAAGCCCGCTCCTGCCTCGCTGGCGGAAGCAAAGCTGGCGCAGCCTGCAGCCAAAACTGCCCTTGCGCCGGTGGCCAGCCTCGTCGCCCGGGACGAACCCTTCGTCATCAAGCGCATCCTGCCGATCAAGGGCGCCATCAGGTACGGGGACTGGCACTGGGACGAAAAGGACGTGCCCGCCGGCCCCATCGTCGTCACCGTCGACCTTGAAGCGCGGGTGATCTCGGTGTTCCGCAACGGGTACGAAATCGGCACCGCTGCCGTCCTGCTGGGCACTTCGGACAAGCCGACGCCACTGGGGATCTTCCCGATCACCGAGAAGGACAAGGACCATGTGTCCAACATCTATACCGGCGCGCCGATGCCCTACATGCAGCGGCTGACCAACGACGGGATCACCCTGCACGGCTCCGACGTGGCGCTGGGCTATGCCAGCCACGGCTGCGTGGGAATGCCCGATGCCTTCGCCGCCAAACTGTTCGCGACGACGAAGATCGGCGACAAAGTCTACATCACCAAAGGCAAGCAGGTGGGCATGGGCGACAGCCTGGTGGGCGGCTGATCGCCCTCACCTCTCGCGGCGGGCGGCCCTGACCGGGGCCTTGGCGAAACTCCACCCGCCCGCATTGGGGCGCGCCACCAGATTGCCGATCGAGGCAGGTTGACCGGCGGACAGCCCGTCCACCAGCCGCGCCACGGCACCGCCGCGCGCCTCCTCTCCGTCCAGTTCGCGCACGATCCGCGCCACGACCCGCAGCACGACCGCACGCGGCGCCTGCGGGCGATACTTCAGCCCCATCGGTTCCTTCTTGACGCAGGAACGCCATTCCAGTGCCGCCATCCAGTCCAGCGCGGCGTCGGCCTCGGCGATGTGCGCGGCGCTTTGCGCGATCGCGGCAACATCCAGCCAGTCCGCTTCGGCCAGCGCCTTGCGGATACGGACGCGGTCGAACCGGTCGTTGGCGTTGCTGGGATCCTGCACCGCGACCAACCCTGCTGCCTCCACCACATCGCCCAGTGCGCTGCGCCGCCAGCCAAGAACAGGGCGCAGCAGCGGCAGCTCGCCACCCGGCACCCTGCCCCGCCCCCGCGTCCCGGCAAGACCGGCGACGCCACTTGCCCGGTTGAGGCGCATCAGCAGCGTCTCGGCCTGATCGTCGGCATGGTGCGCGGTCGCCAGCGCGGCGATGCCCCGTGCCGCCGCCCATTCGGACAATGCCGCATAGCGCGCCGCGCGAGCTTCGGCCTGCACGTTGCCGGGGGCCACCTTTACCGCCAGGATCGCGTGGGGAATGCCAAGATCGCCGCAGACGCGCGCAACTTCGGCGGCTTCTGCGGCGCTTTCCGCGCGCAGAGCGTGGTCGACGGTGGCCGCCTCCACACGCCCAGGCAAGGCGGCGTGGGCCAGCAGCAGCAGCGCAAGGCTGTCCGGCCCACCCGACACCGCAATGCCCAGCCGGGCCGCCCCGTCTTCTATCCTGTCAGGCCAGACGCTTCCGAGATCATCCCGAAAGCGTTCGACCTCAGCTGCAGGTAAGCCCATTGCGCGTGTTCAGGTAGACGCTGGACAGACGACCGGCGGCTTCTGCGGCATACGTCTCGCTGAACTCGCTAAGGGCGATGCAGGCGCGCTTGGTGTCCTTGAGCTGCTTCATCGAAACGGCAAGGTACAGCAGGCTGTCCGGCGCGCGATCGCCGCGCTTGTCGGCCTGGAAGTTCTGCAGGAACCACTTGGCCGCTTCCGTCGGGTTGCCATCGTCCAGATAGGCGCGGCCCAGCAGGTTGCGGCCGAAGCTGGCGCGGGCATGACGGGGGTACTTTTCCAGATACAGCTTCAGCTGCTGCTGCGCCTCGGGGTAGAATTTGGCTTCCCACAGGCGGAATCCGTAGCTGTATTCGTCATCGCCGGCATCCGCGCTCTGCGGTTTGACAATGGCCTTGACAGCATCGATCCGCGAGTTGGACGGAGCCACCGGACGGGGCGGGGGCGTGACCGGCTTCGGCGCTGCCGCGACCGGCGCAGGCGCCAGCGGAGCGGCACCAACAGGAGCCGGAGCAGGCGTGTTCGCGGGAGCAGGCGTCAGCGGCGCAACCGCTCCGGGGCCGGGTACGAAATCCGACTGCGGCGGCGCGGCGGCCGTCAGCTTGGCTTCAAGCTGGTTGATGCGATTGGTGTTCTGTTCGACTTGCGCGGTCAGTTGCGTGATCTGCGCTTCCACCGAATCCATGCGGGTGAGCACATCGGTCAGCGGCGTGATCGACGGCATGCCGGGGGCCGGCGCAGGCGTGGTCGGCGCATTGATCTGCGGCTCGAAGAACTTGCCGTCGGCGCCGGGGAAAACCTTGCGCTGCAGGGCGCGTACTTCGGATTCGACCTTGTTGAGGCGCGCGCTGGTGTTGGCATCCTGCGCAACGGCAGGAGCCGCACCGAACAGGACCGAGGCCGCAGCGACCGTCGCGAGAAGGCCGGACCGGAGCCTCATCGGGTCGCGCAATAAGCCAGAGGAACGTTTCATCGCCAAATCAACTCCATGCCGGGATCATCTTTCGCCTGCGCCATGGCAACGTCGGGTGAAACCGGGGATTAACCAGTGGACTGCACCGGTGTTGCCCGAAACCGCCCCTACCTGTCGAGGCACGGACGCCCGGAAAATCGTGGAAACCGCAGCGCCGCCAGCCCGCCCTTTCCGATCGCGCCTTACTGGACGGAAGGCGGCAGCAGCGATTCCGGGGTCGGTACTTCGGCAGGTTCGCGCGCTGCTGTTGCCGTCGATCGCGCCGCAGGGCGAGCGTTCTGGCGGCGTTCCGTAGGGCGAGCGGATGCCGGGCGCTGGCTTGCGGCAGGCGCGGCAGCCACAGGGGCAGGTGGCGCGCTGGACGGCGCCGCCGACGGTGCAATCGCGGATCCGGGGGCGCCCTGCGGCGGCGATGCGCCATTGCCGCGCGCCAGCAGATCCGCCGCCGCCAGCGAGACGCCGGAAATCAGCCTGGGTTCGGTGGACAGCGGCGGGATCGCCTTGCCGCCGATGGAAATCGCCAGCGCGTCGGGCCTGCCGGTGCGCAGCTGCAGGCCGGGCACGTCGCCGGGCACCGTCCAGTTCTCACCCATGGCGAGTTCCTTCTGGAGCACTTGGTCGCCCTTGGCATCCGTCACCTTCACCCAAACGCGGTCGCCGGTTGCAGTGAGCACGACCGGGCCCTGCGCTGGTGCGGGTGCCTGCGAAGCCGGTGCGGCAACCCTGGGCGCTGCGGGCGCCGGTGTCTGTTCGGTGATGAGATCGGGCAGTTGCCCTTCTGGCGAGAAGAAATTGCTGCGGAACGCGAAGAGCGCCACCACCACGGCGACCACGCCGATCGCGGCAATCCACGCAAGGCCCCGCGTGGGCACGCGGGCCGGATCACCCGGTTCGAAGCTGGGCACGTATTCGACGCGCTGCCCCGCTTCGCTGTCCAGTTGCTCGCGGACCTTGGCGGCGATCACCCGCTCATCCTCTCCCACGGCGCGGGCATAAGTGCGGGCAAAGCCGACAGCATATGTGCGCGCGGCAAGGTCGCCCAGGCGGTCCTCCTCGATCGCGGCCAGATGACGCTCGGCGATCTTGGTCTGCGACGCGATTTCGGCACGGCTGCGGCCCAGCGCCTCACGCGCTGCGCGAAGCTGGCTGCCGACGCTGTTCGGTCCGCGCGCAAGGCCTTGGGTTTCGACGTTTTCCATTCCGCTCCGTTAGGCGTGGTTAGTGCGACCTGATCGGCCACTAACCAAACCTTCTGACCGGCCAATGTCAATCGGGCCGCGTCCGTTCAGGTTAAATTTATACGGTAAATCCTGAACCGGATCGACCCCAAATCGGAACAGGATGCGAACCGATCGGAAATGCCCATCCGACCAGCCCCGTCAGTCCACCGAAATGTCGCGCGCCGCCGCCCAGGCCGACATTTCCGCACGCAGGTCGGCCGGCGGCGCGGCTAGCCAGCCGTCCATTGCAGCGGCCGCTTCGGCAACATCAATCTTGCCGACCAGCTCCTTGATCGGGCCAACCGCAGCAGGCGTGATCGACAGGCGCCGGATGCCGATGCCCAGCAGTGCCAGCGCCTCCAGCCGCCGCCCGCCCATTTCGCCGCAGACGCTGATGTCCACGCCGGTGCCGTCCAGGGTGCGCACAACCCGGCGCACGAAGCGCAGGATGGCGGGGCTGAGCCAGTCGTAGCGCTCCGCCAGCTTGGGATTGGAACGGTCGGCGGCGAACAGGAACTGCGTGAGGTC
Organism: Novosphingobium gossypii; assembly: GCF_050433305.1. Classification (NCBI taxonomy): domain Bacteria; kingdom Pseudomonadati; phylum Pseudomonadota; class Alphaproteobacteria; order Sphingomonadales; family Sphingomonadaceae; genus Novosphingobium; species Novosphingobium gossypii. Next base: position 39,797 of record NZ_JBNPXM010000016.1, on the reverse strand, counting down.
GTTGGTGCCGATCGACAGGAACTGGATCTTCGGCGCCAGCAGGTCCAGCTGTTCGGCCAGCGAAGGCACCTCCAGCATGACGCCATAGCGGATCGCTTCGGGCAGTTGCTTCTTCTGGCGGCGCAAATAGGCCAGTTGGCCGTCGAACACGGCCTTGGCGGCGTCGAACTCCCACGGTTCGGCGACCATCGGGAACATCACGTTGAGGGGGCGCCCCCCCGCCGCTTCCAGCAGCGCCCGCGCCTGCACCTTCAGCAGGGCATCACGCTCCAGCGCGACGCGGAGCGCACGCCAGCCCATTGCCGGGTTCTCCTCCCCTTCGCCGTCATCGTGACGCAAGTAGGGAAGGGTCTTGTCGCCACCGATATCGACGGTGCGGAACACGACCGGGCGGTCGCCTGCAGCATCCATCACGTCGCGGTAGAGGCGCGTCTGCTTCTCGCGCTGGGGCAGCGTGGCGGATACCAGGAACTGAAACTCGGTCCGGAACAGGCCGATGCCGTCAGCGCCCGTGGTGATGAGGTTGGCGACGTCGTCGCGCAGCCCCGCGTTGATCATCACGTTGATGCGGGTACCGTCGCGCGTCGTGGCCTGCACGTCGCGCATTCCGGCATAGACCGCCTGCCGTTCGCGGCTGCGGGCAAACCGCGCGTCGAATGCCTCGACGATGCCGGCGGAAGGGCGCACCATCGTGGTCCCCTGATCCGCGTCCAGCAGCAGCGGATCGCCTTCGCGCACCACCCCGCGCAAGCCCCGAACGCGGCCCAGCACCGGAATGCCCATGGCGCGCGCGACGATGACGACGTGGCTGGTGAGCGAGCCTTCCTCAAGGATCACGCCCTTAAGGCGGCGCTTGTCATATTCCAGCAGTTCCGCCGGGCCCAGGTTGCGCGCTATCAGGATCGCATCGTTGCGCAGCCCCATCGACGCTGCCGTGCCCAGCTGCCCGGAGACGATGCGCAGCAGGCGATTGGCCAGATCCTCAAGATCGTGCATCCGGTCGGCCAGCAGCGGATCGTCGATCTGGCGCATGCGCATGCGGGTACGCTGCTGGACGCGCTCGATCGCAGCTTCGGCGGTGAGGCCGGAATCGATCGCCTCGTTGATGCGACGGGTCCAGCCTTCGTCGTAGGCGAACATGCGGTAGGTTTCGAGCACTTCCTCATGCTCCCCGCCGACGCCGAATTCGGCCTGATTGGCCATGCGGTCGATCTGTTCGCGCATCCGGTCGAAAGCCAGGATCACGCGCTGGCGCTCGGCCTCCGTGTCTTCGGCGACGATGTGTTCGATGGTGACACGCGGCTGGTGGTAGACGGCAACACCCGAGGCCAGCCCTTTGACCAGCGTCAGGCCACGCAACTGCTCCGGCCCGGTCTGTGCGGCGCTGAGGGCGCGGGCGTCCTCCTCGTCGATGAGGTCGGCGTTGACGATAAGCTCGGACAGCACCATCGCCACCGTCTGCAGCGCCTCGATCTCCACCTCTTCGTAGCGGCGCGGCTCTACGTGCTGGACGCACAATGCGCCCACCGCACGTTCGCGGCGAACGATCGGCACGCCGGCGAAGGAGTGGAACTTGTCCTCCCCGGTTTCGGGACGATACATGAAGTCGGGGTGAGCCGCCGCTTCGGCCAGGTTCAGCGTCTCTATCCGGTCGGCGATGGAGCCGACCAGCCCTTCGCCCACGGCCATGCGGGTGACGTGGACCGCCTCCTGCGCAAGGCCTCGCGTGGCGAAGAGTTCCAGCATGCCTTCGCGCAGCAGGTAGATCGAACATACCTCGCTATCGAGGCATTCGCCGATCACTTCGACCACGGTGTTCAGCTTGCTCTGCGCATTGCTGCGCGAGGCCATGACCTCGTGGAGGCTGGTCAGGATAGTGCGGGCTGCTTCGACGGCTCCGATGCTCATTCCCATGGCGTACCGCAAAGTCATCGCTTTGGGAACGCGCCGGATGCCGTCGAATCAACTTAGGTGCTTGATTTCGGAAATTTCCCGGTTGTCCGGTGGAATTCTCCGCTCATTCAGACCCGAAAATCACGCTCAGAAGCGCGCAATTTCTTCCTTGATGCGCAGCTTGCGCTTCTTGAGGGACTGAACGACCACGGCATCAGGGATCGGGCGGCTCAATTCCTCGTGGATCTGCCGTTCGATACCGGCATGCTTGAGCTGCAGAGCGCTGACGTGCGAATTATCCATTGGACGTTCCTCCTTATAGGGGCCGGACCCTCTTGCGAACGGTGCCTGCGGGCAGGATGCGGGCAGGCTGATGTCAAGCGACCTTGCGGCGACTCGGCATCGGGTGATCCGGCGCGGTAATCATGGAAACACATCGGGGGCACCTTGCGAAGACCCCTATTGCTTCATATCGGTGAGATGGATGAGACGTGCGTTGACGGGAATCGATTCCATGATTCCTTCTCGGCGTGGCAAGTGGCTCGAATACTGAGGAATTCCGGGTTGACCGAAGAGGAAATGCGCAAGCGCCTGGAGATCCTGCGGGTCGAGCATCGTGACCTCGACGCCGCGATCGATGCGCTTGCGGTGGCGGGCGGCGGCGACATGCTGCAGATCGCCCGGCTCAAGAAACGCAAGCTGCGCCTGAAGGACCAGATTTCCCAGATCGAGGACTATCTGATCCCCGACATCATCGCCTGACGGCGTACCGTTCAGGGACAGCATCGACATTGGCGCGGGATTAGCCGCCCGCACCGCTTGCCGCCGATTCGACGGTGAGAAATACCGGGCGCATGTCCAACCCGGCGTCCATCAATACGCGCATCGTCGAGGCGCTCTACTGCGAGGCTCTCGTGCTGTCGGAGGAGGTGCGCGCCGCTTTCGCGCCGGCTGCGCAGCCGGCCGATCATGCAGTTGACGAAGACCTGGCCCGCGTCGCCCTGTCCGCCGAAGGCCTGCGCACGACGACGCGGATGATGCACGCCACCGCGTGGCTGCTCAACCACCGCGCCCGCCTGCGGGGCGAGATCAGCGACCTGCAACCGCGCCGCCAAGGCCGCCTTTCCCCCGCGACCGTTCAGGGCGAACCCGCCTTGGCAGATCTTCTGCCGCCCGGTGCTGCACTGGTGGCGGAAGCGACGCGCCATTTCTGCGAACGCCTGCTTCGTCTCGATCGTGCCTGGCAGATGGCCTGCCCTGCCGCGACCGGTGCGATCGCGCGCCTGCACGAACGGCTTGCGGCGCAGCAGGCAACGCGCGGCGCCGTCTGACGGTCGACAGCGGGGCCTGGACGCCCCATATCGCGACCATGAACGCCTTCGCCGACATCGAACGCCCCTACGCCGTCGCCCAGCAGGTCGGCCCGCTGGTCCGCCGGGTGCTGGCGCACAACCCCTCTCCTTTCACGTTCACCGGGACGCAGAGCTACATCGTCGGCGGCAGCGAAGGCGCTGGATGCGGTGAGATCGCGGTGATCGATCCCGGCCCGAACGACGCGGAGCACCTGAGCGCCTTGATGGCGGCGATCGGCGATGACCGGGTCGTCGCCATCTGCTGCACGCACACTCATCGCGACCACTCGCCCGCCGCCGCGCCCCTATCGGCCCTGACCGGAGCGCCGGTGATCGGCTGCGCTCCGCTGTCGCTGAACGACGACGGGCCGCGCGCCGATGCCGCCTTCGACACCGATTATGCCCCTGACCGCGTCCTGTCCCATGGAGACGCGCTGACCGGCACCGCCGCCGACGGCACCGGCTGGACCCTGCGGGCGGTTGCGACACCGGGCCATACCTCGAACCACTTGTGCTTCGCGCTTGAGGGAACCGGCGCGCTGTTCACCGGCGACCATGTCATGGGCTGGTCGACCAGCGTGGTGTCGCCCCCCGATGGCGACATGACCGACTACATGGCCAGCCTGGCGCTGCTCTACGAACGCGAACAGGACACCGTCTACTACCCCGCCCACGGCCCCGAGGTGACCAAGCCCCGCCAGTTGGTGCGCGGCATGATCGGCCACCGCCGCCAGCGCGAACGGCAGATCCTGCGCCAGATGGAGGAAGCCCCCGCACGCATCGCCGAAATGGTGCCGCGCATGTACAAGGGCGTCGATGAAAAGCTGTGGCCCGCCGCCGGACGCTCGGTACTGGCGCACCTGATCGACCTCGAACGACGCGGCCTTGCCCGACGCGACGAGGATCGCTGGAGCCTGACGGCAGACACGCCGACACCATGAATTTTCCGCTTGGGTCCGCGCCGTCGCATCCCTAGATAGGCCGCGCCCGGCGTCAGGACCGGGCCAAGGATGTAGGGATAGCCATGACCGTAATGCCCGCCGATCTTTCCGGTATCGACGTGCGCGCCGAAATCGAGCGCCTGCGCAAGGAACGCAATGCGGTCATCCTCGCCCACTACTACCAGAAGCCCGAACTTCAGGATCTGGCGGATTTCGTGGGCGACAGTCTGGAACTGAGCCGCAAGGCCGCCGAGACCGACGCCGACGTCATCGCCTTTTGCGGCGTGAAGTTCATGGCGGACACCGCCAAGATCCTTTCGCCCAACAAGATCGTCGTCCTGCCCGACCTCGACGCCGGATGCAGCCTTGAGGATTCGTGCCCGCCGGAAAAGTTCAAGGCCTTCCGCGAGGCGCATCCCGACCACATCGCCCTGACCTACATCAACTGCTCGACCGAGGTTAAGGCGCTGTCCGACGTCATCGTCACCAGCTCCAGCGCCGAGACGATCCTGCAGCAGATCCCGCTGGACCAGAAGATCATCTTCGGCCCCGACCGGCATCTGGGCGGCTATCTGGCGCGCAAGTTCAACCGCGAGATGCTGCTGTGGCCGGGCGTGTGCATCGTCCACGAAGCCTTCAGCGAGACCGAACTGCTCAAGCTGCGCGCCCAGCACCCCAATGCGCCTATCGCCGCGCACCCGGAATGTCCGCCGCACATCGTCGATCACGCGGACTACGTGGGGTCCACCAGTGGCATCCTGCAGTACGCCAAGACCATGCCCGGTGACACGCTGATCGTGGCGACCGAGCCGCACATCATCCATCAGATGCAACTGGCGATCCCGGACAAGACATTCATTGGCGCACCGGGGGCCGACGGCAACTGCAACTGCAACATCTGCCCCTACATGGCGCTCAACACGCTTGAGAAGCTGTACCTTGCCCTGCGTGACCTGATCCCGCGCGTCGAGATCGAGGAACCGCTGCGCCTCGCCGCCAAAAAGAGCCTGGACCGCATGCTGGACATGGCCAGCGGCACCATCGGCAAGGGGGACCTCGGCGCGCGCTGAGCGCTCCCGCCCCGGTACGCGAGGATCGATGGTGGCGAAACCTCTTCGCAGTTCCTACGTTCGTTGTGAGGAACTGACGAAGGGGCCATCTTGCGCGATCACCTCATCCTGAGGAAACTGAAAGTCTGGTGCCTGCTGCTGCTGGCCGCCGTCTTTGCGCATGCCCTGCTGCCCATCCCTGAGGCCCGCGTTTCGGGTTCGGCGTTCAGCCCCTCCACTGTCGAAGTTTCCACGGGGCACACCCATCGCACTACCGCGGTGCGTATCGCCATCCCACGGCGCGATCCGCCGACCGGGGACATCGCGATCGCGGAACCGGCCCTTGCCGCAGTCCCTTGCAAGAACGCGCAGGTCCGGCCGGCCCGCGCGGACGCCGCGCCCCGCCCCGGCTGGCGCGGTGCCCGGTCGCAGCCGCGGGCGCCACCCTTCGCCTGAACCGCCACCGGATCGCCATCGGTCGATCCGAGAGTTTCAGGAAACGCCGGACGAAAGACGCATGGTCCGGCGGCGAAGGACGGAACGTCAATGCCCCATCATACACCACTTATCGGCACGATCGTCGCCGGTCTGGTGATCGCCTTCTTCATGGGGGCGCTTGCCCACCGCCTGCGGGTTTCGCCCATTGCAGGCTATCTTCTCGCCGGGGTCATGGTAGGCCCCTTCACCCCCGGCTTCGTCGCCGATACGAACCTTGCACAGGAGCTTGCCGAGATCGGCGTGATCCTGCTCATGTTCGGCGTCGGCCTCCATTTCTCGCTGCGAGACCTGCTGGCGGTCAAGGCCATCGCCATTCCCGGCGCGCTGGTGCAGATCGCCGCCGCGACCCTGCTGGGCATCGGCATCGGCCATATGATGGGCTGGACGCTGGCTGCGGGCTTCGTCTTCGGGCTCGCGCTGTCCGTGGCCAGTACCGTGGTCCTGCTGCGCGCATTGCAGAGCCGGAACCTCGTCGAGACGGAGCGCGGGCGCATCGCCGTCGGCTGGCTGATCGTCGAGGATCTGGTGATGGTGCTGGCGCTGGTCCTGCTGCCCGCGCTCGCTTCGGCCCTGAACGGCGGCGAAGGAGCGGCGACGCTGCCATGGGTCATCTCCACCACGCTGCTCAAGGTCGCCGGGTTTGTGGCGCTTATGCTGATCGTGGGCCGCCGCGTCCTGCCCTGGGCGCTGCACTGGGTGGTTCACACCGGATCGCGCGAACTGTTCCGCCTGGCCGTGCTGGCAGTGGCGCTGGGCGTCGCGTTCGGGGCTGCCTACGTCTTCGACGTCAGCTTTGCGCTGGGGGCGTTCTTCGCAGGCATGATCCTTGGCGAAACGCAGCTTTCCCGCCGCGCCGCCGAAGAGACCCTGCCCCTGCGCGATGCCTTCGCGGTGCTGTTCTTCGTCTCGGTCGGCATGCTGTTCGACCCCGCCGTCGTCACCGAGCAGCCGATCCCGCTGCTGGTCACGGTGCTGACCATCGTGGTCGGCAAGTCGCTGGCGGCATGGCTGATCGTGCGCGCGTTCGGCCACGACAATGAAAAGGCGCTGACGATTTCCGCCAGCCTTGCCCAGATCGGCGAGTTCTCGTTCATCCTGGCCGGGCTGGGCACCGGCCTTGGCCTGCTGCCCGAAGCGGGGCGCGACCTGATCCTGGCGGGCGCGATCATCTCCATCTTCCTCAACCCGTTCATCTTCAACCTTGCGGTGGGCAGCACCGGATCGGTCAGGAAGCAGCTGGTCGAGGAAGCCGAACGCACCGAGATCGAGCACGAACAGAAGCGCGAGGAGCACGTCATCCTCGTCGGCTACGGCCGGGTCGGCAAGCTGGTGGCGCGGGGTCTGCGCGCGACGCCGACCGCCGTCGTGCTGATAGAGGCGCAGGCCGACCTTGCCCGCGAAGCCCGCAATGACGGCTTCGAGACGATCACCGGCAATGCGCTCGACGCCGGTATCCTCAAGGAAGCGGGCATCGCGCAGGCTCACCGCATGCTGATCGCCATTCCCGAGGGATTCGAAGCCGGAGCCATCTGCGACAAGGCCAAGCAGCTGCGCCCCGACCTGTCGGTGATCGCCCGCGCCCACAGCGACGAACAGTTCGACCACCTCGTCCAGCACGGCGCGGACAAGGTGGTGCTGGGCGAACGCGAGATCGCCCGGCAGATGCTGGAGCTGATCGGGGCGAATGCAAACCGCATCGCGGCAGTACCCCTGAGCAATCCGGGGCGGTCGGCGTGAGGGCGCGGCGCGGATTGGGCGGGCGCCCTTACCGCAAGCCGCCGGGGTGGTTCCGGTGGGCTATCCTGGGCGCGATGCTGCTGGCGGTGGCGATCCCCACCGCCTGCGTCATCAACCACGGCGAAGTCCCCGGCTACGATGCACTGATGGCGCAGTGAGCTAGACCGAAACCTCGCGCCATTCGCCGGGCGCCAGCGGCCCCAGCGACCATTCGCCGATGCGCTGGCGCACCAGCCGCAAGGTGGGATGGCCGACGGCGGCGGTCATGCGGCGGACCTGCCGGTTGCGCCCTTCGCGGATGCTCAGTTCGATCCAGCAGTCGGGCACCGTCTTGCGGAACCGCACCGGCGGGTTGCGCGGCCACAGTTCGGGGTCGGCGATGCGGCGCGCTTCTGCCGGGCGGGTCGGCCCGTCGTTCAGCATCACGCCCTCGCGCAGCGCCTCCAGCGCGGCTTCGTCCGGTTCGCCTTCGACCTGGATGAGATACGTCTTGGCCGCCTTGAAGCGCGGGTCGGAAATGCGCGCCTGCAGGCGTCCGTCGTCGGTCAGCAGCAGCAACCCTTCGCTGTCGCGGTCCAGCCGCCCGGCCGGGTAGACGCCCGGCACCTTCACGTAGTCCGAAAGGGTCGCGCGCGGGGACGGCGACCGGGCATCGGTGAACTGCGAAAGCACGTCGTAAGGCTTGTTGAACAGGATCAGGCGGGCCATCGCTCAGGGTTCTCCCACCATCGGTGCGGCTTTGGCGGCAGGCTTGTCCGCCACTTTCGCCAGCAGCAGCGCGCCAGCCAGCAGCACCATGCCCACCATGTCCAGCCCGCTGAGCGTCTCTCCGAAAGCGAACCATCCGACCGCTGCCGTCAATGCAGGCTGCGCCATCAAGGCCAGTCCGATGACCAGCGGGGTGAAGTGCCGCAGCGAATAAATCAGGAATCCCTGCCCGATCAGCTGGCTCGACACGGCAAGCGCAACCAGCGGCGTCCAGTTGTGCGGCATGATCGTCTCGCCCAGCAATACCGCCACCAGCAGGATCACCGGCACGCTGGCCGACGTCGACACCGCCAGCATCGAATAGGATCCCAGCCGATCGCGCGGACCGTTCAACATGATGATGTAGATGGCGTAGAATACCCCGCCCAGCAGGCAGAACAGGTCGCCGATCAGATTTTCATGGCTGATTTCCAGCGATCCGCCCATCAGCAGCCCCGCGCCGAAAACCGCTGCGGCAATGGCGCCGATCTCCAGCGCGTATGGCCTGCGATGCGCGGTGCACAGGCCCCAGACCATGACGATCAGGCTGCCCGAATTGCCGAACAGAGACGCATTGCCCAGCTTTGTGCGCACGATGCCAAAATGCCACGCGGCAAGGTCCAGCGCGAAGAACACGCCCGCCCCCAGCACCAGCGCCACCACCCCTGCCGACATGCGCCTTTGCGCCGCCGGTTCGCGTGCTGCCAGCAGCACCAGCACCGGCAGCGCCAGCGTCAGCCGCCAGAACCCGGCGGCAACCGGGCCCACATCTGCCAGCCGTACCAGCCACGCACCCAGCGCCAGCGCGATGTTTGCGGTGAGCAGCGCCAGCAAGTGGCGCGGGGTCCAGTCGGGGTGGCGGGCAGTCTGCGTCGAAGTCATGCCCGCCTCGTAGCGGCAGGACAGGGGCGGCGCACCTGCTTATTGCCGCCCCCGTTCAGGCAGGAGGGATCAGTGCGGCAGCACCGCTCCTTCCCCGCGCGTCTTCCACAAGGACCAGCCCACGCCGCCCGCAATCAGCGCCAGCGTGATGCCAAGGCTTGCCAGCGGCGGGAACTTGGCCCCGCCCAGCGCGAAGTCGGCGATCAGGATCTTGCCGCCAATGAACACCAGCACCAGCGCCAGCGCGTACTTCAGATAGTGGAAGCGGTGCACCATCGCCGCCAGCGCGAAGTACAGCGCGCGCAGGCCCAGGATCGCCATGATGTTCGACGTATAGACGATGAAGGTGTCCGTGGTGATCGAGAAGATCGCCGGCACCGAATCGATGGCGAAGACCAGATCGGCCAGATTGATGACCACCAGCGCCAGAAACAGCGGCGTCGCCGCCCAGACCAGCTGCCCCTTGCGGTTCGGCTCGCGGACGAAGAAGTGTTCTGCATGGTGCCCGCGGGTCACGCGCATGTGGCGCGATATCCAGCGGATCGCGGCGTTGTTGCCGATGTCGGGATCATGGTCGCTGGTGAACAGCATCTTCACGCCGGTGAAGATCAGGAACGCGGCGAACAGGTACATCACCCAGTGCGCATGGGCGACCAGCGCAGCACCGCCCGCGATCATCAGGCCGCGCAGCACGATCACCGCCAGAATTCCCCACAACAGCGCGCGATACTGGTACTTGGGCGCGATGGCGAAGTAGCCGAAGATCATCGAGATCACGAACACGTTGTCGATCGACAGCGCCTTTTCGATGAAATAGCCGGTGTAGTAATCGATCGCCGGGGCGCTGCCCTTGGCCCACCATATCCACGCGCCGAACACCATCGCGATGGCGATGTAGAACACGGAGAGGCGCAGAGATTCGGCGATGCCCATCTCCCGGTCCTCCTTGTGCAGGACGCCAAGGTCGAAAGCGGTCAGCAGCAGCACCACGGCGGCGAAAGCCAGCCAGAACCACGCAGGCGTGCCCAGCCAGTCGGCAAAAAGAAACTCCATCGTCGGCGCTCCCCTTACAGGCTGAAAGCGTGGCGCTGCGTCAGGGCAAGGCGCGACAGGCGCTCACGCAGTCGCAGCTTGCGTCGTGTCAGGCGGGCCACGGCTGCGGCATCCGCGCGGCCGGTTTTCAGGGTGCGCAGGGCGGCATCGAGCTTCTGGTGAAGTTCAAGCAGGCGGAACATGCGTTCGGTCATCGTCGTATCCCTATCGAACGGGTTGTGGTTCGATCGGATGAGTGCCGCGCAGGTTGCGTAAGGAATCAATGCTGACCTGCATCGGTATCACCCGATGCGGTCCGACATCACGAGGCGTTCAACCAGAAGGTCAGGAACGCCGCGCCAGAGGGGCCCGGCCCGCATTCCCCAGATACTACCGATCGCCGTCCGGTTCAAGCATGCCGATTGACGAACCTGCCTAATTCGATATTAATATGATATCACTTTTATGGGGGTAATCCGATGTTCGATTCGCACCTGCCCATCAACGCCAGCCGGGAAAGCACCGCCTCCACGCAGAGCGGGTACCTGATGCTGGTGGTCTCGCTGGTCCTGTTCCTGGCGGTCGCTTTCTGGGTGGTCACGCTGGCCAGCGGCGATCCGGGTCCGGGCACGGTGCTGGCATTCCTGGCGTTCATCGTCCCTGCGATCGCGCTGCAGGTGCTGATCCTGTCCGGCTTCTACATGATCCAGCCCAATCAGGCCGCCGCGATAACCCTGTTCGGCAGCTACAAGGGTACTGACCGCACCGCCGGGCTACGCTGGGTCTGGCCGTGGATGGGCAAGACCAAGATTTCGGTACGGTCCAACAACGTCGTCTCGGAAAAGCTCAAGGTCAACGACCTGCGCGGCAACCCGATCGAGATCGCCACCAACGTCGTCTGGCGCGTGGCCGATACCGCGCAGGCGCTTTACGACGTCGACGACTACAAGGCCTTCGTGAACGTCCAGATCGAGGCTGCGGTGCGCTCCATCGGCTCGCGCTATGCCTATGACGACGTGGAGGATGCCGAAGTCACCCTGCGCGGCAGCCATGAGGAAGTGAACGCCGAATTGCGCACCGAACTGATCGCGCGGCTGCATGTGGCGGGCCTGACGGTGGACGAATGCGGCCTGACCCACCTGGCCTACGCGCCCGAGATCGCCGGCGCGATGCTTCGCCGCCAGCAGGCCGAGGCCGTGATCGGCGCCCGCCGCAAGCTGGTGGAAGGCGCGGTGTCGATGGTGGAGATGGCGCTGTCGCAGCTTTCGGAAAAGAACGTGGTGGAACTGGACGACGAGCGCCGCGCGGCGATGGTGTCCAACCTCATGGTCGTCCTGTGCGGCGAACGGGATACGCAGCCGGTCGTCAACGCCGGTTCGCTCTACCAGTAAAGCCGGATCATGGCGTCTCCCGGCAAGAAGGCCTTCGCGCTCCGTCTCGACCCGGCGCTCTACGGAGCGCTGGAGCGGACGGCGGCGGCCGACTTGCGCTCGGTGAACGCGCAGGTCGAAGTGCTGCTGCGCGAAGCGCTGGCGCGGCGCGGGATCAAGGTGGAAGCAGGCGAACCGGCCCGACGCGGCAGGCCGCCCAAGGAGGACGGATGATGCTGCACAAGCTGTTCGACGACACCGCGTGGTTCGCACCGAAGCGCTATGGCTACGGCAGCGGCCTGCCGATCAGGCGGGAAGGCTGGCTGCTCTGCGTGGCTTATCTGGCTGCACTGGCGGGGATCGGATTTCTCGACCGGACCGGGCAGCAGTCGGGCGGCGGTGCCCTGAGAGCGATCGCCTTCACGCTGTTCCTGCTGGTGACGTGGCTGTTCTGCGCCATCGCCGCCCGCCACACCCGCGGCGGATGGAAATGGCGCTGGGGTGAGGATTAGGCGCTCACAACGTCGCGAACAGTTTCAGCATCGCCTTCCACGCCCGGTCCGCCTCGCCCGGATCGTAAGCGGGGGAGTCCGGCACGCACCAGCCGTGGTCGGCGGCATAGACTTCCACATCAGCGGGGCGCTTCGCGGCATCGGCAGCCTTGCGCAGTTCCACTTTCTGGTCGGGCTGCTTGGCATCGTCGTTGCGGGCAATGGCAAAGAGGTACCCTGCCTTCGTCTTCGGCAGCAGGCGATGTGGACTGTCAGGCGCATCGGTCACCAGCCCGGCCCCGTGGAGAGACGCCGCCGCCCCGACCCGCGCGGGCACGGCAGCCGCCGTGCGCACCGTGAATGGCCCGCCCATACAGTACCCGTTGCTGCCGATGCGGCGCTTGCGGTCCACGGCCTGCTGGCTGTCGAGGAAGGCAACATAGGCCGTAGCATCGCGCGTGATCGCCTCGGGCGTCAGCTGCGCGCGCATCGGGCCGATCTTCGCCTGCCCTTCGGGGGTGCGGAACTCTGCAAAACTCTTCATCACCGGCGCCGGGCCTGCGCGGTAATACTGGTTCACCACCAGCACCGCATAGCCCTGCGCAGCCAGACTGCGCGCCATGACCTTTTTCGCTTCACGCAGACCGGCAATGTCGGGCCACATGACGATGCCCGGATGCCTGCCCTTGCCGGGATGCACGAAGAACGCATCGCACACCCCGTCCGCAGTGGTGATCGACACCATCCGCTCCGTCACCGAGCCGCCATCCGCCGCGATCGAAGCCGTGCATCCCGCCAGCGCTGCCCCGACGCCCAGCACGGCAAACCCGCGCCGGTCGAGCCCTGCCATGCGCTGCTCTGCGTTGCGGAAATCTTCAGGAGTGAAATCGTCGCACATGGGCCGGCCTTTCGCTGATTGCGCGCAGCCTAACCTGCCCCTTGCCCGACCTCAATCGCCGTTGAAATTGAGTTCCAGATTCACCGCGTTGGGATCGGCCAGGAACAGCTGGCGCAGGCCGATGTGCGGCAGATCGTTGAAGCGATAGGGAATGCCACGCGCATCCAGCCTGGCGCGCATCGCGTCGAAACCGGTGCAGCGCAGGGCAACGTGGTGCAGCCCGTTGGTCGATTCGCCGGGCACATGATCGTCATAGCGGCCCGGCGCCGTGGTGCGGTCCACCAGATGGATGATCGGCGCGCCGGCGGCATCGCGCATCCAGTACCCGGCCGTGCCCGCGCGGATCGAGGGGTTTTCGCTGCGGATCAGGTCCAGCACCTGTTCGTAGAACGTAGCGGTGGCTTCCAGGTCGTCCGTTAGCACGTTGACGTGATCGATACCGTTGACCTGCATGCCCTGCTCTCCCCTTCGATCCTGCCGCCTTAGCTGCGGAATACTACCGTGCGCGCACCGTTCAGCAGCACGCGGTCCTCCAGATGGAGCCGCACCGCTTCGGCCAGCACGCGCCGTTCGATGTCGCGGCCCTTGCGCACCATGTCCTCGGGCGTGTCGGAATGCGTCACCGGTTCCACATCCTGATGGATGATCGGCCCTTCGTCGAGGTCCGCCGTGACGTAATGCGCCGTCGCGCCGATCATCTTCACGCCGCGCGCATGGGCCTGGTGATAGGGCTTGGCGCCCTTGAAGCCGGGCAGGAACGAATGGTGGATGTTGATGCAGCGGCCCGAAAGGAACGCCGCCATCTCGTCCGAAAGGATCTGCATGTAGCGCGCCAGCACCACCAGTTCCGCACGGGTTTCATCGACGATGGCGCGGACCTGCGCTTCCTGCGCGGCCTTCTCGCCCTTTGCCATCGGCAGGTGGTGGAACGGGATGTCGCCCAGCATCAGCGTGTTGATCGCCTCGCGCGGGTGGTTGGAGACGACGCCGACGATCTCCATCGCGATCTCGCCGATGCGGTGGCGATACAGCAGGTCGGCCAGGCAGTGGTCGAACTTGCTGACCATCAGCAGCACCCGGCGCGGACGGTCGCGCCGCTGCATTGACCATGCCATGCCGTATTCGTGCGCTATGGGGCCGAAGCCTTCGCGAATGTCCTCGCGGTCGGTGGCGCCCGGATCGAAGGCCACGCGCATGAAGAAGCGGCCCTGCTCCAGATCGTCGAACTGCTGCGCTTCGACGATGTTGGCGCCCATCTGCGCCAGATAGCCCGTCACCCGCGCGACGATACCGGGACGGTCCGCGCACGAGAACGCGAGGATCAGCGGGCTGGCCTGCGCGGCATTCGGCAGTGCGGGCATCCGGGCGTTCCTCAGGCGGCGGCGCGGTTGGTGAGCGCGGCTTCGCTTTCAGCCATGAGAGCGGCGATGATCTCCGCCACCGGCTCTTCCTTGCCGACCATGCCGACCGACTGGCCCGCCATGATGGAGCCGTTCTCCACGTCGCCATCGATCACCGCGCGGCGCAGCGCACCGGCCCAGAAGTGCTCGATCTTGAGCTGCGCCTCGCCCATGTCCACCTCACCGGCGTCGAGCAGGCGCGCGACCTCGATCTGCTTGGCGGTGAATTCCTCGGTGCCCTTATTCTTCAGGGCGCGAACCGGAATCACCGGCAGGCGCGGATCGACCTGCACCGAAGCGATCGCATCGCGCGCCGATGCGCGGAAGAACGCCTTCTTGAAGTCCGCATGGGCGATCGATTCGCTGGCGCAGGCAAAGCGGGTGCCAAGCTGCACGCCCGCCGCGCCCATTTCCAGATAGCCGGCGATTGCCTCGCCCCGGCCAATGCCGCCTGCCACGAACACCAGGTTGTCGGCGGCCAGGCTGGGCAGGATCTCCTGCGCCAGAACCGAAGTGGAGACCGGGCCGATGTGGCCGCCCGCCTCCGAACCCTCGATCACCAGCGCGTCGGCGCCCGAACGCAGCAGCTTCTTGCCCAGCGCAAGCGTGGGGGCGAAGCAGATCACCTTGGCGCCGTTCTGCTTGATCGCTTCCACGCTGCCCTTGGGCGGAATGCCGCCCGCCAGCACCACATGGGTCACGCCGTGCCGGGCGCAGACGTCGATCAGGTCGAACAGCTGCGGGTGCATGGTGATGAGGTTGACGCCGAACGGCTTCGTGGTCAGCACCTTGGTCGCGGCGATCTCCGCGTCGAGCAGTGTCGGGGTCATCGCCCCGCACGCGATTACGCCGAAGCCTCCCGCGTTGCTGATCGCCGACACCAGGTTGCGCTCGGACACCCACGACATGGCCCCGCACAGGATCGCAGTCTCGCTGCCGAGAAATTCGCAGCCACGCGCCATCAGCGCTGAAGTCTTGGTATTGGCGGTCATGATGGTTCCATAGCCCGGAATTTGGTTCAGCCGTGCGCCATAGGGTGACGAATCGCCCTCGACAAGCGGCGAGCGACGGAACCGATGGAAGACAGGTGCGTTTAAGTCCGGCATCATCACGCCGGAATATGGGGGCCTGCTTTTTCATCATGCATCACGACGACGAACCGCTCGCGACCGCAGGCAACCCCGGCGCGATCGGTCTTGCCCCCGCCGCCGCCGTGGACGAACACCTGTTCGAGGACATTCTCGACCTTGAAGGCGCACTACGGCTGACCACTCAGGCAACCGCCGGCATCGGCGCGCCACGCGCCGGAGAGATCGAGGCACTGGGCTGGCGCGTGCCCAATCCCACCGCCGCTCGCCTGCTGGCCCTTGCCACCGAAATCCGCACTGCAACCCAGTCCGCAGACGTGTTGCGCGTCCGCGAAGCCCAGCTTGCCGTCATCGACGCGCTCGTGGGCCTGCGCGCTGCCCTGTGGCGCCGGGAATCACAGGATTGAACGCCGTTTAATCGCTTTACCCGATTACACTTAGATGTTCGTATAGCTTCTCCGCACCGGCGGGCTCCGATAGCTTGTTTGTCATCGCCGCCCCTCAGAACAAGCCGGGCGGCCACAGACAACCATGACCCGAAGGAGCCTCGCGATGCACGGTTCAGATTCCAACAACTCCGGCGGCAAGTGCCCTTATGGGCACGGCGCCACCCCCCTCACCACCCAGTTCGGCGCGCCCGTCGTCGACAACTCGAACTCCTACACGGCCGGACCACGCGGCCCCCTGCTGATGCAGGACGTGTGGCTGCTTGAAAAGCTGGCCAACCTCAACCGCGAAGTCATCCCCGAACGGCGCATGCACGCCAAGGGTTCGGGCGCGTTCGGCACCTTCACCGTCACCGGTGACGTGTCGCGCTACACCCGCGCAAAGTTCCTCTCCGAGCCAGGCAAGCAGACCGAACTGTTCGCCCGCTTCACCACCGTGGCGGGCGAGCGTGGCGCCGCCGATGCAGAGCGCGACATTCGCGGCTTCGCGGTGAAGTTCTACACCGAGGAAGGCAACTGGGACATGGTCGGCAACAACACGCCGGTCTTCTTCGTGCGCGATCCGCGCCACTTCGCCGATCTCAACAAGGCGGTGAAGCGCGATCCCCGCACCAACATGCGCAGCGCGCAGAACAACTGGGACTTCTGGACCCTGCTGCCGGAAGCGTTCCACCAGGTCACCTACGTCATGGGCGACCGGGGCATTCCCAAAAGCTACCGCCACATGGACGGCTTCTCCAGCCACACCTACTCGTTCTACAACGAGGCCGGTGAGCGGTTCTGGGTGAAGTGGCACTTCAAAACGCAGCAGGGCCACGCTCACCTGACCGACGCCGAGGCCGCCGAAGTGGTGGCGGGTGACCGCGAGAGCAACCAGCGCGATCTCTACGAAGCGATCGAACGCGGCGACTTCCCCAAGTGGAAGGTCATGGTCCAGATCATGGACGAGGCCGAGGCCGAAACCTGCGGCTTCCACCCCTTCGACCTTACCAAGGTGTGGTCGCAGAAGGTCTATCCGCTGATCGAAGTCGGCATGATGGAATTGAACCGCAACCCGGAAAACTTCTTCGCGGATGTGGAGCAGAGCGCCTTTTCGCCGTCCAACCTCGTCCCCGGCATCGGCGTATCGCCCGACAAGATGCTGCAGGCGCGCCTGTTCGCCTATTCGGACGCGCAGCGCTATCGCCTGGGCGTGAACCACCACCAGATCCCGGTGAACGCCGCGCGCTGTCCGGTGTTCAACAACCACCGCGACGGTCAGGGCCGAGTCGACGGGAATTATGGCGGGCTGCCGCACTATCACCCGAACTCGTTCAACCAGTGGCAGGGCCAGCCCGAGTTCCGTGAACCGCCGCTGCGCCTGTCGGGTGACGCGGATTTCTGGAACTTCCGCGAGGATGACGACGACTACTACAGCCAGCCGCGCGCGCTGTTCCACCTGATGGACGATGCCCAGAAGCAGCGCCTGTTCGCCAACACCGCCCGCGCGATGGGCGATGCGCCCGCCTTCATCAAGCAGCGCCACATCGACAACGCCACCCGCTGCGACCCCGCCTACGGCGCCGGCGTGGCGGCAGCGCTGGGCATGAGCGTGAACCCGGACCTGTCGCCGGTGCCCGAACTGGCGGATTGATTCGATCGAACCGCTCGCTTGACGCGGCGCGGTGGCATTTTGAATGGCCTCATGCCTGAACGGTGTGAGGCCATTCTTCCCTGAAAATACCTGCTGCATCACGCAGCGTCGCTTTACGCCCGCGCCGAACGGCTTATAGTCGATCGTCTTGGGGCGGGGGCCACTGGTGAAGTTGTTCAAATATCTGGCCATTGCGGCCGCATCGCTTTTCTCGGTCACTACTGATGCGCAGGCCGCATGGTTCGAAGCGCGGACCAGCCATTTCATCCTTGTCACCAGTGGCACGGAAGAACGCGCGAAGGAATTCGCCGCCCGGCTCGAACGTTTCGACATGGCGCTTCGGCGGCTTTACGACATCGCCGACAATCCGGACCTGCACAATCGTCCGGTGGCGATCTATGCCCTTGAGCCGGCATCGTTCATGGTCGCGTGCGGGTGCATGAACTCCGGCCTGCTGGGCTGGTATGCCCGGCGGCTGGACAGCCCAACGATCACGGTGATCACGACACTGGAAGAAAAGGCCAAGTTCCAGCAGGTTGGCTATCTGAACTCTCAAGCCCTTCTGCTGCACGAGTACAGTCACCATTTCATGCTCGCAAATACTCCCGGCCCTTACCCCTATTGGTATGTTGAAGGTTTTGCCGAGTTCAACGCCAACACCGTGTTCGACGCCGACGGATCGACCGTGATCGGCTATCCGGCCAGCTATCGCGGCGGATCCCTGCTAAGAGACTCACGCATACCGATGCGCAAGCTCGTTGCCCCCGAAGTCTTCGGTTTCGGCAAGGACGTTGACCAGACCTACGGTCGCGCCTGGCTGATGACACATTATCTGATGGTCCGCCCGGAAAGATCGGGACAGCTTGGCCGGTATCTGTCCGCGATGGCATCGGGCAAGCCCAGCCTGCAGGCAGCGCAGCAGGCCTTCGGCGATCTTGACGCCTTCGACAACGAACTTGATCGCTACATCCGCGCGGACATCGTGCCGGTCCGCATCGGTGCGCCGCCCCGGACCCCCGCCGTCACCGTACGCGCCATGTCGGAAGGTGAAGGCCGCTCAATGCTGCTATGGCTTGCAGCCCGACGCGGCATCCAGCGCGGCCATGGCAAGAGCACCGCCATCGAAGTGATGAAGCAGGCTCAGGCCTTCCCCGACGATGCGCGCGCCCAGATTCTGCTGTCCGAAACCGCCCTGCTCGCCAAGCGGTACGAAGAGGCGGACCAGTTAGCTACACGCGCGCTGCAGTTGGACCCGGGTTCCGCCCGAGCGCTGGTACTGAAGGGCCGGATAGTCACGGGACGCGCGGTGGAGGCCAACACCGGAGACCACACTGCTTGGGCGACGGGGCGCAAATGGTTCGCCCGCGCCAATCGTGCCGACCCGAACTGGGCCGAGCCGTTCTATCGCTATTACACCAGCTTTCTGTTTGCCGGGGAGCAGGTGCCGGAAAACGCGGTCACCGGCTTGCAGCGCGCTCACGTTCTGGCGCCCGAGAACGGCGACATTGCCTGGGCCATGATTCGCGAGGATTTGCACAAGGGTGACGCCGCGCGCGCGCGCCGCCTGCTGATGCCGCTGGCATTTGCACCGCACAGGCGAAACGACGATAACAAGCCGGCCGCGGTCATCGCCTTGATTGACGCAGGCCAAATCGCCGAGGCTGCCGACGCTGTCGACGCGATCTGGCGTAAATCCCGCGACGGTGACGACGATTGACCGCCGCCGCCGCGCGGAAAAGATCAGGCTGCCGCGTCCAGCCCGTAAGCGGTGTGCAGCACGCGCACGGCCAGTTCGGTTTCGTCGGTGTCGATCAGGACCGAAACCTTGATCTCGCTGGTGGAGATGGCGATGATGTTGATCCCGCGATCGGCCAGGGTCTTGAACATGGTGCTGGCGACACCTGCGTGGCTGCGCATGCCGACGCCCACAACGCTGATCTTCGCCACGTTGCCTTCGGCGATCATGCGGTAGTAGCCGATCGCGTCCTTGCGTTCTTCCAGCAGCGCCTGCGCGCGGGCAAGATCGGCCTGCGGGACCGTGAAGGTCACGTCGGTCTCGCCCTTGTCCTTGGCGACGTTCTGGATGATCATGTCGACGTTGATGTTGGAATCCGCCAGCGGCGCGAAGATCGACGCCACGGCGCCCGGACGGTCTGCAATGCGGGTCAGGGTGATCTTGGCTTCGTTCTTGTCGGCAGCGATGCCGGTGATGAGCTGGCGTTCCATATCGCTTCCTTCTAGTTCTTCGTCGCTGACGATCAGTGTACCGGGGATGGTGTCGGCGGCGGGCGCGTTCTCGTCGATGAACGATGACAGCACCTGCACGCGCACGTTCTCCTTCATGGCGAGGGAGACAGAGCGGGTCTGCAGCACCTTGGAGCCGACCGAGGCCAGTTCCAGCATTTCCTCATACGTCACCAGCGGCAGCTTGCGCGCCTTGGCGACGATGCGCGGGTCGGTGGTGTAGACGCCATCGACGTCGGTGTAGATGTCGCAGCGGTCGGCCTTCACCGCCGCCGCCACGGCCACCGCCGAGGTGTCCGAGCCGCCACGGCCCAGCGTCGTCACGCGGTTGTCCGGTGAAACGCCCTGGAAGCCGGGGATAACGGCGATCTCGCCCGCTGCCATCGATGCGATCACGGCGTCCGAATCGATCTCCTCGATGCGGGCCTTGGCGTGGGCGTCGTCGGTCCTGATCGGCACCTGCCAGCCCAGCCACGACCGCGCCTTGCAGCCCATCGACTGCAGCGTCAGCGCCAGCAGGCCGGACGTCACCTGTTCGCCCGAGGCGACGACGACGTCGTATTCGGCCGGGTCGTAAAGCGCGTTGGCTTCACGGCAGAAGTTGACGAGACGGTCGGTCTCTCCGGCCATCGCGGATACCACCACGGCCACTTCGTGTCCGGCTTCCTGCTGGCGTTTGACGATCCCCGCCACGCGCCGGATGCGCTCGGACCCGGCCATCGAAGTGCCGCCGAATTTCATCACGATACGAGCCAAGGCGTCGTTGCTCCCCTGTGAAATGACCCGCACGACATGCGCGAGTGTGGATAAGAGTCGGTCGCGCTGTTAGGAGGGAGCCATGAACAATGCAACTGCCTCGATGACCCCGCCGCGCGCAACAATCGATCCGAAGGAGGCCGCTCACTTCGGTTCGCTCGCCGCTGAGTGGTGGGATCCTAAAGGCAGCTCCGCCATGCTGCACAAGCTGAACCCGGTGCGCCTGGGCTTCATCCGCGAGGCTATCGACGGACACTTCGGCGCCGATTCGCGCGGCCTGAAGCCGCTGGCAGGCAAGCGCGCGCTCGATGCAGGGTGCGGTGCCGGGCTGCTGTGCGAGCCGCTGGCGCGCATGGGCGCCGCCGTCACCGGGGTGGATGCCGCCCCGGAAAATGCTGCCGCCGCCCGCGCCCATGCACAGGCGATGGGCCTTGCCATCGATTATCGCGCAGGCGAACTGGGGTCGCTGGACCTATCCGGCTTCGACCTCGTCTGCTCGCTTGAGGTGATCGAGCACGTCACGGACAAGCCCGCGTTCATCGGCCACCTTGCCGCCGCGCTGGCGGACGACGGGCTGATGATCCTGTCCTGTCCCAACCGCACCGCGCGTTCGCGCGTGCTGCTGGTGGAAGCGGCGGAGCGGCTGGGTCAGGTGCCGCGCGGAACGCATGAATGGAGCCAGTTCGTAACGCCAGACGAACTGCGCGACCTTGCCGGGGACGCGGGGCTGGAACTGGGCACGCCGCGCGGCATCGCCTGGTCTCCGGTGAAGGGATTGCACCTGTCGGACGATCTGGCGCTGAATTTCATCGCCACCGCCCGCAAGCGCTGATTCAGGCCAGCAGCGCCTCGATCGCGGCCACGGCCTTCGCCTCGCGCTCGGCCCACGTGCCCACGATCCGCACGAAGGGCACCGCGGCACGCACCAGCATCTCCTCCGCCAGCGCGGCAAAGCGTCCGCGCGCGTCGTCGGCCCCGAAGAAGCGGGTGCCGTCCTCCTGCCAGGGCACGTCAGGCTCGAACAGCAGGTAAAGATCGGCCTTGGGATAGGCGAGCAGCTGTGCGGGCACTTCGCCGAACAGCATCTGCGCCCAGGCGGCCGTCATCAGCTGGTCGGTATCGAGCAGCAGCACTGGCGACCTGTCGTCATCCTCCAGTGCGCGGCGATTGGCGCGTGCCTGCCCTTCGGCAATAACGAGCAGGTCGGTCATCGTCAGGTCGATGCCGTTTTCCTCGCAATAGGTACGCCCATATTCCGGCACGAACGGCCACCCGCGCGTGACGAGGAGGCGTTCGCACAACACCGATTTTCCGGTGCTTTCGGCGCCGTGGAGGCAGACGGTCTTCATGCCTGCCTTCTGTAGGCGACGGTCCATTCACGCAAGGCCAGCACCGACATCAGCAGGAATACGAGGTACAACCCCGCAGTCGGCCACAAGTCCTTGTGGATGTAGACCGCGATGGATGCCACATTGATGGCGATCCACAGCACCCAGTTCTCTATCCGGCGAAAGGCCAGCAGGATCTGCGCGGCGATGCTGGCACCGGCGATGGCGGTATCCGCATAAGGCAGCGCGGCATCGGTGAACCGGTCCATGACCCACCCGAGGTTAAGCGCCAGCGCGGCAGTCCCAGTCAGCCAGACCAGCCGCCCGGTCGTACTGAGGCGGCGCACGGGCACCTGATCGGCGCCGTCCCCGTGATCACCGCCGCCGGGCTCGGCTCGGGCTGCGTTGGCCTGAGCCGCTTTGGCCCACAACGCCCAGCTCCACGCCTGCGCGACGAAGAAGAACACCTGCAGCCCCGCTTCGCCATAAAGTTTCGCCTCGAAGAACACGGTCGCGTAAAGCGCCACCATGGCCATGCCGAACGGATAGTTCCACGCGCTGCGGCGCACCAGCAGCGCGATGTTGACGAGGCCCAGCGCCGCCGCGATCCATTCCACCGTGTTCATGCGGGGCCGCTCGCGCGCTTATCGGGCCAGCGCCGCCGCCCACTCCGGCTCCCTGAAGCCGACCAGCACGCCGCCGGGATGTTCGACCACCGGACGCTTGATGGTGCTGGGGTTCGCTACCATCAGCGCGATCGCCCTGGACGTATCGAGATCCGCCTTGTCCTCGTCCGGCAGCTTGCGGAAGGTGGTGCCGGCGCGGTTCAGCACCTTGCCCAGCCCCGCAGCGTCGATCCACGCCGCCAGCCGTTCGGGCGACGCGCCTTCCTTCTTGTAGTCGTGGAAGGTGTAGGCAAGCCCCTGCCCGTCAAGCCAGACGCGCGCCTTCTTCACCGTGTCGCAGTTGGGGATGCCGTAGAACTCGATCGCCATGCCGTACCTATCGCCCTGATTCGCAGGCATAAGTCATCGTTCGCCCGCACGGTTCCGGCGATACACCAAGCAACGCGGCAAGGATAGCGGGCGGATCAGCCCTGCGCGGCGTGGCTCATTTCAAAGCGCTGCACGTTGGGCGCGTCGCAGGTATAGAGCGTATAGCTTTCGTAATACTCGTCCCGCCCGCGCCGCTGGACGATGAGATGTTCCGCGTTGCGCGACCATGCGGCGGCATGCGCCTCGCTTTCCCACTCCGACATCGACAGCACTTCGCCATCGTCGGCGGTATAGCTGCGAAACAGCAGGAACCCCGGCTGCGCCTCTGCCAACGCCTCCATCGCGAAGGAGTCGTGGATATAGCCGTCGACGTCGAGATCGGGGCGCTTGCGGTTACGAAATACGACCAGAAACATCGCATTTCCCTGCAATCGATACACCGAGTCTACAAGAGGCCAAAAAAGCCATTGTGGAACACGATCTGTCCCGCTTCGGGAAGATCGCAGCCGCTTCGGCACAATGCGCTGCTCCACTGGACAAATCGCGCGATTCGCGACAAGGCGCGAGGCACTATGAGCGTGAACAGCTTCGGCCGCCTTTTCCGTTTCACCACCTGGGGCGAAAGCCACGGCCCGGCCATCGGCGCCGTGGTCGACGGGTGCCCTCCCGGCCTTGCCATCGACGAAGCGGTGATCCAGCCCTTCCTCGACGCGCGCCGCCCCGGCCAGTCCAGGTACACCACCCAGCGGCAGGAACCGGACCAGGTCCGCATCCTATCCGGCGTGTTCGAGGCGCCTGACGGCGTGCGCCGCACCACCGGCACCCCGATCAGCCTGATGATCGACAACGTCGACCAGCGCTCCAAGGACTATTCCGAAGTGGCCGTGGCCTACCGCCCCGGCCATGCCGATTACGCCTACGACGCCAAGTACGGCTTTCGCGACTATCGCGGCGGCGGACGTTCCTCCGCCCGCGAAACCGCCAGCCGCGTGGCCGCGGGCGCGGTGGCCCGGCTGGTCATCCCCGAAGTCACGATCCGCGCCTACGTCTCCGAGATCGGCGGCGACATGATCGACCCGGGCAAGTTCGACGAGGCGGAAATCGCCAACAACCCGTTCTTCTGCCCCGATGCCGCAGCCGCCCTGCGCTGGGAAAAGATAGTGGATGACGCGCGCAAGAGCGGGTCTTCGGTCGGCGCGGTGGTGGAATGCTATGCAACCGGCGTTCCGGCCGGATGGGGCGCGCCCCTCTATGGAAAACTCGACGCCGATCTGGCGGCGGCGATGATGGGCATCAACGCGGTCAAGGGCATCGAGATCGGAGACGGTTTCGCCGCCGCCCGCCTCTCGGGCGAGCAGAACGCCGACCCCATGCGCCCCGCCGCCGAAGGGCCGGACGGCGCGCCGCAGTTCCTCGCGAACCACGCGGGCGGCATTGCCGGCGGCATCTCCACTGGCCAGCCGGTGACCTGCCGCGTCGCCTTCAAGCCGACCAGCTCGATCCTCACCCCGCAGCAGACCATCAACCGCGACGGCACCGCCGCCGAGATGTTCACCAAGGGCCGCCACGACCCCTGCGTCGGCATCCGCGGTGTTCCTGTGGTGGAAGCGATGATGGCTCTGATCCTCGCCGACCACAAGCTCCTCCACCGAGGCCAGTGCGGCTGAGCGCCGCGCTCATCGCAGCCTGGGGGTCCATCCGGACCTCCGGCAAGGGCTGTGTCCAGAAATCGAGAACCCTTAGCCCTGCAAAAGCCCTAAGCGCGCCGTGCCTGCCAATATGACGGAATTTGGCTGGGGCGACGCTTCCTTCTCGGAAAGCACCAATGTCTTTGGGAAAGCGCCCTCGGGTGAATGGTGCCGCTTACGGGACTCGAATTTAGACTTTAATAGATTGAATTCTCATAATTTAGTTTTCAGCCCTATCATCAGGGCCACCATGTAAGCCCCCAAGAAAGTTGGTGAGGATTCGGCAGGAGTTCGAGTCCCCAACCGGAATTTGGGCGCGCTTTCCCACCATGTTTTACGGCGTAGGAGCGGCGGGAATTGGGACTTTCGGGACGGTCTGCTTCGGAGCGCTGTCGATCGGATAGCGGACATACCTGATCAAGCATTGATGTAAGCTCACGCCGACATAGCGGCCGTTAGATGGCTTGAGATAGGTCTCTGAAACCTGCCGCTCGTTCATCGCGCCGTTGCGAGGAAGCGGCTGGCTGGAATCCAAGTTCGAACCCTCAAACCCCAACGCCAGATTGTTCGTCACCACAAGTTATTGGACCGTCGGCGACCCCACGGCAGCTCGAAATCGGCAATCTTGGTTGTGCGCTGCATATCATCGCCTCCAGCGGATCTGTCCGCCTCTCACTGCTTTTCTATGCCATTCTAGTTCGGCGTCTGTTCCAGTCGGAGGCTCATGGAGTCAAGTCTCGCGCAATCGATGACTGTTCATCGAAATGCTGGAGGCTGTCACGACATGAGTAGAGGCAACCTGTCCCGCACTTCTGCGGCGAGGGCATGGTCAGGAAATCTCTCGATTGCCTTTCGCCAAACCCGCGCCGCAGCGATGAGATCGCCGTCGTTCCAGTGGACGCCGCCCAGGTTGAACATGGCGATGTCATAATCAGGATCGAGTGCTATCGCCTTCCCATAGGCCGCGATCGCCTCAGTCGAGCGCCCGGCGTTCCCATTCGCCACGCCTAGTTGGAACCAGCTCATCGCATCGGGCTGGAGATGCTCGGCCTGCTCGGCAAGGATCGGGCGGCTTTCCTCGTAGCGACCAAGAAAATTGAGCGCAGTGCCGAGGCAATAGCCATAGTGGCCGCCCTCCAATTCATAGGCCTTGCGGTAGCAGTGTTCCGCTTCTTCCCATTTATCGACGTCCTGTGCCCAATGGCCGAGGCGATCCCAGGGCAGCGCAGCATCCTCGGCATCGACTTTCGCAATATGCTGGTCAAACATTGATCGAAACGCGTCGTACGAACCCACATCTTCGCCTTCCTGCCGGAGGTAGAAGCTTGTCAGCAGCCGCTCTGCTCGCGCACGTCCAAGCTCGGGATGCGCCGCTATGCAGCGATCCCAGAAGGGCAGCGCTAAGCGCGCAGTCTCGACGGACATGCGTCCGAATGCAGCGACCTGTCGCGCGCACCAAAGCCAAATCCACGGGGCGTCGTCCGCCTCGCTCAACAGACGATTGATCTCGCGAAAGGCCGCTCGGCCGTCACCGAGGCTAAACAGGATGTTCGTGCGCCAGCCAGAAATGGCCGACGGCCGGCCCATCTGTCGCTCCGTAAAGACGACGCGATCGAAACACTCGAGCGCCTCTTCGTAGCGGCCATTACGATGATGATAATGCGCCAGCGCATTATGAGCCTCCGGAAGGTTCGGGCTCAATCGCAGCGCTTCACGATAGTGCTCCGCCGCAATGTCTTCCTGTCCGAGCCGCTCAAAGCTTGTGCCGAGATTCTTGTAGCACTGCGCTGCCATCTCCGGCGTCCCGGCGAAATCGGGATCGTCGAGCGCCGCCATATAAAGGGACTTGGCCTCTTCTTCGCGGCCCAGCGCCGAAAGCCCATTGCCGATGGTATAGTGAAGGCTGCCAGGCTGGTAGCGGCCCGTCGCAAGTTTCGACCGGAAATGCGCCACGGCTGACTCGATCCGCTTCGTATTGGGCACCTGAAATCCCATACCGAGATTGATCTCCGCCATGTAGCAGAAGCCCATGGCGTCGTTATCCGCGCCAAGCACGGCGTGGAGCTGTTCGAAAGCGGCGCTCAGGACCATGTCCGCGCCGCTGTCGTAAAGCTGCTCGGCAAGCTGCCGCGCGAGCGCCGAATCTTCCGGCACATGAAGCTGCGGCATGGCCGTCCGCAATAGGCCAGGCAGTGCCTCGGGTGTCGCCGTCGACTGCGCGATCCTGCTGTCACGAGCAATTCGTGAACCAGAGCGAGCAAGGTCGGCCAGCCGGGCGAGGCGTTCTAACGTGAGCTCCTCGATGAAAGGGATCGTTAGGGTCCGCTGTACGGTCCAGTTCTTGCCGCTGTGCTCATACTGACGCAGCACGGCTTCGACGAAGCTGACGCGAAGGGATTTCGTTGGTGCGTGATAGGCCACATAGAAGCTGTAGGGCTGCGCGATAAGATAATTCAGGTTGGCCCGATCGACCGAAATGCTGAGCGAGTTGTCGGCATTGAGGGCACGCTCGGTGCCCTTGAGCTGGACATGCACGCGGACATTCGTCGCATGACCATCAATGACCGCTTCGATCTGGCAATCGGTACCATAGTCCTTCCGGTCCGATCCTTGGAGAACGAAGTCGCTGCTTTGCGCGATAAGCGCCTGAAACGCTGCTTCGGTTTCGTCGTCCAAGGCGTGGTTGCGGTCGCGTTTGGGCAGATCATCGAACGAACTCATGCCATCTCTTCTCAGCGTCAGATTGAAACCGAATTCCGGAAGTCGGCCTCGTGGCCGCCCAGCGTGCGGCGTCGACGATAGACTAGAATGAAAAGCACAGAAAGGGAACAAACGGTCGATGGCGCGACCTCTCCACAATATCTCTTGCCGTCGTCGAGTAGACTCGCGGACTTCTGTACGATTTTATGCAGATGAACCTGAAGGCCACGCCGTCACGCCGGAAGAAGCTAGGTTGATGGCACAGTTCGCCGAATGCTTCGATGTGTTCATGGCTGATTTCAGCGCGCTTCAGGCCGGCATCCTGCCATGGGCGCCAGCGCAAGCCCGCCGTGCCGCGCGCGAAGCCGATCGCATCTTTCGCGAAGAACTCGCCGCGCACAAAGCCCAAGGCTGCGGCAGGATCGAACCCGAGGCGTAGCATGACGAACAATGCCACCGAGAAAGCAGACGCCTACGCCGACCCCATCGCCTCGCGTTTCTGGCGCTTGCTCGATTAAGGTAAGCGGGCTTTCGCGCTGGTCTCGAATGCCGCGATCTTCAAACCATTCGATCTCTTGAGGTGCGGCTGGACGCGGAAGAGCTCCCTCTTTAAATGACCTTTGTTGCCACTGAATACTTGGAGGAATGTCCAAGAGGAAAGAGAATGCCGATGGCCCTGAAGCAAAGAGAAAAGACGACGCGAAAAAGCGCACGGGTCAGTAGGCAATCTCTCGTGGAGGCTGGGCAGCTTCCGATAGAGCAACTCGTCGCGTTTGCCATTCGCGAAGGGCGGCGGCCTCGCCCGATCTACACCGCACACAAATGGTTCGCGCGCAGACTGGGATCGGTGTTTCGCAGCTTGCTCATCGGCGTCACGTCGGAGCCGGATGCCGATTTCGGGGAACTTTATTACGGAGGCGCAGATCTTACCGGCTTGAAGGTACTGGACCCTTTCGTCGGTGGCGGTACGTCGGTTTTCGAGGCATCCCGGCTCGGCGCCACAGCATACGGCTGTGACGTAGATCCTGTTGCATGCGCAGTCAGCCGCCTGGAGTTAGGGGCGGCAGACCTACCGGATTTGGGCGCTACCCTCACCGATCTGAAGGAACGGGTCGGGAGCCGCCTTGCAGAGTTTCACGTCAGATACGGCGACCAAGTGCTGCACCACTTCTGGGTACAGGTCGTGGAGTGTGCCGGCTGCGGAAGCCATTTCGATGCACATCCCAATTACGTCCTTGCTGACGACGGCACGACGCGCCACGCTTTCTGTTCCGCCTGCGGCGCAATCCACGATCTACCCGCGCGCACCGCGTCATTCGAATGCGACAGCTGCGGAAACCGTACCGATTGCGATCGCGGAACTGTCCTGCGGGGGCGGGCCGAATGCCCTCACTGCGAGCACAGCGATCAGCTCATTGAGTATGGACGGCGTGGTGGCGCCCCGCGCTGGCGGCTTTTTGCGGTAGAGACGATCGCGGGCGACGCCAGCGTGCGCATGGTGCCCATGTCGGAGCGCACCTTCCGAAAAGCCATCGACGAGGACGTGCGCCAGTACGAGCGTGCAAAGGTGGCACTCGCGGAAGCAGAGTTGGCAGGAGAGGTGTTGATCCCGGGCGACGAGATAGACACGTCGGGCTGGTCGGACGAACGGTTGAGCGCCTATGGCTATTGTCGCTGGCGCGACCTTTTCAATGCCCGACAGCTGCTGCATCTCGGCCTGCTAGCCAAAGAGATCTCGCTTCTTGAACATCCTCTGCGCAGCGCGGTCGCGATGGCGTTCAGCGATCATCTGACCACGAATTGCATGATGGCGTCCTACGCTGGAGGATGGCGGCGTCTCACGCCGCTGTTCTCGCTACGAGCGTTCCGGCATATCCAACGTCCGGTCGAGCTCAATCCATGGATCGAGCGGGCGGGGCGCGGCACATTTCCTAACGCTATCCGCAAGCTCACTGCCGCCGCCGCCTACGCGCGTAGTCCCAAGGAGCCGCTGGGAGCGAAAGCCTTCGTCAATGTACCCACGCGGGCCCGTCGGCGGAAGAACCAAATTCACATGGGGACAGCGGGCAATCTCGCGTTTCTCCCGAGCAAATCCATCGACGTCGTCATGACGGATCCGCCCTATTTCGACAACATCGCCTATTCCGAACTCGCGCGCTTCTTTGGCCCATGGCTACAATGCCTCGAGGTGCTCGACCCCCGCGAGCAACAGGACATATTGGCCAATAGCCTCGTCGCCAATAAGTCGCGTGCCGGGAGTGTCGAACGCTACACGGATGGACTGGGGCGGGCTTTCGAAGAGATCGCCCGGGTGCTGAAGCGCAACGGCATCGTCGCGTTCTCTTACCGGCATACCGATGCTCCAGCTTGGCAGGCGCTCGCGGAGGCAATAGCTCGCACCGATTTGCGGATCACAAGCGTTCTGCCCATGCCGGGCGAAGCTGGCAGCGGCCTGCATGCGCAGGGCGAGCGCGGGCTCTGGGACGCGGTATTCGTCCTTCGACACGGTGCCAAGCCTACTCCCGTCCTAAAAGTCTGGGAGCAGGAAGTGGCCGAGGTTGAGGCAGAGGTCACGGTGTGGCTCAAACGGTACGGCGACCTGGCCCTGCCTTTCAACGCGATCGACGCGACCGCACTGCGTAGGGCCGCGCTTGTCGGCAAGGCATTGGCTCCGAGGCGAAGACAGAGACGATCGGAGCCGATCACGCTTGAGGATGCTCTGCGCTGAACTTAGTTGAGAAAAGTAATTGGGGGAAGTCAATGCCGTATCTCAGCAAACGTGTGGTCAGCAATTACTTCAGGACCGATTGTTCTCGTCAACTTCGTCTTCTCCTTTCGCCGGAAAACAAACAGTATCAGCCGGAGCGCGATGCACAGGGCATGCCGCCGAAGACTGTCGCTCGCGCCGGAATGGCGGCGCTGACTCAGGAAGGCAGCCGCTGGGAGCAGGATAAGCTCAAGGATCTGCAGAGCACGTTCGGTGTTGCATCGGTCATAGGCACCGTGACCGGAACAGAGTTCCAAGACCAAAAATTACAGAACGTGATGTCCCGGGCGCAGCCTGGTGCGTTTCTGGTTAGGCCCGAGTTCGATGTTGGCCTAGGCTTTCAAACTGCCATCGGCATCGACGCTTTGGTTGTCACGCATTCTCTAGGCTTTGCGAAGCTAGTGCCCGACTTGATTCAGGTCCTTTCCCCCGCAGACGTGGGCCGGATCGTGGAGGCAGATGGCTCAGTCCACGACGCGGATGGTCGGATCGGATTGCGCGTCATTGACATCAAGATGACTGCCGAGCCGAGCGCGTCGTACTTTGCGGAGATCACCTACTACTCGTTGGCGCTGGCAGGCTGGCTTGCCGACAACGGTTTTGCCGACAGATACGCGGTCGTCGCCGAGGCGGCCATCTGGCCGGGATCGCACGACGCGGCGGCGATCGTTCGGCTCAAGGCGGATCGACTCAGAGCGGGCACCACACCAACCGCGGACGAATTGGCTACCGCGCTGGGCGAGGACATCGAGACGCTCGAGATCGACGTCTTCTCACCGCGACTCAGGCACTTCTTCGTAGTGGAGCTTCCTCAGGCGCTGGCCAGTCCTTGGAAGGATCTCGACTGGCATGTAGGCACCGGCTGCAGCGGCTGCGAGTATCTGGGCTATGTATGGAACGCGACCACTGCGGAACATCCGGATCACTGCATGCCCATGGCCGAGGCGCAGGGGCATCTCAGTTCCATCGCCTTTCTCCCCCGCGGCGCTCGGCGCGCACTTGGCGACCGCAACATCAGTACCACTGTCTCGCTGGCTCCACTGCAGGCCGACGACGCGGTGTTCGACTGCCATCCAAAACTGCGAGCCACACGGACAGTCGTTGCGGGCCGTGCGCACTCGCTTGCGACCGGTACCAGCGATATTCCCGCCGGCTCGGGCACGTCAGCCGTCATTCCGAACTGGGCGGACCTCAATCTCTATCTGTCGGCCGATTTCGATGTCGGTAGCGGCCTGACACTGGCCTTCGGCGTCGGCGGCCATTCAAATATCAACGGTCAACGCGAGAAGGTCGAGGCGCAGGTCTTCGTGAACGACACGCGCAGCGTCCAGAGTGAAACTCGCGAGCTGATGAGCTTCCTCGCCTATGTCGAAAGGGCGCTCTCCGATGCGGCGAAGGCCAAGGCGGACGCGACGGTCCAGATCTACATCTGGGACACCGTCACCTACGAGCACATGCTACGCGTGATTGGCCGCAACCTCCAGCACGTCCTGGCCGACGGCAATCTCAAGAAGCTGGCGTGGTTGTTTCCGCCAGAGGAGATTATAGAGAACGCAAAGTTGCGCTCGGCAAATGCGCCCATAACCATCGTCCGCAACGCGGTCCAGGCGCTGGTGGCGGCACCCATTCCGCACTACTACTCGTTGCTCGGACTAGCGCGCACCTATGCGCCGCCGCCGAAGCCTGGTGGGACGCCATTTGAGTTCCGCGTGCCTGTGATCTTTGAGGATCCGTTGTCTGATCAGGTCCCGTCGGAGCGGGCGCACGAGATCTGGACCAAGATGGGGCAGCCTCGTCCATGGAGTCAGCAGATCACCCAGCTGCGTTCGACGGTGACGATGAAGCTGCATGCCCTTCATTCCGTCATGTGGCGCTTGCGCCTCGACCTCCAGGGTCAATTGCGTAGCCGTGCGCCGAAGATCGTGGAGATCAAGCCGCCGGCATCGCTCCAGAGGGTAAGTGCCGACGGGCAGATCTGGTATGCCTTCGCTGGGCTCAATGCCCAAGTCATCAGTCTGGAGCACGCTATTTCCTTGGCAATGCCCGTGCACGAGCGGGAGGCCAAGTATCTTGCCGCACGATTGGAGGTGGAGCTCACCGGCGCTGACCTAGCTACCGCCGCATCGACGCTCGGGATCGCGCTGCGTCCTGGGGTACGAATCTATACGCTCGCCGAGGGATCCCGCGAAGCCAAGTTTGAGGAGGGCGACTTCCTCTGCGCGCTCTCGCCCGCTTCCGTACCGGACTTCTATTCGCGCAGGATCGGCGAGTTCACCGGCGGCGTTCCGCTCGCTTTGGATCTACCGGGTTGGATCAGGGAGTTCGGCTTCGCCGGGTCTCTGACGGGAACGCAATTGCTCGCCATCGACCGCGACGCCCGGCTAGTCGCCGTATCCTTCAAACCAGAGGTCGATACCTATCTGCGACAGATCGAATCAACGCTTGACCTGCGCCGTGACGTCGTCCTCGACCGACGGGTCCAAGACTTCCTGACGGGAAGGCTCGAGACTGCGCTCAAGGCGATCGGCAATCCGCCTTTAGCGATGAGTGCTGGAACGCCGACAGCCAACGTCATCGGGAAGGCAGCGCCCAAGACTGCGACCGCGCATGTGCCCGTGGCGGAGGTGCTTTGGGATACGAAAAATGCGGCGCTCGTTCCTACAGGCAGGAATACTGCAGCGACACGGGCGACGCTGGAATCTCTCGATACCAAGCTCAACGATAGCCAGTGGGATGCGTGGCGCGAGGCGATGGAGAAACGCGTCGCTCTTATTTGGGGGCCGCCCGGAACGGGAAAGTCGCAGACGTTGCGCGCCATTCTGCTCGGGCTGCTTTTAGAAGCTAACGCTGCTGGTAGGGCGATCCGGATCCTCGTTACGAGCAACACCTACGATGCGACCGACAATGTCGTGTTGCGCACCTTCCACCAGATAATCTCACTCGGAGAGGCGACGACGGGCAAGGTGCGACTGGCTCGTCTGCGTTCCGGTTCGAAGGAAGATGCTCCGGGCCTGCCGGTGGGCGTCAATCTCCTTAATGATAAGGATGCGCCCGGCATCCGCGACCTGCACGATCTGCTGGTCGCCGGGACCACGTCCACGATTGTGTCGGCGCCACCTCAGCAGGTAACTAAGTTTGCCGGCCTAAAGGGCAATGTGGCCCAGCCGCTCTTCGACGTGGTACTGATCGACGAGGCGTCCCAAATGGACATGGCGAACGCCGTGCTCGCCTTGGCACCGCTCGCCGAAGGCGGCTCGACAATTGTTGTCGGCGACCCCAAGCAGCTACCGCCTATACAGGCAGTGCAGGCCCCCCTCGGTCTCGAAAAGCTCGTTGGATCCATTTACGACTTCGTCGCGGACCATCGAGGGGTGGCTTCAAAAGATCTATTGGAGAACTACCGTTCGAACAGCGTGATCGTCGGCTTCGGGCGCTTCGCCGGTTATCCAGCCGGCCTGACCGCTCGGTTTCCTGATCTGCGTATGCGGCTGGAGACGCCGCTCCCTGCGATAGCACCTGCGAACTGGCCCGGAGGTCTTGCGTTCGGTACCGAACTCGCTCGTTTGCTGGAGCCCAATCAGCCGGTTTCGGCCTTCATTTATCCGGAAGGACGCAGCAGCCAGTGGAATGACTTCGAAGCCCAGACCGTGGCGGCGCTGCTCTGGATGCTTCGGAGCCATCTCGGCGCTGGTCTCGAAGCGGACCCGCATGCGACTGGCCTCGGGCTGCATGACGCGAAGAGCTTTTGGACCGACGCTGTCGGCGTTGTAACGCCGCACCGCGCCCATAAGGCGCTGGTGGTGTCCAAGCTCCAGTCCCTCTTCGAACCGCTCGGTGACGACAGCGGGCTCATTCGCAGCGCAGTAAACACCGTTGAGCGTTTCCAGGGGCAGCAACGTGATGTGATCATAGCCAGTTATGCGCTGGGTGATCCTGACGCGATCGCTGACGAGGACGAGTTCCTCCTGTCGCTCAATCGTTTCAACGTCATGGCCTCGCGGCCCCGCGCCAAGCTGGTGGTGTTGGCGAGCCAGGAGGTGATCAACCACCTTCCCGGTGATCTCGAGGTAATGCGCGATTCGCGTCTTTTGAAATACTTCGCAGAGACTTTCCTCGACGATCGCACCAACTGTGAAATCCCGTTCATAGACGGACAAAGAGTGGTCCGGAAAAGTGGTTCACTTAGATTTCGCAAGTAAATGTAAATTATAGATTGGAATATTGCATTGAGTATGGATCGCAGATCATTAAAAGACGGGTGGATTATATTTTTAGGCGTGACGATCAGGGACGTATTCACAGCCAGTATTTCTTCCAGTTTAATGTCGAATTGGAAGGAATCCGATGCCTCGTCGAGCTTGATCGCTTACACTGCCGCTGGAACCGTTTAGGAATTCCTCGCTGCCGGCGTGCGGCGATGATCGTTTAAATGGCTGACGTGAGCGCCTCGGCGTTCATGTCGTTCCGAACCGGTCGTTGCCTCAAAAGCGGTGGTCTTTTCTGAATATCGCCTGACGCCGGTTAGATAATCCGTGTTATGCGACGGACATAAGGAGAGATTCGAGCGGCGAGTGGAGTATGTTGGGCGACATATTGTTGTGTTGGGGCAACTTCTGGGGTAGCACGAACTTAATGAGAACAATGATGATCCTTGTAGCAATCATTGCCCTGCCGCTTCTGCTCTGGCTTCTGATGTCGCTCGTTGCGGCAATGGCGCGGATTTGGCGCGGGGGAACGGCTGAAGCGCGCGAATTTGGCCGCGCCGGTGTGACTTTGCCGCGTTTCATGTTTGCGAAGGTTCGTCGCCAGGATAGTAGCTCGCTCGTTCCAACGCGTGCGGGCGTTGGCGTACGCTATCGGAACGGCAAGTTCGTCATCCGAGAAACCCGGACAATCTCCAAAGATATCTTTTGATTCTGGACGGGACCGATGGGGGAGGCTCTGAAACCGGACCCGTGGACGGGTGCTTATCGTAGCTACGCTGGCTGGGTTCCCAATGTGAGGAGCCACCTTTCCTATAGCATGATCGGGGCCGCGAAGGATGCCTGCACCTTCACAGAGCCTTATCGCGCACGGCCATCGCGCGTGATGATGGTGCACCAGCACCGCGTCATCAACGACTATCCGCTGCCCAAATGCGTTGCCGCCTGGCTCAATCCTGACATTGCGCTCCATTGGGTTCTGGACGCCGTTACCGAAGTGACCGACATCCCGATCATGAAGGAGGGCGAACCCGAACCGGAAAGGGATCGGCAAGGCCTGTTGCGCGGAACCGTACGGATGCTGTCCTACCTTGAGAACAAGCGATTAAGGCAGACCCAAACGGCCCTCCTGAAGGAAGTTAATCGCAAGCTGAATATCCGGTCTTACGATCCCGATATCAACGGCGATGCGGAAGCGACCGATCGGACCATCGATGCTCACCGTATCGAAATCATGGGCTGTGTTGAGGACGCAGGGCCGGCGATCGTCCTTCAATTCGCACTCATGCGCACAGGAGAGTGCCGGGTCTGGTATGATGCCCAGCCAGGCGACGTCGGTGCGGCAGGCACGCCTGCCGCGCACATCGAGAAGCAGCTCGATTGGCTGGCCGCCCAAGCCTATTATTTCATCAAGGATGTCGTTCACGATCACACCCATCACGACGCCACCTCGGATCAGATTACGCCGCTCTTCCGCTTCGATTCCTCTCGTAAGGAGCGAGACCATAGCGACGAAATCGCTTGGCGCCGGGAAACGTTGTGGAGCCTTTCACGCGAAATCGAACGGCTCAACCGTGAAGGCGGCCTGACGGATCAGCGCAAGGCGCTCGGCATCATCGCTTATGCGGAAGCATTTCAGGCCTCACTGATGGGCCATGTCCGGACGCAGGGCGAGGGGCAGCGTTTCGAGAAATCGACTTCGGTGCACGACTATGATTTCAAGCATTTGAAAGATTCCATCAAAGCCAGCATCGATGTCAACGCGACGCGGCTAACCCAAAAGATCCAAATCGCAATCGCTGCGCCGACGATCTTCATCGCTACTACCGCGCTCGTGAGCTCGCTTGTCAGCGCTCATAATGGTTCAATGCCTCCCTTGGTAAAAGGCGCCGCTTGGGATCGGACAACCCTGGGCGCCGTCGATCCCTGGCTTCCCTGGCTCGCCGCGAATCCGGCGCTCACCGGCTTCGCCGTCATGATTTGTCTTCTGATGGCCATCGCCTATTTCCTGCTGGACGGACGCGCGGGCATCTACAATGCGGGGCAGCGCATGTTGTCGCAGTTCGGTAGAGCCCTCGCGGTCACACTGTTCGGCTCGCTATTGTGGCAGTGGCTGTTCCTTCTGTTCTACCATCTCCTGCTGGTTGCAGCCGCTTTCGCGCTCACCATGCTGTGTTTCTTTACCGTAATGGGCGCGGTGACGACATGACGCGTCCGGACCTCCAGCTATGGTCTTTGCGCGCCAGCGGCCGGGTCCGGCACGATGACGATGCCCGGACCGATTTTGAGATCGACTATGCGCGCGTCATCCATTCCGGCGCCTTTCGTCGCCTCCAGGGCAAGACCCAGATCCTCTCACTCGGGGACGATGATTTTTATCGCAGCCGCCTCACCCATTCGATGGAAGTGGCGCAGATCGCCGAAGGAATAGCACAGCAGCTTCGCTCGCAAGCTTTATCTGAACCGATCGCGGGCTTGATCCCGCCAGCGCCTCTCATCCAGGCGATAGGCCTGGCGCATGACATTGGCCATCCACCCTTCGGGCATGGCGGCGAACTCGCGCTCAATTATTGTATTCGCGATGCAGGCGGCTTCGAGGGAAATGCCCAGACTTTGCGGCTGCTCTCGCAGCTAGAAAATTTCTCGGATGTGAACGGCGCCGACCTGACGCGGCGAGCGCTCTTGGGACTGCTCAAGTATCCCGCGCTTCGCGCTACCGTCGCGAACCTAGACATCGTTCCGCGCCTCGTGACGGCACCAACGATGATCGCCGTCTTGGATAGTACGAGCTGCAAGCCCGCTAAATCCTGCTATGACGAAGACGCTGCCGCGCTGGACTGGGTACTCCAACCGCTTTCTTCCTCAGACCGCGATGCGTTCGTGGCAGTGACGCCGAAACCCGGAAAGCACGGGGCGACGCAGCATAAATCCTTCGATTGCACCATCATGGATGCCGCTGATGATATCGCTTATGGCGTCCATGATCTGGAGGACGCGATTGCTCTCGGCTTTATCGACCGCGAGGATTTCAGCGCCGCGGTCGATGCGCCGCTCTGCGATCATCTCGAGACCAGCCTCCGACATCGACCGTTGGTTATCGGGGGGCGAGCAGACCGCGCGGAACTCATCGATCGGCTCTTCGGTGCGCCGAGTGCCCGCAAGGCCGCAATCGGCCGGCTCGTGCACTATTTCATCCGCTCGATCCGCGTGACCGAGGAGCCAGTCTTTGCCGAACCGCTCTTGCGGTGGCGCGCCGTTCTCGAGCCGGGCGCAAAGACGCTGCTCCAAGCCCTGCAGGATCTGATCGTGCTCAAGGTCATCGACAGTCCGCGTGTCCAGCATCTCGAATTCAAAGGGCAGCGCATGGTCATGGCGGTATTCGAAGCCATTGCCAGCGATCCGATGCGGCTCCTACCTCCGGCCCTTGCGAGGTCCTTTGCAGAGGCCGGTGCTCCGATGCGGCTTCTGTGCGACCATATAGCAGGCTTCACCGACGGCACGCTCCTGCGCACCTATGAGCGCTTATTTAGCCCACGCATGGGATCGGTCTTCGACCGGATTTAAAGGATCGTCTCAGGCCGCGATCACGCGCGTAGGTACACCTGATTTGCGCGCCACGTCCGCCATATGGCTGGTCATACCGATCGCGCCCATGATCTCGACGCCGGATTCCCCGTTGATGTCAGCGAGGAGCGCGCGAAACGCCTCGAGGCCGGATGCCGCATCGAAGCCGATCCAGTGCGCGCGCTCGCCAGGCACTAGGACATGTTCAGTGCTTTCCGTCGCGCCGCGATGGAGCTGAACGATCCAGACCCGCTCGCCATCATGCACCCATTCTGTGCGGATCGGTCCGAAGGCATCGGCCAAGGCTTCGCCGGCACGAAGGACGTCGGACACAATGCTTCCCGGTAATGCCTCGGGCAAATGAGTGCCGAGCATGAAAGCATCGCCAACGCCCGAAACGCCCTCGACCACGATCCGCCCATCGGCGGTCACAAGGCTGGCGCCTGCATAACGCGCGCGCACGCCGGCCTGTGCGAGTACGGACGCGATTGCCGTGCCGTTGGGATCTTCCTCAGCTAGGAGCTTATAGGGATCGAGCCAGCCGCGGTGGGTGGTGAACAGTCCCGGCTGTTGTTCGGTCGGGCAGGTCCGGATCCAGCTTTCATGCGAGCCCGTCTCAGCGCCGAACACGAATGGAGCAACCCGTCGCGGCAGCGCCATGGTTCTCGGCACGGCAGCACCGCAGAGATGCGCCATGAGAAGGCCATATAGCTTGTCACCAATATGACGGCTGAAGCGGTTGGGCCATTGATAGGTCGCTAAGGCCGACTCGTCGCCCGTGTCTTCCTGTTCCCAAAGAAGCGTGTGCGTCGCCCGCCAGCCGCGCGGCTGTGGATGAATACTGAACTCGACACGACCTGTCGCGCCGCCAAGATCGGGCGCGAAACCATAAACGGTCTTGAGGAGATTGAACCCTAGCGCCTGGGGTAGCGACACGGTGCCGGGCTTTTCGACGCACCGTGGTGTATCGTCGGGCGCGAACTCGATCACGCCGCCCTGAATGACCCCCGAGACGCCGCCATCCTCGACGTTGATCGTCTCATTGGCGATCGTGAAGAGTCCCT
Source organism: Novosphingobium gossypii (assembly GCF_050433305.1). Lineage (NCBI taxonomy): Bacteria > Pseudomonadati > Pseudomonadota > Alphaproteobacteria > Sphingomonadales > Sphingomonadaceae > Novosphingobium > Novosphingobium gossypii. Next base: position 1,032 of record NZ_JBNPXM010000016.1, on the reverse strand, counting down.
CGGCTGTAAGCCGTTCAAGCACTGCCAGGACATCGTCAACCGTCTTCAATGCATAGACGAACTCACGGCTTCGCGGACTGTCGGGCGTGTAGCTGCGGACATTGACCGTACCATCGAGCGCTCGCTCGAACAGGGCTGCCACAGCAGTGCGCGAATCGGGAAACATTTGGTTGGGAGCATGGCCGAGAATACGAAGATAGGCTTGACGTGGGCCCCTCTGCTCAGGAACAAAGCTCACAAATTGGGCCACATTTCCCTTCTCAGCCAGCGCATCAAGCGATTCGTCTTTGCGCAGGTGCATGCATACTCCTCATCAGATCCAAGCGTGCCACAAACGGCCTTGGCCCGCAAATGGGTTGACCGCGAGCCAATATCGATCAGGCTATCGCTTGGCTATTTTAACAAGTGAATGTTCTTTGTATGTTCTCATGTCAAGCATGAGGGGAAGTGAGAACCGTTCTTGTTCCACATCGCACAGCTTGGATAATGCCACCGTTGATAGTCATATTTTATCTGCAAGCCGAAACATTGCTGAGAGGTAGACCAGCGGGCTAGCGGCCATCTTGAGCATCCCTATTGGGGAAAGCGGACGGACCGCATGTGGGAATGACAAATCGACACCCGAATGGCCGACATGGGTCGACGGTGTACAAGCGCCCGGCATGTAGCTATTCGAATTCGGCTGTTTCAGCAGGGCGCATGGGGACAAATCTCGCCGCGTCGATGCCGCGTGCGTGCAGGCCTGCCGTCAGTCGCCGGGCGGGTTCGTCCCAGGGTTCGTCCGTCAGCTTGAATGTCCCCCAGTGCATGCCGACCGCCGCCTTTGCTTCCAGATCCAGCATGATCTGGATGGCATCGTCGGGATCGGTATGCTGGGCTGCCATGAACCAGCGCGGCGCATAGGCTCCGATCGGCAGGATCGCGACATCGACCGGCTCGAAGCGCGCCCGCAAGTCGCGAAAAATCGCACCTGTGCCATAGCCCGTGTCCCCGGCGAAATAGACCGTCCTGCCAAAGGCCTGCAGCATGAAC
>NZ_JBNPXM010000015.1:30403-101486 GCF_050433305.1 Novosphingobium gossypii | reverse complement strand
AAGATGATCGTGGCGATGAGAGGCTGAACCCAAGGAGCCTACGTGCGCCTGCTAATCAAAAACAAACAACGCGTTCTCACACAGCCTCGGTGGATTGCTGCCACTCCAATCTTGCGCGTGCTTTCGAAATTGACGGCTTCACAGCGTGAGCTACCATTGAAGTATGATCAACGTCGAACCGCAGCGAATTAGCGCCTCCAAACGCGATCTTGAATCGCTCGCGACGATGCTGACGGCGATTACAATTTGGAATGACGGCTTCGGACGTTCGGCAGGCGTGTGGCTCTGGCGAGGTGATCAGCCGGGCTTACTTGTTACTAGCGATTGTCGAGGAATTGTTTTCAAGTTTGAAGTTTTTACGCTCGGGATTAGTGATACGAACGATGACGCTATTACCCCGCACGTAAATGAAGCAAAAATTCGTGCCACATCTTGGCCGTTTTCAAATTGGATAGTCGATGTTCTCTGGACACGAGACTGGACCATTTCTCTCGAAGCTATGCCTGAGAAATGGGCCGAGAGCGATGAAGCTCAACAGTTTGGTCAAGTGCCGGATGGAGCGGACCATTCATGTTTTGTGGCTAAAGGTCTATTGTTCACCGGGCTGGACGGCAATCGTATGATCATTGATCAAGGTGCAATGCCTCTCGACCTTGTTGTTACGCGCGATCCTAGCGTCATCGACAAGTTACTTATTGGGACGGCTGCAATGCCGCTCGCCGATTACCTTTCCGGCGCATCGCCTATGATGGTTGGCGACAAACCATAATTGTCGAGCGAGTTGGCTTCATCAACGGATGTCGGATATGGGGCGCTAGCCGCTGGACTGGTTTGCCGGTTAAAATTTGGACACCTCGAAGAACCGTCTGATTTCGGCATGATTGAGGCGTGAAGACTCCCGAGCGGCATATGAGCCTTGGTTTCGGTGGTAATCTGCTGATTTTTGCTGCGGAGGCGGCTGCGCGGGCCGTCTTTGGCGTCACGCGGGCGCAATTCGCCCCTCGAGCCAGGCCAGGCGCTGGAAGTTATAGGCAAGGTTGGTCATGCCGATCTTAATGCGGGCACGAGCAATACCGATAGTGCGCACCACCAGCCCCATGCGGTGCTTTTGCCCGGCAAAGACGTGCTCGACGGCAGAGCGGACCGCCGACCGCCTGGCATTGGCGCGTGCAATACGCTCAGGCATCGCTCGGCGGTGCGGCTTTCGCTGGTGGATGTGGCTGGTGAACATGCCCTTGGCGAGAAAGGCTTCGTTCTTCTTCGAGCGGTAGGCCGTATCGGCCCATACCCCCGCGGCCGTGTTGTCCGGGCTGATCAGCGTTGGCAGCCTTGCGCCATCGTGGGCATTGGCGGCGCTGGCATCCCAGGTGCGGATCAGACCATGCGCCCTATCGATGCCGATATGGTTCTTGTAGCCGAACATCGGAATGGCCAGATCGACCGGCCTGAAGGCCTTGGGGTCCGCGCCTTCCTTGATCTTTGCCTTGGTGTACTTGACGCTCCAGCGGGCATCGCGATCCTTTTGCCGGATCTTCGCAGGGTTATCCTTCCAGCGCTCGGGTATCCGGCCCTCCCTAATGGCCGCCTTCTCCTCCTCGGTATTCCGCTGCTTGGGAGCCGGCACAACGGTCGCGTCGATGATCTGCCCGCCCATGGCAAGGTACCCTCGGTCTGTGAGAGCGGCATCGAAGCGGGCAAATAGCCTGTCAATCGCTTTGGCCTTCACCAGACGCTCCCGGAACAGCCACACGGTGGTCGCATCGGGCACGGTGCCATCCAAGCCAAGCCCCAGAAAACGCTGGAAAGAGAGGCGGTCTTTGATCTGGAACTCGGTCGCTTCGTCCGAAAGCGAATAGAGCGCCTGGAGCACGAGGATCTTGAACATGAGGACCGGATCAAACGGCGGGCGGCCACCCTTGCAGCGAGGACTACGGCGCAGCGCCGCTACCAGCGGTCCCCGGAAAACCTCGAAGTCCACGACTGCCGCCAGACGTTCCAGCGGATCGCCCGCCGCGCTCAACGCCTCATATCGGTCCGAAAGATCGAAGAAACCCGGCTGCCCTGCCATCATCGCCTCCGCTATCGCGCAAAGGCAGTGAATCACTTCAGGCCGTCAAGCGCCACGAGTTTTTCGAAGTGTCCATTTGGCAAGCCTGCCAGTCCGGTTCCGGCGAGCCGCTTTGGGTCATTTGATGACCGGGAGGGGTGGTTAAGCGACATTCCTTGAGGTAGCAATCAGTTCATGCGCTACATCCTGCCTGCTACCTTGGCCGCTACCGCCTTTGCACAGCCTGCTCAAGCCGATGCAAACCTTGAGCGAGGTTTCGACGGCGCGCTCCGTGGATGTGAAGAATGGTTGCTAAATCCGGCGAGTTGGGCTGATGGCACCGGCCCGTTCATCAAAGCTGTTGGCCTTGGAGAACAGATGGGGCTTGTGCCACAGGTCAGCGAAGTCAACCTTCCACCGAAGGAAATGCGGAGAGCAAACCGTTACTGGCGCATCAACTCTACTTCAACTGCGGGCTACGTTCTTGTAGTCTCTGACCAATTGCCGATGTGTCATATTACAGGTGGCGGTGCGACGGACCTTCAACCGAGCGTCCAAAGTGTTCTTTCCTCGCCTGCGTTCAACGCCCGTTGGGAAGCGCAAACGAACAGTTCGAAGGGCGACATGACAACCACGGCTTTCCGCAACCGGGAAGACCCAGCCTTATCTATCGTTATAAGCCGAGCGAAGCAGCCGGGTCAGCTACTGGATAGAGTCCAAGTCCTAGCAACCGCGACTTACCGAATAACCGGCCACTCCCAATAACTGGGAGCTAACGTCCGCAATGGGGCGTAAAGTTACGTCCGGTCGCGTCGTTTCCAAGCTGTGGAGACGGTGGTGCACAGCGGTCCGACAAAAAACTCCCACATGACAAGGCCAGACCCGACGGTTGCAACGCCAACTACAATACGCATCGCCCAGCGCTGGACTTCATCGGAAACTGAAAAGAGCCAGCATCCGCCCCATAAAAGCAGCGGCAGTGCAATCCAAGGGACTAGCTGCGTTCGCATTTCGTTGACCAGCGCTAGGCCGTCGAGTGGAAACGCCCTGTTGGCCAGATAAAGTCGGTAGCGGATCACCATCATCACCCAATTTTCTCACAACCATTGAACGTCTGCAAAGGGGCGCTTCCCGTTGGACCGCTTTGCCGGTTAAATTATTGCAAGGCGGTCATTCCGCTTCCGAGGACCGGCTTGCCTTCACCTGATGACCGGAGGGGGTGGTGAAGCGACAGGCAGCTTTTCGAGCGCCGCTCCACGACAACTACTAAATTGCTCGCTTCGGCTTCGAGAACTGGTGTTCGTTAAATATCTCTACTGCCGCTAAAGCCGGACCTTCATTCCAGATCGAAATCCAGTTGTCCGGGTGAACGTCGATTGAGTGTGGATGCCCGTCTTCAAGGATTACAACGGCTTCGCCTCCCGCTGGAACGTCATATTGATCGCATGCCGGCTCAATGAAAATAGTCAGCGGCGTTGCGAGGTAATTGCGGATTGGCAGTCGCAATGTGGGCTCCATTTTTTTAGACGCGGTCGATGCTGGCTGACCAAGCGAATGACTGCAAGGGGGCGCTAGCCGATCGACAGCTTTCTCCCAAGGGATGCCGGATTCGAGCCAGTCAGGAATTGCCCCATAGCGGTCATCAGCGTCCGGGGCGGATCAAAGCGGCGATAGCGTCTCCGCCTTCGCTCACGTAGAACGAATACTGTTCACCCTTTTCCGAAACCACGTCGATCTTCTCTGAAATATAGCCAAGAGGCGGGGGCGGCGGCACCGCCCCAGTTTCATCGCTTCTCGTGCGGTCGAAGGGGCAGGTGCGAGACACTGCTTCTGAAAGGCGTTTCCCGCTGGCATCGTCGAGCACCCACGCTGCGCGCGTCATGGGGGTAAACTGCGCCCCTACTATCATGATCCGTTGACGGCCAACCGCCGTTCCATGCCATTGTCCATCGGGCGCACGGACCACGACTATGCTGTATTCCTCCTCCGCCAGATGCCCGCCTTTCCCATGAAGCATCACCATCGGCGTTTCGTCGGGCAATGGCTCGTCCAATGCCTGTCGCAGCTTCTTGTGCGCATCAATATCAGAGGTTGTCGCCTGAAGGTTATCGGACGCCACCGGTATGCACAGCGGTTGGTTTTTTGACGCGCTTAAAGAGCCAGCGGCGGCGAGGAGCAGCAGATCTATCATGAGACCACAATGCTTCTCCTGGTGCCACACATCAACACTTCTGACAAGCGCCACCTACAGACTGCAGCCCGGCAAAACCGAATACGCCGTGAGCGGGCAAGTCCGCTTATGAAAGTATGGGTCAAAACCCGCAGTTCGCTGTCCACCCGTCTTTGCCTTGCCCGGGCGCAGATCACTGGCACAACGGTTGCAAATGATTGGCAATCGCATATTGGCGCTGGATAAGCAGTTTTTTTAGAAGAAAGTCTGAGCGATACCCGGGCACTTCGTAGAAGGCAGGTTGGAGGCTGATGCACTGGTTCGTGCAGCCGTCCATAAAGTGCTGGCGTCTGCAGACCCGTCACAGGGCCACCGGCAGCAGATGGCAGGTGCCTTCGAAGGCTGGTTCTGGGTGGAGGACGTCGCTCCGGGGTTGTTTGCCTCTGCGTGCGAACTGTCCTCGCTCTCAGACGCGGCGATTTCCCAGCCGGTCGAGCCATCGGCGATCATCACGGTGCTGTTGGCGGGGGAGAACGGTGTGTTCGAAGCAGCGGGCGAGCCACCGGTCGCCAGCCGGTTGGAGCGGGCGCATATCCTAGGGGTCGGCGAACAACGGCTGTGCACGCGGATCCTTACCGCGGGGCAGGCATGTCGCCGGGTGGAGATCGGGATGAAATCTCTTTTCGTCGCTCGCAACGCCGATGTGTTGTCCGCGCCCGACGTGGAAACCTTGGAGCACTTGATGGCGCCGGGCTTCCGCAGTCATCACCTCGACCGCAACGAGGCAATGGTTCAAATGGCGACGATGCTGGCCGAGGAGCGCTATCATGGCTCTTTGGGGCGGCTGTTCCGCGAATCCGTTACGGTGCAGCTGATGCTGCAAAGCCTGCGACTGTTCCGCCAGAGTGGAAGGCAGGGCAAAGCCAGGCCCCCCCGCAATCACGATGCCGTCATACAGGCCAGGCATATCCTGGATAATGCATTGCTGGCGCCGCCCGGCCCGATCGAGCTGGCCCGACAGGTCGGCCTCAATCGCAATTCGCTGCAGGAAGGATTTCGCGCGGCCTTCGGTACGACCGTGTTCGGCTATGTCCGCGACAGGCGCATGGCGATGGCCCGGGTCATGATAGAGGAGCAGGGACTGGGCGCCGCCGAGGCGGGCTACAAAGTCGGGTTCGCCAGCCCCTCTGCATTCTCTGCAGCCTATCGCCGCAAATTCGGCAGGCCTCCGATGAGCAGGCAGACTGCAAGCTCTGCCTGACGCGACAGCATTCGTGCCTAACGCGACAGCTTGCGCGGTTGCTGCAATGAACGCGCGATCATAATGAGAACCGGTCGCATTTACGGCGACATGATCATCTCCACACCTGAGGGCGACCCCATGCGGACGCCGTCGATCGCACGGTGCCCTGCGGCCAGGGCCCGGCCCCTCATTGTCGAACAGGGTACGAACAGGGACTTCATGACCAGAAACTGCTTGCTCTGCGCAGCCTTGCTTGCGGGACCTTCCGGTATTGCTCACGCGCAGTCTGCGGATGACACCGAAATGGCCGACCGCATCATCGTGGTGACGGCGACCGGCCAGTCTTCGGCGACATCGACCACCAAGACCAACACGCCGATCATCGAATCCCCGCAGAGCATTTCCGTCGTCAGCCGCGAGGAAATGGACATGCGCGCATCGCCGACGATCTCGGATGCGCTGGCGTACACCGCAGGCGTTCAGGCCTCGCCGTCGGGTCTCGACAGCCGCGTGGACGAAGTGACGGTGCGCGGGTTTGCGGCAGGCGGTTTCTCATCCAACAATAACTTTGTGGACGGCATTCGTCTTCCTGCCGGCGGGCAATGGACGCGCACATCGTTCGATTCCTTCGCGATCCAGCAGGTGGAAGTGCTGAAGGGACCTTCGGGCACGCTTTATGGCCAGAGCGCCCCGGGCGGCATGGTCAACATCGTGACCAAGCGCCCGACGCAGCAGTTCCAGGCCGAATTCATGCTGCAGGGCATCGGTATGACCGACCTTGGCAAATGGAACACGCAGGCCGCCGCCGACATCAGTGGCCCGGTCACGCCCACTCTGTCGGCGCGTCTGGTGGGGCTGGCCCGCTATGGCGAAACCCAGGTCGATGACGTGAAGATCGGCCGCTACTACGTATCGCCCAGCCTGACATGGCGGCCGACGGACCGCACCACCTGGACCCTGCTCGGGCAGTACCAGCGCGACGAGGGCGGTGCGACGTTCCAGTATCTTCCTGCCACCGGCGCCCTGCGCAAGAGCAATGGGCACTATATCAAGCTCGGCGACAATCTGGGCGAGCCGGACTGGAACACCTACGATCGCAACCAGTACCTCGCCGCATCCTTTTTCGAGCATCGTTTCAACGATGCGCTGACGGTGCGCAACAACACGCGCTACACGCATCTCGACAGCCTCTATCGCGTAGTGGTGCTGACGGGCGATACCCTCACGACCTGTCCCTCGACCATCAGCGGCTGCATCGCCGGACAGACGATCCAGCGCCGTGCGGTGCAGGGCAACGGCAAGAGTGACGGCGTTTCCACAGATACCCAGATCGAGGCGCGCTTCGCCACCGGACCGGTAGGGCATACCGTACTTGGCGGCTTTGACTACTTCCACACCAAGTGGGAGCACTACCGCTATGTCACCACCACGCTGCCGCTGCTGGATATCTACAACCCACGATCGCGCGGTGCTTCTACCATTGCCGCAAGTCTTGCTCCTCAGTCCTTCGTGGAAACGGTCAGCACGCAGGCGGGCCTCTATCTGCAGGACCAGATCAAGCTGGATCGCCTGCGCGTGACTGTCAGCGGACGGCAGGACTGGTACAAGGACGATCAGTATAACCCGCGTGCGAAAACCGGCTTCATATCGAAAAGCGATGCCTTCACCTGGCGCGCCGGTGTGGTCTATCTGTTCGATAACGGTCTGGCACCGTACTTCAGCTACGCCGAGAGCTTCCAGCCACAGGTCAGCGACCCCGCGACGAACCTGACCGGCACGGTCTTCAAGCCCACTACCGGCCAGCAGTTCGAAGGCGGTCTGCGTTACCAGCATGGCGACAGCATCTACCTGACGCTGGGGGCCTATCAGATCACCCAGCAGAACGTCACGACTTCGGCCAGCACTGAGGAACTCGCCGCCGTTCCCGGTCACGCCTGCGACGACGCCAACTGCCTTGTCCAGACCGGCGAAGTGCGTATCCGGGGGATCGAGTTCGAGGCCAAGGCGACCCTCCCCACCGGCACGGCCATCGTCGGCAGCGTGACCCGCAGCGATAGCGAAATCACCGCGACCAACACGGTCACCCAACTGGGCAAGAACCTTGCTGCCGTGCCGGACTGGATGGCGTCTGTGCTGATCAGCCAGAAGCTGGAGAACGGTCTGAGTTTCGGCGGAGGCGCGCGTTATACCGGAAGGAGCTTTGGCGACAACACCAACGCTGCCAACCTTGCCATCCCCGATTACACCTTGTTCGATCTGTTCGCCCGGTTCGATCTGGGCAGGCTGGACCCCGCGCTGGAAGGCGCGTCGATATCGCTCAACGGGCGTAACATCGCCAACAAGCGGTATGTTGCCACCTGCATCGCGCTGTCCGCCTGTTACTACGGCGAAGGCCGCACTTTGACGGCAAGGCTGCAAGTCCGGTGGTGAGACTGAACCTGAGCGCGACGCGTAAAGAGACGCTCACCGAAAGGTGGCCGTCGTGACAGTGGAGCTATACGCAGGCATCGGCGGCGGCGTGCTCGTCGCCTGGGCCGGAGTGGCGCTTTATCTGGCAACGCCGCATCAGCGCTGGGGCAGATTGCCTGCGTCGGGGCGCACGATGGGCAAAACGGGCGCGGGACTGCTGGTTGCTGGCATGGCGCTGCTGCTCGCCTGGGCAGGCACCGCCACAGCTGTCTTCATCGGCGTGACGCTGCTGATGACGGTCTGGTCCATCGTACCGATCGCCATCGCGTGGTGGCGCGGCGAGAAGGGCGCCCGTTCATGAGCCGCCCGCTTACCAGCCGTGAGTGGTTCGGCAAGACCAGCGCGGCCCTCGTTCTGGGCTTCACTCTGGCGCTGGCGCTGTCGGGACTGTTCCGCTGGGCCACCGGATATGGGGACGCCTACTATTCCAGCAAGGGACAACTGGGCATGTGGGTGATGGCGCTGACGTGGCCGCTGATCCTCAGCTTCGTATTCCTGTTCCGATCAAGTCTGCGTGCCTGGCTCTGGCTAGCGCTGGCGAATCTTGCGGCGTGGGTGCCGCTGCTCGCCCTTGGAGAATTTCGACCATGAAACTGCCGACCGACGCCGTGCGGATGTACAAGGAAATCCACGGCTGGGTCGGCATCATCGCCGGCCTCGCGCTGTTCATTGCGTTTTACGCAGGCGCGCTCACGATGTTCGAGGAACCGCTACAGCGCTGGGCGTCGCAGCCCTCCACGCTCTCGCCCGCGCCCGCGCTGGAGCGTACCCCTGAACTGGTCGCGCGCGTGAAAGAGACATATCCCGGCGCGATGCGCGGCTACGAAGTGAACCTCGTCATCGATGCCGCGCATCCGGGCCGCGTCAGCTGGCGGGCGCCCGGGGGCAAGCGCGGCGAACACGGTGGCGGCGCGACGTACTTCGCCTCGCTTGCGCCCGACGGTTCGCTAGAAGTGGAAAAGCAGCAGCGATCGCAGGTCGCGAACTTCATCGACGTGCTGCATCAGCAGGTTGGCCTGCCGCTCCCCCATGCGATCGCGATGCCGATCATGGGGGCGATCTCTCTGCTTTATGTAATCGCGATGGTGTCCGGGCTTGCGGTGCTGTTGCCCAGCCTTGTCAGCGATCTGTTCGCGCTGCGCATCGGCAGGAATGTGAAGCGCATGTGGCTGGATGTGCATAACGTGCTGGGGTTCTTCAGCTTACCGTTCCACATCATCATCGCGCTGACCGCCGTTGTCTTCGCATTCCACGACGAGTTCTACGGCGCCCAGCGCTTTGCCTTTTCCGATGTCGCTGCCAGAAGCCGCCCGGTGATGCGCGCCGAAGCCGCGAACACCGCGCCGCCTGCGCTGACGCCGATGCAGATCGTCGAGCGGGTGAAGGCGCAGGCGCCCGGCTTCACGCCCAGCCAGATCGTCTATGGGCAAGGTGGCGGCATCCTGCCTGCGCTGCGCGTGCAGGGCAGCGATCCGCGCCATGGCCAGCGCGGACCGACTTACGGCATCGCCGGACTGGACCCGAACACCGCCGAGATCGTCGATCGCAGCTTCATGCCGGGGATGCAGGATGGCTGGGCCGCTACGACGACCGGGTTTTTTACGCTGCACTTCGGCAGCTTCGGAGGCTACCCGATCCGCTGGGCTTATTTCCTGTTGGGGCTGACCGGCGCCTTCCTGTTCTACACCGGCAACCTGCTCTGGGTGGAATCGCGGCGGAAACGGGAACGCAAATCCGGCGCAGTTCAGCAAACCCGCGCCACGCGGATTTTGGGGGCGCTTACCGTCGGGGTTCCGCTGGGCTGCGTTGCCGGCGTTTCAGTAACACTGGCCGCTGCCAAGCTGCTCGGCGGAAGTGCAACGTATGGCACGCATAGCGCCATCTACTATGGGGTGTTTTCACTTTTCACAGTCTGGGCGCTGGTTCGCGGCGCGGCGAGGGCAGGGGCGGAACTTTCGCTACTGGGCGCTGTCGCCATGCTGCTTGTGCCCATCTCCAGCATGCTGGGCGGAAAGGCGCTTTACGATCATGGCGAACTGCTGCTGGTGGATGTAACTGCCGCCGCGCTGGGGCTCGGCCTCCTGTTCATCGCTGCGGCTGCGCGGCGACGCGGCAGATCGGCTGCCACGGACAGTGTCTGGTCTGCATCTACACCCGGCATCGCATGATGCCGGCAACGACGACCCGTTCACTCAACCGCCGCCCTCATGTGGAGCGTCAAGTGCTCGCGCTGATGCGCGGCGGCGGAAAGATGGCAAGGAGCGTCGATGTCGCAGACCTTTTTGCGCAGTTGCGAATACTGGCCGCACAGGAAGGCTATCCGATCATGCCGGGGGGAACACCGTACCTGAGCGATGGTGAGCTTGTGCTTCTCTCATGGCTTGCGGTCGCCCAGCGTATGGTTGCGCCCGGTTGCAAGTCGCCAGGGCCACCACGTCTGGCTCTGGCCATCGAGAACTGTGCCAAGGTTTTGACTGCCATGCGTCTGCGTCTTTATCCGCTGAGCCTGTATGCCCACCGCGTTCGCGGGGCAGCGCGATGTTGACCCCCGCCCAACGCTGCATGGAACTGTCCAAAGCTCCGTCGATACAGGCATAATCCGGTCCATTGGTGCCTTGGGGAGGAGAGCGGCTTGTCCATTGCCGGCAAGGCAGGCGGCGTTAGCGGACCATTCCCGGCTTCATGAACACGAGGGGCGGGCGTCACGGCTTTGCGCTGCCGAGGCGGCTGAGGATGGTGTCTCGATATGTCCTGCTGACGACGATTTCCGATCCGCTCCGCATCGTCAGGCGCCATGATCCGTCGGAGAGCGAAGTGGCGTGAAGCACCATCGCAAGGTTCACGATGGCTGTTCGGTGGCACCGCGCGAATATGGTGGCATCAAGCTCCTCTTCCATCGCTCGAAGCGTTCTTCGAACGAGGCCTTCGCGCCCGTCCCAGTTCACGACGATATAGTTTGCGGCGGAGCCAAACCACTCCACCACATTGGTGTCGACAGGGACCTGGTGGCTGCCGACCGAGACAAGCAGGCGGGTGGCTCGTGTCTGCGGTTCGGATGCGCCCAGGGATTGCGGCGTTCTGGATCGAGCAACTGCGAGGGCATGTTGCATCCTGGCATTGCGGCGCCGTTCGGCCGCAGCTTGTGCGCGCCAGGCGAGTGCCGCGACGATTGCCATTATGCCGGTATAAAGCGCGATACTCACCGGCAACCGGGCGATCCACCGGGCAAGGAGGGAGTGACCCGTTGTGGGCGAAAACGCGGCGTCGAGCAGGATCGTAAGCAAGGCCTGCAGCGGGATCACGATCGCCCCCAGCGCAAGCGTGCGAGCAACGGTGCGCCTTCCGGACCGATGCGAGCGGGCCATATAGGAGAGCAGCCAGGCGATCGGTATCCAGGTGCCGAACGACAACGCCTGCCAAAGCAAAGGCGTCAAAAGCGGGAGGGAAGGATGTGCGAGGCCAATGACCGTGCATGCACCTGTGACAGCCAGGATGTAGAGACAGGCACCGATCGAAGCGCCGGCGCCTAAGCGTCGTCCTGCACCGGCAGCCTCGCTTTCCTCGCATGCCGCACAATCATGGCGATGGTGATCAGGTAGAACAGAATGGTCGGCCACAATTGCTTCCAGGGTTCGGGTACAGGTATGAAGGTGAGGACGCTGCCGCTGAATGCCGACAGGACCGCCGCGAAGGCGCCCAGCATCTTGACCAGATGCTCATAGAACCAGAGCCTTGGAAAAAAAGGCCATTTTGCGGGATGCACGAACCGCAGCACATCATATCCCGCATAGAGGATCGTGGCCCCGGTCAGCCCGTAGATGATCGGTTGCCGGCGAGGGACACCGCCCGCCGCAGTATAGGTCAAAAGCGCAAGCGAGAGCATCAGTATCGTCACCGTGACCGCCCAATCCAGCGTAGCTGGTCGGTCAGCCACGTCCCGGTCCGGCCGCTTGCGCTGCAGGACGCGGATACCAGAAAACACGCCCAGCGTGGCGGACAGCGTCAGAGCCGCGAAGTACGGATTGACAGCCAGCACCGTGAGGAACACCGCAGACGCCAGCACGACCGCCATGCATGCGCTGAACTGCCGTCCCCACAGCCTGTGGCGCGCAGATCCCTTCATCGCGATCAGGCTCATGCTTCCAGCGGCAAGCGCGCCGATCCCCGACGCGATATGAATGACGAGGGCTATGTGTATCACACTGAACATGCGCCTGATAAAACACAGCCGGCTTCTCTGGCCGACCCGGTAGGGATGAAACGCGTATGTCAGGGACGTCCGCCGCGGGGTCCGACGGGCGTGGATCGAAACGAAAAGCACAGCAGAAGATTGCGACAGGGGTTGGACAACGATCGGATCAGTAATCCGGGACGATTTTCAGCCGGCCGGCCCGTCTTGGCAGCTTGTCGCGCGCGTTGACGATCGGTGCCTTTCCAAGTTCGTCCCAGCTTCCGAGCAGGGTGTCCAGGGCGTCGCCGATGCGCCGGCGTTCCGCCGGCGTCAGCGACCTGAACGAACCTGGATCACGGGCATACTGGTCGAACCAGGCCTTGAAACCGCCGTCCCAGACCTGGTCTACCCTGTCCAGGCTTTCCCGCAGCCGGGAGTAGAGCACGAGCATGCGGCGCCACCGGTGCTCATCGAAACTGAAAGTGCCGTCGGTGAATTTGCAGCCGGCCTCATACCCCCACATCATGAGCTGGCGCGAGGTGGCCGCGTCCATGTCGAGGTTGAGCCCGCCCTCCTTCTTCGTGAGGTAGATGCGCGCGATCCGCTCGCGCTGACCGGTCATCTCGGACATCAGCGCATCCTGCCAGTTCTTCGCTGAATGGAATATCTGGCCGCCGAACTTCCCGAAGCCCGCGATGGGCTTTACGTGCACGCCAAAGCCATCTCGCGCGCTCGTCGGCAGCATCACGCGCTGGCTCACTTCCTCCTCGGTCACTGGCAGGTCGTCGATGCTGAAGGCGAAAGTCGGCCGCCCCGGCAGGAGCGAGTCGAACATGTGGATCGGAAAATTGCTGCTCAATCCGCCGTCGGAGAAGTGCGCCTTCACGAAGCGGCGGCGAGCGATGCCGCCCAGATTGGTCATCAGCCGCGGCAGCGCCGTGTCGTAGATGTAGACCGGCACGGTGGTGAAGAGCACGGGGAAGCTCAGGCTCATACGGATCGCGACGAGCACCGGCAGCGACGCCTCAGATGGGAACGCCCAGGCGTCCTTCAGCCGCCAGCTTCTGGACCCGCCACCCTGGCAGAGATAGTCCATGACCGGTTTGGGAAAGAGCCGCCGCCATTCGTCCTCCTTGAACCCGGCCGAGAGGTTCAGCCTTGGCAGCGTGTGGGGCCGCTCCATGGACAGATTGGTGGTTACCACCTTGAGATCGATGTCGGGATGGTCGGGATCAGCGCCGCGCAGATTGCCGAAAGTCAGCGGGCGGAAATGGTCCGGGTCGCCGAACGCGATCTCCTGCAGCGCCCGGTGCATCCAGTCGGTGAGGCCCAGTCGGGCCAGATCGGCGTCGCTGGGCCGCTCTGGAAGTTCAGGCACCGTCGAGCCCGTGCAGAAGCCGAATCCGCCCTTCGTCAGATCCTTCACTGCCCTGGCGAGCGGGTCTATCAGGCGCGAGCGGCCCCATGCGTAGGTTGCACCTGCCCCGCCCAGCACACATCCCAGGACGGAGCCGGATACCCCGCCATACCAGGTCGGATCGAGGAGCATGGCGGACGTGAGACCGGTCAGGAACCCTGCGACCGAACCCGCAGCGAAAGGCACCTTGGCACCAGCGAATATGCGCAGAAGGCTTTTGTTGTTGATGACCCCCTTGGCGGTCGTGAACACGTCCGCCAGCTGCGGCTGCGGCTGGAACAGGGACGACAGCCTCTCGGGCAGTTCGTCGCAGTACTTCTTCAGGACGAGGAAGGCTTCCGGGCGCCCGTTCCTGCGGCCATATTCGGCGGCTGCAGCAAATGCCGCGGCGATCGCCCCGGCCGAAGTACCGCCAATGGAACGCAGCCGGTACTTCGTGGCAATCTGCAGAACGGCATAGGGATAGACCACGCCGGAACTGACCCCTCCCGCCATTATCATGTCGCATTCCGGCGGATGGTCGAGGATGAAGTCGTCCCGCTCGAAGGTCGGCAGTTCAGTCTTTGTCATGGGTGATCCCCCGCAATCGTTGTGGCTACGTCAATCGGCCTGCGTCGAATTGCGCACCGGGCCTCGATAGTCGGGGTCGAGCGCAGTGTTGACGAGGTGGGCGAGCCGGAAACCGGCGAGACGAACCCTGTTCTCAGCTACCGGCGCGAACCTGGCGAGATAGGCCTGATCGATGAGCTGCCGGCGCTTGTCGCGGCCCGTCAATTCGACCCTGTCCTGGCTGTATCGGCAGGTGGAGCCTTGCCGCGTGCAGTAGAGGACCTGAGGATCGAGGGCGATGGCGAAGGATTCCTGCGCCCACGTCTGCGGGTTCCCGGCCACGATCCGCCGTTCCTCCTCAAGAGACGTGTTGGCCTGAAGCGTATCGACGGCCCTGTACGTTATCGTGGTCTTGCTCCAGGTGCGTTTGAAATCAGCCCGCTTGCGGACCTTCTCGAAGAGTCCGGCTTCAAGAAGGCAGGCATCCCACACGCCATGGAGGTTCTTGACCGAATAGGAGGATCGGCCGCAGCGCCCGGCGAGTTTCGCGTCAATGCCGTTGCCCCCCCTGTCATCGGCGAAGGAGACATGCAGCGGCTGGTGGATGTCACCGATCCAGTGGCCGAGCGCCATCAGAGCGAAGACGCGCGCCTCGTCCGTACGGCTCGCGTCCTGAAGAATGCCGATGTCGCGCGAGATACCGGACAAAATGCAACTGCTCTCGCCCAGGCATGCATCCGGAATGACATCGGTCTCGCGCGGCACATTGATGAAGTGGTCGTCCGGGTTGCGGCGAGGGAGCTTGTCCTCCTCCAGACAGCCCAGGTTGAACGCGGTGTAGCGACGGTCCGCCATCTTGCCGCGACCCTTCACGGTGATACCCCCGGTTCTGGAGTGCAGCAGTGATGCGACGCTCGCCCGCGTCGTGGCGGTGAAGTTGCGATAGGCAAGGTCGCATATCGTCAGATGACCGTTAGTTCCCCAGGCCCTGGCAGGATGGGGGACACCGAAAACCATCAGAACCAGGAGCACTGCAGAAAAAGCGAGTATATGTCGCATCGATTGCCTCCCGAACGAGCGAGATCGAACGAACATATACTATGAAGGACTTCCGGGACATCCGCGAATATGCCCTATATTCGCATTTTTCGCGACAAACTGGACCTTTATAGCGGGCCCAGAGTGTCACACGACTGCAATGTCGTGCCGTTGGCGAGACCTGCACGCTGGTGCATCGCGCCACTCTGCGCAGGCTGGATAGAACCCGTCGCGCTTTGCAAACGCGTAACCCAGGGCGTGCAGAGCATAAGTCTTCCCGTGAGAGTTCGCGCCGGATCGGCCTTGTTTTGCGTGTCCGTGACATAAACCTGTCGGCCAGCCGGAAGTACATGCGCCCTGACGTCAGTTCAACCGGCCCCACCCGTGCAACTGTTCCGGGGTTGTCGGCCAGGGCGCTGGTTGCGTGCAGCGGGCACTCTTCGGCGCGGGCGCCAGCGCCGGCCCCGGGGGCCTCCCACGCCCGTTTGGCAGGCGCAGTCCCGACAGGAGCCCCCTCCTGGCCGTTTAGCCGTCCTTTCGAGCACGCGCGATCCGCAGGGCTTTTGCGTGGGTGATGCGCGCTGCCCTCCTGCCGGATCAGAAGCAGGATCAGTCGCGTGGTTCAACAGCAGCCCAACCCGCGATCTGGCGCCGGATTTGCGATATGGTCCTTGTGGGCTTCCAGGTCATGCCAGTATCGCGCGCCTTGGCCCCTGGGCCGAAGGATCCGGATTCGAAGAAGCGCGAATCTTTTGGGTAGAAGACCTGTGTCGCGGTTCCGTCCCTCGCCGTACCGTTCATCGTGGTCCAGTGATCGGGATGGATGTGACTGTCCATATAGCAGTCGATGAACAGGGCCTGCCCCACAGCGGCGGGATCTGCGTAACGACCGTCCGCGAAGCGGGTAGTGGGGTGCCATGGCCGGGCAAGTGCCACAGCGCCGTCCGGAACCCCGTCCTCGCGCGTCAGCCGTGAGCGATAGATGACGATGCCATTTTGCTGCGAGAGCGGCGTGGAAGGTGCGGCAATGAACGACTGGATCGTGCCCGTCACATATGGTTCGCTGCGTTGCCTGGAGCGAATCTCGCTGTCTTCGATCAGAAGCTGGCCGTTGCCGAAGATGAAGTCGATATTGCCTGCGATCAGGCTTCGGCGCACGAGCGCCCGCCCGCCATTGGCAAAAAGCGTGTCCTGATACCCCAGCAGGGCCACGCGATCGAGCCGGACACGGTCGCTGGCGATATCGAGCAACACGGCCAGCGCCTGCGGATTTCGAATGCGCGCAGGTTCGCTCAGCCGATCGTTGGCGAGGTAATCGTACGTATTTTCTACCGTGAGGCTGGAGACGATCACATCTGTTGCATTGATCGTCAGCGTGGCGGATCCCGGCGTCCCCCATCCGGCGCGATGATAGCTGCCCGCGGTCTGTGCCACGGCGCCGAAGTGGAGGCGCGTGCGTTTGATGCCGCTGCCCATCAGACGGATGCGGCTGCGTGCGACGACGGGCTTTTCCGCATAGTCGCCGGGCGCGACATGGATCGTGATCCATTGCGGCGAGGTATCCCGTGCGGCCGCGTCCAGTGCCGGCTGGATAGCGGTGTAGCAGGGCAGGGCGCTTTGGTCGCAGGAAGGCTGTACCGTATACGCGTCGGGCGCGGCATAAACGGTGGCGGGCGCCAACAGGGCACCAGCCAGGGCAAGGGACTTCATCGCGAACCGCCTTTTACGGGTTGAGGAAGGCTCAGGAGAAATGCGTCTATTTCGCCTGCCACTTGCGCAAGCCAGGGATTGAAGAGCCAGAAATCGTGCGGCGCGTCCGCAAAAGCGTGGAACCGGTATGGGATGGCCTGGCGCCTGAGCGCGGCGATCACCGCGTCCTTGCCTTCGGTAAAGCGCGCGATGCCGCTGGAGACGATCAGCGTTGGCGCCGAGCCGGGACCGACATGGGTCGCCGCACTCGCCTCGCGCCACCGGTCCGGAGCATGTTCGTAGGAGCCGCCCAGCCAACGCGCGGCGGGGGAAGCGTCGCCAGCGGCGTTCTCGAACGCCAAGGCAACGGGTGTCGTGAGATCGAGCACGCCGTCGAGATCGATCAGCGCGTTTGCGGTGCGCGGACCACCCGGCCCGAACAGCCCGGATGGTCCGGCATACGCGAGCAGGGCGGCCATCTGTCCGCCTGACGAAGCGCCACCTACCGCGATGCGCTCAGGATCGATGCCGAATTGCGCCGCGTGGTCGTGCGCGAAGGCGAGGCTGTCGGCGATGTCGGTCATACCAGCCGGATAGGCCGCTTCGAGGGAGAGGCGAAATTCGGGGAGGAACACCGTATAGCCACGCTGCGCGAGGAGGGCGGCCAGAGCGTAGAAGTGCGACTTGTCGCCAGCGCGCCAGCCGCCGCCATGCACGAGCACGATCGCCTGCCCGAGCGGCTGCCCGAGCGACGGCCCGAGCGACTGGGCCGGACGGAAGACGTCGACATGCAGATCGCGTCCGTCGACGGTCTTGTAAGGACGATCGAAGAGAACCGCCTGGCCCTCTCGCCACTGCACGGCGGGCCAGGCGATGCCGGGATACTTGTCCCTGTACTGTGCGAAGCGCTGGGCGATGGTGTAGCCGTCATCCACTTCGCGCGCCGTTGCCCGGCCCGGAACTGTCAGGCCGAGCGCTGACAGGCTCAGGGCGATCAGCCAGAACGCCATCAGACACAGCCTGACCAGGCCCGGCTTGACCAGGCGGCACTTGACCAGACCGGGCTTGACTGGACAGGGTGCGAAAGATCGCACCGCGCGCTTCGCTGGCGTCACTGCAATGCCTTCCCCAAAGAAAAAGAGGGCCGCCTCCGGAGGGGTTGGCGACGGCCCTTCAAGGTTATCAGAACTGGTAGCGGGCACCCACGAACCACTGCGCCCCGGTCCTTGAGAATTCGCGCACCAGGTACTGCGTGCCGTCACCGGTGCCATAGATGCGCTCCTTCTCGTTGGTGATGTTGATCCCCTGAAGGTTGATGCTGATGCGCTTGGTCAGGTTGTAATAGGCAGAGAAGTCCACTTGCGTCGGACCGTACTTGCGTTCCTGGATGTGGCCGTTGCCCCCCGGCGCGCTGAGCAGGTAGTCGTCGCGCTTGTTGACCGACAGTCTTACCCCCAGGTCACCGGTGTCATAGTAGGCCGTGAAGTTGTACGAATTAGGCGACAGTCCGGTGGAATCGCGTGCAGAGACATGCGTGTAGTTCGATGCGATGCCGAAGTATGACAGTGCTCCTGGCAGAAACGTGAACGGCACGTTGAGCGTGGCCTCCAGCCCTTTGACGCTATTGCCATCAGGGGAATTGACGGTGCTGTAGAACGTGTACTGCGCCGTCGCCGGGTCCGCCTGATAGGACGCATCGTAGCGGGGATCGGCGTAGATCGCGGCCCAGTACTCCTGTGGAACCGACTGCTGCACCACCGAGGTCGTCAGCGAGCTGATGATGTTCTTCTTGAACACGCCCACGGCGAACAGGCCGCCTTTGCTGAAGTACCATTCGAACCCGAGATCGAAGTCGTTCGAGAGGTAGGGCTTGAGGGCGGGGTTGCCCAGGTTGCTGACGGTGCGCGTCGTATATTCGAACACCGGCGCTGCGATGTTCAGTGAGGCCAGGCCAGGCCTGGTCATCGACCGGGCATAGGCGAACCGGGCCACGAGGTCGGGCGTGATGTTCAGCGCCGCGTTGAACGAGGGCAGGAAGTTGTCGTAGTGACGCTTGACCTGGACCGGCGAGCCGGAGATCACCGCGCTCGATTCCACATCCGTCCGCACC
The DNA here is from genome assembly GCF_050433305.1 of Novosphingobium gossypii. Classification (NCBI taxonomy): domain Bacteria; kingdom Pseudomonadati; phylum Pseudomonadota; class Alphaproteobacteria; order Sphingomonadales; family Sphingomonadaceae; genus Novosphingobium; species Novosphingobium gossypii. Next base: position 82,583 of record NZ_JBNPXM010000015.1, on the reverse strand, counting down.
CACCGGGCGCCTCCATCAAGCCGCAGGGTCATCGATCCGATGTCGATCTCGCCGGTGACTTCACCGTATCCGCCGGTGGTCTTCTCCACCACCTGCCACCCTGCGGCGACGTTGGTCGTGTAGTTTCCCGAAACCAGGCCCGAGGAGCCGATCGCGTCAAAGTCCATGACCGCAAACGTCGGCAGCCCGCCTGAAACCACGCCACTGCCGAAGTGCGCGTAAGGGAAGCTGGTCAGATAGCGCGATGGATCGAACGTGGGCAGATCGCCCTGCGCTTCGGAATAGCGCACGAGGCGGCGGTTGTAGGCGAAGCCCGCCTGCGCAGTGAAGCGGCCCTTGGTGAACGTGGCGTTCGCCTTGGCGGTGACATTGTCCTTCACGACATTATTGAGACGATTGGCAGGTGTTGTCGCATTGATGAAATTGTCAGGATCGTTCGGATCGTAACTGCCGTAATCGACTTGCGCCACGTCCTTGCTGCCCGAATAGTCATAGGCATAGTAATGCGGGACGGAACGCGCATAGAAGCGCAGCTCGGAGCGGTCGGCGGTGTCGCGCGCCTTGCCGACCATCGCGTCGATCTTGAGGGCGCTCGTCACCTCGTAATCGCCGGACAACACGAACTGGCGGAACTTGGAGGTCGAGGTCTGGTGACGGCTTTCGTACCATGAGGTCACATCGTCGAATGCCGCGGCGACCAGCTGCTTGCCATCGGGCGCGACGGTAAACGACAGCGGGGTCTGGCCCACGAAGTTGCCCGGACTGCCATGCGTCAGCAGCCATTCCATCGAATTGTAGCTGTACCGGTCACTGTCGAGCTGTGAGTAGAGCGCGTCGAAGCTGAGCGTCAGCCCCTCCACTGGTCTCGCCTGGATCGATCCTGTCAGGCCAAGGCGCTTCTGGTCATTGCCGAAGAAATCGGCGCGCGGGAGGCGCGGGGCCCACAGACAGTCGAGCCGGTCGGCTGCGCCGCAGTCTTCGGGCGTCCCGGTCACTGCGGGACTGGTATCTGCCCAGCTGTCGCCGTTCACGTAAGGCGACGTCCAGCGCACGCTGGAGAAGCCTTCCTGATAGACCGTGCGCTTGGAATAGGCGGCGGAGAACAGCACGCCGATCCTGTCGTCCGCGAAAGTGTCCGAAATCATGACCGTGGCGCGCGGATCGACCTTGCGGGTCATTGTATTATAGCCGCCGAGCGCGGATCCGACGAAGTGGAAGCCGCTGAAGTCGAACGGCTTGGCGGAATAGAGATCGACCGTACCGGCGATGCCGCCTTCCTCGATGGAAGCGCGCTGGGTCTTCTGCACGTCGATGCGGTTGAACAGTTCGGACGCGAAGACGTGGAAATCGAAGGCGCGACCGGCGTTGATGGTGAAACCACCCGAATCGAGGCCGTCGCTGCTGGCGGGCACTTCCATGCCGTTGAGCGTCGTGCGGGTGAAATCGGGGGAGAAACCGCGCAGCGTGATGTTGCGGCCTTCGCCGCCCTCGCGTGAAATTGCGACGCCGGGCAGGCGCTGGATCGATTCCGACAAGTTGAGGTCGGGCATCTTGGCCATGTCCTCGGCCATGATGCTTTCGGTGAGATTTACTGCGCGGCGCTTGAGGTCTTGCGCCTTGGCAAGGCTGCCCCGAAAGCCGGTGACGAGGATTTCCGTGCCATTGGCAGGTTCGTCCGGCGTTTCGGGGGGACTGTCGCTGCGGGCATTGGAGCCGATGTTGTCCTGCGCGGCGGATGCCGTGGTGAGGCTGGTCAGCGTCACGGCGCGGGGCACGGTCGCCGAAACCGCGGTGGATGCGCCCGTTCCGGCACGCGCAACGACAGCATAGGACCCCGGCCCCGTGCGCCTCGCGACAAGACGCGTACCGGCGAGCAGACGGGACAGCGCTTCATCGACGCTCATCTCGCCCCGCACGGCGTTGGTGCGAACCGTCTGGGTCAGGCGCCGCGCGGCGATGATCTGGACATCGCCCTGCCGGCCGAGCTGCGTGATCGCGGTTTCGGCCGGCTGCGCCTCGATCGCGAACTGGCGCGTCTGGGCGGCGGCCTGCACGGGTGACGATATCGTGCAGACGATCGCCGCAGACGTGAACAAAGCGCCCCGCAAAGTGGAATTCTTCATCATCCCTCCCAATTCCCCTGTTCGACGGTCTTTTTCCCGCCTGTATTTTCCAAGAGACCTGCTGGCGTGAAATCCTTCCGGGTGGCACAAAAAACCGGAAAAAGGGGTCACGCTGTCCTGGTGGCTTAATCCCCGCCGCCACCGATCCGGATCAAGGCCGGGTTGCTGGTGTCTATAGATGCCCCAAGGCTCGCCTGCACGGCGGTGGCAAAGCCTTCTGGGTCATTCACCCGGAACAGCCCGTCCAGGCGCTCGCGCGCAACGCGTGGGTCGGCAATGATGATCTGGCGGCTGTTGTAGCGATTGAACTCGTCCGCAGCATCGTAGAGCGTTCGCCCGTCGAGATCGATCATGCCGCTGCGCCATGCGAGCGCCCGGTCGACCGAGGAGGATCGGCCGGCCTCATAGTCCATCACGGCATGAGCGCTCATCATCGCCCGGTCGCCGGCCTCGAGCCGCATGCGCAAATCGCGGTCGCCCTCGGCCCATGTTTCCACCACGCCTTCCGTGACGAGGATCTCCACCCCCGTCTCGCGCCGCCGCACCGAGAAGGCGGTACCCACCGCGCGCACCCGTACGTCTCCCGAGGCGACGACGAACGGGCGGCTGGCATCTTTGGCGACCTCGAACCATGCCTCGCCCTGGGTCAGTTCGATCCGGCGCGACTGCTGGGCCATCGTGACGGTCAGGTCGCTGCCGGAATTCATCGTCATCACCGAACCATCGGAGAGTGGCAGGCGCCGGATTTCCCCGAGACGGGTGGTGTATGCCGCCGGAGTCTGCGTCCAGCGCCAGCCCGCGAAAGCCAGAGCTGCCGAGGCCGCCAACCCGGCCATTACCCCGCGCCGCCCCCACTGGGGGGCGGAGGGCGTTTGCGCCTCGTCGCATTCGGCCCATCCGCCGACTTCTCCCTCTGCCTGCTGCGCCTGGGGTGCCAGCGCCAGCCAGTGGGCCTGCACCTGGAGCAGCACGCCCTGACGCAGCGGATCGACCTCCAGCCATGCCTGCAGTTCGGCTTCGTCAGTTGCGCTCCAGACGTCTTTGTCCATGCGCGCGACGAACTGCGCCGCCTCGTTCCGCAGGCTTTCCATAGCAGGCGTCACCACCGGCGAGCCTCCCGCGCTTCGGCTGCGAGCACTTTGTCCTCGCTCAGCGCCTCTGCGCGAAGCCACGCTTCGCGAATGGCGCGCACGCCTGTCCAGACCTGCTTCTCGACGGCCTTTTCCGTGATGCCGAGCTTGGCGGCGATCTCCTTTTGCGACCAGCCTTCGATCTTGCGCAGTTCCACCACGCGGCGGCAGCGTTCCGGCAGGGTGCCGATGATGGCCAGCACGCGCTCGTAGCTCATACGGCTGGCCGCCTGCTCCTCGGGAGAGGGCATCTCGTCGCGCCATGTGTCGATCTCGCTGACGGCCTCGAAAACGACCACCTGCTGGCGCTTGAGGCGACGCAGCATGAGGTTGCGCGCGATCGCCGACATATAGGCGACCGGCTGGTCGATGTGCTCCACCGAGGGAAGCATGGCTATCCGGCAGTAGGCTTCCTGCATGACCTCGTCGATATCCTCAGGCGAAAGGCGTGAACGCGCGAGCCAGCGCCGGATCCGCGCTTCATGCGGCACGATCTCGCGCGCAACCCAGACCGCGATCCGGCGCCGTCGGGCTGGCTCGCCGCCTGCCCCTGCTACGTCTGCCTCTCCTGGCGTGACATCCTCCATCGCCGGGATTGAACTCCCGTTCTCTCCTGCAAGAGACATGTCGTGGAACTTTCCTTCCGCCTTCGCCAGATTTTTTTGTGGAAGGCCCGGCGCGGTGCCCGGGACGCGATTTTCGATGGACCGCGATGCAAGGACAAACCGACGTTGCCTTCTCGCGCAGCCCTGCATGGACTGACCGGGTGGCAGGGAGCTGGCGGCCATCGTCGGACCGTGCCGGGCTCTCGGGCCGAGGAGGATTTGGACGGCGCGAAGGTTGGTGGTGGCCCTGTAGATTATCGACGCCTTCGTTCGTGGAGCGAGTGCGTGCCATACGCGCTTCGCATGAGACCGACACCTGTCACCCCTTCGTCGACAAGCCGCGCGTACCGGCGGGTGCTGAGATGCCCGTTATGATCTACCCTGCTGGGAAGGACATAATCCTCCACCGTGGCGCCGCGCCGCGCCGATCCAGCCAAGCCAGCAGGCTCGCCCGAGCATCCGGCAGCAGTTCGAATCTTGCAAGGCGTCATTCCGCTTCCAAGCACCGGCTTGCCGTCGCCTGATAGCCGAGAGGGGTGGGCTTCTGCCTGGCGGGTCTCGGGATCAGCCGCTACTACACACACCCCAAATACCTGCTACGATGAGCGCATGGGCTCGGATACGCGTGTCACATTGCGGACTGCCATAGTCGGGGATGGCAGTTATCTCCTCCAGTTGGAGGAGATTTGCATGCGTGAGTACGCAGAAGCGCTCTGGGGAAGCTGGAAGCCAAGCTCGACAATCGAAACGTTTGATTTGACAAACCATCAGGTAGTAGAATGCGATGGCGTCCGTATCGGCTGCGTTGCTGTAAATTGGCAGCCTGATCATCTTTTTATCGCGAAGCTCTATATTGATACTCCGTTCCAAAGACAGGGCTTTGGCGCTGCCGTGCTTGAAATGAAGTTAAAGGAAGCGAACGCGAGAGGCTTACCTATTAAGCTGAGTGTTCTCACCACAAACCCTGCGGACGCATTTTATCGACGGGAAGGTTTCATCGTCGAGACTGAAACCGCCGAGCGACGACAGATGTCAAAGCGGGCTCCGGCAGTTTCGGACGGCGTGCGAGCAATCTGTAACGGCTAAAAGGGGGCGCTTCCCGCTGTACCGGTTTGCCGATTAAAATCTTGCAAGGCTGTCATTCCGCTTCCAGCGATCGGCTTGCCATCGCCTGATGACCGGGAGGGGTGGAAAGGCGACGTTGACGACATCATGGGTTACAAGCCAATGTGCGTGAATACGGCAGATAAGGTATTCAGAATGTCCATCAAGCCTTGGGGTTTGGCAGTCGCTTTTACGATTGCATGCCTTGCAGTCACAAGTGTCGCGGGTCAGGAGATTGCTATCGCGCGGCAAAAACAAGACGCGCTGAACCATGTTATACAAGTGGTAAAAAGCCAGCCATACTACGCGCTAAGTTGGCATGATTTGAAATTGGCGGTCACCGACGAACAATCAGCAAATTATATCAAGGATGCTCTCATCCATTCCGGCCGTTCGGCTGCGGACATCATGGAGCAGAGTTTATGGGTTGATGCCGCTGCCGGTCACCCCGAAGCGGCTCTCGCGTTCTATGATGACAATGTCACGAGGCATCCTGAGGATAAGTCGCTTTCAAACACGGCATGCTGGGCACGCGCGGCTCATGGACTAGACCTCAACAACGCTCTGAAAGTTTGCGATGCAGCGTTGGCAGCGAATAGACAGGGCTACACGCTTGTATTTCGTGGAATGGTTGAACTGCAATTAGGGTTGTTTGATCAATCGCTGCGTGATTTTAATGAAGCGCTAGGCGATAAGAAATTCCAATCTCATCCGATGCTCGCCGATGCCGCATATGGACGCGGTATCGCCCGCATACGTTTGGGAGACGCGAGAGGCCAAAACGACATAGAGACCGCGATCCGGGCGAAACATCACGTCGCAGCCAGCTTTGAAGATATTGGCATCACTCAATAGTCGGAGTTCCGCTTAGGGGCGCTAGCCGAACGGCGGCTTCCGCCCCTTGGTTGCCGTTGGAAGCCTGAGTGAAGTTGCCTGATAGCGGTCAATTCTCTAGGCCGCGTTGACAAAGTTCGGCAACCACTTGCGGATTGCAGCCAGGTTCAGGAAGCTGGCGAATGACAGGGCGGTTTTGTCATATCGGGTGGCGATGCGGCGGAACTGCTTAAGCTGGCCGAACATGCGCTCGATGCGGTTGCGGTCACAATAGCGACGGAAATCGCAGGGGATGGGTTGGCGCCGGTTCGCCTTGGGCGGGATGATCGGCAATATGCCGCGCATCAGCAGGTTTTCGCGAACAGCGTCGCCGTCATAGCCTTTGTCGGCGAGTAGAGCCTTTGGCTTGGTGACAGGGATTGCCATCAGCGATCGACCGCGCCATAGTCCGACGCTTCTCCACCGGTCAGGATGAAGCCGAGAGGGCGTCCCTGATTGTCGCAGCGGGCGTGGACCTTGCACGTAAAGCCGCCGCGTGATCGACCAAAAGCCTGCGCAGAAGCCCCCCTTTTCCGCCCACCGCCGAAACATGGCCGCGAACTGTGGTGCTGTCGATCATGTGCTGCCAGTCATCCGTCAGTCCCAATTCGACCAGCGTCGCAAGGATCGCATCCCACACGCCTTGCTCGGCCCAGCGCCGAAAGCGCACATAGACCGAGTTCCAAAGGCCATAGCGTTCATGCATGTCGCGCCACGGACAGCCAACCCGCAACACGTGCAGCATTCCGTTAAGATAGCGCCGGTTATCATGAGCTGGGCGGGATTTGCGGCCACGCTCCGATGGCAGCAGTCCCGCGATCACTTCCCATTCCTCGTCCGTCAAATCACCCCGAGCCATTGCCACTCCCGCAAAGAGCAGCTTTGAATCAGAAGTCAGCCTGTTTGGGAATCCACTTTGTCAACGCGGCCTAGGCTGGATCGGTCTGATGTAACCACTTGCTCATGATTATCCGGGGCGTATCCTCATAGCCGAGGCGCTCGTAGAATGGCACTACGGTCGTATTGGTTTCGCGGATCATGAGTTGCACCTTCGGCACATCTCGCTCTCGAAGCCACCGCTCACCCGCTTCAACAATTGCCCGCCCGGTTCCTTCCCTCTGCTGGTCGGGTGCGGAGGCGACATAGTAAAGCCAACCACGATGGCCATCATGCCCAACCATCACGCTTCCACAGATGCGGCCTCCCGCCTCGGCGACAAGCACAGCCGAGTTCGGGCCTATCATCGCGGAGCGAAAGTCGGCCGATGGATCGTTATAGCTCGCCACAAGATTGCAGGCACGCCACAACGCAGTGATGCACGCTTCGTCTTCGAGCGTTGCGATTCGTATGATCATCGACATGCTACCGCTTTAGCGCCGATCGGGCGACGAGGAAGTCGTTGGTCACTGGCCAATTTCCCAGCGAGCATCGGCTTTGGCGATCGGCGTCTCTTAAGCGGTCTATCCGCAATCCACTCCTTCGGGCATCGGTGACGCAACGCGGGTCGCCTGAGGCGGAACGACAACGTAGCAAGATTTTAACCGGTGAAGCCGAACGGCGGAAAGCGCCCATCACGACCTGACCCTTTCTCTTCACCGCCCGCCGGAACAGAACCTAGTGTTGCCAGTTTGTTGCCGCATGACAATCACGGTACCGGCGCAGCGCCTCGCCATCCTTCATAACCGGCGAGACCTGAAGATGGCACGCTCGGCTCATGCCTATGTGCGCGGAAACACCCATCGCTTCTACGAATGGTTGCTGGAAGGCCGCGGCGGACGGATCGTGCCCGAGGGGCCTGCGGTATGGATCTGCGGCGACTGCCATCTGGGTAATCTGGGACCGATTGCCGACGGGGCAGGGCGGGTTGCCATCCAGATCCGGGACCTCGACCAGGCCGTCATCGGCAATCCGGCCCATGATCTTATCAGGCTTGGCTTGTCCCTGGCGACTGCGGCCCGGGGGTCGGATCTCCCCGGTGTCGTGACGGCGAAGATGATGGAGGAGATGGTCGAAGGCTACGAAGCCGCGTTCTGCGAGCCCGACGACGACCATGACGATGAAGGCGCGGGAGACGAGCCCGATATCGTGAGCGTGGTGCGCAAGCGGGCGCTTGGCCGAAGATGGCGGCATCTTGCCAAGGAGCGCCTGGAGGATGTCGAACCCAGGATCCCCTTGGGCAAGCGGTTCTGGCCTTTGGAAGAAGCGGAGCTGGCGGGATTGCGCGGCATCGTCACACAACCGCAGGTCAGCGGCATGATCCTCGCCCTGGACCACAAAGGCGATGAGCGCGAGCCGGTGATGGTCGATGCTGCCTATTGGATGAAGGGCTGCAGCTCGCTTGGACTTATGCGCTATGCGGCCATTGTCGCCTTGAAAGGCCAGCGGGAAACCGACTACGCGCTGGTCGATCTTAAGGAAGCCGTTGGGCCGATCGCGCCCGCGGCCAGGGGCGCGGCGATGCCCGCCGATCCCGCAGACCGTGTTCTGGCTGCCGCCCAGGCACTTTCCCCGCATCTCGGGCAGCGGATGGCGACTGCGCGATTGAGCGGACATTCCCTCTTCATCCGCGAACTGATGCCACAGGACCTCAAGATCGAAGTCGAGCAGTTTTCGCGCGGCGAGGCCCTCAAGGCTGCGCGCTATCTCGCCCACGTCGTGGGCCGCGCCCATGCGCGCCAGATGGACCGGGCAGTCAAACAGGAATGGGCACGCGAACTCCATCAAGGCCGCTCGGCAGGCCTGGAGGCGCCCTCATGGCTATGGCGTTCGGTCGTCGATCTGGCGGGCCGGCACGAGGCGGGATACCTTGAGCATTGCCGGACGCACGCTCTGGAAGCGCAGGTATAGCCAGAACCTGGCGAGCATAGCTGCATGGGACCTGCCGTTGTGGGCAGGCATGGCCGAGTGGCATGAATGCGTGATCATTGGAAGGTTTCAAAACCGTCTTGCCTGGCGGCGGGGTGGACTGGGCGAGTTGTCTTCAGGCGTCGACCTGCCGGCCGCCAGGTTCCGTTTCCGGTGGCCCTGGGGAGCCGGGGAGCCGGGCTTTCCGACCGTTTCGCTGAACCCCTCAAAACCCGGCATGAAGACATCCGTGCCAAGATGGAAATATCCGCTGGCGCCGGCCGCGACCATTCAGAGCCGCTGCGACAACGCACGACCCCTTTGTCGCCGCTCGTCAGGAGACGGAGAACTCGTCCAACGCCTGTGCGTCGCCGAGCGCTATGGGCATGGTCCAGTCAGCAGGATCTTGCCCGCCCTGGGTGAAGCCGCTGAAGCCGCGCCATGCGTCGTCGCGGCGCTCGATCACCTGTCCGCCGCTTGCCTTCACGAGCGCGAGGCCACCCGCGACGTCCCAGATGTTGGGCCGTTCGAACCAAGCCATGTCGAGAAGGCCCGCGGCAACGAAGGCGCACTCGATCGCGGCCGAGCCGGTCTTGCGTCCATCCCAGCTAAGGCGTTGACGCGCAGAGTGCGGCTCGCCGCCCAATCGCCTGCGAACGAGCGGGCTTCGCGAAGGCACGTATGGAACGCCGTTGAAGCGTAAGTCCCGTCCAACGACGGCGTGGTATATCCCGGCATCGAGGGCATGGCTTGTGCTGCACCATAAAGCCCCCACTACCGGACTACCGCGATACAGGAGGCCCACAGAGGATGCGAACAGCGGGAAGCCGTTGATGAAGTTGGCCGTGCCGTCGATGGGATCGACCGCCCAGACAAAGTCATGGCCTCGACCCGGCCTATGATCCATTTCCTCGCCGATGATGTCATGGTCGGGGAAGCTTTGAGCGAGGCGTTCGCGGATCATCTGCTCGACGCGTGCGTCGACGTCGGACACCGGATCGGTGAAGCGCGACGCATCGGCCTCTACGCCCTTGTAGTGGACTTCCTGCATCTTGCCGAGGGCGGCACGAATCTCGTGTCCACCGAGCCGCGCGAGTTCGACCGCGATCGTTTCCAGTTCTAAGAGCAGTCCTTCATCGAGCCGGTCGGCCATCAGACGTTCTCCTGCGTCGAGCGCTGGCTCGGTACAAGTATGCGCACCGGCTGCGGGCGGAAGCGGACAGTGACGGTGCCTGACAATCGTTCGTCGGGCGACCGGTCGTCCAGCCTGAAGGGGAGGTCGTTCACACTCAGCCTGACCATCGATGCGCGCCGGGTCTCGATCGGGCAGGGAGCATCGTCGGGCCTGTCGCACCAAGCCAGCATATCGATGCGATCCTCGGGTCTGACCAACACGACGTCAAACAGTCCGTCGGCCGGATCCCCATCGGCGGCGAGCCTGAGACGCGGTCCAGCGTATGGAATGCTCATAAGCTCAACCATCAGGCACGCACCCTCCCAACTCCAGTCTCCCGCTTCGATGCAGCAGGGGAACGGTTGTGCGTTTTCGAGCGCAGCGCGAAATGCCTTGCGGCCGTTGTTTCTTTTCTCGGCCGGCGTGCCGGGTTCGGCGTCCACACGTTCGAACGACTGCGTCAGCGATCCTGCCCCCACCGCCTCAACAAAACCACGCCGCCCCCACGGACCATCGGCCTCGCAACGATCCAGCATCGTCCAACGGCCGAGCGACCATCGGTGCGGGAGGTCGCGCCAATCGCCGTCGACTCCCAGAGCATGAGCGATGTTGTTGGACCCGCCCAGCGGCAGCACGCCGATGGGTCGCTCTGCATTGCCAAGGCAGGAAGCAATATGGGCCAGCGTGCCGTCGCCCCCGGCACAGATTACCAAATCAAACGAGGACGCAAGCGCAACCTCAAGGTCGTCCTCGCCATGGGCGCAATACCGGGTGCGCATCCCAGCAGCGCGGATAACGGCTTCGATTTCCGCACGCGGGACCGGATCGGTTCCGGCATCGGCATTGTGAACAACGAGCGCAACAGGCGCATCGGAAAGCATTTCATCAGGCATCACGGGCCTAATGGGATGCGAAGATTGCAGTTCCATGCAGAAACGAAATGTCATGTGTTACGAGGTCGGACGAGGGCAATTGGCGCGGACCAGGCAGACCGCAAGTCGTGAACTCAGCGCATTTAGGTGAGGACGTGCAATGCCGCCCAGCCTTCACATGCGCGCAAAGCTGATTTGGCCGCCGCCACATCGCTGCGAAGCCTCGGGTCACTTTCGCATTTCTTGAGTTTACGATAAAAATCTAAGGTCAGTGACTGCTCGAGAATAGACTTATCGGCTGCGGGCCTCCAAAGATGACCCGTGCTGGATATACAGGCGCTTGCAACGTCGGCAATGTCCCAGGGTCCTGCCTGTCATCGTCTACTCGTTTTAGGCACTCGCTATTTGATCGCCGATCCTTGGATGCAGAAGATTTCCTGTTCCTGTATTGTCGGCCCAGATAGATCTTTTCGAACTATGGAGGGTGTGCTGGCACTTGCGCCTGGAAACGCCTGATAGGGTATGATCAGGAGGGCGCCTGACGCTATTCGAACATGGCGCCCGTTGAACCGTGACGCGCATTTCCTGGCGTCGCCCTGTCTCGGTTCGCAAAGGGAAGCGGCCAAGCGCAACGTGTCATTCATGCCCGGGAATAGCTGCAGTCGGCCGTTGCTCATCTTGCTGCCGATTACACGGATCACTGGTAAAATTCGGCCCCACTTGATCTTGCTATCAACGATCTTGCCCCTTCGATAAACGATGCGAACGCTTGGCCAGAGCGGGACAAGGCCAGTTCGCTCTGCATCTCGTCGCCGGGCGCGCTGAAACAGATGAAATAGCGCCCGGGACCAGTTCCGCCCCGGCGACGAGCGCACTGGCGGCGACGACCTTGTATCTTTATAGTTGTCAGACGTCCGGCAACTCTTGCAGGAGTTTGTCCGGCGTTATCGGAAAGCTGCGGGCACGAACACCGCAGGCATTGTAGATTGCATTGGCGATCGCGCCGGCCGCGCCGCAAATACCCAGCTCACCCACACCCTTGGCCTGCAGCGGGCTCCCGGCAGGATCGCGTTCCTCCACCAGCACGACATCGAGGTGGGGCACATCAAGGTTCACCGGCACATGATATTCGGTAAAGTCCGGATTGACGATGTGCCCGTCACGCGGATCGAAGACAAGGTCTTCGGTCAATGCGCTGCCGATGCCCCATACCATCCCGCCCATGCACTGAGACGTGGCGGTCTTGGCGTTGAGCACCCGGCCCATCGAGAATGCCCCGGTGAAACGCCGCACCCTGGTTTCCCCCGAGTAGGCATTCACCGCCACTTCGGCGAAGAACGCCCCGTACATCGCGGCAGAAAAGGCATCCGTGATCTTGCCTGGCTTGAAGTGACCTTTTTGCGTCAGGTCCGCGCTGTCAATCAGTTCGCACAGGGCGGCCCTGCGGCCGCCGACCTGCACTAGCCCGTCCTTGAGCAACAGATCCGCCTCGTCGCAGCCCAGTTTTCTGGCCAGCACTTCGCGCAGGCCCTCGCAAGCTTCGAACACTGCCGAACCGGTGGACGCCGCACCCCAGCTACCCCCCGAACCGGAGCCGGGCGGGAAACGGGTGTCTCCAAGACGCACTTCCACCTTTTCCGGCTTAAGCCCGAGCATTTCAGCGGCGATCTGGCGCAACACCGCATACGTACCGGTGCCGATGTCGGTCATATCGCTTGCGACCACCGCCGTGCCGTCCATCCGCAGCGTCACTTCGGCCTGTGCCTCGTTGATGTTGTGGACCCTGGTGGCCGTAGCCATGCCCGTGCCTATCCACCATTCGCCTTCACGGCGCTGACAGGGCCTGCGCTCCGCGCTAATCCAGCCAAAGCGCTCGGCCCCGATCTTCAGGCACTCTTCGAGCTTGCGTGAACTGTACGGCGTGCCCTGGGTGGGGTGACATTCGGGAATGTTGCGCAGCCGCAGGTCGACAGGATCGATGCCGGCTTTCTCCGCCAGTTCGTCCATAGCCGCTTCAAGCGCCTGCATGCCCACTGCCTCGCCCGGCGCGCGGACCGAACCTGCCGTCACCCGGTTCATCCGGCACAATTCGAGGTCGAGCACGCGGTTTTCGCCGGGGTAAAGGAATTCGCTTGCCTGAAGCACCGGTTCCGCGAATTTCTCGCCCGCAAGATTGGAAACCCAGGCCTCATGGCCAAATCCGGTCAGGCGACCTTCCTCGTTCACTGCCAGCCGCAGGCGCTGGCGCGTCTCGGAGCGGCGCATCACGCATTGGAACACCTGTTGTCGCAGCATGACGACGCGGACAGGTCGATGCAGCGTGATCGCCGCCACCGATGCCGCCACGCCTTCCGGGCTGATCCCCAACTTCGAACCGAAACCGCCACCGACATAGGGCGAAACCAGACGCACCGCTTCGAGCGAAAAGCCCAGAGCGTCGGCCAGCTCCTTGCGGTTATAGCGCAGCATCTGCAGGCTGGAATGAAGCGTCAGCGTCTCACCATCCCACTGAGCGATGGAGGCGTGCGGCTCCATCGCCGCGCTGTTGTGGCCTTCGGTGGTATAGATCGCATCGACGCTGTGCGCCGCTTGCGCCATCGCCCGATCGAGATCGCCCTGGACGGTCGGTTCCTCGAAAGGTTCGAACGCGACGGCGTCGTCTTCGCGGTCGGTGATTGCATCGATCGCTTCGGTGTAGACGATCTTCAGGTGCCTGGCCGCATGGCGCGCCTGCTCGAACGTCTCGGCGACCACCAGCGCGACGGGCTGCCCATAGTAGTGCACGTCCTGAACCTTGCGGACCGGTGACTTGCCGGCACCACCCTGGGCGGCGCGGGCCGTCATGCGCTCGTCCGAGACGACCGCAAGGACGCCGGGCAGGTCCTTGATCGAATCCTCATCGATCAGGGTCACGGTGCCCTTCGCGATCGTGGCGGTGACAAGCACGCCTTGCGCGCAGTTCTCGATACGATACTCGGCGGCATAAGTCGCAATGCCGGAAACCTTGAGCGGGCCTTCGGGCCGGTCCAGCGGCATTCCGATGACACCTTGCGCCATCTTATCGAGACGGTTGCGCGTGTCGGGCTCGTCCATGATGAAGGACCGGGTCATGCCGCGTCTCCTGTCGCCTGACGCAGCACGGATTTGAGGACCCGACGCGTCATGGGAACCTTGAAATCGTTGCGGCCGCAGCCCTGGGCATCCGCCAGCAGTGTGTCGGCCACCTGATCGAACAGGCTGTCGCCCGGTTCCTGACCGCGCAGCAGGTCGTTGACACGTGGATCATGCCAGGGTTTGTGCGCGAGGCCGCCGAATGCCAGCGAAGCGTTCGCAATCCTGCCGTTGTCCATGGCGATGACGCAGGCGATCGACACCAGCGCGAAGGCATAGGACGATCTGTCGCGCACTTTGCGGTATATCTGCGTACCGCCCAGCGGCCTGGGCAAAAGCACGGCGGTAATGACGTCGCCTGCAGCGAGAACGGTGTCCTCCTGCGGACGGTCGCCCGGAAGACGATGGAAATCCCGTACCGCGATCGTACGCAAGGCGCCATCGGGCCCGCTGACTTCGACCCCGGCATCGAGCGCGCTCAGCGCGACAGCCATGTCCCCAGGGTAAGTGGCAATGCACTTCTCGCTGGCTCCCAGTATGGCATGCAGCCGATTGAACCCACCCAGGGCGCTGCACCCGCTGCCCGGTTGCCGCTTGTTGCACGGCTGGTCGCGGTTGTAGAAGTAGAAGCAGCGCGTGCGCTGGCACAAGTTGCCGCCCGTCGTCGCCTTGTTCCGCAGCTGGAACGTCGCACCAGCGAGGATCGCGCGGGCCAGAACCGGATAATCGTTCGCGATGCGCCTGTCCGCTGCGCAGGCACTGTTGGTCACCAGCGCGCCGATGCGAAGTCCCCCTTCGTTCGCCTCGATCGTGTTCAGCCCCAGTCGATTGATGTCGACGATCGTTTCGGGCGTTTCCACTTCCAGCTTCATCAGGTCGAGCAGGTTGGTACCACCCGCGATCAGGCGTGCGCCGTCGCGTTTCAGCTCCGCCGCATGCGTCACCGCCTGAGCGCGGGTATATGTGAAGGCCTTCATCGCGCCGCCTCCAGCACTTCGGCAATGGCATCGACGATGTTGGAATAGGCACCGCAGCGGCACAGGTTTCCACTCATGCGTTCGCGGATCTCATCCGAAGTCAGCGTCACGGGCCCTGCAAGATCGTCGCTGACGAAGCTGGCCCAGCCGGCCTTTGCCTCATCGATCATCGCCTTCGCCGAGCAGATCTGGCCAGGCGTGCAATACCCGCACTGGAACCCGTCGTGCTTGACGAAGGCGGCCTGCAGCGGATGAAGGCTGCCGGGCGTTCCAAAGCCCTCGATCGTGGTGACGCTATCGCCTTCGTGCATCGCGGCGAGAGTCAGGCAGCTGTTGATTCGTTGGCCATTGACGATGACCGTGCAGGCTCCGCACTGCCCGTGGTCGCACCCCTTCTTCGTGCCGGTCAGGCCGCAGTCGTCACGCAGGAAATCCAGAAGGGTGGTCCGCGGATCGCCCGCGAAATCGTGATCCGATCCATTGATCGTAAGGGGCATTGCGTCCTCGCGTGCTCGAAGAGCCCCACCAGGTGACGTGCTCACGCTGGCGGGAAGTCATGGGTGGCTCTGCTGCGCCAACGGGTGCCAGGATCAGAAGTTGCCGCACATTGCGTCAGGTTCGCTTTTGATGGCGACAACCAGGCCTTGGCCTCGCGCGCCGCTGCCCTTCAGCTCTTGACGGGCGTCGGTAACGGGCGACCCAGCGCGCCCTTACTCGTCCATTCCCGTCAGCCAGATCAGCGCTGCGGAGCCGATCTGCAGTTCGCGACTTTCATGGCAGCATGGCCGATGGACGCGGTCAACAACCTGGAGCATGACCGTTGACCGACTGGATAACACAGATGATCGAGGACATGGGTTATCTGGGGATCGCACTGTTGATGTTCCTGGAAAACGTGTTCCCGCCCTTACCCTCCGAAGTCATCATGCCGATGGCGGGATACACGGCAAGTGAAGGGAAGCTTAGCCTCGCAGGCGTGCTCATTGCCGGAACAGCCGGCACTCTTCTGGGCGCCTGCTTCTGGTACTCTGTCGCGCGCAGGCTCGGCGACGAGAGGTTGAAACGCTGGGCTCGCAGGCATGGACGTTGGATCACCCTGTCTCCCAGACAGATCGGCGGCCTGGAGAAGGGCTTTGAGCGCCACAACCGATGGGCGGTCCCGCTTGGCCACCTTGTTCCCGGCGTTCGAACCTTGATTTCGATTCCAGCGGGTATCTTTCGGATGAGCCTGGCCCGCTTCGTGTTCCTCACTGTGCTCGGCGGCGGGATCTGGACGACTGCGCTGGGCGCTAGCGGGTACGCCCTTGGCCGCCAGTTTGACGAGATCGACCGCTATCTGGGTCCCGCCAGCACCGCGATCATGAGCCTGATCCTGATCGTGTACCTCTACAGGGTAATCCGGTTTCGAGAAGCCTGAGACGCGCCTGTTCAGGCAGGGTCAGTTCAGGCGGCGGGAGCGGCCTTTTCTGCAATCCCGCCGGGAGAGGATTGTCCGGCAAGGCCGCATGCGTGGAAAAGCGTCATGCAAAGGAACATGAACGCAGGCTTGCGCGTCGGCGCCCGCCGATCGAACGAGCCAGTTTGCACGGCAGCACCATCTACGACGTCAACAGTATCCTCCACGAAATCCTCGTGGTACAGCCAGGTTGATCCGTAATATCGAGCGTTATGTCGGTATGGCGATCGAGCGTGCGCAACCTGCTTTCTCAACGGTAGTTGTCCCCGCAATGCCATGCTGAGCCAACGAGGAACGCCGATCCGCCCAAGCCCCATCCTTGAACGCATTTTGGCGCGATCGCTTGATCGCCCACTTGCGACACCTTGGCGTTATGTGCTGGCAACCCTTTCAATTGCCGTGATTGCAGTGGTGCGAGCGTTGTTCATCACTTCGCTGCTTCCATGGCTCCTGTTCATTCCCGTCATCCTGATCGTGGCCCTCGTGTTTGGGCAGCGTGTTGGCGTCTACGCGAGCTTTCTCTCGGCGTTTGCCGCTGCAATCACAATCGGTTCGACCGCGCAACCTCTGTTCCTGTCCCAGGCGCAATGGACAGGCTCGGTTCTTTTCCTGGTCGTCACCGCGATGCTGGCGCGCCTTGTCGGCGAATTGCGCCTGGTTTTCCAGAAGGCGCGGTCCCTTAATACCGAACTCGAGGAGCGACAGGGATTTCTGGCGGGGGTTCTGGCCAGTTCGACCGATTGCATCAAAGTCCTCGATCTGGATGGACGGATGATCTTCATGAGCGAAGGAGGTATGAAGGTCATGGACGTCAGCGACTTCAATCAAGTCAAGGATTGTCCCTGGCTCGACTTCTGGGAAAGCGAAGGACACCTCGAAGCCGAGGCCGCCATCGCACGTGCTCAGGCGGGACGCTCCAGCCATTTCATCGGCAAGGCGGAGACATTCGCCGGCACTTCGAAATGGTGGGACGTTTCCGTGTCCCCAATTCTGAAGGCCGATGGCAAACCAGATCGGATCCTCTCGGTTTCGCGCGACATGACCCCGCTGATGGAGGCGCGTGAACAACAGCAGCTTCTGATTGGAGAGCTTGGCCATCGGCTCAAGAACGTCCTTGCTCTCGTCCAGTCGATCGCAAGCCAGACTTTTCGGCAGAGCGAAAACATCAAGGCAGCCGATGCAGCTTTCTTCGCCCGGCTTTCCGCCTTGGGCCAGGCCACCGATGTCCTGACGTCCACGGCCTGGCAAGCCGCCACGCTGCATGAGGTCGTCAAAGCCGGGATGTCGTCAGTCGGCGACGCGAAAGGCCGGGTCGAGCTGGACGGTCCGGATATCCGGCTTGATGCGCAAGTCGCTCTCGCGCTGACACTCGCGCTGCACGAACTCACGACCAACGCCTGCAAATATGGCGCCTTGTCGAACGAGGAGGGAACGATCTCGCTCCGCTGGGCGAAAGAGCGGGCACCAAACTCGCCTGAGCCGCGTTTCATTTTGCAATGGCAGGAAAAGGGCGGCCCTGCGGTGACGCCGCCTGCTCGAAAAGGCTTTGGTTCAAAAATGATCGAGCGTTCCTTGGGCGCCTATTTCCGTGGTGAGACGTCCCTGGATTTCGATCCGGCAGGAGTCATTTTCCGCATCGATGCCCCGCTGCCCAAGGCGAGTGCTTCGGAACGCTAAGATGGGCCAGGCAGTAGATACATCCCGCCACGGCATTTTGATCGTCGAGGATGAACCCCTTATCCGGCACGATCTTCTCGATTTCTTCGAGGATGCGGGCTTTGAGGTGTTCGAAGCGGAGAATGCGGAATTTGCCATCAAACTGATGGCTATGCAGCCTTCGATCCGGGTCGTCCTGACCGACGTGGACATGCCCGGATCGATGGACGGTGTGAAACTGGCGCATTATATCCGCAAGCGTTATCCTTCCACTCTCGTCCTCATTGCATCGGGAGCGTTCCGGCTTGCCGTCGCCGACATGCCAGCGGATGCCATATTCATCGGCAAGCCCTTCGATCCGCGCGCAGTCCTGAAGACGATCTGCAGCGCGCCCGTGTCCTGAGCATGGAGTATCGGGTATTCTGGGCAGAACGGTAGGCCCCGGGTGACTGAGCACCATCGTTGCCATGGCGTTCTGCCGATATCGCGTACTCAAGCCTGACGCGAAGAGGCGAAGCCTGATCGCTGCATCTCACCGTCTATTCGATGACCTTCGACCGGCAGGCGCAAGCGTGGCCTGAACAGGAGGGCGCGCGAGGTGCGGTAATGCGCTGCCGGGAAGGCCGCGGGCACTGGTCAGAGAGTGCGGGTTCGCCCTTCAAGCATCAAGTGACGCCATGGCCTCGAGCGCTTACCCGGGGTAAAAAGGTATCACCATCTTCCTGACCGATCCGCGGCCGCGTATTACGCCCGACGACACAAGGCTCCGGATGCCAGAGTGGCCGGCGCCGCACCGCCACCTCCTGTCGCATCGCCTTGTCGCCCCCAATGCGTGTGGCGCCACGCTTGGTATGCAGCCGGGCTTGGGCTATCACCCTGCCATGATGAGATTTCTGGAAGGTGGCGGGGTACAAGCCGACGCGATTCGTGCGCTGGACTGGACCGGCAACCCCATCGGCGAGCCGGGGCAATGGCCTGTCGCGCTCAAGCATGCCGTTAGTCTCATCCTGGCATCGCGTTTCCCTCAATGCATCGTGTGGGGACAGGCCCTCATCACCATCCCCAACGAGGCTTTCCTCGAAATCCTCGGGGACAAGCCCAATGCCATGGGGCGCCCTTTCAGCGACGTATGGAGCGAAGTGTGGTTTTCGCTGGCGCCGATCGTCGAGAAGGCCTTCGCCGGGGACGCGACCTACATCGAGAATTTCCCGCTTACCATCGATCGGCATGGTTACCCGGAGAGCACCTGCTTCACGTTCTGCTACAGCCCCATCCGCGACGAGAGCGGGAAGGTGGTCGGCATGCTCGACACGGTCACAGAGACGACAGCGCAGATGAAGCTGCGCGATGAGATCGCGCAACGCACCGAAGCGGAAACGGCGCTGGCAGCGGTCGAGGAGCGCTATCGCCTCGCCGGCAAAGCAACCAATGACGCAGTCTGGGACTGGCACTTCGCGTCCAATCACGTGATCTGGAACGAAGCTCTTGAAACCACGCATGGGTACAAGCTGGCGGAAGTGGACCCCACTGGGGAGTGGTGGATCGAGCATATCCATCCCGATGATCGGGACCGCGTCAACGACAGCATTCATGCAGCGATCGACGGCACCGCCGATGCCTGGTCCGACGAATATCGCTTCTGCCGTGCCAACGGCAATTATGCAGCAATCCTCGATCGCGGACACGTGATCCGGGATCAGAGCGGCAAGGCCGTACGAATGATCGGCGCGATGCTCGATCTGACCGAGCGCCAGCGTACGCGTGCCGAGCTTGCGATGAACGAGGAGCGCCTGCGTCTGGCGACCCAGGCCGCCGAAGTCGGTTTCTGGGACGTCGATGTCGTTCATGACATTCTGATCTGGCCGCCCATCGTCAAAGGCATGTTCGGGATTTCGCCGGACGTGCCGGTGTCGATGGGGGACTATTACAGCGGCCTTCATCCCGATGATCGCGAGGCGACCTCGCAAGCTTATGCGGCTGCCGCCGACCCTGAACGTCGGGCGGTATACGATGTCGAATATCGGACCGTTGGAAAGGAGGACGGCATCTTGCGGTGGGTCGCCGCGAAAGGGCGCGGCGTCTTCGACGAAGATGGCCGCTGTCTCCGGGTTATCGGGACGGCCATCGACGTCACCGAAAGGAAGCGTTCCGAGGCTCAGCTCCTTGAGTTGAACGAACATCTGGAACGACGGGTGGCTACTGCCATTGCCGAGCGTGAACAGATCGAAGAGGCGCTGCGTCAATCGCAGAAGATGGAGGCCGTCGGCCAGTTGACCGGCGGCATCGCCCACGACTTCAACAACATGCTGGCGGTCATCATAGGCTCCCTTGACTTGCTCAGTCGCCGGCTTCCATCGGATGACCCGCGCGCCAGGCGCTATGTCGATGCCGCGCTGGAAGGCGCAGCCCGGGCTACTACCCTTACACAGCGCCTCTTGGCGTTCTCTCGCCAGCAACCTCTCAATCCCGAGGTTCTCGATGCGAACAAGCTGGTTCCGGCCATGTCGGACCTCCTTGCGCATTCGCTCGGCACCGATATTCGCCTCGGAACCGTTCTTGCCGCTGGGCTGTGGCGTACACATGCCGACCGCAACCAGCTGGAAAATGTCATCCTGAATCTCGCGGTCAACGCACGTGACGCGATGCCGGACGGCGGGAGGCTCACTATCGAGACGCAGAACGCCCATTTCGATGAGCGCTACTCTGCGGCCAACCTTGGTGTTCCCGCAGGGCAGTATGTGTTGATCGCGATGACGGATACCGGCAGCGGCATGGCCGCTGACATCATTGCCAAGGCATTCGACCCCTTCTTTACCACGAAACAGGTCGGCAAGGGCACCGGGCTGGGGCTTAGCCAGGTGTACGGTTTTGTGAAGCAGTCAGGCGGCCACGTCAAAATCTACTCGGAGCCTTCTCAGGGCACGACCGTCAAGATCTACCTTCCTCGCTTTCTGGGGGAGGATGCCCAGCCTGAGCCCTTTGCGCCCCAGCCGCTTCCGATGGGAGAGCATCAAGAGCTCGTTCTTGTCGTCGAAGACGAGCCGGCAGTGCGCGAATTCAGCGTTGCTGCATTGAAGGAGCTGGGATACCAGGTGTTGGAGGCCGACGGGGCCCTGACGGCGTTTCGTCTGTTGGACGCGCATCCTGAAGTCACCCTGCTGTTCACGGACATCGTGATGCCGGACATCAATGGGCGTAAATTGGCAGATGAAGCTCTTCGTCGGCGCCCTGAGCTAAAAGTGCTGTTCACCTCGGGCTACACCCGCAACGCAGTCGTCCACAATGGCGTCGTGGATCCGGGTGTCGAGTTGATCAGCAAGCCGTTCACCATTGAGCAGCTTGCAGCCAAAGTTCGTGCGGTGCTGGAATCCTGAATGCCAGGACTGTTGATTGGTAAACAGCTGCCGCAGGTCTCCCATGACCGGCAGATTCTGAGCCCAAGAGCCTGCGTGCAACCCAATGGCCCAGGAGAGCATCGAAGTCTCGCGGTCTTCCGGCGGCGGGAAAATGTACTGAACCCTGCCCCGATCGACGGATGCATCAGGCATGGCTGCTGGTTTGAAATCCTGCGGTTGGGCCAGCGATGTGCCGCACAAACGGAGCCAAGTGCGCATTTTCCACGGATCGACGAAGGGGGTGGCGATCGGGGCCAGTGCCAATCGCCACTGCCAGAGCATACCATCCGCATTGCACCGGCGATCCGATCCTGGCCATCACCGATGCAGAGCCTTAGCAGATCTCGCTACGGCGACAGGCGCTCCAGGGCTGCGTTGCGGGCTCCCGGTTTCACGCTGGCAACAGCGATGACGCGCGCGCTTGCCACTGGCTCCATGATCGTGGACATCGCCACGTATTCGCCCCGCGCATGGTCGTGCGTCAAGGTGAGCAGGATATAGCCCTTCGCGCGCTGGTCGCAGAAACGCACTTCGGGGCTGACCGTCTCGAGCAGGTCGCCCAGTGGGAGGCCGGGCAGAGCGTCGCCTACCGACGGGCTGGATATCGACGACGTGCCGAATTCCACGGCCACTGGCGTGCCTTTCTCGTCCTTCAGTTCGTTGAGCCAGAAGGCATGGCTGTCGCCCGCCAGCACCAGCGGACTGGAGCCGGAACGCAGGATGCTGCGATACAGGCGTTCGCGCGCGGCCGGGTAACCGTCCCAGGCATCGAGGTTGAACGGCAGGCCCGCCCGGAACCCGGCCTGCGATGCTTCCACTTGTCCGCGAATGTCGGGCGCCAGCCTGGCAAACATCGCCGCCGCTTTTTGTGCGCCGAACAGCTTGGCCATGTCCGGGCCGTTCACGCGGGCCATGTTGACCTGATTGCCCAGCACCTGCCAGCGCGTGCCCGCCTTGACCGACGCGGTCAGCCTCCCTTCCAGCCAGGCGCGCTGCGGCTCGCCCAGCATCTCGCGATCGGAGCGATTGCGCTCCGCCAGAACGGCGGCGATATCCGCCTCGGCGGGCATCTTGCCCTTGAAACCGGCCTGTTCGCTGCGCGCCAGCAACCGAGTCTCGACCATCATCAGGCTGGCAAGATCACCGAATTCGAAACTGCGGTTGATTGCTTCCCACGGATCGTTTCCGGCAGGGTCGCGGATCGGCATCCATTCGAAATAGGCCTGCATTGCGGCCGCTTTGCGCCGCGCCCATTCGCCTTCGCTATGAGGCTGATGGTTTTCGGCCCCGCCCGTCCAGGCATCGTTGGCAGTCTCGTGGTCGTCCCACACGCAGATGAAAGCGGCGCGGGCATGCGCTGCCTGCAGCGCGGCGTCGGTCCGGTACTGCGCGTGGCGGGTGCGGTAATCTTCCAGCGACACGATCTCATGCGCGGGTTGCACCGACCGACCCAGCTTGCGGCCGATCTCTCCACCGTAGCCGTCTTCGCCATATTCGTAGATATAGTCGCCCAGATGAACAACCGCGTCCACGCGGTCGCGCCGGGCGATATCGTCATAGGCGGTGAAGTAGCCGCCGGGGTAGAGCTGGCAGGACACCACTGCCAGCACCACCTCATCGGCTGAGCCGCGCGGCAGGGTGCGGAACCGGCCTGCCGGCGATCGGGTACCGTCCGCCAGTTCGAACCAGTACCAGTATTCGCGGCCAGGCTGCAGGCGGCGCGGTTCCACCTTCACGGTGAAATCGCGCGCGCTGTGGGCCTGGGCACGACCGCTCTCGAGCGGCTTGCCGCCCTGTGTCGCTGCGACCTGCCACTGTACCGGAAATGCTGCGTCCTGCCCGCTGCCGTCAGGCGTCACGCGCGTCCACAGTATGGCGCCTGTGGATGTGGGGTCGCCGCTGGCGACCCCGTGCAGGAACTTCGCTCCGGTCGGCGCGGCAGCGCAAGCCAGACCGGGAAGGACCGCGCTCGATCCCAGTGCCGCCAGTGCAGCGCGCCGATTGACCCTCACTGCCCCGCTCCGAAGCGGAAGCTGGCGGCAACACCGTAGAAGCGCGGGGCGCCCGCGATGAACGTGGGCAGGCCCAGGCTGTCACCCGTGTTCCCTGCGTCCATGATGTACTTCTTGTCGAAAGCGTTTTCGATGAAAGCCTCCACCCGCCATGCGCTGCCCGGCGCCTCGTATCCCAGACGCGCGTTGACCAGGGCATAGCCGCCCTGCATCTCATCCTGAATGTTGTCCGCGACCAGTGCCGCAGGGGGCTGCTGCAGATCCGCCCGATCGTTGTCGTCGTCAAAGAACACCGTGGACTGCCAGGTCACGCTGGGCGTGAAGATCACCCGGCCCGGGCCGGCCGGAACCGAGGCCATCGCCCCGAACGACGCGCTGTGATCAGGCGAGAGGCGGAAGCGGTTGCCTTCGCGGGCGCCTGCCTTGAACCGGCTGTGGTTCCAGGCATAGTTGGCGAACAGCGTCAGGGCCTGGCTCGGCTCCCAGCGGATCTGGCCTTCGAAACCGTAGCTCTCGGCCTTGCCGGCATCCACCAGAACGAACTGCGTGCCCTGCTGCACGGTCGTCTGGAAATGATCGTACTGGTAGAAGAACGCCGCGCCCTCGAGGAACAGCGTCCGGTTCATCAATGCGGCTTTGGCGCCCAGTTCGTAACTGTCGACGGTTTCTGCATCCAGCACCGAAAAGCGGGCCGGGTCGAACGGAGCGGAAGGTGCCCCGGCAGAAAGCACTTGCGGGCGACGACCGCGCGCATATGTGGCGTAAAGGCTGGTGTCATCGGACGGCGCGTAGCGTGCCGCAAGCCTCCAGGAAAATCCGCCGTTCTTGAGGCTCGCTGCGTCTTGCCCGCCATTGCCTGCCGTGGGCTGTGCGCCCAGACCGAAGAGCGGGACCGGGTAAGCGGCCGACACCGGGATGTTGGCTGCGCCGGGCGTCGCAAGCGCTGCGATCAGCTGATTGCGCACGGCTGCAGGCTGACCCAGCGCACCGATCAGACCACCCAGGATCGAGCGGCCATTGACCACGGAGGAGGCATAAGTGCTGCGTTTGTCGTCATGCGAATAGCGCAAGCCACCGGAGACTTCGAACCGGTCCGAAACGCGCACGGTGAGGTCGCCGAACAGATCGAATGCCCGCGTGCGCGCACCATTGATCGTATCTTCCAGATGACCGGGCTTGAGGTTGGCCGCGATCCCCTGCGCCGCCGCAGCCGGCAGTGCAAGGCCGTAGCTTTGCGCCACGCCCTGCAGCAACGCGCCGGTGAAAGCCGGGCTCGCCAGCAAGGCCATCGGTACCGGATCGTTCGCGCTGCGGCCGGCAATCGCGCCGCCGCCGTTCAGGGCTCCGGCCAGACGGGCCAGCACGGCGCGCTCATCGAACTGGGCCGGGGTGCGCTGCGTGCCCGTCTCATGGAAGTAGCTGCCGCCCAGAACGGCCGTGATCGGTCCGGCTTCATACGTGAGGCGCAAATCCTGGCTGGTCTGCTGGCCGCGGGCATCTTCCGCAGCGGTGAGGATCGGCAGCGACAGGCCGTCCGCGTCGAAGATTTCGAGGGCATCGAACCGGCGATAGGCGGTGGTGGAAGTCAGCTTCAGGCGGTCGGTCAGTTCCAGATTGCCAATGCCGGTAACGCCCCAGACCTGGCGATCGAGGCCAAGCGCCCTGCCGCCCTCGAAACCGGCTCCCGGTGCCAGCGCTGCAGCACTGTTGCGCCCGCGATCGCCGATAACGGCGCCCGTGGCCGGATCGGTCGGGTTGTACGCAATGGACTTGAACGCGGTGCCGTTAGGCGTGTCCTTCTGGTAATTGCCGATCAGGTCGAACGTCAGTGCGCCCGAGCGACCGTGGAAGCTGCCGCGCAGGGCCCTGGTATCCACCGAATTGAAATCGCCCCCGCCCAGCAGGTTCTTCACATAGCCGTCGCGCTGACGAACGCGACCTGCCAGGCGGATCGCCATGTCGTCATTCACCGGGACATTGGCCATCGCTTCTGCCGACCACGAATTGTAGTTCCCATAAGACACCGCGCCTGCCGCTTCGTAACGGTCCAGACTTGCCTTGTTCTGGATGATGTTCACAGCACCGATCAGGGCGCCGCGACCGTACAGGGTCGATTGCGGTCCCTTGGCGATTTCCACCCGCTCGATATCGAACAGCTCGACGTAGGAGCCGCGCGATTTCGAGATGGAAACGCCGTCCTGGAAGACCGAGACGCGCGGTTCGTTATACGCCGTGCCGCTGTCCGACGTAATGCCGCGCATTACGAAACCGGGGTTGTTGGGCGACTGGTTCTGTACGTTGAAGCCGGGGACGAAGCGCGAAAGCTGGTCGAACTCCTTGATCCCCAGGCGATCCATATCGCGCCCCCCCATCACGCTCAGTGTGATCGGCACATCGATCGGATCCTGTTCGCGCAACTGCGCCGTGACGACAATCGCCTCGCCGTTCCCGGCGCTGGCAGCATCAGCCCGCGCCTGCGCCGGAGCCAGAATGGAGATACCCATCGCGGCCAAAGTTATCGCTTGCGATTTCATAGTGTTACTTCCCCTGTTGCGGGGCAAGCGGGTAGGGCGTGGTTATGAAACCTGGATTACACCGGGCCGAGCTCATAGCCATCTGGCTGGCGAGGCTGGCGCGCGCTGCGAAAGTCGAGACGACGCGTAAGGCCGATACGTCCAACCGGCCGTGAACAGTGGCCTCATCGCCTGTTTGTAGCTGCCCGGGAGGCAGTCCGCAGCCGGTCCTCAAATTCGACGACAGGGTCCGCTGGTTCGAGCGCCGCCATGGGCATCCCGCCGGTCCGGCAGCGCCTGGCGCAGCGCTCGTCATTGCCAGCGATATCGGCGTCATTTCCGACAAACCGCGATGTCCAGGGTCCCGATCGACAGCGCGACGCCTGCGCATCGATCATCTTGTGCTGCAACCCGGTAGCTGAACAGCATCCGGTTTTGGCGCAAGTCGATCGCCGTTCCTGGGGCCCTGGGGGGACTGGCGCGCGCGCCGTTTGCACAGGGTTGTCCCCATGTCGGACGTGCGAGGGCAATCTAGCCGGTTGACCGAGAGATGTCGAAAGTGAGAACATAAAAGGAACAAAATCCGAGTCTCAAGAATCACCATGAACCCCGCTTCCTCTTTGGCGCATCCTGGCATCGATGCCCTGCGCGCCCTGGCAACGCCGCTCGCCGATCATCGGATCCTACCCTTTGGAGCCGACGCGCTGGATGCGCGGCTGGTCGCCGGCGGTCTGCGCGCCGGCGCCTTGCACGAAGCGGCGGCGCTGACCTGCTCGCTGGTCGATGATGCGGCGGCGACGCTGTTTCTGGCCGGTATCGCGGCGCGTGAGGCCCGCGCGGCGGCAGCGCCTGTCCTGTGGGTCAGCTGCCGCAACGACCTTTATGCCCCCGGTCTCGAACAGGCAGGGCTTGCGTCCGGCGATGTCATCCACGCGCAGCCGCGCGACGATGCCGCGCTGCTCGCGGTCGTCGAGGATGCGCTACGCGATGGAACGCCGGCGGCCGTGGTCGCCGAAGCCAGCAAGGTTTCGATGGTCGCGACACGCCGCCTGCAGCTAGCGGCAGCTGAAGCGGATATCCCGGTACTCCTGCTGCGGCGTCACCGCGGACGGGATCGGGACCCGCTGTGCGACACTTCGGCCGCCTGGACACGCTGGCGAATTTCGGTCGCGCCGTCCCAGAGGCTGGGCGTTGCCGGCGTCGGACGCCCACGCTGGCTGGTCGAGCTTGCACGCCAGCGCGGCGGCGAGGGCTTTTCCCTGATCGTGGAGGGATGCGATGCGACGGGTCGTCTCGCTGTTCCTGCCGTTTCTGGCCATCGAACGGCTGAGACGGCAGGACCGGCTCACCGCACCGCGGCCTGAGCCGCGCGCGCTCCAGCTTCCTGTCGATGCCGATCCCGGTGCCTGCTCGGTCCCGCGCGGGGGCGGGTGGCGCCCCGGTGCGCGCTGGGCGCGCGAGAGGCAGGTCGAGGGTGATGCCCAGGCTCGTGAACGTTCCCGTGCAGATGTCGAGCGCGAGATCGCTGGCCTGCCGCTGCACGCCCGGCCGCCGATGCGCGAACTGGGTCGGCGCTCGGAAGCGGCAGAACATCCGTTCAGGCGGGAAGCCTCGGCACCGGTGTCCGGGCATCTGCGGTCTGCGCCGCAAGTCTCGGCTGCCCCGCTGGCGCTCATTGGCAAAGTCGGCCGCCGCGACGAGATCGTCTCGGCCTGTCCGGCCGCAAGGGCTCTGGGCATCCATCCAGGCATGGCGGCAACGCATGCCCGGGCGCTGGTATCCGATCTCGATTTCCGCGCCGCAGAGCCGGATACCGACGCGGCGCTGCTCGATCGCCTCGCGCTGTTCGGGATCCGCCGCTGGTCGCCGATCGTCGCGGTCGCGCCGCCCGACGGCATCTGGCTGGACCTGACAGGCGCTGCGCACCTGCATGGCGGGGAGGCGCGTTTCTGCCAGCGGCTTCATGCCTTTTGCCGGCGGGCAGGGTTCACGGCGCGCATCGCGATTGCCGATACCCCGGGCGCCGCGCATGCGCTCGCTCGCTTTGGCGCCAGGGACATCGCGATCACGCCCGCCGGTGGTGTGACGAAAGCGCTCTCGCCGCTGCCGGTCGCAGCGCTGCGCCTCGACAGCGGGGCGCTCGTCGCAGCGCGCAAGTTCGGCTTCGAGACGATCGCCGACCTCTTGCCGGTGGCGCGAGGGCCCCTGGCGCGCAGGCTGGGGCTGGCCGCGATCGAGAGGCTCGACCAGGCGCTGGGCGGCAAGGCTGAACCGATCACCCCGCGCGAGGATCTCGTGACGCCTGCGGTCGAGCGGCGGCTGCTCGAACCGGTCGGTACGGCCGAAGCGATCGCGCAAGTAATGCACGACCTGCTCGAGGATCTTGTGCAAGTGCTCCAGCGCAAGGGCCTGGGTGTCCGATCGCTGCGCTTCGTTGCCCTGCGTATCGACGGCGGCGAGCAGGTGGTGGCGATCGGCACCTCCCGGCCGACCCGTGAGGCAGCGCACCTGCTGCGCCTGTTGAAGCTGAGGATCGAGCGCATCGACCCCGGCATGGGCCTTGAGCAGTTCCGGCTGCTGGCACCCCATACCGAGCCGCTCGATGCCGAGAATCTGGGGGCGATCCTTGCCGGTGACAGGATGCTGCGCGATCCCGCGCGCCTGGTCGATGTCGTGGCCGGCAGGATCGGGCCCGGTTCGGTATTCCGCATCGCGCCTGTCGAAAGCCATGTTCCCGAGCGCGCGGTGAGGGCGACAAACCCGATCGGCACCACCGGCACCTGGCCGGCCTGGCAGCGCCCGGTGCGCCTGTTCGCGCGGCCCGAGCCCCTGCACCGGGTCATGGCATTGCTGCCCGACCAGCCGCCCAAGCGGTTCGAGTGGCGCGGGCGATCCCACACGGTCGTCGCCGGCGATGGGCCCGAGCGCATTCATGGCGAATGGTGGCGGCGCGACGCCGAAGTCTGGGCCGTGCGCGACTATTACCGGGTCGAGGACGAAGCGGGCGGCCGGTACTGGCTGTTCCGCCGGGGGGACGGCATCGCCGGCGAGACCGGCGATCTTTCGTGGTGGATGCACGGGATCTTCGCATGAGCGCCTATGTCGAACTCCAGGTGCTCACGCACTTCTCGTTCCTGCGCGGCGCATCGAGCCCCGAGGAACTGTTCTCGGCCGCGGCCAGGCTCGGCTATGGCGCCATCGGCATCGCCGACCTTGGCAGCGTCGCCGGGGTCGTGCGCGCCTGGGAGGCCGAGAAAGCGACGGGGGTGCGGCTGATTGCCGGGACCCGGGTCGACCTCTCCTGCGGGCGCCGTCTGCTGCTCTATCCGACCAACAAGTCCGCCTGGTCGCGGATCACGCGCCTGCTCACCATCGGCAAGCGCCGGGCAGGCAAGGGCGCCTGCCTGCTCCACTGGCACGAACTCGACGCCTGGTCCGAAGGCGTGATCGCCATTCTCCTGCCGCAGGAGGCAGATGCCGGGAATGCCGCGGCCTTGGCGGATGTGCGGTCCGTCTATGGGCGGCGCGCCCACATGGCCCTGTTCCAGCGTCGCCGCCCCGACGATGCCGTGCGGATCGATGCGCTTGCGCGCCAGGCAGCGCAAGCCGGGGTACGCGCGGTCGCGACCGGCGACGTGCTCTACCATGCGCCCGATACCCGGCTCCTTCAGGATGTAGTGACGGCGATCCGGCACAATTGCCGCGTCGACGAACTTGGCTATCGCCGCGAGGTCAACGCCGATCGCGCGCTGAAGTCGCCAGAGGAGATGCAGCGCCGGTTCGCCGCTTACCCCGATGCCCTGCGCGCCAGCGTCGATATCGCCAGCGCCTGCACCTTTTCGCTCGGCGATCTCACTTATCACTACCCCCACGAGCAGGTCATCGCGGGCCTGACCGCGCAAGCGGCCCTCGAGAAGATGACCCATGAGGCACTAGGCGCCATGTTCGATGGCAACCCTGCACAGGAATACCGTGACCAGATCGCGCATGAGCTCAAGCTCATCGCCGAACTGAACTATGCGCCCTACTTCCTCACCGTTCACTCGATCGTCGCAGAAGCGAAGCGCCGGGGCATCCTGTGCCAGGGGCGGGGATCGGCAGCGAACTCCTGTGTCTGCTTCGTGCTGGGCGTCACCTCGATCGATCCGATCAAACACGAACTGCTCTTCGAGCGCTTCGTCTCGGGCGAGCGGCGCGAGCCGCCCGATATCGACGTCGATTTCGAGCACGAGCGGCGCGAGGAGATCATCCAGTGGATATTCGAGACTTACGGGCGCGACCGGGCCGCGCTGACGGCGGTCATTACCCGGTTTCGCGCGCGCGGCGCGGTGCGCGACGTCGGCAAGGCCATGGGCTTGCCCCAGGATCTGACCGCGTCGCTTGCGGGGCTGGTCTGGGGCTGGTCCGCCGAAGGCGTGGGCGAGAAGCAGGCCCAAGAACTCAACCTCGACATGTCCGACCGGCGGCTGCGCCTGACGCTCGATCTCGCGCGCCAGCTGATCGGAGTGCCGCGCCAGTCGAGCCAGCATCCGGGCGGCTTCGTCCTCACGCACGATCGCCTCGATGATCTGGTGCCGATCGAGCCGGCCGCGATGGTCGATCGCCAGATCATCGAGTGGGACAAGGACGACATCGATGCCTTGCGCATGATGAAGGTCGACGTGCTGGGGCTCGGCATGCTGGGCTGCATGAACCGCGCTTTCAACCTCCTTGCCGAAACCAAGGACATCCACATGGGCCTGGCGGACCTGCAGGGCGACGATCCCGACGTCTATGCCATGATCCAGAAGGCCGACACGCTCGGCACCTTCCAGATCGAGAGCCGGGCGCAGATGTCGATGCTGCCGCGCATGAAGCCGCGCCGCTTCTACGACCTCGTAATCCAGGTCGCGATCGTGCGGCCCGGGCCGATCCAGGGCGACATGGTCCACCCCTATCTTCGCCGCCGCGAAGGGCTGGAGAAGCCGGAGTACCCGCGCCCCGAACTACGCGCCGTCCTGGAAAAGACGCTCGGCGTGCCGCTCTTCCAGGAACAGGCGATGAAAGTCGCGATCGTGGGCGCAGGGTTCACCGCCGTCGAGGCCGACCAGCTGCGCCGGGCGATGGCGACCTTCAAGATGACCGGCGGGGTCTCGCATTTCTCGGAAAAGCTGATCGAGGGCATGGTCTCGCGCGGGTACCCGCGCGATTTTGCCCAGCGCACCTTCCGCCAGCTGGAAGGTTTCGGCTCCTATGGCTTCCCGGAAAGCCATGCCGCGAGCTTTGCCAAGATCTCCTATGCCTCGAGCTGGATGAAGTACCATCATCCGGACGTCTTCTGCGCCGCCCTGATGAATGCGCAGCCGATGGGCTTCTACGCGCCGGCACAGATCATCGGCGATGCGCGCCAGCACGGCGTCGAGGTTCGACCGGTGTGCATCAATGCGAGCCGCTGGGACTGTTCACTCGAGCCGACGCGCGGCCGGTACCACGCCGTGCGGCTTGGCTTGCGGCAGGTGAGGGGGCTTTCCAACGCCGATGGCGCCAGGATCGTCGGTGCGCGCGGGGCAACGCCGTTTGGCAGCTTGGAAGATGCCTGGCGCCGGTCCGGCGTCCCGCGTGCCGCGATCGAGAAGCTGGCCGATGCCGATGCCTTTCGCACCTTCGGGGCCGACCGGCGGCAGGGCCTGTGGACGGCGAGGGGGCTGGGCGAAGCGCCCCTGCCGCTCTTTGCCGCCGCGGACGCAGCGCAGCGCCGGGCTGCCCAGGCGATCAGCGTCGAGGGGCACGAACCCGAGGTTGCGCTGCGCCCGCTCACCGATGGCCGCGAGGTGATCGAGGATTATCGCGCGCTGCAGCTGTCGCTGCGCGCCCATCCGCTGACCTTCGTGCGGGGCGAGCTGACCCGGCGCGGGGTTACGCGCTGCGCCGACCTCTTGAACATTCGCGACGGGCGCAAGGTCGAGGTGGCCGGGATCATCCTGGTGCGCCAGAAGCCGGGATCGGCCAAGGGCGTGCTCTTCATCACCATCGAGGACGAGACCGGCATCGCCAACGGGATCCTGTGGCCGGACCGCTTCGAGGCGCAGCGCCGCACGGTGATGTCCGCAGCGATGGTGGGCCTGAAAGGCCGGGTGCAAAAGGAGGGCGAGGTGATCCACGTCATCTGCGAGCGGATCGTCGACCATGGCGACTTGCTGCACAAGGTCGGCGAGATGGCGTTCCCCCACCAGACCGGGCGGGGGGACGGTGCGCGCCATGCCGGCGCGCCCGATCGCGGCGACGGGATCGCAGGAGAGCGGGACTGGAGCCCGAGGCCGGCCAACAGTTACTGGCCGCCGCATGCGCAAGGCTGCGATCCTGAAGAGGCCGTGCGCTTCAAGTCGCACGACTTTCACTGACCCGTGGTCACGCTCCCCAAACATCAGCGCGTGATCATAGCGCTGTCCGTACACATCCTGCGCGGCGGCGTCGTTCGCTGCAGCACTACCCGCGTCGATACCGTCGAGGTGCGCCTGGCGCTGCGCTGTCTGCTGGCGCATTGCCGCGAGCGCTGGCCGCTGGAGCTGTACTGGGATGCGGCAGGCCAGGAGAATGACATCGGCCGGGCGCAAGGCGTGACAGCCGCATTCAACGGGATCGTCAGGCAGCTGCGACTTGCAGGCCGTTATGAGGAAGGCGAACCTGCGTAAGCGGGTTTCGCGGCGCGCCAGGCATTCTTGCCGCGGCTGACCATCGGCACGCCGCATTCGCCGCAAAGCGCGTGATATGCGTCTTCCTTGCCTCGCGAAATCGAGACGGAAGATGGCTTGTGCCGACCAAGAGTGCACAGGAACCGCATGGGTCTCATCATACGCCATTGGCGCTGACGCGTCAGCGGCCCGGTCCTTCGCAGCCTGTGAATAGCGGGGAGAACTATGCCGTTTTGCGACGGACCGAATGCCGCCTTGGCAATCCCTGGCGGCATTGGGTGTCGTGCCTGTGTCATAATGGCTGGACACAGGGTTGCCCGGCATGGATCGTTCGCGGTCCGCTCGCTCCTGAAGGATATCGAATGCGTTTTGTCACTGCTGCCGTACTGGGCGCCGCGATCGTCATCTCCAGCCCGACCCTGGCGTGGGGACCTGTCGGGCATCGCATCACGGGCGCCATCGCGCAGGATGCCTTAAGCGGCGTGGCGCGTGCGAAAGTCGAGATCCTGCTGGGTCACGAGGATCTTGCTGAAGCCGCGACGTGGCCGGACGACATGCGCTCGGACCCTTCCGCGTTCTGGCAGAAGACCTCGCCCCCCTGGCACTATGTCACCGTTGCCGGCGACGATTATGTGCCATCCGACGAACCCGGAGAGGGCGATGCACTGACGGCGCTTACGCGCTTCACCGCGACACTGCGCGATCCGAAGGCATCGATCGACGATCAACGCATGGCACTGCGCTTCGTCGTCCATATCATCGGCGATCTGCACCAACCGCTGCACGTAGGCACGGGCACCGACAAAGGTGGCAATGCGGTCAAGGTCACCTGGTTCGGCAAGCCGACGAACCTGCACACCGTCTGGGATTCCAGCCTGATCGAACAGCGCGCGCTTTCCTATTCGGAGTATGCGCAGTGGCTGGAACGCTCGACGACGCCAGAGCAGGTGCTCCAGTGGAATGAACGCGATCCCAGGGTATGGATGCACGAAAGCATCGTCATGCGCCGCACCGCCTATCCGGCGGATCCGGCGCTCTCCTACGATTACGTCTACCGGCACCGCGACGATATCGACACGCGCCTGAAGATGGCCGGGATCCGCATCGCTGCGTATCTGAACCGGGTGCTCGAGCCCCCTCAGGGTGAGGGAGAGCCTGCGAAACGAAAATGACGCAGGTTTCCTGTTCCCATTTTGTTCTGATTATGGTACAGCCCCGGCATGGGCGACACCGCGATCCGCAAGATCATTCACGTCGATATGGACGCCTTCTTCGCCGCCGTGGAGCAGCGTGACGATCCCCGTCTGCGAGGGCGTCCGGTCGCGGTCGGCCATGGTGCGTCGCGCGGCGTCGTTGCGGCTGCCAGCTACGAAGCGCGCCAGTTCGGCGTGAAGTCCGCGCTTCCATCGGTGACCGCTCTTAGGCGCTGTCCCCAGCTTGTCTTCGTGCCGCCGCGCTTCGAGGTCTACAAGGATGTCTCGCGGCAGATCCACAAGGTCTTCGCGCGCTACACCGATCTGATCCAGCCACTCTCGCTCGACGAAGCCTACCTCGACGTGACTGCCAACAAGGCCGGCATCGAGACGGCCTGGAAGACAGCGAAGGCCATTCGGCAGGCCATCCTCGAGGAGACCGGCCTCACCGCGTCGGCCGGCATCTCGTACAACAAGTTCCTCGCCAAGCTGGCTTCCGATCACCGCAAGCCCAACGGACAGTTCGCGGTCACGCCCGATATGGGCGCGGCCTGGGTGGAGAGTTTGCCCGTCAGCCGTTTCCACGGCGTGGGTCCGGTAACGGCCGAGAAGATGAAACGCCTCGGCATCGAGACCGGGGCTGATCTGCGCGCCAAGCCGCTGGAATTTCTGCAGGAGAACTTTGGCAGTTCGGCGCAGTGGTACTTCGCGATCGCGCGTGGCATTGACAACCGCCCGGTCAATCCCAACCGGGTCCGCAAGTCCTCGGGCTCGGAAACCACGTTCGAACGCGACCTCACGGATCCCCATGAAATCGAAGCCGGTATTCTGAAGATGGCAGAAGATGTCTGGCGCTGGTGCGATGCCCGGCAGACGTTCGGCCGGACCGTTACCGTGAAGATCAAGTATGGCGATTTCCAGCAGATC
The DNA here is from genome assembly GCF_050433305.1 of Novosphingobium gossypii. Classification (NCBI taxonomy): domain Bacteria; kingdom Pseudomonadati; phylum Pseudomonadota; class Alphaproteobacteria; order Sphingomonadales; family Sphingomonadaceae; genus Novosphingobium; species Novosphingobium gossypii. The sequence continues at coordinate 47,947 of NZ_JBNPXM010000015.1, read as the reverse complement.
ACGCGAAGCCGCAGCCAGCCCGGCGCCATCCTGACCCGGGATAGCCTGCAGCGCTCGGCCATCGAGCTCGTTCGCACGGTGCTGCCGCCGGTGAAGGGAATCCGGCTGGTCGGTGTCACGGTATCGAACTTCGCGAAAGCTTGCGGCCAGGACGCCGCGAGCGCCGGTACTGTGCTGCCGATCTTTGCACCGAACGTGGCAGCATGATGTTCGATCTTTTCGACACGCCGGTCCTTCCGGGCCTCGCCGTGCGGCCCGATATCATCGATCCTGCAGAAGAGCGGATGCTTATTCGCAGGATCGACGAAAGCGACCTCACGCCCTTTCGCTTCCAGGGCTGGACCGGCAAGCGGCTGACGACCTCGTTTGGCTGGAGCTACGACTTCGAGGTCGGGCGGCCCATAAAGGCTGCGCCGATCCCGGACTGGCTGGCACCGTTTCGCGAAAGGGCAGCGATGCTTGCCGGTCTCGCACCCGAGCTGCTGATCCAGGCCCTGCTGATCCGCTACGATCCCGGAGCCGGCATCGGTTGGCATCGAGATCGCCCCGTCTATGCGCACATCGTCGGCATCTCGTTAGGCGCGGCAGCGACCATGCGTTTCCGCAGGCGCAAAGGCGAAAGCTTTGTTCGTGCGGCAATGCCGCTCGAACCGCGCGCGGGATATCACATCAGCGGACCTGCCCGGTACGACTGGGAACACAGCATCGCCGAGATGGAGATGGCGCGCTGGTCCATAACCTTTCGCAGTTTCTCTGGTTCAGCTCCTCGATGATATTGCATTACCGCTCGGCGGACATTCTATTGCGCGGTCTGATGCGGGGATTGCATCAATAATCTGGGCCGATCTGGATCCATTACGCAAGAACTGTCGTGATTATGTCGCGGATCATGGCTACTGGCTTTCTCTCGAAATGCCAAAGGCGTTCGCAGGAGAGTTGACTTGTGTTCGACCAGATAGACGCTGCCTATTTCCGGCAGCGCGCGCTCGACGAGCGGGAGAGGGCAGCCAATGCCCGGGGCGGCGCTGCAGAGCGTTTCAAGCGCCGCGCTGCCGCCTACGAGGCGAAAGCGCGCGCGCTGGTTTGACGGGCTCGGCAAGCGCGGCGGTGACGTGTCTGAGGCCCTGTGCCGACCCGTTTCATGGCTGCCCGTTTCATGGCTGGTCCGCTTCACCGGGCAACCTCATGCCGCCTCGCGCATTTCAATCTCCCTGCCGGCGATGACGAGAGAAAACCATGAAGGCGAGCCTGACCCCGGAGGCGCTGGAGCACCTTGCCCTGAACGCCCAGACGCTCGCTGCCGGCCAGCAGTTTGCAGCAGACGCCGATCGGCTGCGCGCCAAGGTCCGGACCCGGTGGCACACCGGTCTCGTCCCCATCTTCAGGAACTGAATGCCTCAGCCTTAGCGCGACGCGTTCCAGGGCCGCGCCCATTGCAGTCCACTTGCAGGTTGCGATAGGGGCATGGCGTGACCAGGAGCCGTGCCCATGTGTAACCGCGCCCGGATGAAAGGCGAAATCGAAACGATCTGGGGATCGATCGCCGAGCTCTTCAGCGAGCGTCCGCGCGACAATCGCTTCGATCCCCAGGAACTGCGCCCCAAAGGGCGGGCCTATGTCATTCGCGACAAGGACGGGGTGCGAGGCTGGGACGTAATGCGCTGGGATGTGCTGGGTGGCAAGGCCGCCTGGCCGATGACCAATGTTCGTAACCTGTGCGCACCTCAGTGGCGCCATCTCGCCGAGCGGCCGGAAAATCGCTGTCTGGTGCCGCTTACCGAGTTCTGCGAATTCACGCCCGAAAAGCACGACCTTGGCGACGGCAAGCCGCCGCTCAAGGGTGAGATGTGGTTTAGCGTCCCTGACAGACCGGTCTTCGCCGTCGCCGGCTTCTGGCAGGCCACCGAAAGCGGAAACGGCTTCGCAATGGTGACCTGCGATCCCAACCCTGTGGTAAAACCCATCCACCCCAAGGCGATGGTGACCATCCTCGAGGAGAGGGACATCGACACCTGGCTGCGCGGTTCCTATGCCGAGATCACCGCGCTGCAACGGCCGTTCGATGCTGCACGGATGGCCGTTCGAGGCCCGGTTTTTCCGACACGAATGCAGGCGCGGTAGCCCTTGCGCGGTCTGTCGCCTGGTGCGAGGGCCCGGTGGCCGGACGGCCCTGGTCCAGCGGTCCTAGACGATACCGTGCGCGCGCAACGGCGGCCTTCGTTGCGCCTCAAGGGCGTAGTCGGGGCGGGGCCGTAGCCGCGGCAGGGTCGGCGGGAAAGGGCCGGCGGGAAAGGGAAAGGGGAGGAAAGGAGACGATCCGACAAGGAGGAACGTCATGCCGCAATTCTTTCCCTCGCCGCGCCCCGCAACATCCCCCTGGGGCCTGGTCGCGCAGGCCGATCAGCTGCTTCCAGGGATCTGGAGCGTTGCCACGCCGTCTCATGGCGGATTGATCCTTTCTGCCGCGCGGCAGGCGGCAATGCCCGCCGCTCTTGCCCTCGAAGAAGCGGCTTACGAGAAGCATGTTGCATGGGGCCGGGTCGTGCTGGCCTTCGAACAGGAATTTCGGGACCGTGCCGTCTACGCGCCGTCTCATATCCAGGTGGCACGCGACACCGTGCGGTGCTGGCACACGAGCGCCTATAGCGCGTTTACCGGTGAGAGCGTCCCAGTTAACGAATCCCATGTCCTGAAACGCCGCGCAGCCTATCTCTCGGCAATCGGCGAGGTTGGCGTGACCGCAGCCTGGGGCGACTGGGCGTCATGGGTTCCTGCAGCAAAGGTCGGCGTGGTCGGGCGCTGCATCGAGGCGGTCGATCACCTCGGACATATTACCTATGCGGGTCCCGAGTACTATGCACTGGTCGATGCCGCCCGCTATGACGAACGCGGCGAGGCAGCCACTTTCGCCGGACTGGTAGCACAACAGATCGAGCGCCCTGCCGAACTCGCGCGCTGATCCGCGCCATGATCGATATCGCACTTGGCCTGCCGCACCTGCGGCAAGGCCCGCTCCTGCGCCGCGCGCTCACGCTCAAGGCGACCATGCTCGTCTCCGCGAACGGGCTCTCCCGCTGGCAGGGGAAGGGCGCTGCCCGCCAATGGCGGGGCTGGGATCTTCGCCAGCTTCGCAATGTCCCGGCAGGGCGCTCGCTCATCCTCGACTGCGGCGGTTTCACCAGCCACATGCGGTACGGCGGCTTTCCCTGGACGATCGACCACTACATCGATCTTGCTGCGTCCTTTCCCTTCACGTTGTTTGCGAGTTTCGACTACCCGGTCGAGAGCGAGATCGCTCATGACCGTGTCGCCATCGATGAACGGCTTGCCCGCACGATCTGCGCCAACCGGGAAACCCGTCGGCGTGCGCTGGATGCCGGGATTGCGGAGCGGTTCATGCCCGTTCTGCAGGGCCGGACACCGGGCGATTACGCGCGCTGCGCGGATGCTCTGGCATGGTCGATCATCCCGGGGCGCACGATCGGAATCGGAAGCATGTGCAGGCGCGACATCCATGGCCCGGAAGGTCTGGTCGCGGTCGTCGAGCACCTTGACCGCATTCTGCCGGCGGGCGTGCGTCTCCACTGCTTCGGAGCGAAAGGCACAGCGCTACCCTACCTCAAGGCCTTCGGGGACCGGGTGGCCAGCATCGACTCCCAGGCCTACGGGATTGCCGCGCGTCACGATGCTCTGAAGCAGGGCATCTCCAAGACCGACCGCTTTGTTGCCGATCATATGACGCGCTGGTTTCTGCAACAGAAGCGCCTGGCTACTTGTGCCGCGCCATGTGCCGCGCGTGGCGCAGCGCGGCACATGGACGTGCGGCTGGACACGTCGTACGGGCTCCAAGTTGAGGGCGGGGGATGGGAGGCAAACCTGCGACGCGCGAGGGAAGAGATCAACGCCCTCATTGCCGCCGGCGAGATCGCGCACGATGCTGTGGTCGAGACCTGGATTGCAGAGTGGGCTGCGGATCAGGAAAGCGTGCAATGACCACGCTCGATTGCGTTGCCACCGATCCTAGGCCTGGCTAGCCCGAGGCCGGACACCCGCTGAGGCCGGGGCGCTTGCACAAGCCTGGCGCGAATTCCCGGACCTTCCCGTAAACGCGGTGCCCGAGGCCCGCCTGGCACGGACCCGCGCACGCGTGCGCGCCATGCGGCCGATCTTCGTGGCCACCGCGGAGCGTCTCGAGGTACCGCGCCAGGCGCACAATTTGGACTGTACGACCGCAAAGGTCGCGCGGGCCGAGGCCGACGAACAGGATCGGGCGATCCTGCGTGGGCGCGATCTCTATGCCTACGACTGGGACGCCTCTATTCAGTACGCGCAGGGCCGGTATGCAGCGCATGCAGGATGGGCCCACCGCGCGCCGTTCAGTGCAGGGCGAGGTCGTTCTCTTGCATCCTTGCGCGAAGCTTACGACAGAGGGTTTGCCGATGGCGGCGGTGACCGCGGCGATCTCTTCGATCAGGCGAGGCGCGCCTTCGGCGCTGAAGCCCGTGACGAACAGGTCAGCGGCAGACCGGACACAGCCCGGATGCTTCCGAGCCTGTGGCCCTAACCTTCAGACGCGAGAAGGCCCTGTTCCTGGCACCGACGTGCGATCATCCTCTCCGAGGCCGACCTGCACTGCGGTGACATCTTGGGTCGCCCTGGTCGTTCGCTCGTCGAAATCGTGCAGGAGCGCTCGAATTGTCGCGCCACTGTTATTGTCATCGGCGCGCGCGGGATCGTCGTCGACCCCTCTGGACCTTGTGTACCCGTGCAACCGATGACGCGTGCGCAGGCCGATACCCTGATCCAGGACCCGGTCCAGGTCTCGATTCTGCGAAGCGCATTTGCGGGCCGTGACATCGCCGATCTCCTCGTCGCCGTGCAGGGTGAAGAGCTGCGGGTCAGCGACGCCCTTGTCGCTACCCTTGCGATCTGCCGGACAATGGAGCGCACGCGCAACTCAGCCCTGCAACAGCGAGCGCACTTCGACATATGGCTGTGCCGGGGGGTGATGCCGGGAGAAAACCTGGGCGCCGGGCACATCCGCTGGAGCAAGCGGTCGCTGGGGCTGACCGGCAAGCTCGGCGAGTTCATCGTGCGCTACGGCGGCTCAGGTCCGGGGGGTGGCCATCTGCTGCAGGTGAGCCTGACCGACGGCAGTCCCGCAGAAGGCTTTGTGACCAGCGGCAATCTGAGACTCTCCTCGCAGGTTCCCTTTTCCAACAAAGCCCATATGCGCCGTGAAATGGCACGCGCCCTGCGCACTTTCGGCAGCGCCCTGCGTTTCGCCGCGCCGCAATCCGTCGCCAGAACGCGCTGAGCCATTCGCTCGGCTCTGGCCAGCCCTGATAGTCGGTCGACCCCATTCCGGCGCTTATAGCCCTGCCAGCAAGCTGGGAATTAGGCATGCCAGCCATCCAAAGGCTGGACCAACGCCGAGATCGAACGCGCTATCGAACTTGTTCAGACCGGACACAGCTAAGCCCATATCGGTACGATCCTTGGCACGGAAGGTTTCAGACCCGGACCACGTCATCGCGTCAGGGACTGAGGAAGCGGACAGGGCAGGGAAAGGGCTGGCGCCCCGTCTGGATGCCCGTGAAAGATGAACTGCTCATCAAAGCCTACCGCGACTATGCCCGCCTGACGCCTAAGCGCAATCGTCTCGATCGATCGGTCTTCTCAATCCGTTGGCTAGCGGAATACCTGAACCTTCGCGGCACCCATGCCCGGTCCAAAGGCTTCCGCCTTGGTCCTGACTGGTCCGAGGCCGACGAAGCCTGGCTTCGCCCTGACTACGACAAGATCCCGAGGCCTGAACTCGCGCGTCAGATGAACCGGGACCCGCGTCGCCATCTTCACGCGCACAAATGTCCTCAGCCTCGTGCACGAAAGCCGCCAGCGCTGGACGCCTGATCATCTTGCCGTGCTGCGGATCGCTTATGAGCACGGCATCATCCTCACAAATCTTGCCGCGGCGATCGGCCGTGAAATCGACGCCCTTCACCAATATGCCCGAAAAAGCAGTGCCACGTCTTTCGCCGGCGCCCCCGCAGGCCCGGGCCTCCGACACTCGCTGACATCCTGCATCTGGCCGAGGCCGCGAAAGGAAAGGGGGAGGGGTGAAGGCGAAGGTACGGATTTTCCGCGCCAGTAGGAGATGCAGCATGTGCCCTAAAACTGAGCCGACTGCCACCCCGAACGCCAACAAAGGCATCAAGCTCGTCCTCTGGCCGGACGGAACCTGGTGCTGGCGTGACGACTTCGATCCCGCCGAGTACGCGTTCATGTCCGACGATTACGAAGTGATCGACATGGGCGACATGCCGCGCGTCGAACGTCTCGCCTGCGAGGATGCGCAGCTTTGCGCCGATGTCCTTAAAGAACTGCGCTGAGGGCGGGAACATGGTAGACCGCGTTTCCGCGTCGATCACGATCGGCGGCACCATCAGCTTTTCGCTCTGGCAGGCCCTTTCGGCCGCGATAGCGTCCGAGGCCCCGTCCGCCGATCTGGACGGAGAACCTTTCACCGGCGGCGGCCTGATCGAGGGCCAGCCCTTGTGCCTCTATGCCCACGAAGTCGCCAATGGCACCTTCAAGGAACTCGAACCGATCTGTCAGGCCCACGGCTTACCGTTCGTGCGCTCCTCCTACGGTTCTACCGGGCAATGGGGCCCGGAAAAGGTCGTTTTCACCGGGACCGGCGATCCGACCATCTTTCCCTGCAGCGAAGACGGCACCGCCTATGTCGATCGCGCGAAAGTCGCGGCACTCGGCAGTCTCGCGGCGGTGAATGCCTATCTCGGCGAGGCCGATTTCCCTGTTCCCCCGATCGTCATCACCAACAAGGTAGGGGATCCCCGTCGACGAGCGCCCGACCATGCGCAGCTGGATCGAGCGCTTCAACGCTGCCGTGCCCCCAGCCCAGCGCCCCCGACTTACCGCCCGACCCAATGGAGAATTTCGATGTCCCTTGCAAATGCCACCGCCGGCAGGCCCGAACGCGAAATCATCCCCCGTCTCAACGATCGCTGCCGGCACGGTCTCGACCGTACCAAACGCATCGTCGTCACCCGGCCCTGTCTTGGTACCTTAGCCGAAAACACCATGTCCGAACTTGTAGCCCAAGCCCCAATCCTCGCCGAAGTCCGCAAGTTCACCTATCCCGAGGGCGACAAGAGCCAGCGCGATCGTGGCCAGATCGAATGCAAGGGAACAACAGTCTATTTCCAGATCGACGCCTACGACGCCGATCTGAAATGGGTTTCGCCTGACACCACAAATGCCAGCGTTGCGCGCCGCGTCATGACAATCACGGTCCGCGAGGATCTTTGACCTGCAATTGCAATTCCCCTGATTCCGTATGATACGGAATGTCGATAAATGTACGGATTGCGCGGTATCTGCGCGATAGCAGGAGATCAGGCCATGAGCTTGTCCATCGAAACTTTCCGCTCGAGCGAAGTCTCGAAGCGCTTCGGTTTCTACTACGATGAAGCCATGACCCGCCCCATCGCGGTCGAGCGTAATGGTGCCGCGCGCGTCGTCATGCTCCCTGCAGCGGAGTACGAACGCTTGGCGCGGCTCGACCACATCGCGCTCGCTCCCGAGGACCTGAGCGACGATGCGTTCAACGCGATCGCCAATGCCCAGCCAGTGCCCGAGTCCTACGATGCCAACAAGCTCCTAGACTGAGCCGCGCCCGGGCGAAGTCATCAACTATCTCTACCTCTGGCGGCACGAGCACGACCGAGGCCAAGAAGACGGCCGGAAAATCCGGCCATGTATGGTCGTTGGCACGTACCTGAAGCACGGACGCTTGCGCGTCATCACGGTGCCGCTGACGACGCGCGATTATTCTCCCGAGCACTCGCTTGAATTGCCGCAGGGCGTGATCGAGCATCTGCGCTTGGATGTGCGAAGCCGTATCGTCTGGAACGATATGAACGAGTTCACATGGGTCGGGCCTGACGTGCGATCGGGCGCTAACGGCACCCCGGTTATAGGCGTCATCCCCGAAAAAATCTACCGTCAGGTTGCTGCCAATATTCTGGCGCGCCGGGTGAAGATCACGCACCGGACGGAGTGAGCGTCCATCTGCGCTAACTTGCACCTCATCGACAAGTGTGCAGAGCTGCACAGATACCCGCCCTTTTCCGCATCTTTCCTGAAGATCAGCGCCTTCGGGATCATGGTCGTGACTGCGACGATCATGGCCAACTTTGGGCTGACCCCGTCGGGACGTGGTCTTTGTGTCTGGCGGGTGCGTTTTTGGTCGCGACAGGCTTGCTGCCCGCTTGATATAGGGTAGCGGCAACGAGCCGGTCGCGTTTTTCGGTTGCCTTAACATCTGTTCAATTTTGATCAGACCGGCTTAGACTTTGTCACAGGCATCGACCAACTCTTTGTCAGTGATCTGTTCGAGCCCCATCATCTTCGCTCCTTTAACACTGGAAACACGGCACTGGTCGCAGCCTATGGAGACCGCAAATGAGCGCGTGTGACAGCATTATGCAAGGATTGAACGAGGCGCTGGACCATGCACAGGGCAAGGAGACTGAGGCGATCGTCCACCGGATCGAGGTGCCGACCGTGGAGGTGGCCGCTGTCCGGGCCAGCACCGGCCTTTCCCAAAGCGCATTCGCGCGCAGCATCGGCGTCGCCAGGAGGACATTGCTCAACTGAGAGCATGGCCGCCGCCATCCCACCGGCCCCGCGCAGGTTCTGCTCGCCATGCTGGCTAAGAAGCCGTCGCCGGTGAGCGAGCTTTTGCGCTGAACCACTACTTTCTTCTCTGGCGGCTCTTCCTCCCGCGCGAGGGTAATCGGACAGGCCCTTATGGAGCGCGGCCCTCGGGTTCCTGAGAGGCGGGAAGGGGTGGTTATCTGCCGTTGCGAAGCTTGAACTTTGCAGAGAATTGCTGCCCGCGAAGAGGGCAACCGCGACTAACAGAAGACACGGCTCTCCATCGGGTTACATAGGCGACGAGCGCAGCGCCCCTTTCGTCCACAAGATTTGACGAGCAGCCGTTCAAATGGCCGCCTACTGCAATCCTGCAAGTCACAAGAGCGTCAGCTTCGGGAAAAGGATCACGGTCTCGGTCCGGCAACGATGGCATCGTTGGCCGTACCAATTTGACGTCGTTAGGGGTGAAGGCGAGTGGACATTCAGCCGCCACCGCAAAGGATGGCAACAGAATGACTGTTAGAAAAGCAGCTATCCCGCGCATGGGGGAAAGCTAAGCCCAAGAATGAACGACCGCAACGGGGCGAGAGCATCCCTACCGCAATCGCAGCCGCGCCCGGACAAAAAAGCACGCCGCGGCAAGCCCCATGATGCCGCATACGATTGCTAGAACTTTCAGTCCCTCTGCCCGGCTACCATAATAAGATGCGTGCGAAATCTGCGAGAGAATCGCGAGGCCGATGATTGCGGAAAAACATCCGACCGCCATTAGAGCAGCACGGAACAGCTTAACCATCACTACCCACCTTCGAACATCTGCTTGTGGAGCGTGCCACGCTGATCAGTATGACCGCAAGGGGGCGTCTGCCGCTGGACCGCTTCGCCGATTAAAATCTTGCAAGGCGTCATTCCGCTTCCAAGCACCGGCTTGCCGTCGCCTGACAACCGAGAGGGGTGGAAAGGTACCGCTTCAAGCGCAAGACGTCCTATCAGTGGACCGCTTCGAGCACCTCTACTCCTGCCCGCGTAAGTAGCGGTTCGTTTTTCTTCTGCACTTCCGCACCAACCCGCACTACGTACTTCATGTATGTAGCCTTATCTCTTTCGCCGAGAGCAGTGCAGACCTGAGCAAGCTCGCCAGAGGAAAGCGTGCCCCACACGCTAATTAAGTTCTGCTCCCACTCGTGATGATGGCGTTCGACAACCGCGTCGACGGCGCGCGAGCGTGCTTCCGGTGACGATGATTCGTCACGTTTCGAGACCATGGCCGCAGTTTGGGTCCGCTCAGTTACCGCCTTCAGCATGGACCGAAACTGTTCTTTTGGCGCCATAGCACTCACAACACCTTGCGCGTCTGGAGTGGCGCATTTGGGCGCAGAGCCACAACCGAGGAGAGCGAGCGGGGCGACGAGGATCAGAAGAGTACGGTGCATATGGAAGGTCTGACAAGCAGCAGTTAAGAATTCCTTCTGGCGCTATGCCGAATGTTCGCGACGGGGCGCTTTCCGCTTGACCGCTTCGCCGATTAAAATCCTGAAACACTGCCGTTCCGGTCCCGGCATGCAGCAAGGCTTGTCTTGATGACCGGGAGGGCCGGGTTCTCACCATCATGGCGCGCGAGGATATTTAAGACTGCGTGCTCGGGGTTAGGCGTCGCCGGGGCAATGGCATTTCGATGTCTTGCGACCGCAACATCGCGGCTGCAAACTCCCTCCGGCAACCGTAGTTTCGAAGGCAGCCCGGACAATCAACGCGGCCTTGACCAGAGCGTACCGGACAATCCTGTACCGCCTGCCCGGGTCGCTCCTACAAAGGCGAACTGGATGAGCCGTCATGATGTCCCCGTCAAAGCCGGTAGCGGCGCAAGTTCGGCCTCGATCGGGTGGGATCGCCCCTTGCAGACGTTCTTCGTTCAGGTGAGGCGCATAAAGGACGGTGAGGAAGACTGTTTCCTCTGGGAAGGCACAGACTATCGTGCGCTTCCCACAGCCTCGGATGCCATCCGTCTCATCGAACCTTTCTGCACGATCCCCGCCGACCTGGGGCAGTGCCTGGAAATCGACCGGCTGAAAACTTCGGCACGCCCCGATGGCGAGCACCAGATCGCCGCACGCGTATTCATCGACCGCCTGCGCGGCACATGACCGGGCTGATGCGCCGCTTCGCAGCCGTCGCACCGTGTGCATCCAGGACAGCTGTTTCGAGATGGGAAAGAAAAGGGGGGAGCGCAGATCGTCACTAGAGGAGATGACGATGACCCGTGTTTTCCAGATCGGACCCGCGCCACTCGAGGAAGCTTGCGCTCAGCTTGGCTGCACACCGGACTTTGAGGACTGTAATCGCCTTGAGCTTACCGTCTACCGGGCGGCTCTTATTGCCAAACACGGGCTTCCGCCCGAAGGCGTTGAGATCGCCGCGCGGGCAAACAGGCATGATTTCGGGACGTATCGTGAGCTTGTCGCCGTGATCGACGCCAGGGCGCAGGAGCGTCCGGAAGCGATCGCCTATGTTGAAGCGGTGCAAGAGGGGCTTCGATCATGGATCAGTGCCGGTTTCACCGCACCGATCACCTACAATGCACGGGCGGCCCCGTCCGACGAGCGGCGCACCGCTGAGGACATTGTCGCGAGCGCAATGATGATCACGCGGCCGGCGCCGGGTGGTACGTTTTTTCCCAGTGAGAATGAGACGTTGCACCGCAACCTTCTGGAGGCCTTTCCCCAGTGGATACCGGCGTTGTTGCGCGAGGGCGCACATCTCAAGAGTGCGGCGGTGGCTCATACCGAACGCGGTCCAGCGCGCGATCCACAAATTGTCGCATCGTCTGGATCATAAGTGTTATTCCCATGCCGATCGGCAGCCACCCGGTTCTGACAAACTTCATCTCGCCCGACCAGAAGGGTTTATGCCCTTATTCAACTTGAGCCGGTGCATCCGCTTCCGGGTCATTTTCGATTTACCTGGCCACAGGGCGTTCATCGCGGATCTCAACGATCCGCGCTGCCGGTCTCGCCCTTCTATCCGGCCGGCTGACCCTGGTCCGCAGATTCCTGCTTGGCCGGAGTGCTACCACCCGCCGTGCGCTGACCAACGCTTCAACCCCGGTCTTGGAGTTCCGTCCGGTCCGCGCCGTCTTGTCGTTCAGATCGGACGAGCCAAAGCCCGTGATCTTCGTGTTTTCTCCGCGCCCCAGCGCATCGGCGATGTGATCGATGACGGAGCCGACCATCCGATGCGCAGCGGGTCTGCTTGCGGCAAGGCCGGCATGCATTCGCTCGACTATCGTCGCGCGGGCCAGAGCTTCATGTTGCGTGCCCATGTCCAGCCCTCCGAGGGTAGGGGCGAAGCCAGGCGATGTGCGGACCGACGCACGGTGTACTGGGATTAGAGGGTCGCGGTGGGGCTGGCGGGTGCGCCGCGCTCGAATGGTCCATGCCCTTGGTCGGTCTGCCTCTTTGAGCCCGGTACGTAGCGGGCGTGCATAGGAGGGCGTGGTGCATTTCGTCTTCCTTGCACCTTTTCAGGAGGACGCTGGCCTGAAGAGGCGAAGCGGATGCGCGCGTTCGCGCGCTGCCGGGCCTGAAACGGCCCGGGGGGAGAGGGGGAAGGGAGAAGGTGTCTCGGACATGAGGTTCGGGAGCATCTGGAGAAGCAGCATGAGCATGAATATCGGAAGCCTGAAGGCAAACGACGAAGGCACTCTGGTCGGTCGCATCGTGACGCTGGGTTTCAACGCTGTAGTCGCCCTGCGTGAGGTCAACTCGAGCAACGATCGTGCACCCGCTTACGACATGATGGGCTTGTCGGCTGATCGCCGCACCTGGGTCAAGATCGGTGCCCTTTGGGAATATACCTCGAACGAGACCGGAGAAGCCTTCCTGTCGGGCCGAATCGACGATCCCAGCCTGGAGAAGCCGCTCGACGTGGCGATGTTCCGGCAGGAAGACGGCACGCTGAACGTCAGCTGGCGTCGTCCCCAGCGGCGCCGCGCAGCGCCCAGCTTCGGTAGCAACGATGCCCTGCCGCCGATGCCCCCCGCAGGCTCTGACGAGGGTGCGGACAGCATCGGTTCGGGCTCGGGCTCGGGTGCGATGTCGGGCGGCGATGGCCTCGGCGAAAGCACCGCGCCTGCACGCGGCGCGCCAGCCGGTGCCCGCCGCAAGGCGCCCGCCGAGGCCCAAGACACCGTTGCGGCCTGATCCGACACACCCTGGCCGGGCTCCATCGGGCCCGGCCATCCACCTCATCTCGAGAATACAGGACACGAGATCGATGATGACTGCCGATACCGCATGTCTGCGTGTCGCCCGTTCGCTGGGCGAAGTGGAAAACGACATCGACGCCCTTCTCGGCAAGACCGGGGCCCTGCTCACCGAGATCCTTCGCGCGCGCGCAGCCACCGGGCATAGCGCCCAGGACGCCCAGCGTCCTTTGGCCCGGGTTGCCGGCTTGCAGACCACGCTGATCGAGGCGCGTTCGCAGGTCCTTCACGCGCACGGCGATCTCAGGAAGCTGGGCGCAACCATGTCCATTCCGTTCGAATGCCGCGAACGCGGCCAGCGATGGTGGGATCCCGCTCATTGGCGAAATGGTCCACCCCATTGCCGCCTGATGGATGACGCACAAGCGTCGGGGAAAGGTCCGTCACCCAGCCTCCGGGGTGGCGGGCCTTTCTTTTTGAATGGTGCTCTTACGAGCACTGAAGACCAGGATGGTGGCCGCCGCAAGCACTTCTTTGGAAGCCGGGTTTGGGTGGCGATACATTGAATACACGTATTCGTGTGAAGGAGCCGCCATGGCAACCTCAGTTCGGCTGGCTGCCCACGTCGAGCAGCGCCTCGATCATCTTGCTGCCGCAACCGGGCGGACGAAATTCTCCTATCTGCTCTGCGCGAAATTATCGAGCATGGCCTGGAGGACATGAAAGGCATCTACCTCTCCGACAAGGTCCTCGAGGACATTCGCGCAGGCCGTGATACGGCCAGCACGCTCGACGAGGTGGAAAAGCGCCTCGGCTTGGCAGATCGGACTGTCATCCTGCGCTGAAAAGACCCTTTTTCGGGCTCGACAGACACCGTCCGAGCGGATCGTCAGTGTCCCGAGGACGCGGGTAGCGGCAGGCGAGGAGCAGCGCCTCTGGCAAGGCTATGACAGGTGGTCTCGCGGGGCGCGGGCGATACCGCGTGGGTGACTACTGCATCGTCTGTCGAATGGGGACGGTGGGTTCTCGTTCTGGCTCTGACGATCGGACATTGCAGTGACGTCTGCCGCTACATAGCGGGCAAGCGCACCGGCCGCCGCTTTGATCAGTGGACCGATCGCTTGTAGAACCGCTGGTGCGGCGGGTCGGGCGAATGGAGCCATCGACAGGTTGGGGCTTTCGATCCGCACCAGCCCAGATGGGGCCGGACGTCCCCATGGCCAGTCGCTACCGGAAGCGTGAAACCAGGTCCGCACCAGGACCGGAGGCGCCGGCAGTTCGCCTTGTCCCAGCGCCATCGCTGCCGGATGGTCCGCAGGAGCGAGCGGCTGGCGGCGGTGCTGGTTCCGGCAAAGACGCCAGTGTCCTCAAGCCAGGGGTCAACCTGCTTGGGAGCACACTTCGCGATCAACCACCTGAGAGTGCCGGCGGAGCCGACCGCCTTCGCCAGGGCCCCTTGCCCCCGACCGGTGCCCTAGCCAACCCCGGCGTCGCGGGCCGTGTTGCCCGCCTGCGGCGGGCTGCCCGCACCACCCCGCTCCTTAGGGGTTCCCCTTCGCTTCGCTGCGGTGGTCAGGGCACCCGCCCGTGGGCTCAACAGGGGCACCGGCGGACGGTCCGCCGGCACAATCGGAGGGTTACGAAATGAACACCGTCAACCTGGTCGGCCGCATCGCCAAGGACCCTATAGCCCGCGACTTTCGCGACACCCGCATCACCGAGGTCATCCTCGTCACCGAACGCCCCCGCATCCGCGACGGCAAGGTCGAGAAGGACCCCGAGACGGGCTATCCGGTCAAGGACGCCGAGTTCCACAAGATCACCATCTTCAACGGACTGGGCATGGGCGTGCGCGGCCACAAGAAGAAGGGCGATCTGCTCGCGATCACCGGACGCATCCACTACAGCCGCTGGACCGATAACGAAGGCCAGACCCGCTACGGCTGCGAGATCATCGCCGAGGACGTCGAGTTCCTCTGATCCTCAAGAGGGCGGCGCACAGCGCCGCCCTTTCGCTTTGCTCCAGCAGGAGATCGCCAATGTCCGACTTCGATATCACCCGCGAACGCACCTTCGATCGCGCAGCGCGCCGCCTCGCCAGCCTCGAGCGCTTCGCCCAGCGGCGCGCCGACTTCATTGATGCCCTCGGCCTTGATGCACTCGGATCAAATACCCTGTGCGGCATATTCTACGATGGGGAGGACATCGAATTCGAGATCGCCACCGGCCACATCTACCTGTGCCACCTCGTCGACATGCAAAACCTCGGGATGGCGCTCTCGCCCGCCGCATAAGCGGCGGGCTCAAACCGTCAACGCAACAACGTCCGGAAGCCGGGAGTCCGGTTGCCGCCGCGGCCACTCCGGCGTGCCCGCTGCTGCTACCTGACGGGGCCAGGCCGTGCTGCTCGATCTTCCTTTTCCGACGCCGGGCCTTGTGTTTCTCGGCTTGTTCATCGTGCCAACGGCCGTGCTGGTACTGGCGAGAGATTGCGACGAGAAAGGCATTCGCGGTTGTTCTTGTCGAACTGGTGCTGTTCCTGCTCTGCGCTGCGATACCGCCTGCCGGGTTGCCGTACCTTGCTGCAGCACTAGCCGGGATTTTTGTCGCCTTTGCACTCGGCCTGGTCAGGGGGCTTTCAGGCAAACCGATCCGCGTCGCCGCTGTCGCTGGCGCGGAATGCGGGCCTTTGATCCTCGGTATTTCGGGAACACTGTGAAGTTCGTGCTTTCCAGTAACAACCCGAAGGCTTGGGCGGACGAAGGGTAGGGCACATCACGCTTGCGCGTGACCGGGCGCTATTCCGCTAGGCCCGGCTTCGCCCTGGCGCGGCCAGGGCTGCAGGCGGACCAAGCTCCACCGAGCCAGCCTGCGGCCGTCTCGGCCCTACGGGTGACGATCCCTTGTGCATGGTGCCCGCGCCCAATGACGGCAGCGTAAACCACACGGCCTTCCGCGGGCGCGGAGAAACCTCAAACTAAAATACTCTCACTGTTAGTCCAAGTCTGACACACGGGGCTTGGCGTCCGTCAAGGATGAGCGGTCCCCCCAATTTTCACGACCGCCCCTGCGGGACGCCCCAGAAAATCGGTTCCCCCGCTCCCCGCTTCGCGGCGGCCTGCGGCCGTCCCTGACCTCCTGATCCCCGGTGTCTGATGATGAGGGTCATCAAGAGGATGACGAGAAAATGGAGGCTTATCATGACCAAGTTCAACTCATTCGCCGATCTCGCCGGTAACCTCGCAAACGGCCGTATCGCCAAAGCAGCACGCGACGAGGAACAGGCTGCATCCTACGGCGGCGCCTTCATCGAACACAGCGAAATGGCCAAGCTCTCGATCATGGACGAGCCGATCGCAGCCGAAATGCCCGATCCCGACATGGCCCGCGCAGCTGTCGAACTCGCCGTTGGCACGGTCTTCGACGTCCTTCGCGACACCCGCATGGAGGAGTTTGCGCAGCAGATCGTGTGGGGGATCGTCAACTCCTTCCACATGACCGCACGCCTTGCAGAAGGTCGCGAGGACGATGCCGCCAAGAAGCTGGGTGAACTAGCCCGGATCAGCGACACCTCCGAAATCCACGCCGTCGAGATGGAGGAAGCCCAGCTGCTCTGCCAGACCCTGCAGGGATGCCGCGAAGCTCTGGAAGCCATGCGCGACCATGCCTCCGAGGTGTACCGCGTAGAGACCGGACGCCCGTTCACCGCAACGCGCGGCTCGCAGGTCGCGCGCACCAGCGCAACCGCCTCGCAGATCTCCGCACGCGACTTCCTTGCCGCCCGGGCGCGTCAGCGCAACGAGGATCACGCCCCCTCCGGGCCGATGGTCGTCGTGTCGGGCGGTCAGGTCTGGCATGACCACGAGATGCTCTGGGGCCTGCTGGACGACATGAAGGCGCGTATCCCCGAAATGGTCCTGGCAACGACGGGCATGCGCAAGGGCGTCGACGCCATCGCAACCGCATGGGCGCAGGCCCGCAAGGTCAAGTCGATCGCTTTCGTACCAAGCGCAGCACACGGGCAGAGCGCACCCTTCAAGCGCAACGAGAACCTGGTGCGCCTCCGCCCGGTCGAAGCGCTGGTCTGCGAAGGCAGCGGCATCCAGGCGAACCTCGCGCAACGCCTTCGCGCAGCAGGTGTCCCGCTGCACATCCGCCGCCTCGACGACCAGCGCGCACCGCAGGCACGCACCCGGGCGTGAGCGCCCGATGGGAGGCTCGGGCATCCGCCCGGGCCTCCCTTCCTCTTTCGTCGCGAGGAGGCGCGGCTCAGGGGCATCGAGCCCCTTCGCCGCGCGTGCGAGGTGCCCATTAGGGTAGATCGCTTCTGCACCTCACCCAAGACATCAATCCTGCTATCCACCTCCCCGGCTTGCCTACGTGGTGTCAAAGGCGCGGTTGCCCGCATGGGGCGAGGGCGGTGTCCGGCGCGGCGGTGCCTCGCGTGCTGGCGGGCCTTCGCCCGCTGCGCTTTGCGCGGTCCGCCTGGCCGGGTCACGGCATCGCCGGACGGGCTTGCAGCGGCCCGCCGTCGCGGTCCGGCTGCGTCGCCCCGGCTCGCCTGCGTGGCGTCATCGGAGAGCGTGCCCGCGCGAGGCGAGGGCGGTGTCCGGCGCGGCGGTCCCTTGCGTGCTGGCGGGCGTTCGCCCGCTGCGCTTTGC
>NZ_JBNPXM010000015.1:0-30307 GCF_050433305.1 Novosphingobium gossypii | reverse complement strand
CGGTCCGCCTGGCCGGGTCACGGCCTCGCCGGACCGGCTTGCAGCGGCCCGCCGTCGCGGGCTGGCTGCGTCGCCCCGGCTCGCCTGTGTGGCGTCATCGGAGAGCGTGCCCGCGCGAGGCGAGGGCGGTGTCCGGCGCGGCGGTCCCTTGCGTGCTGGCGGGCGTTCGCCCGCTGCGCTTTGCGCGGTCCGCCTGGCCGGGTCACGGCCTCGCCGGACCGGCTTGCAGCGGCCCGCCGTCGCGGGCTGGCTGCGTCGCCCCGGCTCGCCTGTGTGGCGTCATTGGAGAGCGTGCCCGTGTGGGGCGAGGGCGGCGTCCGGCGCGGCGGTCCCTTGCGTGCTGGCGGGCCTTCGCCCGCTGCGCCTTGCGCGGTCCGCCTGGCCGGGTCCCGGCCTCGCCGGATGGGCTTGCAGCGGCCCGCCGTCGCGGTCCGGCTGCGTCGCCCCGGCTCGCCTGTGTGGCGTCATCGGCGAGGTTGCCCTCATGGGGCGAGGGCGGCGTCCGGCGCGGCGGTCCCTTGCTGGCTTGCGGGCCGTCGCCCGCTGCGCCTTGCGCGGTCCGCCTGGCCGGGTCATGGCCTCGCCGGATGGGCTTGCATCGGCCCGCCGTCGCGGCCCGGCTGCATCGCCCCGGCTCGCCTGCGTCGCGTCATCGGCGAGGGTGCCCGTGTGGGGCGAGGGCAGTGTCCGGCGCGGCGGTCCCTTGCTTGCTGGCGGGCGTTCGCCCGCTGCGCTTTGCGCGGTCCGCCTGGCCGGGTCACGGCCTCGCCGGACGGGCTTGCAGCGGCCCGCCTCCGCGGCCCGGCTGCATCGCCCCGGCTCGCCTGCGTCGCGTCATCGGAGAGGATGCCCGCATGGGGCGAGGGCGGCGTCCGGCGCGGCGGTCCCTTGCTTGCTGGCGGGCCTTCGCCCGCTGCGCTTTGCGCGGTCCGCCTGGCCGGGTCCCGGCACCGCCGGGTGGGCTTGCAGCGACCTGCCGACGCGGTCCGGCTGCGTCGCCCCGGCTCGCCTGTGTGGCGTCATCGGCGAGGTTGCCCTCATGGGGCGAGGGCGGCGTCCGGCGCGGCGGTCCCTTGCTTGCTCGCGGGCCTTCGCCCGCTGCGCTTTGCGCGGTCCGCCTGGCCGGGTCACGGCATCGCCCTGGCTCGCCTTCCAACATGGTCGTCCGATGCATTCAGAGAGGAGGGGGAGAGAGGAAGTTGGACCTTCGGCAGGAGAGAGACATGCTGACCATCTTCCGCGTCACCGACACTGAGACACGGCTCCAGACGACGCCGGCTCCAATGGCGGCCTCTCAGGTATCCGCTCTGTACAACCACCTCCTGGACAACGGCATTGCTACTGACCTTGAGCTCGGCGAACGCGAAGGCATTGCCTTCAATTTCAAGTTCAACGCGAATGCCGTTTCTCTCGCGGTCTTTGCGCGGCTCTTCGCTGGCTACGACCAACTCCTCGCCATTGCGGAGGAAGCCCAGTTCCATGGCCGGTCACTTCGCCTGAGCAAAGCAGATGCCCCGCACTTCGTCACGCTGAGCGTGAGCGATCATATCGCCATTTCGCCCGAATTGCTGATGTCGGTCTCGCGTGCTCACGCCGTCCTCAGGTGCCTGTGCCTGGATCCGGAAGTCGCCAGCGACGTGACGCTCGATCAGTTGCGCGCAGCGCTGCGCCTACCTTCCACATATCGAGCCTTTGTCGATGGAAACCTTGAGGCCGCGTTCGATTATCTCGCGCGCATCTGCGCCCTTGAGCACGGTAACACCGCTCCCAAGCTGGCGTGGGCCTGAGCCTGCCGACACTGACACAATCAAGGGCGCCGGAGCATCGCTCCAGCGCCCTATTTTTATGCCGGATGCTCTCACGATCCGCTTACGGGCATTCGCCCGATCAGCCGTCCTGCGGTTCGGGCCTAACGCCCTATTTTGCTTTAGTGGGGTTGCTTCGCTGCCACCCCTCCAGAACTTCGATCGCAACCCGCGGCTTCATCGCGACGGCAAGGCCAAGAATGCCGATCGCTTCACCCGTTCCGACCTTTTTTACGAGACGCTGAATCTCTTTTTCGGTCTCTTCCTTTTCCATCTCGAGCAAGCG
Source organism: Novosphingobium gossypii (assembly GCF_050433305.1). Lineage (NCBI taxonomy): Bacteria > Pseudomonadati > Pseudomonadota > Alphaproteobacteria > Sphingomonadales > Sphingomonadaceae > Novosphingobium > Novosphingobium gossypii. Next base: position 28,216 of record NZ_JBNPXM010000015.1, on the reverse strand, counting down.
TCGTTTGCGCTCTTCAAGCTCTACCTCGGCTTGCTGGATCGCTTCGCGTTCGCGGTCGAGTTTCGATGCCATAATCTACTTCCCTTCACCTGCTGAAAAAGCCTCGGCATGCTCCCGCATTTCTTTGTCAAAGGCGAGAACCTTTTCCAGTCAATCCAAGGATTGCCTATGGGGTCGCACCACGTTCTGGAAGGCACGAATATCAAACGCGAAAACGCCTTTTTGCAGAAGCTGGGTCGCGGCCAGGGACCTCGCGATTCTCCCGTTCCAACATCCAGCCTCGCGGCTGTCGGGCTTCCCACTGGTAAGCGATCCGGGCACTGGAACCGCGACAGGGAAAGCACAGGACCGCACTGGCTTCAGTCCCTCACAGAAGCACACCCCATACGGCAGGCCGTGGTGTTTCTCGAATGAAATCAGCAGCATCCCATTTGCTACCACGGTAGCAGTTGGGACCGGCGCATAGCCAAATGAATAATAGAGAGGTTTTTCAGCTATTTGGCTTGCTACCGCCTGATCACGGTTTTCTATTGGACACAACTGCGCGGGGCTTTTAGAGTAGTCATTGCGATACCCGAACCATGCTCTGCATCCAGTGGAGTTTGGTATGGACAAGAGTACTTCGAGTTATCAGATAGGCGTTCGGGTTCCGAGCGACCTGTTGGCATTGATCGACGCAGTCGCGCAGCTGAATGCGTGTGAGCGTCCCGATGCCATCCGGCAGATAGTCCGGTTCGGTGCGCCTCTCATCATAGCTGGCAAGGGCGTTAACCTGAGCCGGGTCCTCATGACGCTTGAAATCGTTGCCGAGGACTGTCTCGCCCGTGCTGAGGCAAAGGGGCACGATGCGGTCAAGAAGCTGATCGAAACCGCGCAAGCGAACCTGGAGCGGCACCATGTTTAGGGCGCCCCAGGAAGACATCCGCTTCAGCAAGAAAGCGGCGACGCTCGAGCACCATTCTTCCCGCGGCAAGATCGTTCGGAATGCAGGAAGCTTCACGCGCGGATCGCAGCTCTTCACGCACGAAGCCTCCATGAGCTGGGCGGGAATTCGCCTGCCGGTAATCGTCTGGCTGGTGACCTCCGTCGCGCTCGGCTCAACTGTGATGTCGTTCTATTTTCTTGAGCACGAGCTGCAGCTGGTGCTCATGAAAATATACGCGGAACTGTGGAACTGGGTCTCGCTCAATCCGCATAAGGAAGTCCATCTCACATTGCCTGACGAGAGCGTAGTGGTGGGTTTGATGTCCTGGGTTCCGCATCATCCGGCCGTGGTGTTTGCCTGGTCGAAATTCCTGCACCTCCTGGCGGCCTCGACGCTTGGTGCGATCTTCATCTGTGCACCGCTCACGATCTGGTTTGTCGACTATTCGCGCAGGCGCGGATCGGACATCCTCAAGGAGCGACATGAGCGCGGCTCCTTGCTCATCGACAGGGCTGAGCTCGACACCCAGATCCGCGCGTTCAACACCAAGGCATTCGAGGAGGAATGCGCAGCGCGAAAGCCCCCAGTGTCGCCTCGGACTGTACTGGAGATGTCTTTGCTTGAGCGTATCGCTGGTGGATTTCATTCGCCATACCGGATCGCGACGCTGCCGTGTCCCTGGCGGCTTGAACAGAGCCACCTGATGCTGATCGGCACGACAGGAGCGGGCAAGACTACCGAGCTGAAGAAGATCGTGACGCAGGCGAGGGCGAGGGGCCACCGCTGCGTCATTTTCGACCTCACGGGCTCGTTCATCGAGAGTTTCTATAGCCCAGAAACCGACTTCATCCTGAACACGATGGACAAGCGGTGCCAGCCCTGGACCATCTTCACCGATTGCGACAACTATTCCGATTTTCTTTCGGCTGCGACGGCCTTGATCCCGAGCGGCCGCAACGCAGAGGACGACTTCTGGCAGAAAGCCGCGCGCACGCTCTTCACCGAGATGTGCATGAAGCTGATCGACAAGAAGGCGACGTCGAACGGCGCTCTCGCCTACCATCTCATGCAGGCGGATCTGAAGCGCATCAGCGAAGAACTGGAGAACACGGTTGCGGCGCCGCTTGTCGCGACGCAGGCCGCTAAGATGGCAGAGTCCATCCGCGCCACGTTCAACACGCACGCGAATGCACTTCGCTTCATTCCCGATCCGGCGCCGGGCGCGCAGGGGTTCTCAATCAACCGGTGGATGGTGGACAATGCAAACGAAGGCTCGATCCTTTTCATCTCGTCCAACCACAACGATCTCGTCCTGAACCGTCCGCTGCTGACCCTGTGGATGGACCTGGCGGTGAACGCGCTGTTCCGTATCGGCAGGACACGGAATTTGCGCACCTGGTTCCTCCTCGACGAGGTCCATGCCCTGCATCGTCTCCCGGCTATCGAGCATGGCCTGCAGACCGCGCGAGCGGTCGGCGGTGCCTTTGCCCTGGGCATCCACTCCTTCGCCATGCTTTCGGAGACCTACGGCGAGAACGGCGCCATCGGCCTGACATCACTTGCCGGCACGAAGCTGATCCTGAAGACCCCTGATCTCGAGACCGCCAAGCGGTGCTCGGACTTCATCGGCAGCCGGGAGGTGCGCCAGATGGATGAGGCCTATTCCTACGGTTACAACAGCACTCGCGACGCCTCCACGATCACACCGCGCAAGGAAGTCCAGCATCTCGTCATCCCCGACGACATCAAGGACATGCCGGCTCTCCATGGCTTCGTGAAATTCCCCGACGGGTTTCCGGCGGCGCGGATAAAGTTGACTTATCGTCACTATCCGATCGTGGCCGAGGGGTTCGAGCGCGTGACGCAGATGCGCGCAAGCGAATACACGCCGCCCGACGAGAGCAGCGGCACGAAGGGGGAGGGGGGCCGCGAAACAGATGGTCCTGCGAACGAGAAAGTCCCCATTGCCGATACTTCAGATGCGCAGCGACTGCCGGACGGAGATCTTGTTGAGGGCAAGAGCGAGGCCGAACTCGAGGCGGAGCAATTCGCGCAAGGCTTCGTGCCGCGCGCCGTCGAGACGACCCGGTCGGATATCAACTCCTCGGGGTTCGGCGCAAGGCTGCACGAGACCGCATCCGATGACACTTCGGAGAAAGGGGAGCCCGCGCGCACCGATGATCTGTCGGATGCAAAGCGTCTCGGGACTGCCGATCAGCGTGAGGACACCAAGGCGCCGGGTGGACGCCAAACCGATCAGGAAAGCCTGATCCAGCGCGAGCAACGCGAAGGTATTGGAACAGAGCAGGAGAAGGGTGAGACGGACCTGTCGGACGACAGCGGGATGGAGATGTAGGCCATGCTCTCTGTCGCTTCCGTGAAGTCTGCGGGCGGTGCTGCAAGCTACTTTGCCAAGGATGACTACTACACAGGCGAAAATGCCTCGGAAATGTCCGTCTGGGGCGGGCAAGGCGCAGAGGAACTGGGTCTTTCCGGGCCGGTGAAAGCCGACGCATTCGAGGCCATCCTCAACGGCATCCTGCCGAATGGAACGGGCGTGAACCAGACCCCCAACCGCACGATCGGAACCGATCTCACATTCTCGATGCCCAAGTCAGCCAGCGTCCTGGCCTATGTGGCCGGGGACAGGCGTGTGCTCGAGGCTCATCTCAACGCGGTCAAGGCGACCATGACATGGGTCGAGAAAAGCATGGCGGAGGCGCGCGACTATGGTCGCAACCGCAATGGCGAGCCAGTGCGCACCAGCAATCTGATCTACGCCATTTTTCAGCACGACACGAGCCGCAAGCTCGATCCCCAAGGACACCTTCATGTCGTGATCGCGGCCATAACAAAGACCGCCGGGGGGACGTGGCAGGCACTCTGGAACAATCCGCTATACAAGAATAACACGGCGATCGGCTCTGCCTATCACGCTGCCTTCCGCGAAGAGCTGAGGGAGCTTGGCTACGAGACGCGGCTGACCGGTAAGCACGGCCAGTTCGAAATCGATGGCGTTCCCAAGGCCGTCATGGAGGCTTTCAGCCAGCGGCGGGAAGAGATCCTCCAGAAGGCCGCCGAGATCGGAATCTCCACACCGCAGGGGCAGGACCGCGTCGTCGTGAACACGCGTGATGCCAAGCTGAACGTCGCGGACAAGGAGGCCCTGCGGGTCGAGTGGAAATCGCGCGCTGCCGCCCTGGGGTTCGATGGCAGGGACGTGGTTTCCCAGGCTCTTGTGCGGTCCGGTCCGCAGGAGGAAAAGCCACTCGGTGTGATCGGCAAGGTGCAGGAACTTGTAACCGCTCTGCACGTCACGTTGGGGCAGTACCTGCGAGGTTCAGACCCTCTGGTCACCAGCGGGATGGCACGCATGCGCCTCACGCCCGGGGAGCTGCGCACGGAGCTCGCCGTCGCCTCGGCCGTCAGGCATCACGGGCAGCGCGAAGCGGCATTCCAGCTGACCGATATCTACAAGACCGCGTTGAATTTCGGGCTAGGCGGCGTGACCATCGATCGCGTCGAACAACGGGTCGGCATCCTGGTCGACAGGGAGTTGCTGATACCGGGCGCGTCCTTGCGCGCCGATGGGGTCTATCACCTCGTCACAACGCCCGAACATATCGCCCAGGAACGCAAGCTCCTCGCCGGGATAGACCTTGGCCGAGACGCAAGCGTGGCGATCGTGCCCGCTGGCGAAGTGGCGGATCGGCTCAAGGCGCACACCGCAGAGCATAGACTCAACCCCGAACAACTCGCGGCCGTCACAATGGCCCTGTCAACGACAGACAGGATTGCTGTCATCCAGGGCGTCGCCGGCGCGGGCAAGACGACCCTGGTCCGCAGCCTCCGGGATCTTGCCGCTGAACAGGGCAGGGAAACGGTGGGCCTTGCTTTTGCGAACAAGATGGTCGCCACGCTGCGGAACGAAGCGGACATCAAGGCACAAACCGTGTCGAGCTTCGTTAACGCCCATGTCCGGGCATCCAGGGCCGGGCAGGGCGAGGCCTTTGAGAACTCCCGCGCCGAACTTGCTGGCAAAATCTTCGTGCTCGACGAGGCCTCCTTGATCTCCAACGAGGCCATGAACAATCTCTTGACTATCGCCAACCGCCTGGGCGTCGAGCGCCTGGTCATGATCGGCGACATGAAGCAGCTGCAATCCATCGATGCAGGCAAGGCCTACGAACTCGCCCAGTCACACGGCCCCGCAATGGCCGTGCTTGAGGTCAGTCAGCGGCAGAAGACCGCGCACATGCAGCAGGTCGCTGTTCTGGGCCGTGCGGGCAAGTTCGACGAGGCCTTCCAGATTCTGGGCACGCGCGTCCAGAGCGAGGGTGACGCCTACCTTGAGAAGGCTGCGGAGAAGTGGCTGGGTCTTGATGCGCAGGAACGAGAGCGAACGGCGATCTATGCGTCGGGGCGAAACGCGCGACGCGAGCTGAACGAGCTTGTGCAGAGGGGTCTGAAGGATGAAGGTACGCTAAAAGGCGGCGGCCTGGAACTCACGACGCTTCAGCAGGTCAACGCCACGCGCGAAGAGCTGCGGTATGCCTCGACCTACCGCCCGGGTCAGATCATCGATGTGGCCAGGAACACCCGGCCGGCGGGCCTCGTCCGCGGGCGCTACGATGTCGTCGGCGTTGATACCAAGGGGCAGGTCACCGTCCGCAATGAGCGGGGCCGGGCATTTGTCTTCGATCCTCAGAAGATCGATCCGAACGCCAAATCGGACGGCGTGCAACTTTTGGAGAAGATGCCGATCACGCTCTACGAGGGGGACAAAATTCTGTGGCAGGCAAACGACAAGGCGCGCGAGATCTATAGTTCGGAGCAGGCGAAGATCCTGTCCATCACCGAGAGCCATGCCAGGATCGAGAACGCCGACGGGAAGGTTGTGGAACTCGACCGGGCGGACAAGATGCTCGAGCGTCTCGGGCTCGCGTACGCGATCAACATGCATCAGGCACAAGGCATGACCACCGACAAGGGCATCGGCGCGGTCCATTCCTCCGAGAGCAACCTTGCGACCCAGCGCCTGACATATGTGATGCTAACCCGGGTCAGGTTGGAGATGGAGATCGTGACTAACGACAGGCACGCGCTGCTCCGGACTATCAGCCGAAATGCCGGCGACAAGCACAGCGCGCTTGAAGCGATCGGCGATAAGCAACTGGGGGGCGCGTCGCCTGCAATGGGCTCCAGTGCCGCTGCCCCCATCAGTGCCGCTATCGCCGGATTCAATCCTTCCATTCCTGCCGACGTCCTCCAGGCGCCGCCCAACATGGCGCTCATCGAGGCTGCAGGCTTTCAGCGGCATCTCGCCGCGAAGGAAGTGAATCTTCCGGAACGCAACATCGAACGCACCAGATAAGGATATCGCCTGCACAAGCTTTGACGTTCGCCGAAGAAAACGTACGCTGGAAAGCACGCGCCGACATGCTTGGCGTGTCTTCGTAGCCCATTCAAATCGTCTTTGGGAGGAAAGCAACGGACTGAAACGACCGTGGCCGCATGCGCGATGACTGTATGCTGTTCGAAAGTGATAGCAGAGTGGGTGAGGTGCAGCGCTGCTATTTAAGGGTCATCTGTTTTCGCCAGGGCACAATGGGTATCAGGACAAGGGACCTCGTTTGGCAATGCTGAATAATTGCAGTTATTGCAGAACCATATTACCATTGGTAGAACCGCTTCAGTCCGGCGGTTTGCTGAAAAAGGGCGAATGCGAGGGACTTCAAAGGAAAGTGGGAACCAGATCGTTGGACGCCGAAGCAGAGAATTTTCTCATCGATGCGGTAAGCCTGTCGAACGCGGCAAGGGCGATGGACTTGGACACGTTGCATCAGGAAGGGACCGGCGCTGGTGGTCTCCTGGTGCCCCTGATCACCTCGCTCCGCACCGCAGAGCGGGTGGTCGTCGATGCTGCCTTGCTTGAAGCGTTCCAGGCGGCGGCTTCGAAGCATACGCTTGCCGCGTTGCGCTCCGACCTCTCCGCGTTCGATCTGTGGTGTCGCCAGCATCGCCGGATCGCCGTGCCCGCAGGCCCCGAGGACGTTGCCGACTACCTCAAGTACCGGGCAGGGCAGGGCGCCCGCCCGGCATCGCTGGCGCGGTACAAGGCCTCGATCGCGCGGCTCCACCAGTTGCTCGGGCGCGTCGATCCAACTACGGCACCGCTGGTGAAGCTGACCCTTGCCGCGATCCGCAAGGACAAGGGCGTTGCCCAACGCCAGGCCGCGCCGCTGCGCTTCAAAGGCGCCGTCTCGGATATCGAACGCGATCCGGGGCGCGGCCTCAACCTGCGCGCACTGCTGGAAAGCTGTGAGGACACCCCGGCAGGCTTGCGCGATCGCGCCTTGCTCAGTCTCGCCTATGATACGGGCCTCAGGGCCAGTGAACTAGTCGCGGTCGAACTCGGGCACATTCTGCCGGCTACTGATCCTGACGCCCGGCTGCTCTCGATTCCGCGGAGCAAGAGTGACAGCGAAGGGGAGGGGGCCACCGCGTTCCTCTCACCGCGCACGGTGCGGGCGGTGCAGGCCTGGTGCGAGGCAGCCGGTATCGTGCAAGGCGCTGTCTTCCGGCGCGTGTTCGTCCGGCGCTACAAGGCGCGGGCGCGACAGCCAGGGCGCGATCTTGCCACTTTGTCAGGACGCGCGGCCTATGACTGGCGCAAGGCGCTGCCTAAACCGGCCGTGGCGGCGCGTACCGAATACAGCGTCGGCAATACGGCGCTTCATCCCGGCTCTATCGGAGCAATCTGGAAAGCCATCATTCGGCGGGCCTTTGATAAAGGCGCATTGCCCGATCTCACCCGCGACGACCTGGAACATGCACTCACCCGGATCAGCGGCCATTCCACCCGCGTCGGTCTCAACCAGGACCTTTTTGCCAGCGGAGAGGATCTTGCAGGGATCATGGACGCCCTGCGCTGGAAAAGTCCGCGAATGCCGCTCGCCTACAACCGCAATCTGGCAGCTGAGCATGGCGCCGCAGGGCGTTTGATGAAGAAGCTGAGCTAGCGGGCAGGGTGCTTGGCTCGTCACCCTTCCTCCAGAGATTTGTTCAGCATGCCACTTCGTGGCTGTATCCTCGCCTACGATTGGCGGGCTATGCTGGGATGCTCCGGAGCGGCCGATATGCCGGCTTCAATGCCCGCGTCGAGGACGTCCAGATGGGCAAACTCATGCCGCGAGTCAGTTGCTGGGTTCACGCATATCGGGGATTCTTCAAACCCGTCGATCTAAGAGAGCAGCTCAAGCGCAGGGAGAAAGGCAAATGGACACTTGTCTTGCCGCCGGGCGCCGAAGCGCTCGAGGTTATCGATGCGCTCTTAGCCATCGAGCGTGACTCGCACAGGAAACGCTGCCTGACATCTTGCAGATACGCGCTGGCTAACCGACCCGACGCCGATTAAGACAGGGCTGGTCAATCAGCCAATTTATAAGGTTATTTCCTGATCAAGAATCGAGGAAATCCCGAGGCCGCGTTAGTCAGACCCGTATTGCTCAAGGTGAGGGTCGTTGCCTCTGCGTGAGCGAAGTGCACGAAGTATGGTTTGGAGGCGATCTTACGCGTTGGCGCACGCCAAACGAGGTTGCCTGGCGACATAACGAGCACGTTTAAAGACCGTGATTGCGATATCGCGGCGCGCTGTAGCCTCGAACGCTGCTTGCGACTGCCTCCGCTACACGCAACGCGTTGGCTCCGATCATGAGGCTTGGATTAACACCGTTTGAAGTAGGCATGAAAGATGAATCGACGACGAACAGGTTGTCGATTCCGCGCACTCGACATGACGGATCAAGAACACTCGTTCTTGGATCTATACCAAAGCGGACCGTCCCACACGGGTGCGCATAATTCAGCTGTGGTTGATGCGACATGAACATTCGAGAGTGCCCCGGGAATGCTTTGTACATAGCCTGACGAAAGTGTCTTCTACGATCGTGAAGCTCTTCGCCTATAGAATACTGGAAATCCAAACTATCAGAGTTGACTGATCGCATTAAAACTCTGTTTTCAAGGCTTGGTAGATCCTCTAGTATGCCGACAAATAGATGAGCAGCGCCCATTATTGAAGATGCTAGATAAACTGGAAGCCGCAATACGCTCCTTGCAAACGGAACGTTGCGGAATGCGGAGGAAGCTAAACGTATTTGGGCTGCATACATGATTTCTCCATATCGTGCAGTCAAGCCCATCGACTGTACGAGGCCGAGGCGAAGGTCGTCACGATGATATAGGTCGCGGAAGCTGACGGATCGCTCTGCCTGTCGTGCCCTTCCCGTTCTCCCCTTCGGCCAGACTGCAAGTATTTCACTCAAATGAAACATGAGGTTGCGGCCTACAAGACCATATCGGTTACCCAAGCCGGTCGGCCAAACTTCATTTTTCGATCGTAGTAGGAGAGACGGTGAGCCAAGTCCTCCGGCGGAAAGGAGATACGCGCGGGCCTTCAGGACAAATTCCTTGCCATCTTTGCAAACCTTGATCGATTTCACATGGTCATCGGCATTGATGGAAAGGACGGTGCATTCGTCCAGCACAGCAGCACGTCCAGACTGGACGGCAGGCAAAACTCCCGCGGTTCGCCCGTCCATCTTGCAGCGCTTTGCACAACGTCGTCCAAAGCAACTTTCACAATCCGGTAAGAATAGAGCCGCCATGTGGGTCTGGTAGGGGTTAAGACCCGCACTTCTAAGGTCACGCATAAACCGCGCTTCACTGGACGCGAGCGCCCTTTGCTTCATGGAAACAGGTGTTTTATCGCGCGCTAATGGGTCGGGCGTTCCGGTGATACAGAAGTACCTTTCCGCCATGTCGAAGTACGGCGCGTATTCGGCATATGAGACTGGCCATCCTTGCGTGGGATGCGGCCTCTCAGGGCAATCATCCAAATCGTGCGGCTCGGGACGCTCCAAAGTAGCCGCGTAGCGTAATGATGTTCCACCAACGCCTGTTCCAATTACGCCTTCGAGCGCGAGTTCTCGGCCATCTACAATTCCTTTCAGCGGCTCAGGCCACAAACCTTGCTCCAGCCTTGCGGCTGGCGATGACGCTGATCCGTCCGGCAGGTTGGATCTGGTATCGCCGAAGTCCTTCCCTTTTTCGATTATTAGAACGTTCAAGCCTAGCTCAGTCAGCCGTCGCGCAGCCAAGCCACCGCCAATTCCCGCACCGATTACGACCACGTCCCATTTCGATCTAATAATATCCAATGGTCATAGCCTTCTTGAGTGATAACCGTTGTGAGATATTTACCGCTTTGTACCTGCTGAAAATAAAGTAACTTGGATTATATTCCTGTACATATTAGCAAAGTTCAGATCTTCCGATCTACGGAAAAGGCCGTCTGCGGCGCCCAGCGCTATAAGATGTACCTGGATCTTGAGGATCAAAGTCCTTGATGAGCAAATTACATCATCGGACCATCTATAAAATCAATACTTTTCATTGGACGCAATTGTCCAATGAAAAGTATGCCAGCGTGGCTAATCGGTTATCAACCAGGCCATATCAACCTACTGAACCAACGATACAATTCTCATGGCTTTATAAACAATGATACGGAAGCTAATTATCTTTTGTTAACCGTTTGGTGGCGTTTGTAGATCCAAGTTATTTAAGCAGGTTTTCAGTTCAGTCTTTGTTTATTTTAAGGCTTCGATGTAAGAAGGCATAAGGTAGCGAAACGCGGAGCAATGCTGGCAAGTATTGAAGGAGCCTCGTTTGCATTATGTTCACTCGGTACTTTCACCTGCGCGCTGCGGTTGCGGTTCTCGCAGATGTCGCAAATGCGCAAAGGTCATACCTGATGTCGTTGCCGGCCTTTGAAGCTGCTGGAGAGATGATCCCTTACCAGAGTGCGGAGCTCGCTTCACAGTTTGAAGATTATTTTGTCTCGATTTATCATATGCTTGAGGCCAACGAGCTGAGTTCGGTGCAAGTAAAAACTCTGAACGACTTAGATGGCGTAATTAGCGCGATGAAAAGTAAGAAAGGGAATGATTTTTGGAGACTCGATGCTTTGGACGTAGATCCAGATTGGGATGAGATCAGATCCTCGGCTAAAGCTGCCCTCAAGACCTTACCCTTGCAACAACAGCCCTTCTGACAAATGCTGATGTACGTAGCTGCAATGGAGCAACGCTATTAGGATTCAAGTCATAAGGGCTCTAGAGGCCTGCGGTGGACCTGCGTTTAGTCCGTTTCACCGCGGTTGTCGGATCGTGATTATGGGCTTCTTGTAAGCGGTCAAAATCCCCCACATTTTCAGAAGCTCCGAGGTTGGTAGTTTCGTCGCAATGAACGGCGAGGTTACCAGTGAGTGATGAAACTGATTTCGAAACATGTTTCGAAACGAGCGTCCCAGGTCAGGTGCAGCGGCTTGACGTGATCGAAAGCCCGCGGGGCAAGCGGCACTGGACGCCCGAGGCGCGGGCGCAGATCATCGCGGAAAGCTTGGAGCCGGGTGCCAATGTGTCAGCGGTGGCGCGCCGCCACGGGCTGTTTCCCCAGCAGTTGTACACATGGCGGCGCGGATTGCGGGAGCGCGCGGAGGCGATGACCTTTGTGCCGGCAATGGTCGAGCGTGGGAAGGTCGACGAGCTGTCCAGCGCGGCAGTGCCACCAGTCAGCGGCCAGATCGTCGTCGAGGCAAGCGGGTTGTTGATCCGCATCCCTCCCGACGTGAGCGCGGATCACATCGAGCGGGTGTTGTTGGCCGCGCGGGTGAGCGCGTGATCATCCCGCCCGGCCCCCTGAAGGTACTGGTCGCAACACAGCCCGTGGACTTCAGGAAAGGAATGGTGGGTCTTGCCTCGCTGGTCGAGCGCGAGCTCAGGCTCGATCCCTTCTCAGGTATGCTGTTTATCTTCCGGGCGCGCAGAGCGGACCGGATCAAACTCCTGGTCTGGGACGGCACCGGGCTGGTGCTGGTGACGAAGCGCTTGCACGATGGGAAGTTCCGTTGGCCACGCCCGGGAGACGGGGTGATGAAGCTGTCAGCGGCGCAAGCCGCTGCGTTGATCGAGGGGTTGGACTGGTCGCGCGTGCACGTGCCGCGCGTGCCCAAACCGATCCATGCGCAGTAGGCCGCATGCCTGATTCTGCTTGGCGCAAGGCTGTTCCTCGCGAGGCAAAATCCGCTAGAATGCAGGCGTGGCGGCGCACCCAGAACTCCCCGCAGCGACCGGCGCAGAAGCCGGATACGACGAGCTGCCCGACGACGTCGAGCAGCTCAAGGTGATGCTGCTGGCCGAGCGCGCCCGCGCAGCGCGGCTCGAGCATATCCTCAAACTGATCAACCGCACGACCTTCGGCAGGCGGTCGGAAAAGCTTCCTGCCGATCAGCTCGCACTCGCGCTGGAAGACCAGGCCGTGGCCCTTGGTGAGGCCCAGGGCCTGCAGGACAAGACAGACGAAGAAATCGAGCGTCATGGCCTCGTACCTCGCAAACGCCGGCCCGCCGACACACAGCGCGCATCGCTGCCGGCGCATCTGCCGCGCTTCGAGGTGGTGATCGAACCCGACAGCCTGGAATGCGCCTGTGGCGGCGCGCTGCACAAGATCGGTGAGGACCGTGCGGAACGGCTCGACATCATCCCAGCGCAGCACCGCGTCATGGTGACTATCCGGCCGCGCTATGCGTGCCGGTGCTGTACCGATGGCGTACACCAGGCTCCGGCACCGGCGCGCGTGGTGCCGGGCGGCTTGCCGACCGAAGCGCTGATCGCCGATGTTCTCATCAACAAGTACTGCGACCACCTTCCGCTTTATCGCCAGTCGAAGATCTTCGCGCGGCAGGGCATCGAGATCAGCCGCGCCACGCTGGCCAACTGGGTCGGCCGGGGCATTGCGGCGCTGCAGCCGATCGTCGACCGGATGCGCGTGGATGCACTTGCACGATCACGGCTGTTCGTCGACGAAACCACCGTCAAGGTGCTGGCACCGGGGACCGGCAAGACCAAAACCGGCTACATGTGGGTCATCGTCTGTGACGACCGGGCCCATGGCGGTGCCGATCCGCCGCTGGCGCTCTACACCTATATGCCCGGCCGCGGGGCCATGTGGGCCAGACAGCTGCTGGGAGCCTACCACGGCATCCTGCAGGTCGATGCCTGGCAAGCCTACGACCAGTTCGGCAAGGATGACCGCGCCAATGCTGGCGTCTGGAAATCCTACTGCTGGGCGCACCTGCGACGTAAGTTTGTCGATGCGGGCAGTGATGCTCCGATCGCGCAGGATGCGTTGCAGCGCATCGCCAGGATCTACGGAATCGAAAAGGACATCCGTGGTCGCCCGCCCGAGGAGCGCCTTGCTGTACGGCAGGAGCGAAGCCGTCCGCTGATCGATAGCCTCCATGCTTGGTTCACTGCCGTCAGCCCCCGCATCATGGCTGGCTCGGCGACAAGCGACGCGATGTAATATGCGCTGAAACGTTGGGCGGGCTTCAGCCGGTTCCTCGACGACGGACGGATCGAGCTCGACAACAACGCCGCCGAACGGGCTATCAGGCCAGTGACTCTCCAGAGAAAAATGCGTTGTTCGCCGGCCACCAACTCGGCGCCGAAAATTGGGCGGCGATCGCCTCGCTGGTCGAAACCTGCAAGATGCTGGACCTCGAGCCCTACGCCTACCTCTCCGATGTACTCGCCCGAATTATCAGCCGCTCCGACACCGATCCGATCGACGATCTGCTCCCATACAACTGGGTCAATACAAACGCCGGGCAAACCATGTTCGAAATGAGCAACGTCGTCACCCCTGCTTGATCACCGAAATGACATCGCCAAACCTGACGGGGTGGCTCCACCGCCACGTGGGGGTTTTTCACCGCTTACGGCTTCTTCGAAGCCCCTCTTCACAAAGATCTACAGCCGTCAGGCCACGCTTAGCAACGGGTCGCGCCCTGAAAGGATTTGCGTCAGATCCTCTTCTGGCAGCGCAGTCGCAAAGAAGAAGCCTTGAAGTTCGTTGCAACCGGCCGAAGCCAGCAAAACGGACTGATCGTGGTTCTCGACGCCCTCTGCAGTCACGGTGAGGCCCATAGCATGCCCCAGCGTGATCACTGATGTGACAATGGCAGACGCCTCGCCATCCACGCCTAAATTATGGGTGAAGGACTTGTCGATCTTGATCTTGTCCACCTTGTAGCGCCGCAGATAGCTGAGGCTGGAATAACCGGTGCCGAAATCGTCCAGCGCGACCCTGAAGCCGGCTTTTCGAAGGCTCTCTATCGTGCTTTCTGCTCCCAGTTCCTCGCTCAGAACAATGCTTTCGGTTATTTCAAGCTCAATCTGCGATGCATTGCATCCGGCCCGGGCCACGATCGCGGTCAACCGGCTCATTAGGTCGCGACTGCGGAACTGCACGGCAGACAAGTTGACGGCAACGAACAGGTTCGACCAGCGTGCCGCGACCCGGCATGCCTGTGCAAACACCCATTCGCCCAGCTCGATTATCAACCCGGTTTCCTCAGCAATCGGTATGAACTGCTGGGGCGGGATATTCCCCAAAGTTGGATGATTCCAACGGATCAAGGCCTCAACCCCCAGGATGGCGCCCGTGCGGGCATCGACTTCGGGTTGATAGTGTACTTGCAACTGGTCGCCGGCCAGAACGGCCCTGCGCAACTCCTCCTCGATCCGGCTGCGCAACTTGATGGTTTCGTCCATCGAGGATACGAAGAACTTGTAGTCGTTGCGCCCTGCCGCTTTGGCGGCATGAAGGGCAATGTCTGCCTTTCGCAGGAGCTCGCCGCGATCGGTACCCGCTGCGCTGACCATTGCGACGCCGATGCTAGCGCTGACGAATACCTCGTTGCCGACCAATCGGAACGGCTCTCTAACAGTCGCCAGAATGCGTTCACAGACGAAATGAATGCTGTCGGAATCGTCGATCGAGCACATCAGCACGCAAAATTCGTCGCCACCAATGCGCGCGACGGTGTCTGCTTGACGCACGACGCCTGAAAGCCTGCGGGCAAATTCCTGAATGAGAGCATCCCCCGCTGCATGCCCGAGCGTGTCGTTGACCTGTTTGAACCGGTCGAGATCGATTGCCAGTACTGCGCAGTTTTCGCCGCCCCAGGCGCGTGCGAGTGCCTGGTCAAGGCGCTCCTGGAAGAGCGCGCGGTTTGCGAGGCCGGTCAGGACATCGTGGAAGGCGAGATGCTGTGCCTGTGCTTCGCTGCCCTGCAGGTCAAGTACAGTAGATGCCAGGCGCTGGTTCGAAAGCCAGATGGAGCGGGACAGCGCCGCCATCATCGTCAGCATCAGTATGACTAGAAGCGCCGTCCCTGGGCCCAGCGAACGCACGATCAGTCGACCGGGTAGCTCCGGCTCCCACAGGAAGTAGCCGATTGAGCGCCCTTCATCGTCACGGAACTGGACCATGTGCTCTCCGTTCCGTAAGTCAGGGGTTACCGAGTAGCGCAAACCGTGCAGGAGATGCCAAGCGGACAGCTGCTTCAGGAATGTGCCGTCCAGGAACCTCACGCTCACCATCAGTGGCTTTGATTTGCCCGCGGTGTCTCCCGGGCTTTCGATCCGCATGACGCTGACTGCCGCAGGCCGGCCGTCAACCTGCAGCGCGTCGGATTCGAAAATCGTGGTTTCACGCGTCAGCATGGTCGAACGCCGACCGGCGCCGACCGAGACACTTTCGCGACGCGGTGAGGAAAGTTGAACAGCCCGAACCAGCGGAGAGACCGCTGCCTCGATTTTTTCAAAGCTATCATTTGAAGCGGCGTGCCCCGCTTTAAAAGCGTAGATGGGTCTCGAGCGGGCATCTAGAATAAACGTCATATCATGGCGGAACATGTCGCTGAGCCAGCGTCCAATTTCAGCGTCCAGCCACCTGCGGTCAATTTGCGTCCCGGCAAGGCGTTCGGGCAATTGTTCCCACGTTGCGACGGTTTGTTGCTCATAAGCGATCTGGTCGGCGCTGCTTGAGAGCGCGAGCCGCGCCACTCTCGTCTGGCGTTGCAAAGCGGCTTCATTGCTTGCACTGCTTGCGCGCAAGATCCCGAAAACCGCAGCCATCACGATCACGCTACCCAGCAGGATGACGGGCATGGCGACATGCCACACAAACTTTGGTAAGTGGCTTACCTGCGCGCGGACATTTCTGAACACAAGCATACGTCCTTGTTGGACCTGTTACGATTGCGCAAGATGATTAATATTGTATAGAATACACTATGAGGGGTATGGTGTTAGCTAATAATGCTTGGCTATCACTGATTGATAGTGCGTTCGTTTGTCAGATCCTGGGTGATTGGTCCTTGAGTAACTACACGCTGAACACTAGCGAGCGATGCTGGTTGCGACGGGCACCAGAAAATCTATTCTGCAGATATAAAATGTCTTTGTTTGTCCGGAATAAGGACCTCAGGCAGCGATAGTTCGGCGTGCGGTAAGAGGTGTTACCATGGGCTAGACGCCTTTCTTTACGCTCATTGTAGTCCCTCGATCATCCATTCTCGACGGGGATGTTCAGATCGGAACCTTCGTGGCTTGCTCCCAGTTAGTCTCAAGATGCCGCCGACGGCGCGGGATCATCCGATTCTTATGCCGGAGCCCCCATTGCACTTCCTGATTGCAGAAAGCGAGACAAGCGAACAACGGGATGAAAGGCGAAAACGAGCGGGCCGAAGCTCGGGCGAAACGTTCGCTGAAACCCTGTCGCAGATGGTCGGCGATGCCCGGGTCACCCGGGTTACACCTGCCGATCATGATGCAAATGTGCTGTCAGCTGAGGATATCGAACTTTTCGATGCCGTGTTCGTCACCGGCTCACCCATGCATGTCTATGAGGATACGCCCGAGGTTCGACGACAGATTGCCTTCATGCGGGCGGTGTTCGCTTCGGGCGTTCCGGCGTTTGGATCGTGCGCGGGACTTCAACTCGCAGTGGCGGCGGCGGGGGGAAGCGTGCAGGCGATGAATCCGCGGATCGAAGCAGGGATCGCGCGCCGGATCACTGCCACGCGGGAAGGCCTCACGCATCCGCTGCTTGAAGGGCGACCCTCCGCATGGGATGCTCTGGCCATCCATACCGATGAAGTGAGGGCACTTCCCGAAGGTAGCACTCTGTTGGCCACCAATGGTGCCACTCGTGTGCAGGCCGCGGAGATCCGATATGACCGCGGAGTATTCTGGGGCGTTCAGTATCACCCGGAGCTCGCACCAGGAGAGATCGCCGTCGCCTTGAGAGCGCAGGCAAGCGCACTCGTGGAGCAGGGCCTGGCTTGCAGCGAAGCTGCTGTCGATCAGCAGGCCAGGTTGCTGGATCGCCTGCAGGAAGATCCTTCGAGCCGCTCCGCCCGGTGGGAACTGGGCTTGGATGATGAGTGTGCCAGCGAAACTTGTCGCCGAAGGGAGCTGTCGAACTTCCTCGCCAACATCAAGCATCTGCGCGATGCGTCCATGCGCACCGAGGACCGTGACTGAGGCTTTGCTGACCTGGCCAGGGTTGCATGTGCAACGCCGGCTCCTCGCTCGATATCAGAATAGAGCCGGGATATCGGGTTGGCCGAATTACACTCGATCTGCGCCTGACAAGGCCCGGTTGCGGACGTTTCAAGCCATCAGGCGATAACGTTGGGCGTACGTAGATGAAGGTACTGAGGGTTGAAATCGCCAGCCTCTCGCAGCCTCGCGATATCGCGCAGGCGGATGGAAGGACCTTCATCGATGAGGCCGTCCTGCCGCAAAGCCCGCAGAGTTCGATTGATGTGAACCGCGGTCAGCCCTGTTGCGTCCGCCAACTCGGTCTGCGTGAGCGGTAGTTGCAGGTCGCCATCGTCCGCAAGGCCAACGAGTTGCAATCGAACGTGCAATTCGCAAAGCAGGTGGGCCAACGCTGCTTTCGCGTCTCGCCGACCGACACACACGAGCCATTGCCGCAGAATAGCCTCGTCGACGAGCGTCGAACGCCAAAAGGCCCGTGTCAACGCTACCGTCGAACGGGTAACCTCCTCGATAGCGTGCTTCTGTACAAATGCGATTTTGCAATCTGTGATGGCAAGGATGCTGTGGTCCATCGCAGACAGCGTGGTCACGTGCATGTCGCAGAAGTCGCCTGGGATCAGAAAGGCTGTGATCATTCTGCCCCCATCAGGGAGAATGCTGTACCGGGCGGCCCATCCTGCCAGCACGACGTGGACGAAGTCGGGGCTTTCCCCTTCCGTTATGATGTCGCGATATCTGTGAAATACGCGAACATCGTGGCCAAGTTTCCGCACAGCATGAACCTCGCCTTCAGAAAGGCGTTCAAATGCACTTAGCTTGCGTATTACCGGCTCAAAAAGCATTGTGACCTCAGCTAGGCCGCGTTGACAAAGTGGATTCCCAAACAGGCTGACTTCTGATTCAAAGCTGCTCTTTGCGGGAGTGGCAATGGCTCGGGGTGATTTGACGGACGAGGAATGGGAAGTGATCGCGGGACTGCTGCCATCGGAGCGTGGCCGCAAATCCCGCCCAGCTCATGATAACCGGCGCTATCTTAACGGAATGCTGCACGTGTTGCGGGTTGGCTGTCCGTGGCGCGACATGCATGAACGCTATGGCCTTTGGAACTCGGTCTATGTGCGCTTTCGGCGCTGGGCCGAGCAAGGCGTGTGGGATGCGATCCTTGCGACGCTGGTCGAATTGGGACTGACGGATGACTGGCAGCACATGATCGACAGCACCATAGTTCGCGGCCATGTTTCGGCGGTGGGCGGAAAAGGGGGGCTTCTGCGCAGGCTTTTGGTCGATCACGCGGCGGCTTTACGTGCAAGGTCCACGCCCGCTGCGACAATCAGGGACGCCCTCTCGGCTTCATCCTGACCGGTGGAGAAGCGTCGGACTATGGCGCGGTCGATGCGCTGATGGCAATCCCTGTCACCAAGCCAAAGGCTCTACTCGCCGACAAAGGCTATGACGGCGACGCTGTTGGCGAAAACCTGCTGATGCGCGGCATATTGCCGATCATCCCGCCCAAGGCGAACCGGCGCCAACCCATCCCCTGCGATTTCCGTCGCTATTGTGACCGCAACCGCATCGAGCGCATGTTCGGCCAGCTTAAGCAGTTCCGCCGCATCGCCACCCGATATGACAAAACCGCCCTGTCATTCGCCAGCTTCCTGAACCTGGCTGCAATCCGCAAGTGGTTACCGGACTTTATCAACGCGGCCTAGCAAGCTGCAACACTGCCATGCTTAAGGAAAGTCCACAAACCTCCTCCCAACTTTTGATCCAGCCAGCACCGCGTCCTGCCGGAATTGAGAACATCCTGCGCTACCAGCGAGCGGCCGCAGAAATACTCTACAACTGGCAGAAAGGCGTAGCGTTGTTCGCCTGGTCATGAGGCGGAATTGGCAGTTCCAGGATTTTCGGGTTTGCTTCGGGAATGGGGGCGGTTGAGCCGTGCTGTTGATAACTTGCCGGATAACGCCCGGGAAACGTGTTGATTGGCAGTGAAGTGCTCGATGATCATCTCTTGCCGCTCGCTGTTCGACGCAGCGGACGGAAAAAGAAAAGCCGGCCCTGAGGCCGGCTTGAGAAGTTTGGGAGAGGATGCCTGAAAGGCAGGGTTGCATATGGCGGCAACTCGGCTCTCTGACAATTGCGCTCGTTGCATGCCCTGATGGCTTTCATGCACATGTCCGCTGCGGCGAAAAGCGGCAGCATTGAACAAGCTCAATCTGCAGGCCCTTCCGGCGTGATTTGCTTGAAGCGACGAAACGGCACGAATGCCGAACCGCGCCGAGGTATCAGGCTATCTTCTTTCCGTCCCTGACTGTGGACATCATGGACGTCGCCGCACTTGCGGATAAGGCACCCACTTTGCTCCCTTCAAGGCTTGCTGCATGGTGCAGGAGCGCCAGAAGCCAACTCGTAAGGCTATCAGCGTTCACGAAGATAACGACAGGACGAACCACGCATGAATAACAGCGATCTCGCCGACACCATCGCCGCCGATCACAATCTCTCGAAGACCGATGCCCGCAAGGTCGTCGATGCGGTCTTTGAGGCGATTGGCAATGCAGCTGCCAAGGGCGAGGAAGTTTCGCTCAACGGCTTTGGCAAGTTCAAGGTCAAGGACAGCCCGGAACGTGAGGGCCGTAACCCGGCTACGGGGGAGACGATGACGATCAAGGCTTCAAAGAAGCTGACTTTCACCGTCGCCAAGGCGGTCAAGGACAAGCTGAACGGCTGAGATGCAATCGCGAGCGGTGTCGCGAGACCGCGCCGCCGCTCGCATTAAGCCGATCTAAGCTGCGCTGAACTCAACCCTCGAAATCTTCTTGCCAGGTCGTTGAAGCGGTTGGCGGCGTCTCTCTTCTCAAACGCCAGGCACGCATGCGGCTGCCCCTACCAAACCGCGGATCGACGCGAAAAGACCCGGCGCTGAGGGCAGGCCGGGTCAGTCGAGTGCAAGGGCTGCGCAGCCCTTCGGGTCGCATCATCGCACTACATGGCGACATTGACGGTTTGACGACGTGCTATGAAATTCCTGACTCAGCCGGAATCAGGACCGGCGCTTTTACCTTCGCCGGTTTCCTGCAAAGCATTGGCAATCATCGCCGCAAGTGTTTCTTCCGCACGGATGCGCAGTGTCGCGTCTTTGGCTTCAAGGTCGTGCCGGATCCACTGCGGCGCGCGCTCCAGAACCTGCAGGATGATGGGGGTAAGATCTGGGGTCATTCCAGCGCTATGATGCGGATGACCCCTGGTTGTCCAGAACGAGCAGGGGCTCTTCCTGCGCAAAGCGTCTCCGAGGCGTAACCGGCTACTTCATTGGCGGCTGACTGGCTGGAAGCAGCGAGTAAGCCTCTTGGCGCTGTGCATCGACTGCACTGCAATCGCGCGGATACCGCGGATTCAATGGCAGAAGACATAATGCTCGTGCCGATCTAGACGGAAGAGCGCCTCCTTATCTGCAGTCGAACTGGTGTTGATTAGCAGGGGGCAACCTTTGCCCCTTGAAAAGCATTGCATTCACCGCGATGACTATATCGCTGTCATCGTGCAGCATGACCTGATTTCCGCACAAATATGAAGAAGGGGCGCCCAAGATGCCTGAACCCGAAAATACCCCTGACGTAGCAGCGCTGACGGTGCAGCTCTTGAGCGCCTATCTTGCCAATAACACTGTTCCGGCAGACGACCTGGCCAGCCTTATCCGGACCACCCGCGGCGCGCTGACTGAGGACAGCACTTCACAGGTGGAGGCCGAGCCTGAGACCTACACGCCTGCGGTTTCCGTGCGCAAGAGCCTGGCATCGCAGGACCAGATTCTCAGCCTCATCGATGGCAAGCCCTACAAGACATTGAAGCGCCATCTTGCCAGCCACGGTCTGACGCCAGACACATACCGGGAGCGTTATGGCTTGCCTGCCACTTATCCCATGGTGGCACCAACCTTCGCCGCACGTCGCCGCGAGATCGCGGAGCAAATTGGTCTTGGCAGCCGCAAGGCTACTGGCACCGGTAGCACTGCCGAAGCGTCGACCGCAGCCATTTCCGAAACGCAGACCGAGCTCCAGGATGTTGCCGCTGGTGTGGCGCCTGTCGCTAAAGCGAAGTCGGGCGGTAGCTCCAAAAGCAAGCCGGCAAAGAAAGTGGCTTCTAAGTCGGCAACTGCTCAGTCTCCGAACGATACTGTGTCAGCTCCAGCAGATGCAGCTACGACCAAGTCCGCAGGTAAGCCTAAGAGCGCAAAGCCGGTGCGGCCCAAGAAGGCACCTGCAAAGGCGGGCGTGAGCGAAAAGCCTGTTGCCGCAAAGCCGGCTTCGGGCGCGGCCGCCAATGAAGGCCAAGCCGGTGTCGTCAACGAGGCGGCGAAACCCGCCACCAAGCGACGTGGCAAGCTTGGTCTCTTCAAAAGTGGAACTGCGACCGACGCTACAGCAGTGAACTCTGATGTTGCTGAAGCCAACGCCGCAGAACCTGGTGACAAAGTCAAAGCTGACGCCAAAGCGCCTCGCGGCAAGCGGATGGCCCGAACAGCAAAAGACGCCCCATCACCTTCGAACCTTAGCGACACTGCCGAATAGTCGTTTCCATCCGAGGGTCGCCGTCGGGGCGGCCCTCTTGTTTTTTGGCAAGGCTTGTTGAGAAGAAAGGCCTACTCGGCGTGGCCGGGTTTGGGACCTAGCCGACAGTCGCCTTTGGAGCGGCGGCTCTGGGTAAGCGGACCTTCGCTCCACCGCTGCGTCACCTCAACTCAATGGCCCGGCCTGGGACTTTCGCGACAGTCAGCTTTGGAGAAGCCAGTCTGAGAAAGCCGCCGTTCGCGGACGCGGCCAACGAACGTTTTCGATGCTGGGCGCTGAGACTTTTGTGAAGATCGGCTTTGGAGCAGCGACGCGGTATACCGGGCGCTCTTTTCGTTGATTGCCGCGAAGCAAGCCCTCGTTCCATTAACTGGTTGCGGCCACACAAGCAGCTTCCTGCTCACTGGCTGCAAACTCGTAGGCTGTTTTGCAGGCCCAACGGTTTCGGGCTACCGGGCGGAACGCAGCTATTCCGCTCGATCGGTAGGTACATTGTGAGCAATTGGACGGAAGTACAGATTGTTACTCTGGTGGCAGGCTCATCTGTGTTTGCAGCGGTAGTCACGCAAGGCGTCTCGGTCATCAGAGATGGGCTGAAGAGAGGCGAGGACCGCACCTTCGCGCGCCTTTATGCGAGCACGGCACTGGAAGCCTACGCGAATGCGCTCTCGATGGCTGTCAGCGATTCCAGCAACTACGATGTATCCGAGGGGGAAGTAGGCGAGGCCATCATCAATATCCCGGAGTTTCCGCCGTTCTCAACCGACATTGACTGGCGAGCCTTGGGCGCGGCGACAACCAAGCAGTTGCTGGCGTTTCCTGTGGAAGTAGACAGGTTGCGCGCTGAGCTAAGTTTTGAATGGGATGTCATCGGAGATCCCGATGTGACTGCCCCCAAGGTACGGGAATATGCAGCCTGGGTCGGCCTCCGTGCACTTCACCTCGCGGCTGGCCTGAACGCGGAGTTCACCGCCGATCCGTACGAGCTTTCGGACGGCAGCTGGAACCTTGAAGACAACCTTAAAAGGGAATTCGAATCCCATCGTGATGCGCGGCTTGCGCAGGAGCGTGCAAACCAGGATTTCGTGCTGTCGATAGCCAACGAACACGAACCAGCAGAGGTCTCCGATATGCCGGAGGCGCAGGCGTGAGGCGGTGGCTTAAAGAGCGATCGCCCGCGCATTCGGCCACCCCAGGCGTCCGCGACAGCGTTCCGGCACGATGCCCCTCCGATAACGTCGCGGTACCATTAAAGTCGTTGGAATCGTGAGGGATCGAGGGTGCAACAAGCTTACGGGAGCGCTATGCCAGTACAACATGATCGATTGTATCGTCAGCGAGGGATTGCGTGCGACTTGCGGAAATTAGGGTCGAGAATTTCCGGACCTTCGGGGAAGGTGATGCGTCGTTCCGGCTGAACCTGCCTGCAGGTATCGCTGCGCTCGTAGGCGAAAACGATTCAGGGAAAACCGCGATCATCGATGCTATCCGGCTGGTATTGGGAACGCGGGGCCAGGACCACTTTCGCGTCACCGAGGCCGACTTTCATCAGCCGCCTGACGGCGGTCCCGCCCGCACCGAGATACGGATCCTGCTCCGCTTCGATGCGCTTGGCGCAAGCGACCGTGCTGCGTTTCTCGAGCACCTCACCTACCTTGACGGCAAGGCCCAGCTCTACCTAAACTGGAAAGCGACCACGGCATCACGTTCACCGACGCGCAGGTTCACAACCGTAGAGTGTCGCTCGGGTGTGACGGGGACCGGACCGAACCTGGAGGCGGCAGCCCGCGCCCTGCTCTGCGCGACCTACCTCCGGCCGCTGCGCGATGCCGATCAGGCACTATCGGCCGGGCGGGGATCGCGGCTTGCCCAGATCCTGCAGCAGACTGAGGAAATTACCTCGTCGGGCTCCGATTTCGATCCGGGATCCTACCCTGCCGATCCGGGCGAGCTCAGCGTCCTTGGAATCGGCGATTTCGCCAACGCACTCATCGAGGGCCAGCCGGGCATCGGAAGCGCACGCTCCAGGCTCAATGACGACTATCTAGCGCGGCTCTCCTTCGACGGCGATCTGCTCAAGGGTCAGATCAGCGTCAGCGGTGCCCGGAGCGACAAGTCTGCCCGGCTGCGCCAGCTGCTGGAAAAGCTCGAGCTCGACCTGCGCGACGATGGCATCGCCGATCCGCCACCGCAGCGCGGACTAGGCTCCAACAACCTTCTGTTCATGGCCTCGGAACTGCTGCTGCTCAGCCAGGAGAGCGATGGATTCCCGGCGCTGCTGATTGAGGAGCCCGAGGCCCACCTCCACCCGCAGCGCCAGCATCTGCTGATCGACTTCCTGAAACAGAAGGCCGCCGTTGACGCCGGCGCCGAGCACGGCCTGCAGGTCGTAATGACAACCCACAGCCCCTCGCTCGCGTCTTCGCTGAAACTCGAGAATTTGGTGATGGTCCGCAAGGGGCGGGCCTTTGCCATGGGACCGGAGCACACACTCCTCGAACCATCGGATTATGCTTTCCTCGAGCGCTTCCTTGACGCCACCAAGGCGAACCTGTTCTTCGCACGCGGCGTCATCATCGTCGAAGGCGATGCGGAGAACATCCTGCTTCCCACGCTGGCGCGCCTGATCGGAAGGGATCTGGCTCGCCACGGCGTATCGGTCGTGAACGTCGGCGGTACGGGGCTGGGTCGGTATGCGCGGATATTCCAGCGCCGTGCGCCCGAGGAGCACAACCTGCTGTCGGTACCGGTCGCCTGCATGACCGACATGGATGTGATGCCCGCCTGCGCTCCCGCCATCCTCGGGCTCGTGAAGGAGGATGGCACCCTTCCCCCGAAGGCGCAAAGGAAGTGGCGCTGCAAGTCGGACTTCCCGGGCGAGGAACTGGACGAGCTTCGTGTCGCCATCGAAGGGCGGGCGAACGGGCAGTCGGTGCGGACCTTCGTCGCTGACGAATGGACGCTGGAGTACGACCTGGCGCGGTTCGGGCTCGCACACGAAGTGTGGATCGCGGCCGATCTCGCGATAGCGGACGTGCGCATCCATGAAGGGCGAACGACGCGCGAGGAGGTCATCACCAGATCGGGCGAGAGTTTTCTCAAGCTGGTCGACCTCGATCCCGAAGAGCTGGCGACCAGGATCTACAGGAAGTTCCGGGCCAGCGCCTCGAAGGCAATTGCCGCCCAGTACCTGGCCATGCTGCTGGACGATGCCGCGGATCGAGAGGTCCTCAGCGCGCAGGCTCTTCGGGACAGGCTGCCGCGCTATGTGACCGACACGATCGACTATGCCACCACGCAGGGTGGAGACGCGGCGGCGTGAGCGGCATTACCGGCATCCTCGAGCAGCCGATAAGCGAGGCGGAGATCATCGCCTCCTGCCGGAACCTCCGGTTTCCCGACAATGCCTTCCATGGCCCCGACGGCAACGACGCCCGGTCGAGGGTGCTGCAGGCGAACGCATCGATCGACGTATCGGCCTGCCCCGGAAGCGGGAAGACGACGATGCTGGTCGCCAAGCTTTCCATTCTTGCGCAGCGCTGGACCCTGCCGACATCCGGTATGTGCGTGCTCTCGCACACCAATGTGGCGCGCTCGGAAATCGAGAAGCGTCTTGGCGGCGATGCATCGGGACGCAATCTGCTCGGCTATCCCCATTTCATCGGCACGATCCATGCTTTCGTGAACCAGTTCGTGGCGATGCCCTGGCTGAGGTCGAAGGGCATCGAGATCACCGCTGTCGACGACGACATCTGCCTGCGCCGCCGTCTGTTCAAACTCGATCATGGCCTGCGACGCCGTATCCAGGACAGCCAGGAGGGCATCAAGCGGCTGCGCATCACGGATGTCGACCACAACCTTGCGGCCGTACCCTGGGGAAATGGCTATCTTGGCAGGGAAACACCCGCGTACCGGGCACTTCTTGCCGCCGGCCGGCTGACGACGGCGGAAGGGTTCTTCTGCCACAATGACATGCTGCTGTGGGCACGCGAAGCGCTTGAGCGCAATCCGGAGATAGCGCAGGCCGTCCGCTGCCGTTTCCCGATGCTTTTCCTAGACGAGGTTCAGGACAATACTGATCTGCAGACAGATCTTCTCCACCGGCTGTTCATGGAAGGTGATACGCCAGTCGTGCGCCAGCGCTTCGGCGACATGAACCAGGCCATCTACGAGCGGGCGTCGGATGTGGCGGTGGCAGCTGACCTCGATCGCTTCCCGGATGCGGCCATCTCCATACCGGTTTCGAACAGCCACCGTTTCGGCAGCCAGATCGCAGCGTTGGCCGATCCTCTCGCGCCCAGCCCGCCAGGTCTGGTTGGCCTGCGAAACCATGCCGGGGCCGATCAGGGCCAGCAGGCCGCCATCCTGTTCTTCGACATCGAAAATGCCGCATCTGTCCTGCCTGCCTTTGCCGGCCTCATTACGGCCCGGTTCAGCGCTGCGCAGAGGGCGACAGGCGAATTTGCAGCCATTGGAGCGATCCATCGCGACCGGAACCCCAGGGACTCGCCCAATTGTGTCGCCCACTACTGGAGCGGCTATGATCATCAGCTTGCACGAGCCGGCGGCGCACCCGACACGCTGATCCGAATTCTGCGTCGCGGCGTGAAGGAAAGCCTGTCCACGGGAGACATGCGCCCGCTGACGGAAAGTGCCGCTGATGGCCTCCTGCGGCTGTCGTCGCTTCTCAATCCCGCAGTCCGCCAACCCGGTACCACCAATCGCTACCGTCAGCTGATGCGACTGCTTGCCGAAGATCCCGATACGACCAGACGGTTCCACAATTTGTGCTGGGCCCTTGCGGAGGGAAAGTTGCCGGGAACTGCGGAGCTCTGGAGGAGATGGAGCGCCCACATCGCCACGATCGCCAGCCGGCTTGTCATCGGTCCGCATGCCCAGAGCCCCGACGCCTTCATGGCCTGGGAAGAGGCTATCACCGCCGAAACCGTGTGCGCGCGCACCGACAATGTATTCGCTCACCCTCCGGGAGCGCCGGAAGTCCGGATCAAGGTAGGCTCAATCCATTCGGTTAAGGGCGAGACCCATCTGGCAACGCTCGTGTTCGATACGCACTTCAGGGGGTCGCACTTCAAGCGGATCAGGCGATGGATCCTCGGTGAGGAGGCGGGATCGGCAAGGGGCGGTCCGGATCTGCTCAAGAGCCTGAAGCAGCATTACGTCGCACTCACGAGGCCCTCGCACTTGCTCTGTCTCGCCATGCGCAAGGATTCGTTCACGGAAGCCGAAATCGCGACGCTGCGCGACCGACAGTGGAATATCGCGGACATCGTAGGCGACAATGTGGTGTGGCGCGGCTGATCCGCGAACCCACCTCGGCGTGATCGAACGGCTATCCGGTGGGGGCAGTGTGACTGAGCTCAAGTGCCTTTTTGCGCTGGGCAGCTGTCAGGGCTTTCCAGAACCGGTGCACGTTGCGCAACTGCATGTCACGCAGGTCGTTGACGAAGCTTGTCTTGTCGAGGCGCACCTTAAAGAAGGTGGGATCGTGATCGATCGCGTTGACCTCGAGCCGCCAGAATACCACGTTCGCGTACTTGGGCGTCAGCGCCTTGTGTTTGCGGTAGTACACAAGGGCGTTGGCGAGGATGGCGTTCTGCTCGGCCGAGGCCAGTCGCTCGAGAGCCCTGATGCAGCTCTCAAGACGCATCTGGCGCATGCGATCGGCCAGTGCCTTGCGTGCTTCCAAGGGATCAAGCTGGCGGCCGGCGTCGTAGACTGCGACTTCAAATTTCAGGATACATTCCGAGCCGACATCGAGCGTGCGGTCGGTATGCCGGTTGCGGATTTCGAAATGATATCGCAGCCCTTCTTGTCCGCACAATTGGCAGGTTTCCTCAGCAGTCTCGTGATCGACCGTCTGGCCAGTAAAATGCCATTCACGAAATGCTGCAGGCAGGCTGCCCGCCAGCGACAGTGGCAAGATATTATCGGCGACTCGCCTCGGGTACGTGTCCATGACTAGCAGAGTATCGCCATTCAAACGTAGAATCACAGGGGGCACAAAGAGCAGGAAGTAAGCGCGCGAGAAGAGTGCGATCACCTCCGGGCCTCGTTCTGAGCAGCCAGCAATCAGAATTGGTAACCAAGCAGAAATGGCGAACGACATCAGGCACGCCGCATGGGATGTGACCTGCCCCCCGGCAGTCCCTCGATCATAACGAGAGTCCAGCGGTTAAATACGATGGCCCGGACGCCTGCACAAGCGCGTCGGGCATGATGCT
>NZ_JBNPXM010000014.1:0-103959 GCF_050433305.1 Novosphingobium gossypii | reverse complement strand
AGCCCGTATCTTCATCCTATCGGGGAACAGTCACCTGCTACTACACCCACCGGGCGTCAGGACGACTCGCTCCCGCGATTATCCCATGTTTCGGGTTGGGCCTGCTTGATAAGCGGCACCAGTTCCAGCCCGTCGCGGTCGGGCAGGCCAAGGTCCAGCAGCACTACCTCAGGACGGTCCTCGCGTACGCGTTCCATCGCGTCGCGGGCGGTTCCGGCTTCCAGTGTGGCATAGTCGGCGCGGGCCAGCGCGGCCTGCACCAGACGGCGGATATGCGGTTCGTCATCGACGATGAGAACCTTGTGGCGGATTTTCATGGAACGTCCTCGCTATCGAGATGCGCGATGATGAGATGCTCTGGAATGCGGATGGTGAAGCGCGCGCCCGTAATACCTGGTGAGGTGGCCCCCGCCGGATCGTCGGTGTTGGCCGCCTCCACCGTCAGGCCCATCGCTTCGGCGAAACCCTTGACGATGGCAAGGCCCAGCCCGGTGCCGTGGCGCACGCGGTCCGACCCTTCCAGCCGGGTGAACGTCTCGAACACCCGCTTTTCCTGGCCCGGCGGGATGCCCGGCCCATGGTCGATCACCGACAGCGCCAGCGCGTCCGGCAGGCGGCGGCAGCGGATCACGATGGGCGTGCCGGGATCGCCATAGCGCCCGGCGTTGTCCAGCAGGTTGATGAGGCAGTGGTGCAGCAGCACCGGATCGAGCCGGACCAGCGGGATGTCCGGCACGATATCGACCTCCACCGGGCGGCCGTGGAGAGAGGCGCGGGTATCGTGGACGGCCCCGGCGACGGCGTCGAACAGGTCGGTCGCCTCCACCTTCATCGGCAGCGCGCCCGCTTCCACCCGCGCCATGTCCAGCAGGTTGGCGACGAAGCGGTTGAGCCGCTGCGCTTCGGTGTCGATCGCCTCGACAAGGTCGCTGGAAGAGTGTTTTCGCAGCTCCTGCGCCGCGGATATGATCGTGGTCAGCGGAGTGCGCAGGTCGTGGCTGACGGACGACAGCAGCGCGGAGCGCAGGCGGTCGCGCTCGCCGACCTGCCGCGCCTTCTGGCTCTCCTCCTCCAGCGCCATGCGGTCCAGCGCGATGGATGCCTGATCCAGCAGGCTCATCAGCAGCGGCACCTGGTCCGACCGCAACGGATCGCCCGCATCCTCGCGCGCAATGCCCAGCACGCCCAGCACGCCCCGGCCCGACGCGGCAGAGGCGCGCAGGGGGTGGAACAGCCAGTCGGACGCGGTCAGGGTGGACGATCCGCGCCCGGCGGGCTGCTCGTTGTCGATGGCCCACTGCGCCGCCGCCAGTTCGATCTGGTCCAGCCGGTCCTCCGGCGGATAGGCGGCCTGAAGGTTCGGGCCGTTGGTGGAGGGCAGCAGCAGCGCGGTGCGCACGTCCAGCAGGCGGGCGACGTCGGCGCAGATCGCCTGCATCAGTTCGTCCTGCGTCGCCGCTGCGGTCAACTGGCGCGAAAAGCTGGCCAGCGCCGCGTTCTGGCGCGAACTGGATCCCGCAAGGTCCGCCTGCGCCTTCACCCGCGCCGCGAACTGGCTGGTGACGATCGCCACGCCCAGCAGCACCAGAATGGAGATGACGTTTTCGGGATTGTTGACCGTCAGCGTGCCGGTGGGCGGCAGGAAGAAGAAGTTGTAGGCCAGGCTCGACGCCAGCCCGGCGAACAGCCCCGCGCGCAGGCCGAAGGTGGCGGCGGCGAACATCACCGGCACCAGATAGAGCAGAGCGATATTGCCAAGGTCGATGGCTTCCACCAGCAGGCGGCCCAGCACCGTCAGCGCGCAGACCATCATCAGCGTCCAGACGTAGTCGACCGGCCGCCCCCAGTGCCCGCGCGCCCGTTCGCCCCGCGTATTGCCCGCGGGCACCGTGCTGACCGGTTCGCCCGAGGGCATGACGTGAACCGCCACTTCGCCGATGGTGCGCACCAGCCGGTCCACCACCGATCCGTGCCGCAGTTCGAACCACCATGACCGCGACGACTTGCCGATCACGATCTGCGTCGCGCGCGCATTGCGGCAATAGTCGCGGATGCCCTCTGCCACGCCGGTCGCCGGGATGCTGGCGGTTTCGGCACCAAGACGCGACGCCAGCGCCAGCGTGTCGGCCAGCTGGCGGCGGTCGGCATCGGTGAAGTGCTGATTGCGCTGGGTTTCGATATGCACCGCCGCCCACGGCGCCTTCAGCGCATCGGCAAGGCGCTTGCCCGCACGCACCAGCCCTGCCGCATGGGGATGCTCGCTGACCGCCACAACGATGCGTTCGCCCACCGCGAAGCTGCCGGCCAGGGCATTGGCGCGCACATGCTCCAGCATCTGCGCATCGACCGCCTGCGCGGCGCGGCGCAGCGCCAGTTCGCGCAGCGCCGTCAGGTTGGACTTGGAAAAGAAATGGCCCAGCGCCCGCGTCGCTTCGTGGGGGACGTAGACCTTGCCCTCCCTCAGCCGCTCGATCAGTTCGTCGGGCGGGATGTCCACCACCTCGATCTCGGCCTGTTCGAGGATGGAATCGGGCACCGTTTCGCGCACCCGGACGCGGGTGAAGGACGCCACCACATCGTTCAGGCTTTCGACGTGCTGGATGTTCAGCGTGGAATAGACGTCGATCCCCGCGTCCAGCAGTTCCTCGACGTCCTGATAGCGTTTGGGATGGCGGCTGCCGGTGTCGTTGGTGTGGGCCAGTTCGTCCACCAGCACCAGCCGGGGCGCGCGCGCAAGAATGGCGTCGAGGTCCATTTCGCCAAGGCTGTGGCCCCGGTGCTCGACGACGCGGCGCGGGGTGACTTCATGGCCGAGGACGAGCGCTTCGGTCTCGCGCCGGCCATGCGTTTCGACGATACCCACGACGACATCCACGCCCGCATCGCGACGCTGACGCCCTTCGGTGAGCATTTCCCACGTTTTGCCCACCCCGGGGGCAGCGCCCAGGAAGATCTTGAGCCGCCCCTTCCCCTCCTGCGCAGCGGCGCGCAGGAGGGCTTCGGGAGAGGGACGACCGGGATCGGTGGTTCTGTCGTTCACCGGGCAGGCTTAGCGCCAAGACCGTCCAGTCGTCGATTCAGTTCGAACACGTTGACGCGTGGTTCCCCCAGGAAACCGAACAGCGGCTGCTGCACGCTGCCCGCCACCAGTCGCCGGACGGCTTCGGCTTCGATACCGCGCACCCGCGCGATCCGCCCGACCTGATAGAACGCGGCCTGCGGGGTGATGTCGGGGTCCAGCCCGGAGCCCGAAGCGGTGACGAGATCCGCGGGGATGGCCTGCCCGGGCTGTGCCGCCTTCATCGCATCGACCTGCCCCTTCACGCGGTCGTGCAGCGCCTGCGACGTCGGGCCAAGGTTCGAGCCGGAGGATGCCAGCCCGTCATACCCCTTGCCCGCTGCCGAAGGACGGGTCTGGAAGTAGCGCTCCGACGTGAAGGCCTGCCCCGCCACGGCAGAGCCGATGACCTGGCCGCTGCGGGTCACAAGGCTGCCGTTGGCCTGGCTCGGGAAGATCACCTGGCCGATGCCGGTCATCGCCAGCGGATAGGCAAGCCCCAGCAGGCCCGCGAAAAGCAGCGTCATGACGATCGCCGGGCGGAAGGATGATAGGATGTCGTTATTCATGATGCGCCTCCTCAGGCGAGACCCAGGCCGCCTACGGCCAGGTCGATGAGCTTGATCCCGGCGAACGGCGCGATCAGGCCGCCAAGGCCGTACACCGCAAGGTTGCGCGCCAGCAGCGGCCCGGCCCCCATCGGCTTGTAGGCCACGCCCTTCAGCGCCAGCGGCACCAGACACGGGATGATCAGCGCGTTGAAGATGATCGCCGACAGGATCGCGCTCTGCGGACTGGACAGACCCATGACGTTGAGCACGCCAAGGCCGGGGTAGAGCGCCACGAACATCGCCGGGATGATCGCGAAATACTTCGCCACGTCGTTGGCGACGGAGAACGTCGTCAGCGCCCCGCGCGTCATCAGCAACTGCTTGCCGAGGCCGACCACCTCGATCAGCTTGGTCGGGTCGCTGTCGAGGTCGACCATGTTGCCCGCCTCGCGCGCGGCCTGCGTGCCGGTGTTCATGGCGACGCCGACGTCGGCCTGCGCCAGCGCGGGCGCGTCGTTGGTGCCATCGCCGCACATCGCCACCAGCCGCCCGCCCTGCTGCTCCTTGCGGATCAGGGCCAGCTTGTCCTCGGGCGTGGCTTCGGCAAGGAAATCGTCCACGCCCGATTCCGCCGCGATCGATGCCGCAGTCAGCGGGTTGTCGCCGGTTATCATGACGGTGCGGATGCCCATCGCCCGCAACTCGCCGAAGCGTTCGCGGATGCCCGCCTTGACGATGTCCTTGAGGAAGATCGCCCCCAGCAGCCTGCCGTCCACCGCCACTGCCAGCGGCGTGCCGCCCGCACGACCGATCTCGTCGGTGATGCGGCGCAGTTCGGTGGCGGCAGCCGTGGTCCCGGCACCGGGATTGGCCTTGAGGATCGCCTGCACCGCGCCCTTCTGGATCACCCTGCCGCCGGTGTTGACGCCGGAGATGCGGGTCTGCGCGGTGAACGGGATCACCTCCGCCCCTTCAGGCAGCACGGTGGCTGTCTGGCCGAACTTCTCCCGCGCAAGGACCACGATGGAACGGCCTTCGGGCGTTTCGTCGGCAAGGCTGGCGATGAGAGCGGCTTCGGCCAGTTCGGCCACGTCCACGCCGTCGACGGCACGGAACTCGCTGGCCTGACGGTCGCCCACGGTGATGGTGCCGGTCTTGTCCAGCAGCAGCACGTCGACGTCGCCCGCAGCCTCCACCGCGCGGCCAGACTTGGCCAGCACGTTGAAGCGCACCAGCCGGTCCATCCCGGCGATGCCGATGGCCGACAGCAGCGCCGCGATCGTCGTCGGGATCAGGGTGATGAGCAGCGCCGCCAGGATCGACACCGGCACCGAGCCGCCTGCATAGCTGGCGAAACCGGGGATGGTGGCGACGGCGATCAGGAAGATGATCGTCAGCCCCACCAGCAACAGCGTCAGCGCGATCTCGTTGGGGGTCTTCTGCCGCTCTACGCCCTCTACCAGCGCGATCATGCGGTCAAGGAAGCCCTGCCCCGGATTGACGGTGACGCGCACGCGGATCTCGTCGGAGATGACGCGGGTGCCCGCCGTCACGGCAGAGCGGTCGCCGCCTGCCTCGCGGATGACGGGCGCGCTTTCGCCGGTGATCGCCGCCTCGTTGACGGACGCCACGCCGGCGATGACTTCGCCGTCGGACGGGATCAGGTCGCCGGTCTGGACAAGGACCACGTCGCCCTTCTTCAGCTGGCTGGCGGGCACGCTGTCGTAACGGCTGCCGTCCCCCTTCAGGCGCTTGGCGGTCAGTTCCGCCTTGGTGGCGCGCAGCGAGGCCGCCTGCGCCTTGCCGCGACCTTCGGCCAGCGCTTCGGCGAAGGTGCCGAACAGCACGGTCAGCCAAAGCCACAGCACCAGCTGGATCTTGAAGCCGGCGGCGAGGCCGTCCTGCCCCACGACCAGCAGCACCGTCAGCAGCACCGCGACGATGGCGGTGGTGAACATCACCGGGTTGCGGATCAGCTCGCGCGGGTCGAGTTTGCGAAAGGCGTCGCCGATCGCCGGAACGATCAGGTCAGCCGTGAACAGAGATTTATTGTCGGACCGAGCCATGTGCGGATCCTTAGAAAAGCTGGCCACGGATCATCGCGAGATGATCGGCGATGGGGCCAAGGGCAAGGCTGGGCAGGAACGTCAGGCCGCCGACGATCAGCACGATGCCGATCAGCAGGCCCGTCCACAGCGGTCCCGTGGTGGGGAAGCTGCCTGCGGTTTCGGGCGTATATTTCTTGGCGGCAAGGCTGCCAGCAACGGCCAGCATCGGGATGATGATGAAGAACCGCCCGATCCACATCGCCACGCCCAGCATGCCGTTGTAGAACGGCGTATTGGCGGTCAGCCCGGCAAAGGCGGACCCGTTGTTGGCGACCGCGCTGGTGAAGGCGTAGAGGATCTCCGAAAATCCGTGCGGCCCCTTGTTGAGCGGCCCGGCAAGACCCGCCGGCAGGACCGCGGCAACCGCCGCCATGCCCAAAATCGTCAGCGGCAGGACGGCGATCGCCAGCACGGCCAGCTTGACCTCGCGGCTTTCGATCTTCTTGCCCACGTATTCGGGCGTGCGGCCCACCATCAGCCCGGCCACGAAGACCGCGAGGATGGCGAACAGCAGGAAACCATAGATGCCCGCGCCGACGCCGCCGATGACGACTTCGCCCAGCTGCATGTTGAACAGCGGGATCATGCCGCCCAGCGCCGTGAAGCTGTCATGCATGGCATTGACCGCGCCGCACGATGCCGCCGTGGTGACGACCGAGAACAGCGCGCTGCCCGCGATGCCGAAGCGGACTTCCTTGCCCTCCATGTTGCCGCCCGCGACGCCCAGGTGGTGCAGCACCGGATTGCCCGCCGCTTCCTGCCAGTACGTGATTGCGGTGCCCGCCAGGAACAGCGTCATCATCGCCGCCAAGATCGCCCAGCCCTGCCGCGTGTTGCGCACCGCCTTGCCGAAGGTATAGGTCAGCCCCACACCGATTGCGAAGATCGACAGCATCTGCACCAGATCGGTCAGCGCGGTCGGGTTCTCGAACGGGTGCGCGGAGTTGGCGTTGAAGAAACCGCCACCGTTGGTGCCCAGCATCTTGATCGCCTCCTGAGAGGCCACGGGGCCAAGCGCCAAGGTCTGCTTCGCGCCTTCCAGCGTCGATACGTCCACCGAACCGGCCAGCGTCTGCGGCACGCCGCTGGCGATGTAGAACACCGTCAGCACCATGCAGAGCGGCAGCAGCAGATACAGCGTGACGCGCGTCACATCGGCCCAGAAATTGCCGATTCCTGTTGCGCTGCGGCGGGCAAAGCCGCGGAAGAGCGCGAAGGCCAGCGCGATGCCGGTGGCCGCCGACAGGAAGTTGTGGATCGTCAGCGCCAGCATCTGCGACAGGTTCGACATCGTCGATTCCCCGCCATAGCTCTGCCAGTTGGTGTTGGCGCCGAAACTGATCGCGGTGTTGAACGCCAGATGCTCGCTGACGGCGCCGTAGCCCAGCGGGTTCAGCGGCAGCAGCGCCTGCGCACGCAGCAGCACGTAAGTCAGCAGGATCAGCGCCGCGTTGAACACCAGCATGTGCACCGCATAACGGCGCCATGACTGGTCCTCCTGCGGGTCGATCCCGGATAGGCGATAGAACCCGCGCTCCACCGGCCCCAGCACTGCGTGAAGCGGCGTGCGCCGCCCTTCGTAGAGCGTGAAGAGCCACAGCCCCATGGGCTTTGCGAGCGCCAGCAGGACGCCGACGAAGACTGCGATGAGCAGCCATCCCTGAAAGGTCATGTGCTGCCCCCTCAGAACCGCTCGGGCCGCGCGAGCACGGCGACGAGATAGACGAGAAGGCCAAGCGCGGTGAACCCCGCCAGCCACAGATCGATGGTCATGGTAGCCGGCTCCTCACGCGCGATTGCACAAGGCCGCATAGCCAAGGCTCGCGACCAGCAAGATGAGGAGAAGGCCCACCCAGAGGATGTCCTGCATGATGATGCTCCTGCAAGCTCATGTCCGCGACGTGCGGAATGAGACGAATGCAGCAGACCCACTAGGCCAATGCGCCGTAGAAATTCGAGACGAGCGGCTGTGCAATCGCATAGTGATTGCATATGATTTGGCGATTTTTACGCGGTCGGGTGAGAACCTGCTGCTGTCACCGCCGCTGGCGCCGATGCCATAAGGCGCCGCCCGCCGCCACAAGGCCTGCGGTGGCAAGCGCCATCATGCCCACCCGGGCGACAGGGGATGAAGGCTGGCGCAGGCCCCCATCAATGCGGGCGCCGTCACCTGGCGGGGCGTGGACGTTTCCGTCAGTCGGCTCTGCCCCAGGAGCCTTTGCAAAGTACCGGTCGAACGCCGCCTTTGCAGCCCGCCCACTGAGAGAGGGTGAGATGAAATGCCCGATCCGCGCAGGCCAGTTCGGCGCACCGACATAGACACTGTTGCGCGGATGATCGGCAAGACGCACGACGGCATCGGCTACCCGGCGGGGGTCCAGCAGGGGCGGCGGCGCGCTTAGCCGTTTTCCGGAATGATTGCCCGCGTGCCCCATCGCGGGCGTGTCCACGAAAGCGGGATAGACGTCGCACAGATGGACACCGCGATGGTCCGACAGTTCGGCCCGAAGCGCCTCGGAAAAGCCCCGCAGCCCGAACTTGCTGGCAAAATAGGCCGCCGCATAAGGCGCCGCGGCAAAGCCCCCCAGCGAGATCATGTTGACGAACACGCCCTTCCCCTGCCCGATGAAGATCGGCAGAGCGACGTGTGCGTCATTCATGTGCCCGATAAGATTGGCCCGGACGATCTGCTCGTGCGTGTCCATCGGCACGTCGAGGAACCTGCCTACCGCGCCGACGCCCACGTTGCTGAACCACACGTCGATCCGACCCGCAAAAGCGCGGGCGGCCAGCCCCAGCTCGATGACCGCCGCCGTGTCCGTGACGTCGGTCGGGACGGCCAGAACGCGGGCATTCAGCGCGCGGCACTGCGAAGCGACAGTGGATAGATCATCCTCACTGCGGGCAGCAAGGACCAGATCCCAGCCCTTGCGCGCAAAGCCATGAGCTGTGGCTTGTCCGATGCCACTGGATGCGCCGGTGATGACGGCGGTGCGGCGGCTGTCTGCGTCGGCGATGGCCGGTCTCCTTGTCGGACTGAGTGCCGATGCCCCGTGGAGCGTCGGCAGGACGCAAACCCTCGCAAGACAGGACTGCGCGATGACATGGACCCCAGCTCTTACGCAGGGATCCATGTTCCCTTTCAGAAAATGCCGGCAACATGGGTTGGCGACTTCGCGCTCAGAAAATTTCCAGCAATCCGCCTGAGGGCGCGTTTGCGTTACCGAAGTTAAGAACCGGGATCACAGGTCCATTGCCGGCTCTTGGTTGCACACGTCCGACCGGCGTGCACCAGCGCAATCAAGCGAAAAGGCCCGAGATGGAAAACCTGCAGCCCCCGCTTCCCGAACAGCAGCAGCAACCGCCCGGCACCACCGTCGAAATGGACCCGCGGCCCGATCATGGCGAAGACAGCTATCAGGGGCACGGCCGCCTTGAAGGCAAGCGCACGATCATCACCGGCGGCGACAGCGGTATCGGGCGGGCGGTGGCCATCGCTTTCGCGCGCGAGGGCGCAGATGTGCTCATCTCCTACCTGAACGAGGACGACGACGCCCGCGAAACCGCAAGGCTGGTCGAAGCGGCGGGCCGGAAGGCCGTGCTGGTTCCCGGCGACATCGGCGACCCGGCGCACTGCCGTGCCATCATCCAGCAGGCGGTGGAACAACTGGGCGGCGTGGACGTGCTGGTCAACAATGCCGCCTACCAGATGACGTTCGAGGATATCGCCGACATCCCGGATGAAGAGTGGGACAAGACCTTCCGCACCAATATCCATGCGATGTTCTATCTGGCCAAGGCCGCAGTCGCCCACATGCAGCCGGGCGCCGCGATCATCAACACGACCTCCGTCAACGCCGACATGCCCAAGCAGACGCTGCTGCCTTATGCGACGACGAAGGGCGCGATCCAGAACTTCACCGGGGGCCTTGCGCAGATGCTCATGCCCAAAGGCATTCGCGTCAACTGCGTTGCGCCGGGCCCGGTATGGACGCCGCTGATCCCCTCCACCATGCCGCCGGAACAAGTGAAGGAGTTCGGCGCCAGCTATCCCATCGGACGCCCCGCGCAGCCGAAGGAACTTGCCCCTGCCTACGTCATGCTGGCGACGGACGAAGCCAGCTATGTGTCCGGCGCCACGATCGCGGTGACCGGGGGCAAGCCGATCCTGTGATCCCGGATGACATAGACCTTGTCCTCGCGCTGAGCGGGGGCAACGCGCTGGGCGCGTATCACGCCGGCGCTTACGAGGCCCTGCATCAGCGCAGTCTCATGGCGGGGTGGGTTGCAGGCGGTTCTGCCGGCGCGATCAACGGCGCTCTGATCTGCGGCAACGCGCCGTCGGACCGGCTAAACCGGCTCCGGACACTGTGGGCGCCGTCCTGCGACGCGACCTTCGTACGCGATCCCGGCGGGGTTCTGGAAGACACCCGCAGGTTCGCGGCGGCGGCAATGACGGCGTTCGTCGGCCAGCCGGGCATCTTTGCGCCAAAGTATCTTTCGTGGCTGCACAGCGGGTTCGCCGCGCCGGAACGGGCAAGCCTCTACGACACCTTGCCCTTGCGCGCCTCGCTTGAACGACTGGTCGATTTCGACCTGCTCAACGCCGCCGCCAGCCCCCGCCTCTCGGCCACCGCCGTCGATGTGGAGACGGGTGAGGACGTCGTCTTCGACACCCGCGATCATCCGCTTGCTGCCGATCATCTGCGCGCCAGTGCAGCGCTGCTTCCCGTCTTCCCGCCAGTCGAGATTGCCGGTCGCAGCTTCGCGGATGCCGGCATCTCTGCGAACCTCCCGCTCGATTGCATACTGGCGGAACCGGGTGAGCGGCCGCTCCTGTGCCTGGCGCTGGACCTCCTGCCGCTTGCAGGCATGCGCCCTGGATCGGTGACGCAGTCGCTGCTGCGGATGCAGGACCTGATGTTCGGCACGCAGAGCCGACGGGCGATCGCCGCGTGGCAGGCCATCTTCGAAGAACGTGCAAGGAACGGCAAGGCGCGCCCAATCACGCTCGTCCACCTGGCCTATTCGGGAGAGGATCGCGAAGTCAGCGCCAAGGCATTCGACTTCTCGCCCCGTTCCGCTGCCGATCGCTGGCAGGCGGGGCTTTCGGCCATGGCCGATGCACTTGACGATATCGCCTCAGGCGCGATCGAGTTGCGCAAGGAGGCGGGGCTGTCGGTCTACGCCCGCACCGGGCAAACCGCAAAGCTGCGCAGGACATACTTCCCGCTGGCCCCCTCGCCGGCCCCCGGCCCCGGAGCCCAAAGCCCCCGGGCGGAGTAAGCCGCCGGATCAATCAGAACGGGATGTCGTCGTCCAGATCGTCGCCGAAGCCGCCACCCGAACCGCCCGACGAGCCGCCGGTGCGGCCCCATTCGCTGCCGCCGCTGCTGGAGCCGCCAGAGCCACCCCATTCGTCTCCGCCGCGAGAGCCGCCTCCAGATCGCTGGCCACCGCCTGAGGAGCCGCCTTCGTTCCAGCCACCGCCGCCGCCGCGCTGGCCGCCGCCGCTACCGCCGCCGGGTGCGCCGTCCAGCATGGTCAGCACGCCACCGACGCCGCCCACCGAAACTTCGGTGGTGTAGCGGTCGTTGCCGTTCTGATCCTGCCACTTGCGGGTGCGCAGCTGGCCTTCGATGTAGACCTTGGAGCCCTTGCGCAGGAACCGTTCGGCCACGCCAACCAGACCGTCGGACTGAAGCACGACCGAATGCCATTCGGTGCGTTCCTTGCGCTCTCCGGTGGCGCGGTCCTTCCAGTTTTCCGAAGTCGCGATGCGCAGATTGGCGATGCGGCCGCCGTTCTGGAACGACTTGACCTCCGGGTCGGCACCCAGGTTGCCGACGATGATGACCTTGTTGACGCTGCCTGCCATGCGGGAATCGCTTTCCTTCGAATTTCGGCATCCGGGTTAGCGAATGCCGAACCCCGGCGCGAGTCCTGCCGCGGCCTTTTCTACAGCCCTGCCGCCACGGCGATCCAGTATGTCGCACCCGCGGCGATGTAGGCGAGGCCGAACAGGTAGGCCATCATGAAGACCGGCCATTTCCAGCCGTTGGTCTCGCGCCGGGTGACGGCAATGGTCGACATGCACTGCGGCGCGAAGACGAACCACGCCAGGAACGCCAGCGCCATCGGCAGGGTCCAGCGGGTCTTGAGCTTGTCGCCCAGTTCCAGTGCCTGCTCGTCCTCGTTGTCGCCCGCGTCGACGGCGTAAGTCGTCGCCAGCGAGGCCACGGCCACTTCGCGCGCGGCCATCGCCGGGATCAGCGCCAGCGCCATGTCGCGGTTGAAGCCGATCGGCTCCACCACGTAAGCCAGACCATTGGCAACCTTGCCCGCAATGGAGGCATCGACCTGGCTTTCGCCCGGCGCGGCCTTGGGGAAGTTGAGCATGATCCACAGCACCACGGTGACCGTGAAGATGATGGTGCCCGCGCGGCGCAGGAAGATCCACGCGCGCTGCCACAGGCCGATCGCCATGTCCTTGAGGCGCGGCATCTGGTACTTGGGCAATTCCATGATGAAGCCCGAAGCGGCGCCCCTGGTCACTGACAGGCGCAGGATCAGCGCCACCAGAATCGCGCCTACGATCCCCGCCAGGAACAGCGCGAACAGCACCACGCCTTGCAGGCCTATGCCCCAGCCGAGGTTCGTGTTGGGAATGAACGCCGCGATGATGACGGCATAGACCGGCATGCGGGCCGAACAGGTCATCATCGGCGCAATCAGGATGGTCGTCAGCCGGTCCTTGGGATCGGTGATCGAACGGGTGGCCATGATGCCCGGGATTGCGCAGGCGAAGCTGGACAGCAGCGGGATGAAACTGCGCCCCGACAGGCCGACAAGCGCCATCAGACGGTCCATCAGGAAGGCGGCGCGGGCCATGTAGCCCGATGCTTCCAGCGCGAGGATGAAGGCGAAGAGGATGACGATCTGCGGCAGGAACACCACCACCGAGCCGACGCCGGAAATGACGCCTTCGGTCAGCAGGTCGCGCA
The DNA here is from genome assembly GCF_050433305.1 of Novosphingobium gossypii. Lineage (NCBI taxonomy): Bacteria > Pseudomonadati > Pseudomonadota > Alphaproteobacteria > Sphingomonadales > Sphingomonadaceae > Novosphingobium > Novosphingobium gossypii. Next base: position 91,238 of record NZ_JBNPXM010000014.1, on the reverse strand, counting down.
GCAGGCTTTCGGGCATTGCCGCCTGCACGGCGTCGTGCACCGCGCCGACCGACGTTTCCAGCAGATCCATGATCGGCTCTGCCCAGGTGAACACCGCCTGGAACATGACGAACAGGATCGCCGCCATGATGACGAAGCCCAGCCAGGGGTGCAGCAACACCCTGTCCAGCTTGGCGTGCAGGCGATGGCGCGCCGATTCCGAAAGGATCGCCGCTGTCGCCATGGCATGGGCGGCCACGCGGCGCTCCGCAGGTCCGAGGTCGGTCAGGCCGGGTCCGGGATGGCGCTCTCCGGCAGAGGCGATCGCCTCTCCCAGTTCAGCAAGGCCGCGGCGGCGCACGGCGACCGTGGGGATGACCGGCACGCCCAGTTCTTCGGCCAGCACCGCGGGGTCCACGACCAGCCCGTCCCGCTCGGCCAGATCGACCATGTTGAGCGCGACGACAGCGGGTTTGCCCAGCGCCAGCAGTTCCTGCGCGAAGACCAGATGCTGTTCGAGGTTCGATGCATCGAGCACCACCACCAGCACGTCGGGCGCGGCTTCGCCGGGGAAGTGCCCGGCGATGACCTTGGCGGTCACTTCCTCGTCAGGGCTGGTGAAGTCGAGGCCGTAGGCGCCCGGCAGGTCGGTCATCTCGACCGGTTCCCCGGTCGGCAGCACGAAGCGGCCCGACTTCCGCTCAACGGTGACGCCGGGATAATTGGCGATCTTCTGGCGGGCGCCGGTCAGCGCGTTGAACAGCGCGCTTTTGCCGGCATTGGGATTGCCGACGAGCGCGATCTTGCGTTGGCGGCTCACAGTTCCTCGACCTCCATCGCACCGGCGTGGGCGCGGCGCACCGCCACGGTCATGCGGCCGATGGTGATCGCGATGGGATCGCGCCCACCGAAGATGCCGCGATGCGCGATCGCGATGCGCGCGCCTTCTTCAAGGCCCAGCGCGCGCAGGCGCCGTGCTTCTTCCTGTACGAGAGCGGACCAGTCTACCGACAGGATCCGCGCGGACCGGCCCAAGGGGAGCATATCCAGAGTCATGCCGGCCCGGTGCCAGATAACATCCTTAATTGCAACCGGGTCGCAATAGCGGAAGGTAAGTATTCGCGCGGTCGCAAGGATTTGTAACCTTCCGCACCATCGTCACCGCGCCGGGTAGCGGATCCGACCCAGCAGGCGCGTCATGCTAAAGCGTTCGTCGGGCTTACGCAGCCATTGCGCCTTGGCCTTTTCAAAGCGCATGATCCCGGCGATCCGGCGATCAAGGAAAGCGCGCGTCTCGGCCTTGTCGACGCTCTTGTCGCGGGCGAAGACGTGCAGAGTGGAGGCATAGATGCTGCCAAGGATCGCGCGCTTGGTATAGTGGTTGTAGTCGGTAGCCTTGTCTCCGGCCAGGCGCCACATCGCATCGGCGCTGCGCCAGCCAAGGCGCGTGGAAGCGGCCACGTTCTGCGGCATCGCCATGATCGCCAGCGCGCGCAGCAGGGCTTCCTCGTTGCCCGAAACCGCTTCGAGCCGCGCCCATACCAGACGCCGGATGCGTTCGCGGATGGGCTGGTTGGACAAGGCGTCGCCGCCGACGGAAGCGGCCATGGTCGCATCCACATGCCCGATCCACGCGGTGATCATCGGCATCGCGCCGTCGCGAAAGGCATAGGCCGCCAGCGCCGGATCGACACCCGCCGCCGTCGCTGCGGAAGCGACCGCGTCGGCGGTCCAGCCATCGAACACGGCGGCATCGGCCACCAGCGGCGCCAGTTGCAGGCGCAGGTCTTCGAGGGAAGCGGCCTCTTGCGTCATCGCAGTATCCTTAACCGTCATGTCCTTCAGAACGTCGGGCCGTAGACCGGCCTGGCGGTCTTGCCGGCATTCTTCTTGCCCAGCGTTTCGATTGCGGAGATGAGCTGACTGCTGCCATCGGCCTTGGCATAATCACGCGCGCTGCGGCCCGAATTGTCCGAACGGTCGGGATTTGCGCCCGCTTCCAGCAGGGCCTTGGTCAGTTGCAGGTCCTTGCGATGCACCGCGAAGATCAGCGGCGTTTCGCCCGCATCGTTGGAGATGTCAGGGCTGGCCTTCTGGTCCAGCAGCAGCTGCGCGCCTTCGCGCCAGCCAAGGTTCACCGCCAGTTCCAGCGGGGTACGACCGCGATCGTCGGCCTGGTTGACGTTGGCGCCCTTGGCGATGAGGTAGTTCAGCCAGGTGAGGTCGCGCCGGGCGGTGACGATGTGCAGCGCGCCTTCACCGGAAGTGACGTCCTTGGCCAGCACGATCGAGCCGGACTTCATGATGGCGGCCTCGACCTTGTCGCCTTCCTTCTTCTTCACGGCTTCAAGGAACTTGTAGCCGTCCGAAAAGTCCGCGCGGGCGGGCGCAGCCAGCAGCAGGCTCATGGCGAACACCGGGACCGCCACCTTGAGGACCGAGCGAGAGAGGCCCACAACGCCGCGAATCGTCTTCATCAACACTTCGATCGTCCTTCCACCACAAGTCTTTCGCGCGGCCCCGCCACCCGCGTCTTGCAAGGAATCGTCTAGCAGGTCATGAGCGGGGACGCCATGACATACCGTGCACGTCGCTTCGCCGCTCTTGCAGCATTCGCGCTGACCGCAGGGCTGTCCCTCGCCGGCTGTTCGCAGCAGCCTTCGGCGGAACGCCCGCCGCTTGAGGGCGCTCAGATCGGCGGCCCCTTCACCCTAGTCGACAAGAGCGGCAAGACCGTCACCTGGGACAGCTTCAAGGGACGCTGGCGCATCGTCTATTTCGGCTACACGTTCTGCCCGGATGCCTGCCCGCTCGATGTCCAATCGCTGATGGGGGGCTTTAGCCGCTTCGAAAAGAGCCACCCGCCGCAGGCGGCCAAAGTGCAGCCGATCTTCATCACCATCGATCCCGCGCGCGACACGCCTGAGGTGGTCGGCGAATGGACCGCCGCGTTCAGCCCGCGCCTGCTCGGTCTTACGGGCACGCAGGCGCAGGTCGATCAGGCCGCCAAGGCCTTTGCCGCGTACTACAAGAAGGGCGAAGTCACTTCCGACGGCGGCTACCTGATGGATCACACCCGCATCGCCTATCTGATGGATCCGGACGGCAAGCCGGTGGCCATGCTGCCGATCGACCGCAAGCCCGAAGCGGTCGAGGCCGAACTGGCCAAGTGGGTCAAGTGACGACCGGTAAGCCCTTTTGGGAACTGCCCCTCGAACGCCTCACGCGCGAGGAGTGGGAAGCGCTGTGCGACGGGTGCGGGCAGTGCTGCCTCCACAAGGTGGAGGACGAGGACACCGGCGAGATTTACCATACCAACGTCGCCTGCAAGCTGCTCAACCTCAAGACCGCACAATGCAGTGACTACGCCAACCGGCGCAGCTTCGTGCCCGATTGCCTGAAGCTGACGCCCGAAAGCGCGGGCCGCTATGCCTGGCTGCCGCCCAGCTGCGCCTATCGCCTGCGCGCCGACGGCGACCCGCTGCCCGAATGGCATTACCTGATCAGCGGCAGTCGCGACACCGTACACGAGGCGGGCATGTCGGTGGCGGGCAAGGTGATCTCGGAAACCGTGGCAGGCCCGCTGGAACAGCACATCGTCTGGCCCTACGGCGATGATGACGACGAAGAGGACTGGGCCGAAGACGACAGCGCGGACAGTCCCGCCCCCTGGGACGTCGTGCCGGAGCGCAAGCGCTGAACGCGATGCTTGACTGGCTACGACGCGACCCGCGCCAGGAGCCGGTCGTGGAGGTCGGCGGACGATCGCTGCCGGTCGTCATCCGCCATCTGGAACGCGCCCGCCGGATGACCATGCGCCTCGCCCCGGACGGTAGCGAGGTGCGCATTTCCATCCCGCGCTGGACCCGCACCGCGGACGCGCTGGCCTTTGCGCAAAGTCGGCGGGACTGGCTGGCAAAGCAGTTGGCCGCGCTGCCTGCCGCCGCGCCGCTGGCTGACGGTGCGACGATCACCTTTCGCGGCGACGACCTGCGCGTGGTCCACGACATGACCGCGCCGCGCCGACCGGTGGTCGACGACGGCGAACTGCGCCTGGGTGGTCCCGCAGACTCGCTGGCGCCCCGGGTGCTGCGCTGGCTTCAGGCAGAGGCGCGGGCCCTCCTCGCCGCAGACCTCGCCGAATATTGCGAGCGGGCGCAGCAGCCCTGCCCCGCCCTTGGCCTGTCCAGTGCCCAGCGGCGCTGGGGATCGTGCGCGCATGACGGGACGATCCGCATCAACTGGCGGCTCATCATGGCGCCCGACCCGGTGCGGCGCTCGGTAGTCGCCCACGAGGTCGCGCATCTGGTCCATTTCGACCACTCCCCCGCGTTCCACCACGTCCTCAAGACCATCTTCGAGGGTTCGGTCCACGAAGCCAACCGCTGGCTGAAAGCGAATGGCCGCACACTCTACGTGCCGTTCGGCTAGCGTAACGCGGCATTAGGCCTTACATAGGGCCCATGTTCCCGATGAAACGCACCGGAATGTGGAAAGACGTGAACCCGACCGGCATGGTCGCGGACTTCAAGCTCGTCTGGAAGCAGGCCGGCCACAACCGCTGGCGCATCGCCGCCGTGTCCGCCGCATGCACTTTCGGCGTGTTCTACCTGATGTTCACGCAGGAGGGCAGCGCGCCGCACCCCCCGCCCAAGGTTACGTGGATTTCCGTGCTCAAGGAGCACCGCACCGACGCCGAGATCGAGGAGGAGAACATCGCCAACCAGAAAGCCAAGGAAGCGAACGCCCGCGAACTGGCGCGGCGCGACAAGGAAGTGCGCGAGCTTTACAAGACGATCGGTCGCTATTCGGGGATGGACGTCGATAAGATGGCTCGCGACGCCGATGCGGAAGACGCCGCCAAGGCCAAGGCGGAACGCGCACGCATCGAAAAGACGCTAAGAGAATCAGGTATTTCCGACCCGAAGCTCGCACCGGATCCCGCTGAACCGGACGCTGCCCGGCAGTGAGTTCCGACGCGCGCTGGCTTGCTGCCGCAGCGGCACTGGCTGCGCGGGCACGACCGCTGAGCCGTCCCAATCCGGGCGTTGGCGCCATCCTGGTGCGGAACGGCGTGGTCATCGCCCGCGGGTGGACACAGCCCGGCGGTCGGCCCCACGCAGAGGCAATGGCGCTCGCTGGTGCCGGAGAAGCCTCGCAGGGCGCCACGCTCTACGTCACGCTTGAGCCTTGTGCGCACGATTCCGTCCGAGGGCCAGCCTGCGCGGATCTCGTCAGCGCATCTGGCCTCGCCCGCGTGGTGATCGGCTGCATGGACCCGGACCCGCGCACCGCAGGCGCTGGCGTCGCGCGCATCCGTGCGGCGGGGATCGACGCGCGTTACCTGCCCTCGCCCGCATGCGAAGCCAGCCTCTCCGGCTACCTCACCGCACGTCGGCTTGGTCGGCCCGAAGTGACGCTCAAGCTGGCGATGTCCCTCGATGGCTGCATCGCCCTGACGAATGGCGAAAGCCAGTGGATCACAGGCCCGGAAGCGCGAACGCATACCCACGCGATGCGCGCGCGGGCGGACGCCATACTGGTCGGAGGCGGTACGCTGCGGGCCGATGCGCCCCGACTGGACGTGCGCTTGCCGGGGCTGGAAGATCGCAGTCCGCAGCGTTGGGTTCTGACCAACGGAACCGCGCCCGATGGCTGGCGCGCCCTCTCCTCTCCCTATGCGATCACCGGGATGGACGGCGTGTTGCACCTCTTCGTGGAGGGGGGCGCACATGCCGCGGCATCGTTCCTCGCCGCCGGGCTGGTAGACCGCCTGCTGATCTATCGCGCGCCGGTGCTGCTAGGTGGAAGGCCCGGCCTTGGCGACCTCGGCCTCTCCTCGCTGACGCAGGCGCACGGGGCCTGGCGCCTGACCGAACGGCGGCGGCTTGGCAGCGACGCGCTCGAAGTCTACGACGCCCGCAATTCCCCCGCCGTTCACGAAGGCTAGTTTCATGTTCACCGGAATCGTCACCGCCGTCGGCACCATTCGCGAAGCCCGTCAGACCGGCGACCTGCGCGCGGTCATCGCCTGCCCCTTCGACCCGGCAGGCATGGCCATCGGCGCCTCCATCGCCTGTTCGGGCGTTTGCCTGACCGTGGTGGACAAGGGCGGCATCGCCGGGGACGCGTGGTTCGCGGTAGATATCTCAGCCGAATCGATCTCGCGCACGGTGCCGGGGCGGTGGGAGGAAGGGCGCATGCTCAACCTCGAAGCGGCCCTCAGGCTGGGCGACGAACTGGGCGGCCACATCGTCACCGGCCATGTCGATGGCGTGGGCACCGTGGTCGGCATCGAACCCGTCGGCGATTCCCGCCGCTTCACCATCGCCGCGCCCCGCGAACTGGCGCCTTACCTTGCACCCAAGGGATCGATCACCGTCGACGGCGTCTCGCTGACGGTGAACGAAGTTGCGGACGAACCGGACGGCACCTGCCACTTCACCCTCAACATCATCCCGCATACCGCCGAAGTGACCACCATCGGCACCTTGCGCGAAGGTGATGCGATCAACCTGGAGATCGACGTGCTCGCCCGCTACCTCCAGCGCATGCAGTCCCTGCGCGGCTGAGCCACATCCCCCGCCCGAATGCGCCATTGCGAGCGACGCGGCGGGAGGGCATCATCAACATACCGGCATCGTCCTGTCACATCTGCCAGCCATAAGGGGAGGCACCATGAAGGTTTCCGTTCTGTCCGCCATCGGCCTTGCGGCCCTGCTCACGCTGGCCGGGTGCCTGGAAACGATGCCGCATCCGGACCGGCCGGGCCGTCCCCGGCCTCCCCGGCCCGAAAAGCCAATGGCCTGCACCCGCGAATACATGCCGGTCTGCGCCGTACGTGGACGCGAGCGCCAGACATTCGGCAACGCCTGCATGGCGAAGGCTGAGGGCTTCCGCGTCGTCAGCCCCCGCGCATGCGAACGGTGATCAGCGGCGGCTGAGCGGTCCTGTCGCAAAGCTTTCGGGCGTGATTTCGTAGAATACGTGTTCGACCATTGCGCCGCCGCGCTCGTGCAGGCGACTGCGGCCTTCGATCAGGCGCCCCCCGATGTTGGCCATCGCACGGCGCGATACGACATTGTCGATGCCGATCTGGAAGATCACCCGGTCCACGAAAGCCAGCGCATGGGCGAGCATCAGCCGCTTGGCCTGCGCGTTCCAGCCGCTGCCCCAATAGCTGCGGGCAAGGAAGGTCCAGCCGATCTCGATCTCTCCGGGCCCTTCCGCACCGGGGACGCCGTAACGACTGGAGCCGATGATCGTGCCGGTCGTCTTGTCTGTCATGACCAGCGCACCGCCGCTTTCCAGCGCATCATCGAAGAAGGCGCGGAAAACCGGTTCACGCCACCGGTCGTGGGCCGGGTGAAGCGCCCATATCTTCGGGTCGGAAGCGACAGCGAACAACGCCGTCCAGTCGTCCGCCCGCAGCGGACGGAGGGTCAGCCGATCCCCGTCGAGGATCGGCTGACGATCCATGTCAGGCGGTCACCGTGGCGACGGCGGCAACGAACTTGTCGATGTTGCCTTCGGTCAGCCCAGCCACGTTGATGCGGCCCGAAGCGGCGAAGTAGATGCCGTGATCGGCGCGCATGGCCTTCACCTGATCGGGGGTGAAAGGAATGATCGAGAACAGGCCGTTCTGCGATCCCACCGGCGTCAGATCCACGCCGCCGACCTTGCCTGCGGCTTCCAGCGTCGAGCGCACCTTGCGCATGCGCTCCCGCATCTCGTCGAGTTCGGCCAGCCACTGCGCGGTCAGCGCCTCATCCTCAAGGACGATGCGAACCGCTGCGGCGCCGTGGTCTGGCGGCTGCGACCAGTTTGCACGGGCCAGACCGTGGCCGTTCGACATGACCTTGGCAAGATCCGCCGGATCGGAAACCATCGCGTACAGCGCGCCAACGCGGTCACGATACAGGCCGAAGTTCTTGTCGCACGAATAGCAGATCAGCGCTTCGGGCACCGCGGCCAGCACCTGGCGCAGGCCATAGGCGTCCTCTTCCATGCCATGGCCCAGCCCCTGGTACGCAAGGTCGAGGACCGGCAGGATCGAGGAAGCGCTCAGCAGCCCGGCGATCTCATCCCATTCGGCATTCGTGTAATCGATGCCGGTGGGGTTGTGGCAGCAGCCGTGCAGCAGGATGGCATCGCCCGCTTCGGCGGCAGCTATGGCACCGCGCAGCGCATCCATGTCGGCGCCGGTCGCGGTCGCGTGATTGAATTCAAGAACGTCAAGGCCAAGATCGGCGCAGATCTGGTTGTGGTTCGGCCAGCTGGGCTTGCCGACGATGATGCGCTTGTAGCCGGCGCGCTTCACCATCGCCAGCGCCAGGCGCAGCGAACCCGTGCCGCCGGGGGTCTGCATGCCTTCGATGCGACCGTCCATGGTCGGATTGGACTTGCCGAAAATGTAGGGCATCAGCTTTTCGACGAAGCCCATGTCACCCTCGGGGCCAAGGTAGGCCTTGGTGTCCTGACCGGCGACCAGTTTCTGCTCCGCGGCCTTGATCGCGGCAAAGACCGGCGTGGCGCCATCGGCAGTCTTGTAGACGCCGACGCCAAGGTCGATCTTGTCAGCGCGCGGGTCGCTGTTGTGGAGCTTGATCAGCGCAAGAAGCGCGTCGGCGGGCTGTTGCTTGAGTTCGTTGAGCATGGCGGGCGGCCCATAACCTCGCCAGCTTCATGACGCAACCGTCCAGTTCAACCGTCGCGTCATGAAGCAATATCGTTACGTCAGAAGGGCAGCCAACGCTGCTTTTCGGAAAACTTCATGTAGCCGATGTTGGCGCCCAGCCGCAGCCCCGCGCCCGCGCGCACGGGAATCAGCACCGTGTTGCCGCGTCGAAGATAACTGACGGTGAACCCGCCGACGAGGTAGGCCTGCCCTTCACCCGCTCCGAAGCGGTGGAACAGTTCCTGGCTGTCGTAGAGGTTGTAGACCAGCACGAAGGCGTTGCCGGCATTGGCGCCTGCATCGAATCCGATCGACGGCCCAGTCCAGTAGACCGGCCGCTCGCCCTCAACCTTGTGATGCAGGGTGCCGGAACCATAACGCAGCCCCACGGCGATCGCGCCGCCCGCCTCGCGGCCCACGATATAGGCGTTGGGCTGCCCCTGCTTGGCGAGAAGATCCTTGATGATGTCTGCAAGACCCTTGGCGCCCTTGCCGAACACGCCTTCGGCGGCACCGATCAAATCGTCCTCACGGTATGTACCCGAAGCATCCTGCGTCGTCATCGGCGCATTGCCTGGCGAGGCGGGGTAGCTGGATGCCGGCGGCGGTGAAGCGGGGACTTCCCCGCCGTTCCAGTCGGTGGCCGGAGGTGCATCCACCGGCGTGCCGTTGCCGGGGTTCGTGGCAACAGGATTCGCCGGATAGCGAGCGCCCTGATTGAGGTCGGCGTCGATGGCGGCATCCGGATCGACCGTCGTGACCTGCGCGAACGCAGGAGCGACAGGTGTGGCCAGCGCCAGCAGCGCCGTTGCCGAACCGATCGTGAGGCGCATCTTTCCGGCTGTCCCAGTGTGCGTCCGACGTTGCATATGTTGACCCTTCATGGCGTGCGTACCTCAGCAGTGTAGGCGACCAGAGCCGCCCCTTCCATGTCCCCCGCGCCAAAGCACGGCCAAAACCGATAAGCGTCCACAAGAATCCACCCGGCATGACCTCGCAATGAACGGGCGACAGCATGAGTCCGTTTTGCGGCAGGTCGAGTCGAAAATGCGTCGAATCCGGTATGTTGAACAAATGCACATTCTTGTGCGTCACCCCCTTGCCCACCCGGAATCCCCCCGCTATAGGCACCGCTCTAAGCCGCATCCGGAGACGTGGGTGAGTGGCTGAAACCAGCGGTTTGCTAAACCGTCGTGCCCTTAAGGGGGCACCCCGGGTTCGAATCCCGGCGTCTCCGCCACCGGCTCATCCAGCCACATTCGCGACCATCCGATAAGGCTCTGAGAAATCAAGTCTTTCGGATGATTCGCGTCCACCCGCATCTGCCCCTGTTCGCCTGCAACCGATTGGTCGTGTGGGAAAAAATGTGGGAAGATTTGTGGCATGGGTAAGCTGTCCGCCTCAGCCGTAAGGAACGCCACCAAGCCTGGCCGCTTGGGTGATGGTGATGGACTATTTCTCATCATTCAACCCACCGGAGCCAAAAGCTGGGTGTGCCGTGTTCAGAAGGCCGGCAATCGACGAGACTTCGGTCTCGGAAGCGCCGCGAAAGTAACCCTTGCCCAGGCCCGCGATCGTGCCCGTGAGATTCGCAGCTGGGTAGAGCTCGGTCTTGATCCCATCTTCGAGCGGCGGAAGGCAGAAGGCATTCCGACCTTTAAGGAAGCCACCGCCAAGGTTCTCGCTGCCCAACGCAAAACGTGGCGTAATGAAAAGCACGAAGGCCAATGGCTGCGCACGCTCGAGACATATGTGTTTCCGAAGCTGGGCAACGTCCAGGTGTCAGAGATCACGGGCCCGATGATCCGGAACGTTCTGGCCGAGATCTGGCTATCGAAGCCAGAAACCGCGCGGCGTGTGCGTCAACGGATCGGGGCTGTGCTCGACTGGGCATTCGCATCGGGCTTCCGGGAAACCGAGGCACCGATGCGGGCTGTGACGAAGGGGCTTCCGAAGCAACCCAAGAACGACGGCCATTTCGCGGCGATGCCATATAATAAGGTGCCGGCATTCATCACCAGTCTCCGCGCACGGGAATCATTCAGCCGCATGGCGCTCGAGTTTGCGATCCTGACTGCCGCCCGCTCCGGCGAAGTCCGAGGAGCACGCTGGGAGGAATTCGATCTGCAAAACCGTCTCTGGACGATTCCCAAGGAACGAATGAAGGCAAACCGTGAACACATCGTCCCTCTCACTGCGGCCGCAATTCGAATTGTTGAAAGGGCCTCTATCCTCCGGTTGGGCGAATGCCCCCTTGTTTTCCCCGGAGCAAAGCGGAACAGTCCCTTGTCCGACATGACGCTAACAAAGCTCCTACGTGAGATGAAGGAACCATATACGGCCCATGGCTTCCGCTCGGCATTTCGGGATTGGGTGAGCGAAGAAACTGAACACTTGCGGGAGGTTGCAGAAGCGGCGCTTGCCCATGCCGTCAAGGACAAAACTGAAGCAGCTTATCGACGAGGAAATCTGCTAGAGAAGCGCCGAAAGTTGATGGAAGATTGGGCGCAATTTTGCAAATAGCTGAATGAGATTGGTTCTGCCGGCATACGGCAGCCCCTGCCCCACCCTGTTTAGCGCCGTCCCATTTTAGCCATTTAGAGCTAGAATTCCGCTCCTGACGTGCAGCCCTTCCGCTCTGCCGGCAGCTCGCGACCAACTTACGCCGTAGCCAAGACGGTGCATGATCGTCCGCTTAGGACAGAACCTGCCAACCGCCGTGGCACGGGACGTGCAGTATACCCTCGCCGATCTTCACCTGACGTCCAAAGGCCTTGACCCTGTAGTTGCTACAGGCCCTATGAGGCTCCCCGTGATCGCAATCTGGATCGAACAGGGGCTAGCATTGAAGTCTGTTTCTCGAAAGCACCGGCGGCTGAACCGCGCCCTTCTCTGGCTTCTCCTTGGAACTGCCTGGCCCGCCTCGGCCTATGGTCAAACCGATGATCACGCCGAAGAGGAAGAAGAACCCGAGATCGTAGTGCAGGCGACCCGTTCAAGGCGCCGCGTACAGGATGAACCCATCCGTGTGGACGTGGTGAATCGGGAAGAGATCGAAGAAAAAGTCCTCATGCGGCCGGGCAACATCGCTATGCTGGTCAGCGAAACGCCGGGAGTCAGGGTCCAGACCACTTCGCCTGCGCTGGGCGCGGCCAATGTGCGCATCCAAGGGCTGAAGGGCAGATACACGCAGATTCTCGCCGATGGCCTCCCGCTCTACGGCGGGCAGACGCCGTCCATTGGCCTGCTCCAGATCCCGCCAACTGATCTGGGTCAGGTGGAGATCGTCAAAGGCGCGGCCTCTGCCCTTTACGGTCCTTCGGCCCTTGGCGGCGTCATTAACCTGGTGTCCCGTCGTCCGACGAGCGAACCGCAGGGCGAACTGCTGCTGAATGCGACAAGCCGGAACGGTCAGGATGTCGCCGGCTACGTCGCTTCCCCGATCAGCGAGACGCTTAGTGCGTCGGTTACGGCGGGCTATGACCGGCAGAGTCGCCAGGACCTCAACGATGATGGCTGGGCAGACATGCCCGGCTTTGAGCGCTTCACCGTTCGACCCCGGTTCTTCTGGGATGGTGCTGACGGATTAAAGGCCTTGTTGACCTTCGGCGCCATGGCCGAGCAACGTGACGGCGGCACAATTCCAGGTGCGACTGCGCCGGATAGGCGACCTTTCGTTCAGGCGCAGCGCAGCCGCCGCTATGATCTGGGCCTGACGGCCGAGACGCCGCTGGACGGCATCGGCACACTTCATCTGCGCGCTTCCGGTGTTACCCAGTCTCATCGCCACCGCTTTGGTGACCTCATTGAGAATGACCGCCACAGGACTGGTCTGGCCGAGGCGTCGATTGGCGGCGAGGTTGGCAGGACCACATGGCTGGCGGGCGCTGCCATTCAGGCGGACGATTACCGCTCCAGAGCGTATTCCGCCTTTGATTATAGCTACACCGTGCCCTCGCTCTTCATTCAAGGGGAGCAGAAGCTGGCTGACAGCCTGACGCTTGCGGGGAGCGCGCGATGGGATGGTCACAGCGACTATGGTTCGCGTGTCAGTCCGCGTCTGTCGGCGCTCTACAAGCCCGGCCCCTGGACAATCCGCGCGTCGCTCGGGCGCGGCTTTTATGCCCCAACGCCATTTGTCGAAGAGATTGAGGCGAACGGCCTTTCACGCCTTATGCCCTATGCCAAGCTGAAGGCTGAGGTGGCGGACAGCGCGTCCATAGACTTCGGTTATGCAGATGGACCGATCGAGGCCAATGTAAGCCTGTTCGCTTCCAACATCGACAATGCGGTTCAGCTGCGGGAGGTGGACGCTAGTCATGTGACACTCATTAACGCCGCCGGCCTGACGAAGACGCGCGGTGCAGAGGTGCTGTTGCGATACCGCTGGGAAGCCGTGACGCTCACTGGCAGTTATGTTCATGTCGATGCGAGAGAGCCATACCCGGATGGGCCGGGTCGCCGGACGGTCCCGCTGACTCCTCGCGACAGTGCCGGGCTGGTTGCCATGTGGGAAAGACATGGGCGGGGCCGGATCGGGATCGAAGCCTATTATACCGGCCGTCAGTCGCTGGACGACAATCCCTATCGGACCCGGAGTCGCCCATACGTCCAGCTCGGCGCGATGGGCGAACTCGTACTTGGCAAAGTCAGTCTGTTCGTCAACGCGGAGAATCTGCTGAATGTCCGGCAGACCAAATATGACCCGCTACTCCTGCGCAGCCGCGCGCCGACAGGTGCCTGGACGGTCGATGCATGGGCGCCGACCGATGGCTTCGTTCTCAATGGCGGGGTGCGGTTCCGGTTTGGCGGGGAATAGGACGAGCATGGTCGATGCCCTTCAATTCCCCCCAAGCCTGTCGGACTATTTGCCAACCGCCCGATATGCCAAGACCAGCCAGCACCGCAGCGACGGCGATGTCCGGCCAGGCGGTTCCAGTGCCGAAGACGCCCAGCGCGGCCGCGACCACAGCAATGTTGCCGATCGCATCGTTGCGAGAGCATATCCAGACCGACCGGCGATTGGCATCGCCCTCCCGATGCCGCCACAGGATCACCGCACAGATCAGGTTGGCGACGAGTGCGAGGACGCCGATGATGCCCATGGTTTCGGCCGTCGGCAACGTCCCGCGCGCCGCCATCCACACAGTGCTGGCGATGACCCAGATGCCCAGCAGCAGAAGCGACACGCCCTTGGCTAGCGCAGCGCGGGCACGCCAGCGCAGCGCAAGCCCGGCCACGCCGAGGTTGATGGCGTAGTTGGCCGCATCGCCCAAAAAATCGAGCGCGTCGGCCTTAAGTGATGCTGATCCCGCGGCGACGCCCGCGACAATCTCGACACCGAACATGCCGGCGTTAATGAAAAGCGCAATCCACAGCGCTCGCCGCCAGACGCGATCGTCGGTCTTTGCGTCATTGCCGTGTGATCCGCCGCAGCAACCGCCGGCCATATGCCATCTCCTCATTCCGTCGATGACCGGCTACATAAGGCCTGTAGCAACTACAGGGTCAAGAGCATGGCGATGACGATCGGTGAAATGGGCAAGGCCACGCATACGAAGATCGAGACCATCCGCTACTATGAGCGGATCGGCCTGCTTCCGAAGCCTGCGCGCACGTCAAGCAACTACCGGAATTACGGGCAAGCCGAGCTTGGGCGCCTGTCTTTCATCCGGCGGTCGCGAGATCTGGGCTTTTCTCTCGATCAGGTCCGCGCGCTTCTCGGCCTGTCCGACGATCGCAGTTGCGACTGCGCCGGGATCGATCGGATCGCCAATCAGCACCTTAGGGAGGTGGATCGCAAAATCGCGGATCTCCAGGCATTACGACGGGAATTGAAAGCCGTGATCGACTCTTGCGATGGTGGGACTGTCGCGGAATGCCGCATCATCGAGGCGTTGGGGCCGGTTGTATCGCGATAGTAGAGCGTCATCTCCGGGATTGAGAATTACCGACCAATCCATCGGGTAATTCCGATGCTTCTTGACTGCGCAAATCCCATCGGATAGATCCGATGGATGGAAATCATTGCTTCCCTCGAAATTTTAGGTGCGCTGGCGCATCCCACCCGTCTGGATGCCTTCCGCCTCCTTGTTCGCCACGAGCCTGATGGGTTGTCGACTGGACAACTTGTTGAGGCTTCAGGGCAGAGCCAAAGCACATTCTCGACGCATTTGGCTGTGCTTGCGAAAGCTGGACTGGTCCTTTCGGAAAAGCGCGGTCGCCAGCAAATCCAGCGGGCGAACATCAGCGCGTTAAAAAGCCTGATGCTCTTCCTGGCGAAGGATTGCTGTCAGGGCCACCCCGAACTTTGCGAGCCGCTCGTTGCTGAACTCACCTGCTGCTGAAGGATTTATCGTGGCAACCGACATCATCATCTATCACAACCCGGAATGCGGCACCTCGCGCAACACGCTGGCGATGATCTGCAACGCGGGCATCGAACCCCATGTTATCGAATATCTGAAAACCCCGCCTTCGCGCGCCTTGCTGGTCGAGCTGATCGGCCGCGCCGGGATCGGCCCGCGCGCACTGCTGCGCGAGAAGGGAACGCCCTATGCAGAGCTAGGCTTGGCAGACACCGCATTGTCGGATGACGCGCTGGTCGATGCGATGATGGCGCACCCGATCCTCATCAACCGGCCACTTGTCGTCTCGCCGCTGGGCGTGAAGCTGTGTCGTCCTTCCGAAGCTGTGCTTGATTTGTTGCCCACTGGCCAACTCGGCACATTCACGAAGGAAGATGGCGAACAGGTGGTGGACGCCTCGGGCCAGCGCATCGCCTGATGCTACTTGCCGTCCTGATCTTCGTCGTCACCATCACCCTCGTCATTTGGCAACCCAAGGGGCTCGGCATTGGGTGGAGCGCGCTGGGCGGCGCGGCGGTGGCGCTGCTTCTGGGCGTTGTTTCGCTATCCGACGTTCCGGTGGTGTGGGGCATCGTCTGGAACGCGACGGCCGCATTCGTTGCGATCATCATCATCAGCCTGCTTCTCGATGAGGCTGGTTTTTTCGAGTGGGCAGCGCTGCATGTCGCGCGATGGGGCAAGGGCAATGGTCGTCGCCTGTTCGCGATGGTCGTACTGCTGGGCGCGGCGGTCTCGTCCCTTTTTGCCAATGACGGCGCGGCGCTGATCCTGACGCCGATCGTCATCGCCATGCTGCGGGCGCTGGGATATGGCGACAAGGCCACGCTCGCCTTCGTCATGGCCGCCGGGTTCATCGCCGATACGGCAAGCCTGCCTTTGGTCGTATCGAACCTCGTCAACATCGTGTCGGCCGACTTCTTTGGCCTAGGCTTCGGCGAATATGCGAGCGTCATGGTGCCGGTCGATCTGGCCGCGATCGCCGCGACGTTGGGCGCGCTGATGCTGTTTTTCCGGCGCGACATTCCGGCGACCTACGACGTGGCTGCTCTGCGCGCCCCGCGTGAAGCGGTCCGCGACGCCGCGACCTTCCGCGCCGGATGGATCGTTCTGGCGCTGCTGCTGCTCGGCTTCTTCCTGCTCGAACCAATGGGCGTGCCCGTCAGCGCCGTGGCCGCTGCCGGCGCAATCCTGCTGCTCGCGATTGCAGGCAAAGGGCACGTGATCCAGACCCGCAAAGTCATGCGCGAAGCGCCATGGCAGGTCGTGATCTTCTCGCTGGGCATGTATCTGGTCGTCTACGGCCTGCGAAATGCCGGGCTGACCGACCACCTCGCCGCATTGCTCGATAAGACCGCCCAGGGCGGCGTGTGGGGCGCGGCGCTGGGAACCGGCATGATCGCGGCGGCCCTGTCGTCGGTAATGAACAACATGCCGACAGTACTGGTGGGGGCGCTGTCGATCGATGCCGCTCACGCCACCGGCGCGGTGAAGGAAGCCATGATCTACGCCAATGTGATCGGCTGCGACCTCGGACCCAAGCTCACGCCCATAGGTTCGCTTGCGACCCTGCTGTGGCTGCACGTTCTCGGCCAGAAGGGGATCAGGATCGGGTGGGGCTATTATTTCCGGGTGGGCGTCACACTCACCGTTCCCATCCTGCTCATCACCCTCGCGGCTCTCGCCTTGCGTATTGGATTTGCCTGAATGCCTCTTCGTAATCTCCATGACCCCGACAGCCTGCCAGCGCTGGATCCCGCCTATATTCACCAGCGGCCAGCAACGGGGCTAGGCGCGCTCGACCCTGCGCCGCGCATCCTGCTGCTCTATGGCAGCCTGCGCGAGCGGTCTTTCTCCCGTTTTGCCGTTGAGGAAGCCGCGCGCCTTCTGCGTCTGTTCGGCGCGGACACTAAGATCTTCGATCCCTCGACGCTGCCGCTGCCGGATCAAGTAGTGGGAGACGATCATCCTGCTGTCCATGAGCTGCGCGAACTTTCGATGTGGTCCGAAGGTCAGGTATGGTGCAGCCCGGAACGGCACGGGCAGATTACCGGCATCATGAAGGCGCAGATCGACCATCTACCGCTGGAGATGAAAGGGATGCGGCCGACGCAGGGACGCACGCTCGCGGTCATGCAGGTGTCCGGAGGGTCGCAGTCGTTCAACGCGGTCAACACGCTGCGCCTTCTTGGCCGCTGGATGCGGATGTTCACCATCCCCAACCAGTCGTCCGTGGCAATGGCCTACAAGGAGTTCGATGAAGCGGGCCGCATGAAGGCGTCGAGCTATTACGACCGGATCGTGGACGTGATGGAAGAGCTGGTGCGCTTCACTGTCCTGATGCGCCCGCACACGCAGCAGCTTGTCGATCGCTATTCGGAGCGCAAGCACCATGGCGTGCTCGTCGATCCAGCAACTGACCTTTCAGCCATCGCTGTTTCAGGTCAGTCCAGCAGGAACTGACGGGTTTCGGCGAGAGCAGTCGTTCCTTGCAGGTGCTGGGAACGACTGGAAAGTCCCAGGCCAAGGCGTTGCGCGCGCAGCGAAACCGACCCCTTGTCGCCATTCAGACGCAAAGTTCGTGTGCCCAAGTGCGGACGTTCCGGTTGCTAATGCCCCGGCCAGGTCATTCCGACTCTCGGCACCTTGCTAAATCCCGTCCACGAAGCACATCCAACACTTAGAATTAAGTACTCATTTTTGTACTAGGAAAGAGTGGTGCTGTTGCGGCTATAGACGCGTCAGTTATTGGGGCCAGTCGCCTGCTAACTGCCGTATCGCCTGCGCGGCCGCATCAACGTCCTCAATCGAATTGAACAGTGCCGGAGTGATCCGGACACAGGCCCCCTTTCCTACGCCGTTGCGGCTCACGGTGAAGATGGCATGTCTATCCAGCAGCGCAGCGGCCAGCTTGGTGTTGCCATCATCGCTGGTGACATCACGCAAGCGGAATGAGGTTATCGCGCCGTGCAGTTCCGGATCGTCCGGCGTCAGAATTTCCACACGGTCGATGTGCCGCACTTGCGATACCCAGCGGTTGCGCAGCGCACGCAGACGGTCCATTCGGTGCTTGTTGCCGATGCTCTGGTGAAACGCCAGCGCGGCAGGCGCGGTGAGGATTGCAGCGAAATCGCTGGTGCCCGTGTGCACACGGCTCCAGATTCCATGATCGACGCCCTCGGCAGGGTCCAGGTCGATCCGGTCAAGGGCCGACTTCCGGATATGAATGGCGCCCATCCCAAGGGGAGCACCCAGCCACTTGTGGCAGTTCACACCCACGAAATCACAGTCCAGCGAGGCGATGTCGGCATCGCACTGATACCAGCTATGGGCTGCGTCAACGATGACATCAATGCCGCGTGCCCGCGCCATGGCTGCAATCTCACGTACCGGAATGACCAGACCCGTGCGGTGGCTCAGCCGGGTGAGCAGAACCAGTTTCAGGCGCGGGTTCTCCCGGAAAGTCCGTTCATAAGCTTCGATGAGATTATCGCGCGTTGCAGGTTCGGGCAACGCGATGCGAACGACTTGCGCACCCTGCTGCCGAGCAAGGCTGTCCATACAAGCCTGCATCGAATCGTAATCGAGGTCGGCGTAAAGAACGCTGTCGCCCTTCCCCACCCGATTGTAGCCAAGGATCAGGGCCTTCAGTGCTTCCGTGGCGTTACGGGTGAACGCCAACTCTTCCGCTGGAACGCCCATCGCCTGCGCCAGTTGATCTCGCACTGCCTTGGCATCGCGGCCATAGCCACGCCGGGTATAATAGCTGGTATCCCGGTTCACTCGCGCAAGGTTCTCGCGATAGACTTCGAGGACGGCGCGCGGCATCATCCCCCAGTTGCCGTTCTCCAGTTGAATAACGTCTCGCGTGACATCGTATTGAGAGGCGACTTGTCGCCAATATGCTTCGTCGTTCGTAAACGGATCAAGCGGGGCGGCCTGTGCTTCGGCCCGAGACGCCAGCGGCAATGCCGCCAAGGCCCCGGCCAGCATCGTGCGGCGATCCAGACCGCCCTGCTCCATCAGAACGTCACTCCAAGGCGGGCATAGTACTGGCCACCGTCCGTGTCGTAAGGTGCGTTGCGCGAGTAGATCAGACCGCGCACTGCCTGGTTTGTCGCCTCATCAGGGTAGCTGTTGAAAATGTTCTCGGCGCCGACACGCACAGTGAGATGCTCATTGATGGTGTAGGCCACCGACAGATCGAACAGCACCATTGACCCGAAGTCCTGGAAGATTTCGCCCGTGGCATTGCCCGAAACGTCCGTCCAGCTGCCATAGTAACGCGCGCGACCAAGCAGGGAAACCGGTCCCAGATCATACCCCAGCGTTGCAGTGGCGTTGTGCTTGGGCAGACGATCCTCGAATACGCGGCGTTGCGTGGCGTTGCTTACCGCAGCAGAGGTGCCCGAAAGCACCTTTGTCACGTTGTAGTTGTAAGCGAGGCTGGCGTTGACGCGACCGGCACCAAGGGGCGCAGCATAGCCCAGCACCGCGTCTATGCCGCGCGTGCGCGTATCGAAGTCGTTGGTGAAATAGCTGACCGAGGTGAAGCCTTCCGGGTTGGGATAACCGGCAGGCACAGTAAACGTGCTGGACTGGCTGAAGCGATCCGTCAGTTTGATCTGGTAAGCATCAAGGCTTCCGGTCAGACCGAATGGCGTGCGGAAGGTAAGGCCAGCGGTAACCGTCTTGGACTTTTCAGGTGTCAGCGCCTTGGCACCAAGCAATACGGAAAGCGGATCGGACGGCGACAAGCGACCGGACGTGTAGATCGTTTGCGTTGTGGTATCGAGGCCTTGAACGGTCGAGCGGGTGTTCAGCTGTCCGGGCGTCGGTGCTCGGAACCCGGTCGAATATGTAGCACGCAGGCCCAGGCCTTCGGTCGGATCGACGCGCGCGGACAGCTTGTAGTTGAAGGTGTCGCCGAACGCCGAGAAATCCTCGTAGCGGCCCGCCGCGCCGAGGGTCAGCATATTGACCGGCTTCCATTCAAGGTCGACGTAACCTGCGTAGCTGGTCTGGTTCCACGCACCGGCACGGTCGGGCCCATAGCCGGGGAAGCCATTTGAGCCGCCCGCAAGGCCGGTGCGTGCGCCCGGACCGATCAGGTAGGACGCTTCGTCGCCAGCGCCGACTTCGTAAGTTTCGCGACGACGCTCGGCACCGAACGCCACATTGACGGGTTCTTCGGACCCTACGTCTAGCCGGTAGACGAAATCGGCATTGAAGTTGAGCTCGCGCTGCTCAAGCTTGCCGATGTAGAAGCTGGTCGGGCTGAGCGGCCCCATCGAGGCGTTCAGGCTTTCCTTCATGCCATATTCGATAGTGCTGCGGCCCCACGATGCGCTGAGATCGTAGCTGAGGGCGTCGCTGATGTCGCCCTCGAGGCCGCCCACCGTCTGCAGATCGCTATATTGCGTTGTCAGCCGCGGCGTGAAACCGGTGGGATAGAGGGTCGAGAACGAAAAGCCCGGAAATACGCTGCTGGCACCATAGACGCTGGCGGTGGCAGCAGGGTTGCGCCAGTTGAAGTCGGTCTGTCCATCACCCGACTGCGCGGTGAGGAAACCGTAAAGCCGCATGGCATCGCTGAAGGCGTACTTCGCATCGATCGCGCCGCGCAGACGGGTTTCATCAGGCTGGCCCCAGCGCTGTACCGGGTTCGGCACGTCGAGCTGCGGATTGGCGTTCTGAAATTCGATCGCGTCGGGACGCTGCCGGGTACGCGAAGTGGCTTCGGACTTGTCGTAGTCGCCGGTGAAGACGATGCTGCCGCGATCGCCAAGCGCGATGCCACCGCGCATACCGACCTGATACTGGTTGCCGTCGCCTTCATAATACTGCGAGAACTGCGAGTAAGCGCTCATGCCCGGCTCATCCTCAAGGATGATGTTGATCACCCCGGCAATTGCGTCCGAACCGTATTGGGCAGCTGCGCCGTCGCGCAGCACTTCGATCCGCTTGATGGCGAGCGAGGGGATGCTGGCAAGGTCTGCGGCCTGTGCACCGCGCGTCCCAAGGAGGGCAGAGCGGTGGTAGCGCTTGCCGTTCACCAGCACGAGCGTCTGGTCGGGCGAAAGGCCGCGCAGGGTGGCGGGGCGAACGAAGGCCTGACCATCGGCTGCAGGCAGGCGCTGCACGTTGAACGAGGGCAAGAGTTGCGCCAGGGTATCGTTGACGTCGCCGGAGACGCTGGAGCGGATAGTGGTCGCCCCCAGCACGTCGACGGGAGCAAGCGTATCGAATTGCGTGCGCGAACGCTCGCGAGTTCCGGTGACGATGATGCCTTCGTCGCCAGCATAGGCCGACGATCCGCTGTCTACCTCGCTCGCACTCTGCGCCAGCGCCGGAACGGACGCGAGAGACAGCGCGAGCAAGCTCGCACCGGTGAGAATTTTCATGAATGACCCTGTTCTGCGACCACCGGGCTGCGTCCGGCGCGGCTCCGTTAGGTTTTAGAAATGACGAACCAATGACAGGATTGGATTTGGCAGGGCAGTCATTCCTGTTCTTCGGAGGACACGAAGACCACTTTTGTCAACGATAGAACGCCGTCGCACAGTCGCACGTAGAGTGTCGCAAAATTGCAAGATCGTAAAAAAAGTTCCAGGTCTCAGTCGATTGGAGCTCCGACCCTAGCCGGTCGTTCAGCAGCCAATTCCGCGCTCCCGGGTGCGGACCGGCAGCTTCCCCATTCTGGATGCCCCGGACTGGCCGGAAGGCGACTGTCCGGATCAGAGCCGGGTATCAGGGAACGCCGACTTTCGCGCGGGGCGGCTGCCGACCAACGTACGCCGCTCGTCGTGAGGTGCGGAGACGTCCGGGCGCCGTGTCATTACCGTCATTGCCGACGTATCCAGGCCCCGGGACGTGACGGACATGGTTTCGCAGGTTGCCCATGATCTGGGCGAACTGAACGTGATGGTCGCCAACGCCGGCATCGCGCGGGTGAAACCGCTGCTTGAGATCGACGCCGACGAATGGGATCTTGTCGTGGCCATTAATCTGCGCGGGGCACTGCTTTGCTATCAGTCCGCCGCGCGTCAGATGATAGCCCAAGGTAAGGGTGGCAAGATCATCGGGGCAGCGTCGATAGCTGCATTCCGGCCAACGCCATTACTTGGGCACTACTCCGTATCCAAATGGGGTCTGCGTGGGTTGACCCAGGCGGCCGCCATGGAGAGGGCACAACACAAGATCACAGTTAACGCGTATTGTCCCGGTACGGTTGGCACCGGGATGTGGGATCTAATCGACGAGCGTATGGCGCAAGCGGGCGGCCTCGAACGTGGCGAAGCACTCAAAAAGCATTCCGAGGGTATTCTGTTAGGGCGTACTTCCGAACCGGAGGATGTCGCAAAGCTGGTGTCGTTTCTCGCGTCACCGGACAGTGACTACATGACCGGACAATCGGTGTTGATTGACGGGGGTATTCAATTCACCTGAACCCGCCGAGCTGCTTATTTGGTGCAATGCGAAGCGTTGGAAAACCGTGAGTTCTTTGTCCTGGGATTCAGGCTCAGAACTTCTTGCTGCACCGCGCGCAATGTCCCGCGCGATGTCAAAGAGCAGAGATACGCAGGTCGTGATTGGTTTCGTCAAGGGCTCCGCATAACATGCGACCGTCGTGAGTAGCAGGAGAGTGTTTGGTCATCGCATACCTCGTGCATGAATCAGGTTCACGCCGCCTGACATAATTGCGTTTGTTCGACGTTTCACCCTCTTCCACATGTCCAATCACTCAATCATGTGTTGGAGAGGTTCTATGCTGTTAGCCGATAAAGTGTGCATCGTAACTGGCGCGGCGTCAGCGCGAGGCATCGGACGAGCGACTGCGCGGCGGTTTGCTGAGGAGGGCGCAAAGGTCGCGATCCTCGATCTCGATCTGGGCGCCGCTCAGGCTGCTGCTGCAGATCTAGGCCACGGCCATTTGGGCTTGAGCGCTAACGTCGCTGACGAAGCAGCCGTAGCGACAGCTATCGAAGCCATCGTTGCTCAGTTCGGACGCATTGACGTACTGGTCAACAATGCTGGCATCACGCAGCCGGTCAAAACCCTGGAGATTGGTCGCGCAGACTATGACCGCATTCTGGATGTGAACCTGCGCGGAACTTTGATCTGCTCGCAGGCTGTCATTCCTCACATGGTCGCAGCTGGCGGTGGCAGCATCATTTGTCTTTCATCGGTGTCGGCACAGCGCGGTGGTGGGATTTTCGGTGGTCCGCATTACAGCGCGGCCAAGGCTGGCGTCTTGGGTCTTGGCAAGGCCATGGCCCGCGAATTCGGCGGCAAGCAGGTACGTGTGAACTCCATCACACCAGGCCTAATCTCCACAGATATCACTGCAGGCAAACTCAGTGACGCTCAGGAGCAATCCATCATCGATGGCATTCCTCTCGCGCGCCTTGGTGTAGCAAACGATGTTGCGAATGCTGCGGTATTCCTCGCGAGCGATCTATCCAGCTACCTGACCGGTATCACCCTCGATGTTAATGGCGGGATGCTGATCCACTAAGCTGAGGGTTGCTGGTCGTCCGTTTTTGCGAGTTCGGCCAGCAACCATTTCTTGAATGCAGAAACTGCTGGTCTTTCCTCATTCCGGTGAGGAAAGACCAGGTAGTGCTGTGCATCAATTGGATGTCGAGCCTCATCGCCAAACAGTTCGACAAGTCTGCCGCTGCGTAGTTCACGCTCGGCCAGGCGGGTCGAGTCGAGGCATATGCCCAGACCATCGGCAGCCGCTGTGATTGCCATGAAGCTGCGATCGAAACGCATTCCGGCGCCTGTCGGCGCGGTCACACCGTTCGCTGCGAGCCAATCTTCCCAAGTGATCGTCTTG
Source organism: Novosphingobium gossypii (assembly GCF_050433305.1). NCBI lineage: Bacteria > Pseudomonadati > Pseudomonadota > Alphaproteobacteria > Sphingomonadales > Sphingomonadaceae > Novosphingobium > Novosphingobium gossypii. Next base: position 67,375 of record NZ_JBNPXM010000014.1, on the reverse strand, counting down.
AGCGAACTGCGGATCAGCGTGTGACCGGCAAGATCGCCTGGACCGGAAATTCGTTCCGCCAAGGCTGGCGCGCACATTGGCACGATGCGTTCATGCCCCAACGGTATTGCCGAAAGGCCACTAAAATCCCGATCACCATAAACGATATCGGCATCGAAATCGTCGTTTGAAAACCGGGTGTAATCGGTATCGGCGGCGATCTGGACTGCCATGTCGGGATGGGTGTTAAGGAACGCCTGCAGCCGCGGTGTAAGCCATTGTCCCGCGAAGCTGGGGGACGCATGAAGCCTTAGCACTTCAGCATGACGGCTCTGCACTGACAGTAGTCCTGCCCGCAGAAGACCAAAGGCTTGCTCAACTGGCTTATGCAAGACCTTTCCGTCCAGTGTCAGCGCAAGCTTCCGGCCTTCGCGGTCGAACAGTTTTGCGCCAATTTCCCGTTCGAGCTTCGCGATCCCGTGGCTGACAGCACTTGGCGAGAGATTAAGTTCGGCAGCAGCCAGCTTGAACGAATTATGGCGGGCTGCAGCCTCGAAGATTTTCAGAGGCCCGACAAGAAGATGCATTATGGATGAACCTGATTCATGTAGGGTGTAAGAATTCCGTTTGATGAAACTCTATCTCTCGAATTTAAGCAGAGCGCAAGACATGCACTTTTCGGCATGCAGGTGAGAGGAGTTTGAAGATGGGTGCCCCCGCAACCGCCAATATGCCGCTGCGCGATCTTGAAGAACGCGCATACCATATCCGCAAGCATGCGTTGCGCATGGGCGCGGTGCAGGGTCAGGGCTACATCGGTCAGGCGCTTGGCGTCGCTGACGTATTGGCGGTTTCATACTTCCGTGCTCTCGATTACCGTCGCAATGAGCCGGAATGGGAAGGCCGCGATCGCTTCCTTCTGTCCATCGGTCACTATGCAATCGCGCTTTACGCGGCCCTTATCGAAGCTGGCATCGTTCCATTGGAAGAGCGCGAAACATACGGCTCTGACGAAAGCCGGCTGCCGATGTCTGGAATGGCATCTTACACGCCCGGTATGGAAATTTCAGGCGGTTCGCTTGGTCAGGGCCTCGGCATCGCTGTCGGCATGGCACTAGGTCTGAAGCGCAAGAACTCCGATCGCTTCGTCTACAATCTGCTGTCGGATGGCGAACTGGGCGAGGGTTCAACGTGGGAGGCTGCGATGTCAGCGCCTCACTGGAAGCTTGATAACCTCATCGCGATTGTTGATCACAACAATCAGCAGGCCGACGGTCCTTCCTCGCAAGTGCTCGATCACCCGGAGCTGGTAGCGAAGTTCGAAGCCTTCGGCTGGCACGTACAGCGGGTGGATGGGAATGACGTTTCCGCTCTTGTTGCCGCGTTCGATGCTGCTCGCGAACTGCGTGAGCCCAAGCCCCGTATCATCATTTGCGATACGCTGATGGGCAAGCGGGTACCTTTCCTCGAGACGCGCGAAAAGACGCACTTCATCCGGGTGGATGAAGACGAATGGGACAAGGCCATCGCCGCAGTCGATGCTGATTGGGCTGGACGCGGCGGCACCATCAACACCGCAATTTAAATTACCGGGAGAGAGTTGAAACCATGAACGCTCCAGTTCGTCTCAAGACGTCGGCAATGATCGCGTCGATAGCCGCTGAAGGCCAGCGCACTATCGCAGCGCCGTTCGGCAATGCCCTGGCCAAGGCGGCCGAAACCCGCGACCGCATCGTCGGCATGACCGCTGACCTCGGCAAATACACCGATCTGCACATTTTTCAGCAGGCGCATCCCGATCGCTTCTATCAAATGGGTATGGCCGAGCAGCTTCTGCTGATGTCGGCCGCCGGCATGGCGCGTGAAGGCTTCCAGCCCTGGGTCACGACTTACGCAGTCTTCGCGGCCCGTCGCGCGTACGATTTCCTGTGTTTGGCGATTGCCGAAGAGGATCTCGACGTGAAGGTATGCTGCGCGTTGCCCGGGCTCACAACGGGCTATGGCCCATCGCACCAGGCAACCGAAGACATCGCGATCTTCCGCGGAATGCCCAACCTTACCATTATCGATCCGTGTGACGCGGTTGAAATCGAGCAGGCCACGACCGCGCTCGCAGATCATCGTGGCCCCGTCTACATGCGCCTGCTTCGCGGCAAGGTACCGGCACTGCTCGACGAGTACGGCTACCAGTTCGAACTGGGTAAGGCCAAGATCATCCGCGACGGGGCTGACGTTCTTGTCATATCGTCGGGTCTGATGACCATGAGGGCCTTGGAAACAGCCAATGCCCTGGCTGACCACAAGATCGATGTGGGCGTCCTTCACGTGCCGACGATCAAACCGCTGGATGAAGCCACAATCCTGGCTGCGGTCGGCGCAAAGCCCGGTCGCCTTGTGGTTGTTGCAGAGAACCACTCGGTCATTGGCGGGCTTGGCGAAGCTGTCGCTACCGCAATGATGCGTGCGGGCGTCTATGCTCCCTTCAAGCAAGTGGCGCTGCCCGATGCGTTCCTGGATGCAGGCGCTCTGCCAACCCTTCACGACCGCTACGGTATTTCTACCAAGGCTATGTGCGACAGCATCAAAATCTGGCTGTCGCAGTGATATCAATATTCACGGACCTGGAATTCCAGGCCTGACGATTTCGGAGAGGTCGATGACTGCTACAACAATTCCTCGTCCTGACACAGGCGTTCGCACCAGCGCGTACGGCAAGATTGCCTGGCGTATCCTGCCGTTTCTGCTGCTGTGCTACCTTGCGGCTTATATCGACCGCGTGAATATCGGTTTTGCGAAGCTGCAAATGGCCTCGGACCTTGGTTTTTCAGAAGTGGCCTATGGCCTGGGCGCAGGCATCTTCTTCATAGGCTACTCCATTTTCGAAGTTCCCAGCAACCTGATGCTCCATAAGGTCGGCGCCCGACGCTGGATCGCGCGCATCCTGATCAGCTGGAGCGTGGTTTCGGCATGCTTCGGCTTCGTGCAAACCGAAACGCACTTCTACGTCTTGCGCTTCCTCCTGGGTGTCGCTGAGGCAGGTTTTGCGCCAGGCGCCTTGCTCTATCTGACTTATTGGTTTCCTGCTGGCCGTCGTTCTAGAGCCAACAGTGCAATGTTCCTGGCCATCCCCTTTGCAGGTATCATCGGTGCGCCGCTGTCCGGCCTGATCATGGAAAACATGAGCGGTGTGGGACAGTGGGAGGGCTGGCGCTGGATGTTCGTCCTTGAAGCCCTGCCTGCGCTTGTCGCTGGCCTGCTTACCTGGCGCTTCCTTCCCGACCGTCCGGCAGACGTGGACTGGCTGTCCGAAGAGGAACGCAAAGCGGTCCTCAGCGATATCGCCAAAGATGCCGGAACGACTACCGAGCACATGTCCGTGAGGCAGTTCCTGTCGGACAAGCGGTTGTGGTTGCTTTCCGCGGTCTACTTCTGCGTGGTCATGGGTCAGTACGCTATGACCTTCTGGTTGCCGACGATCATCAAGAACGCGGGGGCTACAACGCCGTTGTTCAACGGTATGCTGACCAGCCTCCCGTTTCTGACGGCCATGGTCGCGATGCTGTTTTTCAGCTTCAGTGCCGACCGGACCCGCGAACGTCGCTGGCATCTGATCATCCCGATGTCGGTAGGTGCCGCAGCGCTTACGATTGCCTCGTTCTTCCCGCATAATCTGACCGTCTCGATCGCGCTTTTGTCCATTGCAACCGCGGGCATGCTGACCTCGACGGTCATGTTCTGGAGCCTTCCGCCAGCATTTCTCGGCGGCGTCTGGGCCGCGGCGGGAATTGGTGCAATCAACAGCATTGGTAACGTCGCCGGCTTTGTTTCGCCTTACGTCATTGGCTCACTCGTCTCTGCCAGCGGTGATCTTCGCCTTGGTCTTTATGCAATCGCCGGTTCCGTGATCCTCGGGGCGGTGCTCGTTCTTCTGGTACCGCGCAGCGTCAATCGCTGAGCGTCCGGGTCGCAATAACGCGCGTCGGGAGAGGCGCGCGCAATCAAACGAAAAAGAAAGGCGCCGGACAACCGGCGAAGCCTGAGCGATGTCTATCGATCTTCCTCCGCCTCCGCCGGCGTATGTGCTGACGGAACCGAATACTGTTTCCCAGACCGCCGGAGCCCAACCGGTGGCTGCCGCCCCAGTCACTTCGCAGCAAGCCGCAACCGACAGGTCGATCTCCCAACAAGACCCGTCGACTGGCCTTGGTTGTAACACCCATGTGGTGGTTGCGAGCCCTGCGATCCCGGCTAACCAACCGCACTTGCTCGGTGACTGGGGCGGTATTCGAACCGGGCTGGAGGATGCTGGCATCACGCCTTCTGTCCAATACATTGCGATGCCGGCATGGAACGTAAATGGTGGCACCGGATCGAAGACGGCATACACAGCTCAGCTTACATTCGGCGGGAAGTTTGATCTTGGTAAGATCGCTGGCATCAAAGGCGGATCCATACAGGGCCTGATCACCAATCGGCATGGATCGAACGTCAATCAGACCGCGGAGATTGGCCTCCTTCAATTTCCGCAGGCGGTCTGGGGTGCAGGTCAGGTTTGGCGCCTGTCCCAGATGTTCTACCTGCAGAAATTCGGGGCGTCCGAACTGAAGGTCGGGCGTATGAGCGTCGGCGAGGATTTCGGTACGGCGCCGTGTTTCTTTGAGAGTCTAACCTTCTGCGGTATCGTACCAGGGCATATCTCGCCGCAATACTGGTACAATCCGCCGGTCAGCGTCTGGGGCGCGCGGACGCGTATCGCGGATAAACTGGGCTACACTCAAGTGGGCGTTTACGAGCTCAATCCGGACAACCTCGATCCCCAGCGTGGCTTTAATCTGAGCATGTCAGGCGCTACGGGTGCTCTGATCCCAGTTGAAAGAGCCTTCACCGTCAAGCTCGGTGGCGATGCCTCGCGGTCGGGCATCTACAAGATCGGAATCTGGCATGACACATCTGTCAGCAATGACCTTGTCCGGGATATCGATGGTAATTATGCGGCCCTTACCGGACGCCCTGCTGCTCGCAAGCGGGGGCGCTGGGGCGGCTATGTCGTCGTGCGGCAGCAACTGCATGGCCCCGATGCCGATGGCGCTGGCGCTGTGAATGTGAACTTCAGCGGGGTCATTACCGATGGACGGACCAACCTAATCCATTCAATCTTCGTCGCAGGCATCACCAGGACCGGACTGATTGCAGGGCGGCCGAAAGATGAGGCAGGGATCGCTTTCGCGCGTACCCACATCAATGGGAGGCTCGCGGACGTCCAGCAGATCCAGTACGACCAAGGGATCACGGACCGGGTTCCGCAGCAGTCGGAATACGTAGCTGAGATCACGTACTCCTTCGCCGTTCACCCCGCATTGAGCATACGGCCCAACGTGCAATTTTACTTGCACCCCAGCGGTCGAAACGATCGACCGACCGTGGTGGTGTTCGGGGCGAGCGCCTTCGTTACGTTGTGACGAGAGGATAAGCCACTGTGCTTCTTGGACTGAGAGCGACATGCCGGTGTCTGCGTTTCAGGCAGACATCGGGCAACTGATTATTGAACCGATATAGTGATCTCAACTTCTGCCGATGACGATAGAAGGTAGATCAGACGGTGCAGCACTTGTCGCCGCGCCAGCACGTTGCGCAGTGTTGAATATGTCGGATTTCAGGTTTCGCCGTGCACCTATTTTGAGGTTAGCACGGCCACCATCCTCCTTTTCAGTTGGTGCAAATAGCTGAACCAGATTCACCTAACACGATACTTTTTCAGGTTTGAGTCTATTTCTTGAGATGCAAAGCAGTCGGTCCTAAGCCCGGGCCGGGCTGCCGCTGGCAGACACCACGTGCGCCCAGTTCTTGTTACGGCGCCGCGTCCGCGACTGCCGAGGCAGCGGAGAATACAATTGGAATCACCAAATAGCGCGAGGATAGCGCAGAAAATATTTGGCGGGGTGCTAATAGCCCTCGGCTTATACTTTATTGGCTTTGGCGGATGGTTGGTCACGCTAGGTGGGACTTTATATTATGCGATAGCTGGTTTGCTTATAGCTGCCGCTGGCGTCCAGGTCATTCGGGCGCGCGCCTCCGGTTTCTTCATCTACCTGGCAGCCTGGGCTTTCACGCTGGTCTGGGCGATCTGGGAATCAGGCAGTGACCCTTGGAAACTTGAGGTCAGACTGTTTGCGCCGAGTGTACTGCTTGCCCTTTTCCTTATCCCTGCTCTGGGTGGACAAGCGCGTGAGAAGATACCGGCTGCCTGGCGAGGCTTTCAGGCGGTTACAGCTGCCGCTGCCTTGGGGATGATCGGCCTCATTCTGTATGCGAGCTTCGGTCCTGAAACCGGCGCGACGACGCAGATTGCAGCGCAGGCTGGCGGCACCGCCACCGATTGGCAGTTCTACGGCAATGATGCTGGTGGATCGCGGTTTGCAAATGTCGCGCAGATTACCCCGCAGAATGTCAGCCAGCTTCAGGTCGCATGGACCAATCAAAGTGGCGATGGTCCGGATGAAACCGAGCTCAATCACAAGGGCAGGGAATATCATTCGGAGTCGACGCCGATCAAGGTTGGCAACACGCTTTACACTTGTACGCCGCACTCGATGGTCGTCGCGATTGATGCTGCGACCGGCAAGACCAAGTGGAAGTTCGATCCCAAGATTCCGCGCAACAACCCCTACATCGTGTGCCGCGGCGTAGGCTATTACGAAGCCGCACAGGCTCAGAGCTGCAGGCACCGCGTGTTTCTGCCGACGATGGATGCGCGCGTTCTGGCCATCGACGCCGATACCGGTGAACTGTGCCGCAGCTTCGGCAAGGATGGTGCAGTTGATCTGCGCGACCAGACGGGCACCTGGCCCGCCGGCTGGCAGGTTTCAACCTCGACGCCCTTGGTCATGAATGATCGACTGGTCGTCGGTTCGCGAGTGATCGACAATATGTCGACCGACGAACCTTCGGGTGTTGTGCGTGCATATGACCCTGTGGATGGCCGTCAGGTCTGGGCATGGGACGTGGGTCGTTCGGCGGACGCACTGCCGGGCCGTCTTCCTGAGGGCCAAGAGTACACACGCAGCACACCGAATGTATGGGGCCCGATCACCGGCGACCCGAAGCTTAACCTGGTCTACCTTGGCACCGGCAACCCGGCGCCCGACTACTATACCGGCTTCCGCCGGCCATTCGATCGCCGCTTTGGTACCTCGCTTGTCGCTCTGGATATCACCACGGGCAAACTGCGCTGGCATTACCAGATGGTCCATGATGACATGTGGGACTTCGATATCCCGATCGGCCCTTCGCTGTTCAACCTCAAGGATGGAACCCCGGCGCTCATCCAGACGACCAAGATGGGCCAAATCTTCATGCTCAACCGTGCGACCGGCAAGCCGATTGCACGTGTAGAAGAGCGTCCTGTCGACCAGGTCGGCGCTACTCCCAACACGTTCATTTCGAAGACACAGCCGTTTTCGGTCGGCATGCCCAGCCTTACGCCGCCGAAGCTTACGCCTCAGGATATGTGGGGGGCGACGCCGATCGACCAGCTTAGTTGCCGGATCGACCTCGCCCGTGCTCGTAACAGCGGTATCTTCACGCCGATCGGGCCGACGCGTTCCATCGGTAATCCAGCCTTTGATGGCGTGACCGATTGGGGCGGTGCCTCTGTCGATACCCAGAAGCGCATGATGTTCGTCAACACGATGAACATGCCTTTCTACTTCCAGCTGGAAGATCGCACGACGGACCGGGCTAAGGAACTCCTCAAGCGTAAGAGCAGCGGCGGCGAGAATGCCAAGAAACTCGACGTGCGTGTACAGGAGAGGACCCCCTACCTTGCCACGCTGCGAGCATGGCTCAGCCCATTCATGGTTCCTTGCGTACCGCCGCCCTGGGGTGAAATGGTCGGCATCGACCTCGATACCCGCAAGGTCATGTGGAAGAAGACGCTGGGCACTTCGCGCGACAACAACCTGTTCGGTCTGCAGCACAACCTGCCGCTTCCGACAGGTACGCCGAACCTGGGCGGCTCGATCGCAACGGCTGGAGGTGTGGTGTTCATTGGCGCGACGACTGACCAGTACATTCGCGCGTTCGATGCCAAGACAGGCAAGGAGCTATGGAAGCACCGCCTCAAGGCAGGGGCTACCGCAACGCCTATGACGTATCGCGGTCCAGATGGCCGACAGTATGTGGTCATCACCGCTGGTGGTCACGGAGCCCTGGGCACTCGCTACAGTGACGAAACAATTGCTTTTGCGCTTCCCCGCAAATGACACCGGAAGGGCGGCCCTCGGGTCGCCCTTCTTCTCATCTAGTTTAGGAGTATCTCTCAATGGATCTTGGGCTTCAGGGTAAGAAGGTCATTGTCAGCGGTGGTTCGCGCGGCATTGGCCGAGCGATCATGGAACTGTTCCTTGCGGAAGGCGCGCAGGTCGCGTTCTGCGCACGAGGTGAGGGCGGTGTGCTGGAGGCGCAGGCAGCACTGGGCGATTCTGCCTTCGGCTCAGTTGTAGACATCACGAAGTCTCAGCAAGTGACCGAGTGGGTTAACCGCGCTGCAGAGCGTATGGGCGGCATTGATATAGTCGTGCCGAACGTTAGCGCCCTCGCAGGTGGCCGCGATCTGGACACTTGGCGGCGAGCATTCGAAACCGACCTGCTCGGCACCGTCACCATGGTCAGCGCGGCGTTACCGTTTCTCAAATCGTCGACTGCTGCATCGGTCGTACTGATATCTAGCGTATCAGGTCGCGAAGTCGACATGTTTGCTGAGCCCTACGGGATCTTGAAGGCAGCGCTGATCCATTACGGGAAGACGCTGTCGGTACGACATGCGACCGATATGATTCGGGTCAACACAGTCTCTCCGGGCAATGTCTATTTCGAGGACGGCGTTTGGGGGCAGATCGAGCGCGATACGCCCGAAGTTTTTGCACAGTGTCTTCTGCAGAACCCCTTTGGCCGCATGGCAACGCCGAAGGAGGTCGCGAACGCGGTGGTGTTTCTTGCAAGCGCTGCAGCCAGCTTCATAACTGGCACAAATCTTCTGATTGATGGGGGGATTACGCGAGGGGTTCAGTTCTGACGCGCGAAGCTTAACACCTCAAGGCGGCCGGGAAACCGTGCCGCCTTTTCTCGGCCATGCGCAGGCCCGCACATAGGCGAACGCTAAATGTCGGTACTGATGGGTCCGTTGTTCGACACATCGCTAGGAACCGGCAGGAAAATCCCAACGAGCGTTTTTCCTCGGACCGTTTGCGCAAGATAAACGAATGGCTGGTTTCGGGCGCGTGGCAAACCGGGCGCAATATCCGATTTGGGCGCAGTGCTGCCTTCCGTCAGAAGGATTCTACAGGTCCGTGAATGACGGCTTTCCTCGGTGGGCTCCTCCGAAGGCGACAGTCGCGAAAGTCCCATCTGCAGACGCTATGCTGCTTGAGCAAGAGCATCGATACGGCTCTCGCAGGCGCGCCTTACAAGACCGCAGAGCACCTCAATCCGCGCAGCTATCCATTCTAGCTCTTCGGACGATATATGGTAGGAGCGAGAGTACCTCGCCTTCACATAGGCATCTCGGAGAAGCGAGTAACACCGTTTCTGAAATCGTGTTTCCCGCGGCCAAACCTTCCGCAACGATGGCTCCAGTTGTTCAGCCATGTCGCGTAACCGGTTGAGATTATGCGTCTTAGGTGAATAAAGGGTCCGAACCAAGAATAGGCAATGATAGAAGCGTTCTGCGGCTTGGTGAAGCAGAAATGCCGCCTCTTTCACCATGCCGGCTTCCCGAGCAGTATTTGCAAGCTTTGCAAAATTTTCCGCACTTTCCACCCATTCGTCGAAATACTCACGCGTTTCAAAAAGTGCTTGCTCCGCGGTAAGCGGTTGAGGCTCAACAAATGGATATCCGGGCTCCTCGAAAAGCGAAATCCCATCACTCAGGATATCCATGAAGAAATAGCGGCCGATCTGCAGTTTTCCATTTACATCATCGAGACTGTGAAAAATCGGTGAGACGAGCGTGCGGAGCCGTGTACCTTCGGATAGATCGGCAATAAGACGGTTCTCGGTCTTTTCCCAGAACTCCGCGACGTCCGTAAGGTCTTCGTGGTTCACGACAACGAGCAGATCGAAGTCCGAGTAGTACCGCCCGACTGGATCCTCGACCCAATCACCCCGGGCATAACTCCCGAAAAGGATGATCTTCAGCAGCTTCGCTGATCGCAAATGCGGCTGCGTCCGTCGTGCGGTCGCGAAGGCGAATCCTTCCCGTAGCACCTCCACGACATGGGCAAGTTCGGCACGCTTGCCTTCCGGGAGATGGTCCAGACTGGTCTTCATACTGTTAGAATCGCCGGAAATCCGCTATTTGCCAAGCCCAAAATGCACTTCACAGACAAACCGTCCCCCTCGCCTAAATCTGTTTCCGACTTTGCAGGAAGCCCCTGTCGCTTTCGAGATAGCTGGCCAGGATCGCCGGAACGAGATCACCCACAGCAGCCTGTTTCCCGTATACCCTTGCATAGTGCGCCGCATAATCCTGCAGCGCTTGATGCAGGTCAGGCAGGACCGTGATGGCCAGCTTTACGGGCGTCCGGTCCGGAAGCTGCGGAAGTTTGATTGCCGACATATCAGTTCTCCTGTTTCCATGGGTTGAGCACAAGGTCCTGGCGAACGATCAGCCGCACCGATGCGCCGGCACGGATCACGATTGTGGGCTGCACGTCGAGATTACGCTGGGTGATCTGGTCACCCGCCCGCGCCGTATTGGTCTGCGCGGAATCGCGGAAGGCCCTCACGAGACCACCCTCCCCCGAAATCGAAAGCTCGGTGCCGACGCCCAACAGCGTCGACAGCGCAACGCCTTTCACCAGGCGCCCCGTATGGTAATCGACCTCGTCCGAAAGGCCGGCGCGGCCCGCTGCGTCGGTGGCCGGCATGTTGTCCAACTGTAGCGAACTCCCGTCCGGCATCAGCAGCCGTTGCCAGACCACCAGGGCGCGGCTCTGACCGTAGGAAACGGCGCTGTCATACTTGCCGATCAGCCTGGCACCCTGGGGGATCAGCAGGATCTGACCGGTCGCGCTATCATAGACGTTCTGCGAAACCTGCGCGACGACCATGCCGGGCAGATCGGAGTTCAGACCGGTCACGAGGCTGGCGACGATGACGCTTCCCGCCGTCAGCATATAAGGTGACGCAGAAGCCGAAATCGCATGCGGATTAATGGCAGGGCTACTGTCCCGCTGCTCAGCGAACTGAACATTCCTGTCAGTCGCGGTTGGAGAGGCGTCCGTGCGTGCACCGACAGTTTCACCACCCGGCTCATCCGGGCTGGGGATGCCAACGACCGAAGCCGAGACAGCCGGGGTTGCACTGGCGGACGTCGCGATAAGCGCCGACTGGCGGGCCGCTGTCATTTCTGCGGCCCTGCGCTCGGCCAGGGCTTGTGCCGCGTTGGCCTCTGCCGATGGACCAGTGGAAGTGGGCGACATCATGTTCCCCCGTTCCTGCGCCTTCAGGATCGGACGGCCCAGATCGCCGGGCAGCGGCGCGCCCAGTTTCGGAACCTCGTCGTAAGACCTGGGAAGGGCGTCGAGCGTCTGCGAGCTCTGGCTAAGACTAGGCGCGGACAGCTCGCTCTCACTTCTGGCGGTGCGCAGAAGCTGAGGCCTGAGGGCGAACCACCCAACTGCGGCGATGGCAATGATCGACACAGCGCTTGCCGTAATGATCACTTCGCGGCGGAACCGGATCGCCCGTGGCGGACGCGCCCGGATCGCCAGAGTCTCTGGATCCAGCTTTGCGATGTCGCGGTCAGCCGCATCACCACCGCGAAGTTCGAATGCAGCATCCTGGCGATGTTCTAGGTTTTCAGAGGGTCCCGGCGTTCCGCCCGTTGGTGCCGGATCCTGCAGTTTCCTGTTCCCTTGATGAGCTGTCTCGGTCATCGCCGCACCTTCCCGGCGCCACCGCGCTCGATCCGGACGATCTGCTGCTTCTTCGTGCCAAGGCGCAATTCCGCTGCCGAGAAGATGCGATCGACCACATAGAAGCGGCCACGCATCCTGTAGTTTACCAGCTCCCCCTCCCCCTCGGCTCCGATCACGAAAAACGGTGGCGCTTCATCCACGCCGATGCTGGCAGGAAACTCGATGAACGTCTGGCGGCCATCGTCGAATGCCCTGACCGGGCGCCACGCCGGATTGTCGCCTGAGATGACGTATCCGAAATAGAGCTGCTCCAGCCCGAGGCCGCTGGCCACAGGCTTGGCTGCCTCGGAAGCCGCAGCTGCCCGCTTCAGCGCGAGCAGTGCATCGAGGGGGTAGTTCCAGGCCAGCGCCGCCATGCCCGCGCCGACCTTGCTGGTCAGTTGCAGATGATAGGTCCGCCGATCGGTCGTGATGACCAGGTTGGTTGAAAGACCTGCACTGAACGGCTTAACCAGAACATGGATGCTGCGCTCATCGCCAGTTCCGCTGGAGGTGTCGCCGATGAGCCATCGGGCAGTGTCGCCAGCCGCAACCGCGACCAGGGTCTCGCCCGGTTGCAGCACGATATCGGTTATCATGCCCGGCTCGGTCCACGCCCTGTAGATTGCTCCGTCAGACCACAGGTAGGTCTGGCGAGCATTGACCCACGCACCGGTCGACGGCTCGACCAGGGCGCGGTTGGTATGCGTCGACGACGAGGTAATCGTCTGCCGGGGAAATGTCCCGCCTGCAGTAGAAGTGGAAACAAGCGCAATTGCGGCGAACATGCTGATGCTCATGGTTGGATCTCCATTGTTGGATTCGCAATCGGCTGCACGGCTGAAGGGCGAATCTCGCCGCCACCATCGACCGGCGCTGCGGCACCCGCCGCGCGGGTCGGTCCGGTTGCACCCTGCCGCTGGCGCGTGCCGTCGAACTCCCGGCTCCAGTCGATGGCATCGATGTAGATACCCAGCGGATTGCGACGCAGGGTGTCCGCGTCGCGCGGGGCCTTTTCGACGAGCGTCAGGATCGCGGTCCACCGGCTCGTATCGACCAGGCTACCGCGCTTGTAGGACTGCTCGATCCATTTGACCTGAAAGCTTTTGTCCGAAGCACGGACTACGCTTGTGACCTGCACCGATACGGTGCGTTCGCCGATGCGGGTCATCGCTCCGGACTGGCGGGCGTAGTCGCTGAGGAACTTTGCCCCGCGCTGCGTGGTGTAATCGTAGGCTTCGAGCCAGTCTCGCCGAGCGATGACAGGATCCAGCGAAGCACCCCGCACATGGCCGACGAACTTTGACAAGGCCCATGCCACCTGAGGATCGGTCGGCCGGTAGTCTGCTTCGGCTTGCGATATCGCCCGCGGCTCGCCGAGGCGATCCACCGCGACCACGTACGGTACGACGCGGCTCTGCAGCGACTGCCAGAGCAGTCCTGTCGCCATGGCTGTCGAAAGGCCAAGGCAGCCAAACGCCATGATACGCCAGTTGCGCGCCTGAACCCGAGCCGAGCCGATCCTCTCGTCCCAGATCTGCCCTGCACGCTGGTAGGGTGTTTCCGGCGGGGGCGTTCGCCCGTAAGTCGAAGTGCTGCGTTTGAAGCGCATGGCTCAGTCGTTCCTTTCGTTGATGTCAGGAGAAGTTCCGCCGCCGCCACGGTCACCCTGCTGGACGGCGTGCATGGCGAGCTGGCGGCGATGGCGCGCGGCCTGCTCGGCCTGAAGCGAGCGTGCCCAGGCGGGCGGCGTCTCACCTGCACCGGAGGCCGGCGCAGGTGAGTTCGTATTGGCGAAGGCGACCCTGGCCGCGTCGCGCCCCAGCTGCGCAGCTTCGCCGAGCCCGAGAGAGCCGGCGGCGCGCGACCGAACTGCATGACCGGCCGCTTTGGCAACACCGCCAAGCCCGGCTCTGACCGACGTGTTGCCAGCGGCCTGCTGCCCCATCGAATAGGCCGTCGCAGCACCTGCGCCCATCGATGTGCCTGCGCGAACACTGCCCATCCCGGCTGCCGCCGCGATCCGCGCACCGCCTATGACAGCCCCGCCCGCGACCATGCCCGCGGCTGCGGCACCGGCAGCTGTACCCAGCGCCGCACCGGCGCCGAGCTGCGGCGCGCCGGAAGCGAGGCCACTGGCGACCGAAGGGGCGAAAATCCCCAGACCGAGTAGAGCAAGGCTTGCCAGAACCAGGCTCAAGGCCTGCGCGATGTCGGGCTCCTGCCCCTGCAAGGCCTGCGTGAACTGGTCGAAGAAGTTAGAACCAATGCCGACGATGACGCCAAGCACCATGACCTTGATGCCCGAGCTCACCACATGGCCGAGCACGCGCTCGGCAAGGAAACTCGTCCGGTTCCACAACGCAAATGGCACGAGAATGAAACCGGAGAGGCCCACGAGCTTGAACTCGATGATGCACACGAACATCTGCACAGCGAGAATGAAGAAGGCGAGGATGACGATCAGCCAGGCGATCAGAAGAACGATGATCGTCAGGAAGTTGTCGAAGAAGCTGGTGAACCCCAGCATCTGGGAGACCTGCTCGAGCATTGGCCAGGCGGCAGTGAAACCTGTTCCGGCAAGCCGCCCCGGCCTCAAGAGATCGGCCGCTGTCAGTGTACCGCCGCCTGCCGTAAGCCCGGCCTGTGCGAACGAGCGGAAGATGATGTCGGCCAACACCGAGAAATTGTTGATGATGTAGGCGAAGGCGCCGACATAGAGGATCTTGCGAATGAAGCGGCCGAGCACGTTGTCCTCACCGCCCAGAGCCCAGAACAGCGCTGCTATCGTGACGTCGATCCCGATGAGGGTGGCTGTCAGGAAGCGCACATCGCCACCCAGCAGCCCGAAGCCGCTGTCAATGTAAGCGATGAAGGTGGCCATGAACTGGTCGATGATACTGAGGTCGTTCATGAAGACTTGCCCTTCGTGTCGGTGTAGTCGCCTTCGGCGGGGGATGAGCGCGCTGGGTGCTGAGCGCACAGGTTTCGCGGGACGTGGCCGGGGGAGGCGGAACAGCCACGCCCCGCGACGTGGCGACGGCAGGGGAATGGGTCGTCGCCGCAGGAACAGCCGGACAACTCAGCGTCAGGACGTGCGCTGTCCGGGCTCGATTAATTGGGGGTGTAGGCAGTTCCGTTGCCGAGGAATCTCGTCGTGGCTGCCTGGGCTTCGCTTGCAGCCTGCGCCCCATTCGCTCCCGAGAGCGTCTGCGCCCGGAACTGCGTCGCCATCATCTGCTGGATCTGGAGCTGCTGCTTGACCACCAGGGCCAGAAGCTGGTTGGTTGCCTGCTGCGCCTGCAGCGACCCTTCCGCACCTTGGCTTCTGTCGACCAGAGCGGTAAGCGTGTCGCGATCGGCTTCGACGTTCTCAGCGATCTGGGCCTGAACCGCCGCCGTCTGTCGATAGGCTGTGACTTGCGTATCCAGACGGTTACGTGCCGCCGCCACCTGCGCATCCAGCCTCAGGGATTGGCTGAAGGCGTTGGGGTAGAGCTGGCTGAACTGGCTGTCGATGCTGGAGACCCTGAACTGTATGCGGGTCGCCTGCCCCATCAGCGTATCGATACTGCGCAGGGTCTGCGTCAGTGCCTGCAGCTCCGGGAACGTGATCGTCGAGAGGTTCCGTGCCTCGTTGAGCAGGCTGGTCGCCTGGTTCTGCAACGCCCTTATCTGGTTGTTCACTTGCTGCAGAGTTCGCGCGGCGGTGAGCACGTTCTGCGCGTAGTTCGAGGGGTCATAAACGACCAGCGCGCTTGCAGGATTGCTGCGCAGCATTACGCCTGCAGTGATGCCGCCAATGACCAGCAGTGCAATGGCCGAGGCGGCCGGGACGGTTTTTCGGGACGGCTTTAATCTCATGACGATGCTCCTGTCAGGTTGGGGGTGGTATCCGGGGTGCTGCCCGCGAGTTCGGCCGCCCAGACCAGCCCGGATGCCTCGAGGAATCGGGCAAGGAATTGGTCGGTCCCGTGCTGCTCGATCAGGGCGTCGATGCGGGCCTGGGTTGCCGGATCCGACGATCCACACAGCGCCAGCGCGACATCGCCGAGGCCGAGTTCAAACAGGCGATTTCCGCGTGCGGACTGCAGGTAGTATTCGCGCTTGGGCGTCGCGCGGGCGATCAACTCCACCTGCCGGGCATTGAGACCGAAGCGCTCGTAGATTTCCCGGCTTTGCGGTTCGATGGCGCGGTCGTTGGGAAGCAGGATGCGCTGCGGGCAGCTTTCCAGGATCGCTGGCGCGATCGACGAGTTCGCAATGTCGGTGAGGCTCTGCGTTGCGAAGAGGACCGAGACGTTGCGCTTGCGCAGCACTTTCAGCCATTCGCGGATACGTGCCGCGAACAGGGGATGGTCGAGGAATATCCAGGCTTCATCGAGGACCAGAAGTGTCGGACGCCCATCGAAACGTGCGTCCAGGCGGTGGAACAGGTAGCTGAGAACCGGCGCGACGACGCCCGGATGCGCCATCAGCGCCTCTGTCTCGAAGCACTGGATGTCCGAAAACCGCAGTCGGCTTTCGGCGGCATCGAGCAGGCGGCCGTATGGCCCCTCGATCGTGTAGGGTATCACCGCCGTGCGCAGCGAGACCGACTGCAGCAGGAGTGTGAGGCCGGTGATCGTGCGTTCGGCAGCCGGAGCTGTGGAAAGGCTGGTCAGTGCCGACCAGACCTGGTCCTTCACGTCCGGAGTGACGGGCACGTTTTCCTGCACCAGCAGCGCCGTGATCCACTCCGCGGCCCAGGCCCGCTTGGCGGCATCGTCGATATCGCGAAGTGGCTGGAATGCGATACCGACGTCATCGGGTCCTGTGCGGCCCTCGCGCGCTGTCTCGCCCGTAGGATCACCCGTGCGGGCATCCAAGCGTTCACGGCCCTGACTCGAGCCCTCCCCCAGCCCCAACGCATGATGCGCGCCGCCGCAGGCAAGGACCGCGGCGCGGGCGGAAAAGCCCTTGTCGAAAACGAAGATCTGCGCGCCGGCGTAGCGACGAAACTGCAGGATCATCAGTGCCAGCAGGACCGACTTGCCGGCACCCGTTGGCCCCGCGACCAGCATATGTCCTACGTCGCCGACATGGGTAGAAAGCCGGAATGGAGTCGATCCGGACGTGCGTACATGAAGCAGCGGCGAGCCATTGAGATGGTCGTTACGCAGCGGACCGGCCCATACCGACGACAGCGGCATCAGGTGTGCCAGGTTCAGGGTATGGACGAGTGGCTGGCGCACATTTGCGTAGACATGCCCCGGCAGCGATGACAGCCAGGCCTCGATCGCATTGACCCGTTCGCGGATGGTCGTGAACCCGAGCCCACCCACGATACGCTCCACAGTGCGCATCTTCGCCTCCACACCGTCCCTGGTCGGATCGGTCACGGTGATCGTCGTAGTGAGATAGCCGAACGCGACGTGATCCCCGCCCAGCGCCTGAAGCGCGAGATCAGCGTCGATCACCTTGTTGTCGGCATCGCTGTCGAGGAGCTGGGCCGGAGTGTTGTAGAGCACCTCGCGCAGCATGGCGGTGAGCGACTTGCGCTTGTTGAACCATTGCCGACGCAGCGAGGTCAGCACCTTCGTTGCTTCGGCCTTGTCCATCGCGATGAAACGGGTCACCCAGCGGTAAGCGAAGTCCTGATGGTTGAGCGCATCGAGAAGTCCGGGACGGCTCACATTGGGAAAGCCCCGGACCGATATGGTCCGCAGATGCAGATCGCCGAGCCTGGGCTCGAGACCGCCCAGCAGCGGAGTGTCGACCAACAGGGCGTCGAGATACATCGGCGTTTCGGGAACCGCCACTTCATGCCGACGATCGGAGATCGTGCCGTGCAGGTAGGTCAGCAACTCCTGTGATCCGAGCATGCGGACCTCGGGCATGAAGCCGGAGAAGAGATCGAGAGCGCGGTCTGTCTCGCCGATGAAGCCTGCAAGCTGCGCGCGCCAGTCTCGCCCGGTGGCATCGTCGTCGCGTTCAACCAGCCGGCGGCCGGCGGCATCCTGGCTGTCGGCCGCAGCCAGCCACGTCAGCGAGAGGTAGTAGGCGCTCTCGTAGTGTGCGCCCTCGGAGAGAAATGCGGCGCGACGCTCCTGTTCGACCAGCCAGCTCGCCACGTCGGGAAATTCATCCTCGGGATAGCGGCTCGCTTCGCGGCGCTCCGCCTCGAAGGTCATCGTCCAGCCCGACCCGAAACGGCGCAGGACATTGTTGACCCGCGCCGTGATCGAAACGAGTTCGCCTTCGGTTGCGGACTCCAGGTCAGGCCCGCGAAACGCGAGGACGCGCATGAAGCTGCCGTCCTTGTTGAGTACAACCCCGGGCGCCACGAGCGCTGCCCACGGGAGGTGATCGGCGAGGCGGCCGGGACGCGCGCGGTATTCCGACAGGTTCAGCATGTGAGATATCCCCTTTGGCGCAGGTGGCGCAGGAGCACGGGCGCGAAATCGGGATCGTGCCGGGCTGCGAGGACGGCAAGGCTGTGCCCCGCCGCCCAGATGATCACGCCGGCAAGCCACTGCTGCAGGCCAATACCCACCGCCGCTGCCAGCGTGCCGTTGACGATCGCGATGCCGCGCGGCGCTCCCCCGATCAGCAAGGGGGCGCCCAGGCTCGCATGGATCGGCACTTCGAAACCCTCGATGTGCTGTCCGTCATGCCGATCCGCGCGTGCCATCAGACGAGCGCTCCGCCGCCGAAGCTGAAGAAGGACAGGAAGAAGCTCGAAGCGGCAAAGGCGATCGAGAGACCGAAAACGATCTGGATCAGCCGGCGAAATCCTCCCGAAGCTTCACCGAATGCCAGCGAAAGACCGGTCACGATGATGACGATGACCGCGACGATCCGGGCAACGGGTCCCTGGACCGATTCCAGAAGCTGTTCGAGCGGCTGTTCCCAGGGCATGCCTGCGCCCGATGCCCAGGCACTGGTGGCGAGCCCGCCCCAGAGGGCTGTGGCGGCAACAGCCGTGCCGAAGAAACGAGTATTGCTGGCGGCAAAAACCTGGTTCGGCTTTGGACGAATGGACGGCGTACGCATGGGTCAGTCTCCGTTCTGGTCTTGGGTTGGAAGAAGGTCGGTCAGGCGGTAATCGCCGCTCGCCGGATCGAAGCCGTCGACGCGCACGATGCTGGAGATCCGGCGGGCTAGGCCGCGTCCGGAAATGAAGACGATGAGATCGATCGCCTCGCCGATGAGCGGGCGCGGAACCGTGACGACGGCCTCCTGCACGAGGCTCTCGATGCGATGCAGAGCGGCGCGCGCGCCATTGGCATGGATCGTGGCGATGCCGCCGGGGTGCCCGGTGTTCCACGCCTTGAGCATCTCGAGCGCCTCGGGGCCCCGCACTTCGCCGACCACGATGCGGTCGGGCCGCAGGCGCAGGGTCGAACGCACCAGATCGGCGATCGAGACGAAGCCCGTCCGGGTGCGCAGCGCCACCGTATCAGCGGCCGGGCTCTGCAGTTCCCTGGTGTCCTCGATGAGGATCACCCGTTCATCGATAGTGGCCAGTTCGGCCAGCAGCGCGTTGGCAAGCGTCGTCTTGCCCGAACTCGTGCCGCCAACGACGAGGATGTTGCAGCGCCCCAGCACCGCGTCCCGAAGGCGTTTCGCGCCCTCGCCCGTCACGATGCCGTCTGCAACGTAATCGGCAAGGGTGTGGATACGGGTCGCAGGCTTGCGGATCGCAAAGCACGGCGCGAGCGCGACCGGAGGCAGGACGCCTTCGAAGCGCTCGCCGGCACTGGCACCATGCGGCGGCAGTTCCGCCGAGACGATCGGTCGTTCTGCGTGAACTTCCCCTCGCGCGTGGCTCGCGACCAGCCGGACGATGCGCTCGGCCTGATCGGGCGCGATCCACACCCCGGTATCGACCCGCCCTTCGCCCAGGATGTCGAGCCGCAGCATGCCGTCGGGGTTGACCATGATCTCGATGACGCGCGGGTCAGCGAGCGCGGCGCCGATCGCAGGTCCCATCGCGCTGCGCAGCATGGCCCGCCGCCGCTCTGCCGCGAGCGTGTCCGGTATCGGACGGGTTCCAAAAGCGGATGCGGTCATCGCCGGTCTGCCCGCTCGAGCGTACGATCGCCGCTGGCGACCTGCCTTGCCACCTGGTTGAGGAAAGTTTCGAAGCGGGCGTTTCCGGCTGCGCGGCCCGCACTGTCGCTCTCGGCCAGCGGCGCATGGATCGTCAGCTCGTAGCGGATGAAGAGAGCGAGGGTCTCAAGCTCGATGTGGCTGTCACGCACCAGCCGATCCAGCAGCGCGGTGATCCGGTCGAGGCGTGGACCGAAACGCGCGTCGAGTTCGGACACATCCTTGCGATCGAGCCAGGCCTCCACCGCGCGCGCCAGCATGTCGGAGCGTGAAACGCCGGGCCGGGACGCTACGGCTTCGAAGCGATCGCTGAGAGCACGCGGCAGGAAGAGCTGGTGGCGGATCTTGCCCTTGACGCTCACAGCCCGAGCTCCAGCGTCTCGGGGCTATCCTTGGCGAAGCCGGCGGCATGCTCGGTCGCATAGATCGTGCCGGCTAGACGATCCTGGACCAGTCGGTCCATGCCGCGCTTCTCTGCCGCTAGGTCATCCTGCTCCTCGTCAAAACCCAGCGCATTGACGGCGGGTTGCTCGCTGCCGGGAACTGCAGCAGGCGCGATCTCGGGTTGATCGCTCGGGCCGCGCCCGCCCTCCTCCGCATCCTCATCGTCGATCATGGGCTTCAGGCGCTCGTCGACCGGGCGGACCTCCGCGCCCCAGTCATCGGCGCGGCGGGGGGGAAGGTCGGGGTATCGCTCCATTGTCAGCTTGGGCGGCGCGATCACGCGCGTGGCGAAGACCGGATCATCGTAGTAGCGCAGCTTGCCGGCCCGGATCGGGGGCATTCCCGAGAGCAACACGAGCTCCTCTCCTGACGAAAGCTGCATCACTTCGCCGGGCGTCAGCAGCGCGCGGGCCGTCTCTTGGCGGCTGACCATGACATGGGCGAGCCAGGGCGCGAGCCGGTGACCGGCGTAGTTGCGCATTGCCCTTTGCTCGGTCGCGGTGCCAAGCGCATCGGAAATGCGCTTGGCGGTGCGCTCGTCATTGCTCGCGAAAGCCACACGCACATGGCAGTTGTCGAGGATGGCGTTGTATTCGCCATAGGCCTTCTCGATCTGGTTCAGGCTCTGGGCAATGAGGAAGGCACGCACCCCGTAGCCGGCCATGAATGCAAGGCTCGTCTCGAAGAAATCCAGCCGCCCGAGTGCCGGGAACTCGTCGAGCATGAGGAGCAGCTTGTGCCTGCCATCGGCCTTGGCGCCGCCGGCACCGTGCAACTCCTCGGTCAGCCGCCGCCCGATCTGGTTGAGGATCAAGCGGATCAGCGGCTTGGTGCGGCTGATGTCCGACGGCGGGACCACGAGGTAGAGCGAGAGCGGGTGACGGCTCTCGACGAGATCGGCGATCCGCCAGTCCGAGGCTCCGGTCACCGCCGAAACCGTCGGATCGCGGTAGAGGCCAAGGAACGACATGGCCGTGGAGAGGACGCCCGAGCGCTCGTTCACTGACTTGTTGAGCACTTCACGCGCGGCGGAGGCGACAACGGGATGAACCTGCGGCGCATCGGCAGAGCCCAGGTGATTGGTCGTCATCATCGCGCGCAGCGTCGCTTCGAACGACCGGGCCGGATCGGAAAGGAACGTCGCAACATGTGCGAGGGTCTTCTCCTTTTCCGCGTAGAGGACGTGAAGGATGGTGCCGACGAGAAGCGAGTGGCTCGTCTTCTCCCAGTGCGAGCGACGTTCGAGCGCACCTTCGGGATCGACCAGGATGTCCGCGATATTCTGGACGTCGCGCACTTCGTTGGCGCCGCGCCGGACCTCCAGCAGCGGGTTGTAGCGCGCCGAGCGCGGATCTGTCGGATTGAAGAGCAGGCAATGGGAAAACCGGGACCGGTAGCCTGCCGTCAGCTCCCAGTTCTCGCCCTTGATGTCATGGATGACAGCAGAGCCGGTCCAGCCAAGCAGGGTCGGGATAACGAGCCCGACGCCCTTGCCCGACCGGGTAGGCGCAAAGGCCATGATGTGTTCGGGACCATCATGGCGTAGGTAGCGGTTCGAGAACGCGCCGAGAAAAACGCCGCGTTCGACAAGGAGGCCGGCCTTGCGCACATCCCTCGACGTAGCCCAGCGTGCCGAGCCATAGGTCGTGACATTGCGACGCTGCCGCGCGCGCCAGAGCGAGCCGAAGATCGCTGCCGCGCATCCCAGCAGCCCGCTCGACGCCGCGATGATCCCGGCTTCATCGAAGACCTCGGGGGCATAGGCGTCGAATTGGTACCACCAGCTGAACAGCGCCCAGGGCGCGTAGACCGGAACGCCCGCGATAGCTCCCCAGGGTTGGCCCAGCTCGCTCTGGTAAGCGAGAGCCGACGCCGCCCACTGGGTCGCGAGCCAGACACCCAAGCCGACGATCGCGAGCACGACGATAAACTGGCCGATGAGAAGTTTGGTCGGGGTCATGGGTGCCTCCAGCTCCGCGCGGCGGGCCGCCGGCGAACTGGAGACAAGAATCTGTTACTTCCTTATCGGGCGACAGATACTCCCGAGTGCCGTCAGGCACCCCTTGAGTGCCTTGCAGGACCGAGAGCCGAGTTTTAGGTTCGAAAGGTCCGTAGTGTTCGCGTGATTTGAAAGGCAGCGCGGCACCCGAGTCGCCCTGCTCGGCAATGCTTCTAGCCCATGAACAAAACGCCGCTTAGCGAACATGCGGATGATGCGATGATGTGGCCGAACCAACGGCAGCATTCATAGCATAGAAGGCGTGGACCTTGCGACAACGCGAGTGGACCATAGCTCATCGGTCCGATCGACGACGAGCGGACCGTTCCATGTCTGTAGCAGTGCGAACGCCTCGTCCGGGGTTCCATCGGTCCAGCGCGCCCAATCATCGCGACGCAGGATCGTGGGCATCCGATCATGCACATCGGACATTTGCTTACAGCCGTCGACCATAACCATGGAGTAGGCATCTCCCCAATCGTCGGTCGGCTGCCATATCCCGGCTAGGGCGAAAATGGTCTCGTCGGGCACGGAATACCAGGTTCGTGTATTCTTCCGGTCCTCGCCCTCAGGCTCGCACCATTGCGTCACCGGGATCAGACAGCGCCGATCGCGGAAGCTGTCTCGCCACATCGGGTTCCCCCGCAGCTTGTCGTCGCGAGCATTGTTCGTGGCGGTCGGCTTCAGCGGCTTGCCGCTTTTCTTACTGACGGCGTGGCGAGGAAAGCCCCATGCCATTGCGCGCAGTGCGCCGCCGACGGCGACGAGGCCCAAATAACCAGGCCATACCTCTGTGCTGTAATTGACGCTGGTCGTAGCGCGCGCGCTAAACAGCTTCGCGACCTCAGCCTCTTTGGCGTTCATGCGGTAGAGATTGCACATGCTCAGATGATGCCTTCGCGGTCCCGCCAGTCAATCCCGCCAGTTACTCCCGCCGACCGAAGGGAAACACCGGCTGGCATAGCCTGACAGCATCGTGCCATCGGCCAGTTCAGTCTCGGGAAACTGCTGCATGAAGCGCTCTGCATCGTGCAGCGTCCTGAAATGGAAAGACGCCGTATCTCGGTCCTGCTGTCGCGCGCCTGCTCTCACGGCATGATCGCCGGCGGGTATCGCGTCGCGCAGCCACGCCAGCATCTCGTTGTATCGTATGCCAAACCCGCGTTCCAAGATCTTCAACCGGATCCGAACGGTAAAGGCGAGGTCATCGATCTTGTGCTGCGGTGCGCCGCGAGGAGGCATTTTTCGGTCAATGGGATATGAGAACAAATATAGAACATGTATAAGCGGGCGATGACGATTCGCGAAAGGCAATTCCATGGCAACGGCACGACCTCTGCCCGATGACACCCTCATAGAGCTGGCACATGCGCGCTTCCGCATGGCGGACCGGGATGGGGCAACTGACGATGATCAGATGGCACTGCGCGATCTGGTGCCGGCCCTGATCTACCGTCTGAAAGAGAAGGTGGATCACGATCGCCGCTCGGCAGATGAGCCCGTTCTGGATCTGCGGTTCTGCGGCATCGAACTGCCGGACGACGAACAGATCGAGCTGGACCTTCCGCGGCCTGAGTGACCGGCGTGATTTATGAAATGGTCAGCGGCAGGCCACCTCATTCCGACCTGCATCCAGGATGCCGGGTCTTTCGGTGGTTCGGTGAAAGTGATCTGCAGGTGCGGGCACACCTCCCGGTTCAATGCCAAGCCCCTGTGGTGACATTTCGAGCGACGAGGCTGGGACGACCAGTTCGGTGACGCCCGTCAACGCTTCTGGTGCCGGGTCTGCGGCTCCAAGTCTCGCATCAGGGTGCGGCCGGTAAAGATCGAAGGGGTCGACTGGGCGGAAGGCGATTTCGAATTGCCCTGGCCCGAGGAGCGCAAATGGAAAGAAGCGATGAGGCGAGTGCGATGATGCAGAAGCACGTACTGGACGATCTGCGTCGTGAAGTCGGCCGTATCTACGCTGGCGGCGGTTGCTGGCACGACATGACCCAAGCAACCGATCGATGCGCGGGCGTTCACCCCGGCACCAAAGGACAGCAGGTGGAAGCCTACGGGCAGCACCCAGACAAAGGAGGAGCGTGGCCCATTCGGACGATGGCTGCTGAGACAGCCGGAGGAAGGGCTTCGCGCCGGTTTGATTCAGGCGGCGAAACGTGATCCGAAATGGCCGTCGAATGGTGACGCGCAAGCCGCTGCAACGCGCCTACGTGAATGTGGGACGGACGGAGATATGTTCGTAGCGCTGGAAGAGGCGGAACTGGACTGGATTGCGCTATGATTGGCAGCGCGCCAGCAGAATGAAAATGGGCCTGACATACCTGCGTATCTGGAGGCGGAGCACGTGGTGGCGATCCTGAGACGTGCTGATGGAAGGTTTCCCAGCGAAACCGAACTCAGGTGGGCGCTGGAGGGAGCATTGGCAGCGCTCCCTCGCCTATGATCGCTACGCAGGTTCGATATCGCCGCGTGAGAGGCGATCGAGTTGTTCCATTCGCTCGCGCTTCTCTTCGAAGAGGCGGAATCGCTCGAGCACCCGTTCTGAAAAGACATCATCAAGATTGCTGATGACCACCGCGGTGCCCTGCATGTTCACGGTTGCCGCGTTGTTCGTCGTCGTGCCGTAGTCGATGTCCACCCCGATGATGCAGTTCGCGCCAAGGGCCATCGCTTTGTTGACCACGATCGATCGGGCGGTCGCTTCGCCGCTGTTGACCTTGAGCGCCATACCCGATGCAGTGTTTGTCGCACCGAAGAGGTCGGATACCTGCTGGCTAAGTTCGCTGAACAGCCCCGTGCCGACGGTCACGTTACCCGTGACCATCGATATGATCCGGCAGTCAGCCGTGGGCGGAACCTGCGAGATCGTCATCATCGGGAAGTCCGTGATGTTCTCCTTCAGGTAATGCCGGGCGTCGTCCCTTTCGCGCCGGACGGAAAGAAGAGCAGCCTCGAACTGCGAACTGCCGCACTTCTCGCAAAGCGTTGTATACTCGTGGCCAGTCACGAGATTGGTAATTGCAACCTTGTTGTTTGCGAGCCGCTTATTCGAACCTTTGAAAATCCCGCCCTCGGTGATCTCCGCGCCGCAATTACCGCATTCGTCCGTCATTTCTATCCCCGTATCGCCCAAGAAGCGGAGAGATACCGATACACAGGAATGGCCGAGCAGCAAGTACACTCAGGCGCGAAGCGCCCGATAACGCCGTCAGGTTCGACGTTTCACTTGCCGGCCAATCGCCCCTCAACGGAAGATCGACTTGAGCAGGCCCATGAACCGGCCTTCCCGACCCCCCCGGTAAGACCGGCTGCAAGCCCTGCGCGCATGATCCTTCCACCCTCAAGGTCGTTTCGTTCTGGCAAGCAGGCGGCAGGATGCCTGTTAAGGTTTGCTCCGCCTCATCCGTACGCTGGCGTGCAGTTGCCAAAGGTTCCTCGTTGGATGCCTGGGCGCGAGCAACGCCCAACGCATCGACTGAAAACCATGAACGCGGCTGACCGAGCTATAGTCACTCGACCACTCGTGACGCAAACGCGATTCCCATTGCGTCATCGCGATAGCGACTGCTGCTGCCGCTTGCTCTTCAGTTCATCCGTCGATCGCCATGACGTGATCAACGACTTCGTCCTCTCGCCCGTCGATCATGGACTTTCCCCAGTGGCGCACGTGATGACGGGTGGGGCACAGAGCGATTACTCCCTTCAGGGTTTGCGTGCGTGTCGCATCGTCGTAGGTCCAGGGTTAATCCGCCTCCACCGGCCACTGGGCACCTTTGCCGCCGCAAATTCGGCACCTGTAGCCAGCACGAGCGTAAGCCTCCTTGCGAACAATGTCCCATTGCTCTTTTGGTAGGACCGCGTGCAGGGTCTTGCCCCACAACGTCTGCGGCACCATCCAGGGCCTGATGTCGGGCGAATGGAGTTCGGGGCGATATATCCGCGGGACAGGCGCGCCGCCGGAATATCTCCAGGCCCGGGACCGCGCACGCAGTGCCCGTGCCGGGATCTGGGCATCGCAATTCGACATGCCCGCCGACTACCGCGCGGAGCATCCGCGCAGCGAAGCGGCATAGACGAACCAGCCCGCAACAACAGGCTCTACCCCCTCGCCAGCGTTCTCATCCTCGCCGGCCAAAGCGAAGAGCCCGCCCTTCTCGGTGTGGCGCAGTTGTGCCCAGGCACGCGCTGCGGGCGCAGCACCGATCCACCGCGGCGAACCGAAATACAATCCAGTGCTCGACGGCGATGGCGACGGCATAGCGTGCGAGCCCTATCGCCAACGGCGCTGACGAACCCTCATCCCTGCGCCGACATGCCGGAGGCGGCATCACTGGCCCAATATCCCTGTTCCGGCATCGGCGGCGTACCAGCTTCCGCAGTAACCGCGGTCATGCAATTTCGGGGCCTTGCCGGCCTTTCCCAAACTGCCAGTTGATGCCGGCCTCGCGCATCAGACCACCACCCTGTTTGCCGATCTGCCGGTCGAGGACGGAGCGCCACGGGACCAGCGTGAATTCGCGGCTCTTCTCCACGAGGGCAAAGCTGCCTGAAATCCCCTCTATCCGACGCGCGATCCTGCCCTCGATCCGGGTGCCAAGCCGCGCTTCGACAAAATCCTTGCCCAGCTCCTCGGACAGTCCCGCAGCGACCCGCAGCAGCTCGCGGCGCTGGAGCAGCGCCAGCGCGTTGCGCTTCAGCTGGAAGCCATCGCGCCCGTCGGTTGCCAGACCCTGCGCGACAAGCCACTGGCGCCGGGACGCGAATGCACCGCGCAGCTCGCGCCCAAAACCCCCATCCCGCGGGGCATCGATGGTCGCCGAAGTCAGTTCCCGGTCGAGCCAGGTCGCGCCATCGGCTCGGGCCAGCGCGGAGAGCGGTTGCGCTGCGAGAACCTCCACCGAAACCGGACGGTCGCACACAAGTCTGGCTTCGTAGGCTTCGACCTTCTTCAGGTGATCTCCGGCAATGACCCAGCGCCCGTCGAGAGCGCGAGGACCTGCCATCCCTGCGCGTCGCATCGCTTCGAGGCGGCGCTCGTGCGTTTGCGCGTACGCCCGGCTTGCAGTGCGGTCATGGCCGAGATGCAGATCCTGCGAATAGACGCCGCCGTTCGCCGTCGCGACAGCGACGATCGTCCGGTCGATGTCGCGGATCTGTGCGATCGTCGGCACCGCACGGACAAGCGCACCTCTGGGAAGCTCGGCGACCCCGCTCCCGGCTCCGATATCGAGATAATGCGAGCGTCCATCCGTCCCATCGACGATGAGGTAATGGCGATCGCGGTGTTCGTCGTCGAGACCGCGTGACACCACGCGCCCGACAAGGACACCCTTGTCGGGCGTATGGATCTGCTGCTCGCGCTCAAGCCTGACGCGGGTCATCTCGCGCTGCATGAGCCGGATGATGTCGCCGCGCTCGCCCATGCTGCGCAGCGTCCCCTCCATCCCGTCGCGAAGACGCCAGGTGCCTTGCCCGACCAGCTCGGCAAGCTCCATGCGCTCAAGCGTCCGGAGGCGCCCGGTCTCGGCAGCGTGGAACACGGGATCGTTCGAGCGGGCCGTCACGCAGCGTTCGTCGTCCATGCGGGCGAGCAGCCGGCGGTCGAGGCTCGTCAGCCGCTCCTGGTCCACTTCGCTGGAAAGGCGCGCTTCGATCTCGTGGTCCAGCCGTGGTCCAAGATCACGGGTAACGAGCTCGATAGCCCGCTCGCGAAGCCCGCTGGAAATGTACTCGCGCGCGATCACGAGGTCCTTGCCCGCATCGTCGACACCGCGCAGCACGATATGGGTGTGCGGATGACCGGTATTGTGGTGATCGACGGCGACCCAGTCGAGGCGGGTGCCAAGGTCCTTTTCGACTTCGCCCATCAGCCGCCGCACCAGCGGCTTCAGGTCTTCGTACCTGTCGCCATCCTCCGCCGAGACGATGAAGCGGAACTGGTGGCGATCCTCGCTGCAGCGCGCGAGGAATTTGCGGCCGTCGATCTTCGCGTCAGGCCCCAGATCCCCGCCCTCGCCGGCACCGCGCTCAGGCCCGTAGAGTTCACCCGGATTTCCCTCGCGGGTTACGCCATCGCGCTGGATGTATTTGAGGTGGGCGCGGGCCGCTCCGAGGCCTCGCCCGCGCAGGCGCACCAGGCTGGTCTTGACGACCACGCGCCGGGCTCTGAGAGACGCCAACGAATCGCGTGTCGAAAGAAGCCTGCCGATACTCGCGCCGCGACCAATCCTGCGTCCCGTGAACCGGGACGCGGCGCGTGGTTTGCCTGGACCGTTGAGGCCGGCGGCGACCACAACGCGGCCAGCGTAGCGCTTGCCACCCCTGCCCGCGTTGCCATGGCGCCCGAGTCGGGGCTCGAAATCGTCATCGGGCATCGCATATGCCCCTCGTTTGATCCGTCTCGCAAAGCCGGGCGGCAGACGCTCGCATCTCCCTCAAAAACGATGTGCAGACAACGCGTTGCTGGCTCGAAGAGACACAGCTTTTATCTTGTTGGCCCCCTTCTTCCGCTCCCTTCCTGCCAGTATCCCCGACGCCGCCGCTACCCGCGTCCCGGGCCTGGCTCCTTACCTCCGAACCCTCGTCGTGACCCAACCTTGTCGTGGGCCAAGACCGGGGGACGCCGCCGTGTGGACGACGCCCCCCGATCGGATGGCCTTCACATGGCGCGCATTCCTCCGGCCAGCACCCAGGCGGCTTCGGCTTCGCACCGATCGACGAAATCGCTGCGCGCGATGATCCCGTGGGGATCGCCTTCGCCATCGACGATGAGCACCGCAACGAACCAGTCGGCGCCGTTCCCGGTGCTGCCCAGGACCGCGATCCGGTCCAGCTCGACAGCCTCCTCGAAGGCGCTGTCGTACTGCCCGATCCAGCGTTCGGCGATGCGCGCGTCCCACAGGAAATCGCACTCCTCGGCGTCGAGGAACCGCGCTGCCAGGCCCTGCGATACTCCGTGTCCGAACTCGATCTCGAGCCCATGGACCAGAGCATCCCATACTCCGTTCGGGCCAGCGATGCGGCCTTCGGATGCCGCGGATGCGTTCGAAACTGCAACGGTGCGATCGATATGCATGACAAGTACCTCGAGTGACTGTCCCGGGTTGTGGGAACAGTCCTCTCGGGACGGGCGGTGCGCTGGCTGTCAGGGCCGATGAGCGAAGCGAAGAGCCGCGCAGCGGACGTGGGGGGAACCGATTTGCGCAGCAAATTGGGGGGTACCCGCGGGCCTTGATAGACAGCGCAGCGCCCGTCATACTTGGAGGTGACTGACGAGCTTTTCTCCCTCTCGTCAGGGCGCACCGTCGGGCCCACCACCTTGTCGCACCGCGAACAGCGGATCGACACGGCGCACAGGTTCCACACCCTTAGCCCTGTCGCGCATGGGATCGCCGCGCATGGGATCGCCGCGCATGGGATCGCCGCGCATGGGATCGCCGCGCATGGGATCGCCGCGCATGGGATCGCCGCGCACGGCATCACCGCGCCAAGGATCGCTGGGCACTGATCTTCCGACGGACCCGAGGACGCTTTGTGCACGTTGACGGTCAGGGGCAACGAGCATGCCGGGGCCGCCTGAACGACCTGCGTCAACACGGACGGCATCAACAGGTTGTGGCCGCGAGGTCACGAACAGCATGGACCTGCTGGGGTCATCAGCGGCGGGTGGCATCGAGGCCGAAGCGCCGCCCAGGCCTCCCGCAATCCGGGCTAGGTAGGCCTGCGTCTCGGCGGGCAACGGGGTGCCTGCAAGGTATTTCTCGTAACGCCCGGGCCCCGCATTGTAGGCCGCGAACAATCCGGGATAGCCATAACGATCGTGAAGCCAGCCCAGGTAGTACGTGCCCGCCATGATGTTGTCGTAGGGATGGTCGGGATCGTCTCCAAGACCAAGACGTCGGCGCAGTTCCGCCCAGGTTCCCGGCATCAGCTGCATCAATCCCATTGCGCCCTTGATGCTGCGGATGGGGCGACCGTCCACTTCGGTACGCCCCCGGCTTTCGGCGTCGATGACCTGTTCGATCCAGCTTGCCGGAACGCCGAACCGTTGCGACGCCGCATCGACGATCGGCTCCCAACGCGCAACATCGGGACCCACTTCCGGTACCTCGGCGCGAACCGGCAGACATGGTGCTGCCACCAGTGCGAGGCCGATGAAAGGCAAGACCAGCGCGACCGGCAAGCGCGTCCGGCGGACCATCATCGCGCCCACAGCAGGTTTGCGCGACCGATGATCTCGGTGCGTTGCGTCACCCCGAAGTAGCGGCCGTCGAATGACGACCGGTTGCCAGCCATCAGCAGGAGATACTGACCCTGCCCGAGCCTCATGCACCCCTGCCACCAGGGCATCACACGGCCTGCCCGATCCCAGGCAAGACGATGCGCCAGTGGCCTTCCATCGAGATAGAGCAAGGGCCCAAGCGCACAGACCTCCTGGCCAGGGCCCGCGGCGACACGCTTAACCAGCGGTACGTTGGACGGCAGGTAACGCCGTGCTGCCGCCAGATCCCGCCAGGGTTTGGCAAGGCGCGCGATGACCATGTCGCCGGTGCGGATCTGCGCACCGGGGCGCACGCCGTAGAGGCCCGTAGGCGCGCTTGCGCTGGCGTTCCAGACCAGCCGGGGCGCTGGCGGCGACAACGTGGTCCACACCAATGCGCCCGTCAGCACACCAAGGGGAAGCAGAGCCTTGCGAACTCGAAATTGCCGGGCGCGGCGCGCGCGAAGGGCCTCGCCCCAGGCGCGCAGCGGGGCTTCCGAGCGTGACGTACGGGTCGTGCTCATCGCTCGATCTCCCGGCGGGAATTGGCTTCGCTCCAGGCATCGAGTTCATCGATATGATACTGGATGTAGCGGCTGTGCATGCGGAACACAGGTCCGTCGCCGCGCCGGCGCAGACGCTTCAAGAGGCGTGTCGAAATCTTCAGGTAGAGCGCCGCCTGCTCGGTATCGAGATAGGGAGACGCGTTCTTCGTCCTGCGGGAATACTCCGCATCTTCGCGATTGGCCATGGGGGTTGTCCTCGAGCGCGGGACGGCACCGTACCGATCCGCTGCGACACCCGGAATGCAGCGCTAGGCACGGAACCGTCAGGGTCGAATTCGAGGGGGTGCCAGAAACGACCCCCCTCACCATTCTCGCGCCTCTCGTTTCCATGATCGGCCTCTCGGACGGCGCCCGATCAGCGCAAGAATGCTGGCTCCGTTGCCCCTGGCATGCTGCGCGATGGCATAGCCGATGGATTTTTCCGCCTGCTTGCGGGACGTGCGCCAGCTTCAATGCCGGGGATGCACATTGGCAAGGAATGACCCCGCGCCGGAGCCGGCGCGGGGTCTGCAGGTTCAGTCGGCGGGGTTCCAGATGATGGCGAAGGCGTCCTCATCGTCCTGTCCGGCGGACCGCCCGAGGTTGGCGTAGAGCCGGCGAGGCCCGAACTCGGGGGCGGCCAGGGACAGCGAGACGTAGTCGTTGCCCGAGGTCTCGCTGCGCCGCAGCCACCCGGCCCCGACTTCAACCCCGCCCGAGGTAACCCGGTAGCCGGGATGGCTGTCGGCGGACTTGCGCGGGTTGGGGGTGATCTCGATCTCGGCGCGGATCGACAGGGTGCGAAGCTGGCCCTTGAAGCTGCGACCATCGCGGGTGACATATCCGATTGCGGCCATTGTAAGTCTCCTCAAGTTGTATTCGCCGGAACCATTTCCGGGCGATGGCAGACCGTCAGGGACAGGGGACGGGACTGGTGACCCGCAGGGCCGCAGCGCAGCGAAGGACCGGAGCCGACCAGTTTATTTGGAACGCGAAGCGTGCGCGAGGAGCCCGCTTCGCGGGCGGGGAAATAAACGGGTCGAGCGATGGTTCACGAGGACCGGACCCTGTCCCAGGTCGATTGCCACTAGGAGCCGGAAATGGCGCTGCGCGAGATACAGCCCTAGGCATGGAGACCGCCCGCCGCCACGGCAAGATCAACTGCGCAGCGCACGTCAGGGCTCGTGAACATGTCTGGTCCTGCGTTCGGACACCTCGCCCGCCCGTCCTTGGTCGCCGTGCCGGTCACGAATTGCGGCAAGACTGATGGCAGGCTGCAAAAAAGCCGGTTGATGTTCGCAGCGGACCCTCGCGGGCATGCCGTCGTCGCTGTCCCAGCCTCTTCGCGCCTTCGTTGCCGGATCCCCCTGTACGGGATCGTTGCGCGCAGAACCACGCGAGGCAAGGCTGGCGGATTCCACGACGGCGGCTGCGATACGGGGCGAGGCGAGACGAGGCGAGGCGCGGCCTGACCTCACGATCGAGGACGGGCCGCGGGCTCTTTTCCGCCCGCGATGCCGGAGGCCTTCCTGTCGCCATGGTACCCGTCGATGTGCGGGGTGTTGCCGCTCAGCCATATCGAAGTCAGGAGCAAGCCCGCGCCCCGATGAGGGCGAGGTCCTTCATCACCGTTCACTCGGTCGCCGTCGCCCGATGGCGCGGTCACGCCGTCGCTCGTCAGGCCGTCGCAGGGGCGAACGGGTGCTTCTGTCGCGGCAGGAACCCGGGCACCCTGCACGTGGGCTTAGGGCGGAAATGGATTGGCGCCCAAGCTGCCTGTCCGGTTACCCGGAACGGACAGGCGTGTTCATCCCTCACCAGCCATCGAGCAATTCCTTCAGGTGTTGAACAGAGGCATTCCAGTCGGCCCGGCCCGGATCAAGGGCCGTCACGACTTGGGGGTGCACCATACCTCGACGGGAGCGAGGAACTTGCCCGGCGCGGGCTTGCCGACGTGGACACGATCGGCGGTGACCTGCTCGCCGGTGGCGAGATGGAAGGTGACCCAGGGCTTGGGCATGCGCTCGAAAGTCAGCTTCTGGATGGGCTGGCCGGTGGCCGTATTCATGATCGTCGCAATGATACTCATGGGCTGCGCCTTAGGCCCCGCCCTCCTGCCCTGTCCACGCCCCGTTTCCGCACTTTCCACGCCCTATAGATACCCAGTCCCTGTGTACTGGCAGGATGAAGGTTGACCTGCCGGGATGGTCCGTCGTCCACAGCGCGGCCGCACAGCCTTGTCACTTGGTGCCGTCATGGCGGTGCCGCACCTTCCGAACAGCGCGGCACGCCGTGCTGCTCTATGGACAACGCGGCCCTAGCGCTTCGCGGACACCATGCGAACCTCACCGCAGAGGCCGCAGGTATCCTTGCGCCTCTCGAAACCGTTCATCCCGGCAAGCTGGCGCGCGGCCTGATCGGCATGGTGGAGCACGGAAAGCCCCAGCGTATCGGCCAGGCACTCGTCGCACACCGGCGATGGCGCCAGTCGCGTCACGAGCTTCTCGATATCCCGAACTATCGTCATCGTGCCCCCTACACATTCGCCGCTGGTCCCCGGCGGCCAGCGCGCTGCAAGCCCCGCCGCGATGCGGCCCGAACGCACGATGCGGCTTGCACCGGTCCTGTGGCAGCGGCATCACCACATCGCAAGTGGCGCGCAGAAAGGTGCAGATACCGCTGGTTTTTTCAAAGGCACGCCGGCGCCGCATGGCCCGGAACGCACGGCGCCATCGGCCCGATCGCCAGCCCCTATGGGCGGCGACCGGGCCGATGGCGCGCGAGGTGCAAGCCATGGGAGCGATTACGCAAGAGACATGGTTACTCCCGCCGCACGAAGCGGCGGGAGTGTAATTCACCCCGGATCAGGCCGCCATGCTGCCGGCTCCGCTATGTGGTCCGGGTCCAGTTTCCGGTTCGGCTCCGCCGCCTGTGCCAGACCCTGTTCGGGGCCCTGTCCCGGCTCCCGGCTCGGGCGCGGTGCCATCAGCGTCCCCCCGCCCGCCGCCGTCAGTGTCCGGCAGGGCTTCGTTGCCGTTCGGGGCGGACGGCAGATCGCTCTTCGAAATACTTCCCGAGTGGCTGGTCCGATCACGCCCCCCTGCATCGCCAGCACCAGCCCCGCCATCACCGGCACCGCCATTACCAGCGCCGCCATTACCATCACCGACCTCATCACCGACCTCATCATGATTTGGACCGCCGGAACCGCGATGCCCTTCGTCTGCCGTCCTCGCGACGATCTCGGCCTGCGCGCGTGCATCAGCCTCGACGGTGCCCACGCCTCCACGCGCGGTATAGGTCGCCGGGGGGAACGCCATCCAGCGTGGTATCCAGCCATGGCGACCGTCCCGCCCGCCATTGCCCTCGAGACAGTCGCGAATGATCGTCTTCATGGTGCTGGTCTTCTCCCTGCCATTGGCAGCGGCTGCCTCGCTGCCCGCCACTTCGGCAAGCATGGCCAGAAGCACCTCGCGGTCGCGCAGGGTATCGAAGAAGGCCGCGTCGGCCTCCCACCACCGCTCCATCTTCACCTCGAGTTCGCAGCCCACGGCCTCCATGATCGGGGTTCCTGCGGCAAGGGTCTCGCCCATCACGACGGCAGCAATATCGCAGACCTGAGGTTCCGTGAGGGCCATCAGGCGCGCGAAGATCGTGCCGAGAGCCTGCCCATGGGTGTAGGCACCGGTCACGCTCGAAGTGTCGGCATCATAGCCCATCAGGTCCATGATCGCGCGGCGCCGAACATCGAAGACGGCCTGCCCCCATGACTTGGCGACGCTGTCCTGAACGGCATCGCTGCGGCTTGCCTGCGGCTCGGCGCGGACGCTCCAGAGCGGCGAGCCGGCGATGGCATGCGCGACCATCAGCCGCACCGCCACCCATGGCGCATCGAGCAATGCGGCGCGCACCGCGGCATGGCGGTGAAGATCAAGGTAGCTGCCCGTGACCGAGCTGACTTCGGGCCGCGCGGCACCCGCGTCCTGCCCGACCTCCACGGCCTGCCCGCCGCCGCCGCGCTTATGGAGGCAGGCCGCCTCCCGGCTGGTCAGGTAGCCTTCGTGCGCTATCACTTCGCCGTTGGCGCGCACCTCGATATAGACCCGCCCGCCCTTGCGCTTGGCGACCTTTTCGTATTCCCATGAGTGGAAATGACTGCCCGGCGCAAGGACGACGGCATCGCCCCACCCGGCATCCACATACTCGGCACGTCGGGCTTCGATGGCCGTGTTCTGCAGGGCCCAGAAGGCATCGGCGTCCGCGAAGTAGCTGTCTTCGCCAAACAGGTCGGCGACGACGGCAAGGCCGCTTTGCTCCGCCTCTAACAGGGCGAAGCGGACCGGGATCGACTGCCCGCCGAACAGCCAGCCTTTCAGCTGATGGCCGCGCGGCGCGTAGCCTTGCGGATCGTCGAACAGGGCAAGCCACGCCTTCTGCTGGCTCTTGGAGGCAAGGGTCAGGTGACGCACGGTTCCGGCATCGATCTCTTCGCGGCGGTAGAGATCGCGGATGCGCGGCAGGAGGTTGCCGAGCGCAAGGATGCGGCGGACCGCGAGATCGGGCATGCCGAAAGTCGCCGCGATCTGGTCGGGGCGGCGTCCTTCCTTCACCAGGCGGATGAAGGCTTCCCAGCGGGACACCTCGTCGGGTTCGAGCCGTGCGCAGTTCTCGATGAGCGAAGCCTCGATGGCATCGGCATCATCGCCCTCGTCGAGGATGGCGCAGGCGATCAGCTGCGCGGCGGCGACCGGGTCTGCGTCGTGGCCTGTATCCGGCGGCGCGGATGATTGAGCTGCAGCGACGCCTGCAGCCACAGGGACATTCGATCGACAGCCGCCGTTATCAACGCCGGGCCCATCTGCGGCAACGGTTACGCTTCCCCCTGCGATGTCCGTGACAGCACCTGTGCCAGAATTTGCGCCAGCGCCAGTGACGGTGCCAGTGACGGCGCACGTATCGGCGCTATCTGCCGCTTCGGTCGAAGCAGGCGCAGGGCCTGCCTTGTACTCGCAGCGTTCGCGCGCGACGATCTGGGCTGCATGAAAGCGCCGCGCGCCTGCGACGATTTCGAAACGCGGGTTCTGGGTGATCATCGAGCCGCCGCCACTTTTCGCCGCCAAGGCCCCGTTCGCGTTCGAAGCCGCGTTCGCGACCGGGTCGGCGCCGCCCTCGCCGCCGCTTTCACTCACGCTCGTGGCGGCTCTGCCTGAACCAGCGGGCATGGCAATGGGCCGCACGATGATCGGCTGGATGACACCGCGCGAGCGCACGGTGGGCGGTATATCGGAAACGTCGGGTGCCTTTCGCGAATGGCGCATGTTGGCCTTGCTGACGGTAAGCTGGGTGAGCGAAATGAATTCGAGACGCATGACGGTGCACTCCTCTTCGGGTGGTGAATGCCCAGCCGCGCGAACAAGGTGTGTGCGACTGGACGCTGGGATGGGCGGCGCGGCGTTCGGCATGAGGCGCAGAGACGGCGCGCCGCCCGGCTTCATCCGCCGGACCGTTTGCCGGTACCGGGGCTGATTGGGGGAATCGGCGCCTCCCACCGCCCCGCGAAGGCGGAGCGGGCGAGGAGCACTTCGGCATCGCGGATGGACCGGGTGCGGCACGCGGTCGCGTGCCAGACCGAAAGGCGATGCCGGGTGAAGAAGGCGCGGTCGCGCTGGATGCCGAGACCCAGCGGCAGATGGATGCGGGAAATCTCGCCAAGGCTGAAACAGCCCAGTTCCGGCTCACCGAGGCCAAGGTCGGCGAGGGCGAACAGGGTATCGCCGTCGTCGTAGAGTTCGGTCGCGATCCATACGGCATTGCCGATGGGATTGAACAGCTTGGCCAGAGGCAGGGGATCGACCTTCCCGAGCCGGAGCGAGCGTTCGGCATTGCTTTTCAGCATCATGCGCAGCGAGGGGGTCAGGAGGCTCATGCCACGGCCCTCCCCGCATCTGCAGCGCTGACACGCTCGTCAATGCTGGTTGGGGTCGACGTCTTGTCATCCGCGCTGGCATCGGGCGCGATATCTGTCTCACGTGCGCGATGGCGGGCCAGCAGCCAGTCGGCGGCCTTGCTTGCAGCACTGGCGGCGCGGAAAATGGCGCGGTTGTCCTCGCGCAGTACCTCGAGCCACGCGCCGATGTAGTCGGCATGACGCACCGTCGGGCAAATGCCGAGCGAGGCGCAGAGGAAGGCCGAACCCATTTCCGCGATGAGTTCCTCGCGGGCATAGTCCTTCGAGCCGAACGGATTGGTCAGGTCGCGGTCCAGCCTCGATGCGTGCCCGGTGGCGTGCGTCAGTTCGTGGAGGCACGTGCGGTAATAGTTGATCTGCTGGTGGAAGAGCGGCTGAGGCGGCACCTGCACAAAATCCGCACCCGGCGCATAGTAGGCCTTGGAACCGCCGATACACAAATCCACCCCGCTGGCGGCGATCACCGCTTCGGCGACCGGAACGATCTCGCGGTCAGGAAGCGCGACAGGTTCAGAGCCGATGCCGTCCGAGCCCTTCCCCGGCCCTGCACCCGATCGTTCGCTCAGGCCTTCGCACTGCGCGATGTTGAACACGGTGAACCTTTTTAGGAAGGCGATGGTACGCGCGTCCTCGCCGGTATCGCGGGCGCGCTGCCGCTCGGTTTCGGGAGTGAAGCGGTCGGCATAGACGACGGTCGTCCCCTTCTCGCCCTTGCGCACGGCGCCACCTGCGGCCAGCGCCTGCCGGAAGGTCAGCCAGCCTTGCGAGGCCCAGCCGTGTTCGATGACCGCGCCCCACAGGATCAACACGTTGATCCCGGAGTATGGCCGCCCGGTCACGGCGTTGCGCGGAAGACCCGGCGTCGGTCGCGATCCGTCCGGCGCATTCGCCCACGGCTGCACCCACGGGATGCGCCCACCTTCCAGTTCGCTGACGATCCGCCGGGTCACCTCGTCATAGAGATCGCCGCGTGATGCGCCCGAGGCCGCGTCCGCGCGCTTTGCGGCGCGCCCCGCCCTGCCATTTCGCCGCGCTTCGCGATTCAAGGCGTCCTGTTCTGGCTCGTCACGAGTTTCGTGGCGGGTGCCGTGCGGGTTCGCCGCCAAATTGGCACCGTCCGCGCACCCGGGGTCCGCTTCACCGGGTTCAACTGACATGACCACGCCCCGGCGTCGGGGTCCGGGCCGAACCTTGCCGGATGCAGCGGAATCGAGATCACGGGAAAGGTGCCCCTCAATGGAGCGCGACATACGGGTCCTGCGCATAGCTCACCTCCTGCCCCGCCCAAAAACCACCATGGCCTCCCCGCAAAAAGCGGGGGTGGGCGGCGAAGCGAACGTTCAGGGCCCGCCGGCAAGCGCCGCCGTGCATCCAAGCCGGGGCCCCGGCCGCGTCAGCGGCGGGGTGGCGCAGGACCGCAGCGAAGCGAAGGAGCCGCAGGAGCGAAAGCGGGCGGCTTGCAGGCGGCGCGGGCGGGCCTAGACGGGAGCCGCGGCCACCCGCGCTTGACCGGGAGGCCTACCAAAAGCGCCGCGCCGCATCGCCGCGCGTCCGCGTCGAGGGGCCGGCACAGCCGGACCCTCGCCCCGCGCCAGCGATCGCCACCAAACGGCCGGGATCCATGCGGAAGCGTGGAGCCCGGGCTCCGTGAGCGGCCCGCAGGGGGCGTTCAGCCCGGCCGCGAACGAGCTGGAGCGCGGTCGCACCGGAACGTTGCGAGGCGCCCTTGCGCTATCGAGATCGATCTCAAGACTGGTCCGCATCCAGGCCTGAAATCGCCCATCCGGATGATGGTCTCGCTGAGATGCCGCATCCAACCGGCATCGTTGGCCAGGCGATGGTGCAAAACTGCTTCACGATAGTCACCGCGATGCACAGGACGGCTAGATTACGGACTGAGGATCAATCAGGAACGCTGACAGCGCGGGCCGGACGCAGGATACCGGGAGAGCGACACCTATGCGTACCTAAAGGACGATCCAGTCCCTCGACCAAGGCCATACCGGTACCGCATTGCCCGATTGCCCCATGACACGCCGGAAGCAGCCGCCACACTAATTTACTTCGCCAACTCACCCTCGGCGCCGAGACCAGCTCGTTCTTGCGACAAGTTTGGGCATGGCAGCTTGGCAGGAAAACTCATGACGCGAACGCCGCGGAGCATCAATTGAGCCGCTGCAACTGCTGTTTATCTGCTCGCCTCCAGCATCGGCATTCAGGTTCGGGAGTCCTCGACCAGCTTTCGCAGGCTCTGGGTCAATACCAGGGTCATGCTGCCGATCTTGACGGTCTCGATACGGCCTTCGCCGATCAATTCGTAAAGCTTGGACCGACCGATCCCGGTCAGACGGCAGGCTTCGGGTACCCGCACCGAAATGGGGAAGGCCGCAGCGGGACCGTTCAAGGTGTTGTCGTCGTATTTGACCATTAAGCCTCCTCCAGGCCCGGCCACCCGGTGAGTACGGCGATAGCCGACCCTCCTGCCAGGCAGCGGCAGAAGGCGAGTGTAGCGTCCCTGTCGAAGGGACTACAGGCGCCCGCGAGTGCCCTAAAGAGCTTTTCAGGTGCCATTCGCACCGGGACCCCAGGGATCGAGACCAGCACCTGTTGACGGGGCTTTGCGATCCCCTTGCCCACCGCCCAGAAGCTGGCGATAGCCGCCACGCGCCATCGCCTGAGCATTACGGGCGAGCCGGCGCACGCGCGAGCGGAGCGAGTCCGAGGCGCCGTTCCATTCGGCAGCGACCCGGGCCGTACCAAACAGGACGGCGGCGAGATCGCGTTGGCTCGCGCCCTGTACAAGCCCGTCCCGGACCTGAAGGAGAACAAGACCGCGAACGACGGCGGTGTCGCCTCTGCACAGCCTGGAGGTAAAGCGGCCGTGACGCAGGAACGATGTCAGCTTCTGGAGGGGCAGCAGGCTGTCCTCGACGGCCGCGAGCCCCTCCAGCGCAAAGCGCAGGTCGACGGCATCCTGACCGCAAAGATGACCCTTAGGCAAATCCAGGCGAACGCGGTGGCCGCCGTGTGTGAGCACGCCATGTTCGGCCCCGTTGGCGCCGGGCACAACGGTCAGCCAGCGCGCCATTGCGGCAGGCCGCATGGCGCCGGGATAAGAGGTCTCGACCGGGACCGCTTCGCACACAAGTGTTCCAGGGTCGAATTCGGCACGCCACAGGACCCGGGCCGAGCGGGCGTCCCGGTCCGGATTTTCGGCAAAAGTGCACCCCCCACGCGGAAGGGTCGGGAAAGCTGCCGGTGGTCGCCCGGCTCGCCTTCACATGCCACGCGATGTAGCCGCTATCCCGTCGCAGCCATTCCCACATCAGGCCGGCGCGGTCGATACGAGCCAGATGGTCGTAGGCGCCACGCGCAGACCAGTCCGGGAATTCGGATGGGACCACGTCCCGTTCTGGATCATCGTCACCGGTTCCGGGCAGCGTCAAAGAACGGTCACCCCCGTCGGACAAGTCACGCTGGACGAGTTCGAAAATGACAGTGAAAATTTTGTAATCGCGCCAGTTTTCGTCTTTTCGGTCACGGACATCGAATGATACGCTGTGGACACGATAAACGACATCGCTGACCTGCTTGAGAACGGAAACGGCGGTACCGACGAAGAAAGGGCGATTAACGGGGTTCGGCAACCAAAGGATGCCGCCGCTGGTCGCGACATCGACGTTTGGGCACGCAGACCATGATGATGATGCGCCATGTGCGCGTCTTCGAGGCAGTTGATAGCATCGAGGACCTCGCCGGCGCATTGACTGACGCAACCCTGGAGATGGGGTTTCATAACTTTGCGCTGACGCACCATGTCGCCAGCGCCGAGATCGGGCATACGGCGTTTCGTGTGCACAACTATCCGCCGCAATGGGTCGAGCACTATGACCGCCAGGCTCTGGTGTTCTGCGATCCGGTGCACCGCGCCAGCCACCTCACCAACCTCGGTTTCCCTTGGTCTCAGCTCGAAGCCATGATCCCGATGACCCGCGGGGACAAGGCCATGCTCGATCTCGGACGCCAGCAAGGTATCGGCGACGGCTTCACGGTTCCTGCCAACATACCGGGCGAGGCTCGCGGCTCGGTGACATTCGTCGTGAAGACCGGCCACGCACTTCCCGAGCAGATGCTGCTTCTCGCCAAGACATTGGGCGACCACGCCTTCGCGGCGGCGCGAAGCCTGGCAACCACGTCGCCCATCGTTCCCGTCCCGCCCGGCTCTCGCCTGACCGATCGCCAGCGCGAGTGCGTCCTGTGGGTGGCGCGCGGAAAAGGCGATTACGAAATCGCCATAATCCTGGGTCTTCGCCCGGATACGGTTACCGGCCATATCAATGAAGCCCTGAGGCGTTATGGCGTGAACAAACGGACATCGTTGGTTATCCGAACGCTGCTCGACGGAACCATCACGCTTCCCCAGATCATGCGAAGACGCCACCCCCATTTCTGGGGGTAGTACGAGAACTCCTCCTGGCGCGATGCTTCGGTCACCAGCAACCGGAGGCAAGGCCCATGGTACACATCCTGTCGATCGCCGATCTCGATCTCGCTCAAAGGACAGCGGAAACGAAGACCCTTCTTGCGATGTTCGAGGCGCGCAAATCCGTCTTCGTCGACCTTCTCAAGTGGGATGTTCCCATACTCGATGGACGTTACGAACTCGATCAGTTCGACGATGAGCGCGCCCGCTATGTCATCCTCGCGGACGGCACGTGCGCGCACCGGGGATCGGCGAGATTGCTGCCGACTACCCGTGAGCATATCCTCGGTGAGTTCTATGCCCAGCTGTGCGACGAGAAGGTCCCGCGCGGCCCCGACATTTTCGAGATCACCCGATTCTGTCTCGATCGCGGCTTGCGTACGGCGGCGCGGCGCGAGGTCCGCGACGCACTGGTATGCGCGCTCGTTGGCCATGCGCTCGCGAATGGCATTCGTACCTATACCGCGATCGCCGAGACGTCCTGGTTCCGCCAGATCATGCAATTCGGCTGGGACTGCCAGCCGCTTGGCGCTGCTCGGCGAATGGGCCGCCAGGAGCTGATCGCGATGCAAATAGCGATCGATCCCCTCACACCAGAACGGCTGGCTGCTCGGGGCA
The DNA here is from genome assembly GCF_050433305.1 of Novosphingobium gossypii. Taxonomy (NCBI): domain Bacteria; kingdom Pseudomonadati; phylum Pseudomonadota; class Alphaproteobacteria; order Sphingomonadales; family Sphingomonadaceae; genus Novosphingobium; species Novosphingobium gossypii. Next base: position 25,025 of record NZ_JBNPXM010000014.1, on the reverse strand, counting down.
TCGCGGTGGCAGACAATGTGGTGACCTTGGAAAGCGCGCCTTGTTCGGGCGCGCCTGCGACGGCGGTCGCGACGAAGCCCGCCTCGAAGCGTGTAGCGTGAGGGAGGTCGAAGGCCATGACAGTAAAGCAAAGCGCCAGGCAGCATCTCAACAGCCTTCTCTCGCGCGGCTTCTGCGTCGTTCCCGACGCCCTTCCCGCCGAGACGATCGAGAAACTGGATGCCGATCTTGCGGACCGGTTTGCGGCGACGCCTTTTGGCACTGGCGGCTTCTACGGCGAGACGACAAAGCGGTTTGGCAGAATGCTGGTCCGATCCCGGCATGCGCAATCGCTGGTGAGCAACGCCCTTATTCTGGATATCGTCGAGGGGGTGTTGATGCCAAACGCTGACTGCATCCAGCTGAACACCACTCAGGCGATAGCGATACACCCCGGAGCGTCGGCGCAGTTGCCGCATCGCGACCAGGATATGTGGCCAGCGGCAAAAGGCGAGATCGAATACCTCGTCAATGTCATGTGGCCGCTGGTCCCCTTTACGCCGGAGAACGGAGCAACACAATTGTGGCCGGGTTCGCACGGAGCAGCCGCACTCGCTGAGATGCCAGCGAGCGAACCGGAAACCCCGGCGCTGCAGCCCGGCTCGGCCCTTGTTTTCCTTGGCTCAACGCTCCATGCGGCGGGTGAAAATCGCACCGACATGGTGCGACGCGGTATCGTGATCGGATATTCGCTGGGTTGGCTCAAAACCTACGAAAACCAGTTCCTTGCATATCCGCCCCACCTTGCCAAAGACTTCTCTCCGGCGCTGGCCAGTCTGGTGGGCTACCGCCAACATCGCCCCAACCTTGGCAACTATGAAGGCCAATGTCCTTCGCTACTGCTGGCGGCAGGCGAAGACCCTGACGCACCACGCGGCGCCGTCGACGCGCTTCGTCCTGATCAGGTCGCGCTCGTCAACGCCATGCAAGATAGCGCCCGCAGTATGTCGGCAAAGGATCATGGAGCCGCGGCCGCTACATCAGGCGACCCCCTCCTATGAACGCCGGTCCCACCGCAATACGGGTCTACGAGGATCTTCGCGCCATGGTCGTCAGTGGAGACATGCGGCCAGGCGCTCATCTCGATCCCACCGTGATTGCGCCGCAGCTTGCGTCGAGCACGACGCCGGTTCGCGAGGCTCTCAATCGCCTGATGGGAGAAGGGCTTGTCGATGCCAGGCAGGGCAGCGGCTTTTCGCTGCCGCTTGTCGACAGCGTGTCGCTCAAAGACGTGCTGTGCTGGGTCGGGGAAATTGGGCAGCTTGCGCTGCGATCGCCGTCTCGCCTCGATACTGCGTGGCCGAAAGCGGCAGGCGGCCACGCCGAGAGGAGTGCCACTGTCTTCAATGTAATTGCCAGTGCCTCGCGCAATGGCGAACATCGCGGCGCCATGCAGCGATGCAATGACCGTCTGCACGCCATCCGGGCTCGTGAGGTCGCCGTTCTGGAAGATGCAGGAGAGGAATTGCTGCAGCTTGAAGCCGCGATGAGGCAAGCCGACCGCGTGCTCGTACGGCGGCTGGTTTCCGCCTATGTGCGGCGGCGATGCGCCCGGGCGAGCCAGCTCGTGCGCCTGCTCTACCACGATTGAATCGGCGGCGAAGACCTGGATGATGTAGAGCGTCGCCACACGCAACTTTGGCGAGGCGGTGCGGCATTGCGAGTTGGGCCGCGTATGATCGCCGAGGACGCGACGCGCAGCACCTTGGCAATGTGCAGACGCTCGATCGGCACGGCGAGCGCCGTACGAACGCGATTCCTTTTCTATAAGCCGGTTCAGAACCTCGGTGCAATTACGCGGTAGCGATCGTCGGGAACGGACCTGCACGTTCTCCGTCACTGCCAGGGGAAGGCGCCACGTTGCGACATTCGCCATATCATCGGCGTATAAAGTTTGGATAGTGATCTCGTCATCATAGCCTTTGAGTTGCCGGTGATCTTACCGGTGATGACAGGAGCAAGACTATGGAACGCGAAGATACCGTGACCGAGCTCGGCACTGCGAGCATCGAAACGAAGGGCCTGCTTCCCAACCAGAACGATGTCGGCATCGGCAGCCCCCAGGCAGGCCTCTCCGACGATTGACATCGAGTATGGCGCGCAGCCCGCAGGGTTGCGCGCCATATCGCCTCGTCCCGAGCGGCGGGAAATTTCCAGCAGCTGGCCAGCGCCCACCCGCCTGCCGTTCGATCAGAACGCAGGCCAGCTCGACGAATCTGTCGCAATTGCAGGTTGCGCTCCTGCCGGCTGCAAGTGACACTGCGGTTGCTCGATCGTGGCCCCACTGCAGCGCATGAGCGCGCCTGCCACCCCGGCAGCACCCCCCGCTCCTGCCGGATCGATCTTTTGCCGCATGGCAGTGCAAACTCAGACACCTTGCAGGCGGCGCTGCGGCCTGGGCTGAACTAAGCGAAACCAGAAATCGCAATGTCGGGCGCGAGAGTGTGACGAGGACGTACTTCAGTCCACCTGACACTTAGCACGCCATCACGAAGGACTAGATCATGGCCAACTATGGTATGCGTCCAGGGGTGACGTTTTGCCGCATCGGCGAGCAGTCGATCTTCCTCGACATCTTTGGGGACCGGTACTTCTGCCTTCAATCGCGTCTGGACACGGCGTTCGGGGACCTGGTCGAGCGAGGGCAGATCGATGAGCACGACGGAACCGCGCTCATCGATATTGGAATATTGGTAGCGGAAGGAGGCGGCCCTGTCCGGCCCTGCCCGCTGCGCGCTGACGCTGCCCCCCGCCCTAATCGCGCAGAGCAACGAAAGCTCCGGCCGGCAAGCGTCGCCCAGGCACTGCTCAGTCGTGTGCGCTGGACCCGGCGCGTTCGGACCAAGCCGCTCGCACACAACATTGCGACGCTGTCTGGCTTGCAGGAGTCATCTGCGATGATGGACCCGCCGGTAGATGTCCTCTCGAGGATCGAGGAGGCGCACCGGCATGCTGCGCTGCTATGGGGCACCGCCGGGCGATGTCTGCCAACGGCGATGGCGATCATGTCGGACCTGAGCCATGGTGGCGTCGCTGCGCACCTCGTCTTCGGGGTCAAACTGGGGCCGTTTGGCGCTCACAGTTGGGTCGAGGCGCAGGGCCGGCCGATCGGTGAAGATCCCGAGAATGTGGATCGTTTCGTGCCGATACGGATCGTATGATGGATCGCTTTGTTGCGCTGGTCCGCCAAAGGAGCGCTGCTTCCGATTTCGAGGCACGAAGCGCCTGTGTCGAGGCAAAGTGCCAACAGGCGGGGCTGGTACCCTGCCATCATCAGCCGGGGCTGCTGATCCTTGCCACCCCGAACCTGCCCGTACTGGTCGGCATAGATGGCGTCATCCTTGGCGAGACTCATGCTCGCCAGCCTGCCGGCCAGAGCACCAGTCCGCAAGCTGGGCCTCTCGCCGGCGAGGTTCTCGGACGCGCCGAGCATCTGCTTGCCCGGAACTGGGGCAGTTTCGTCGCTGTCCTGAAGGCAGAAGGTCGGGATTGCGTGGAAGTCGTGCGCTCGCCATTCGGGAGGCTGGCCTGTCTGTGGCGTGCTGATGACCAACTCATCGCGCTTGCTTCCGATGTCGCGCTTCTGGCGCTGGCTGGGTTCCCCCGGCCCGAAGTCGATACGGCGATGCTCGCCCACCGCCTTGTTTGGCCGGGGCTTTCCTTGCGCGAAACCTGCCTCGCCGAAGTTCGCAGTATCCCGGGTGGAAACACCCTTGAAATTTCCGGGAACGCGGGACGGCGTCGGTTGCAGGAAGGCTGCGCCTGGACGCCGTGGTCGCGGGCGCATAAGGCCCAATGGTATGAGACGCATGAAGAGGCACGCGACGGGGTGCGGGCGGCGATCTTCACGGCTATCGCGGGATGCCGAAAGAACGGTGACAATGCGCTCCTGTTGCTGTCGGGAGGCATAGACTCATCGATCCTTGCTGCCACGCTTTCATCGCTGGGAGGGACTTACAGTGGCGTTAATCTGGTGCGGCGGGACGGAGCCGGGGACGAGCGGCGATTCGCGCGTGCTGTGGCGGATCGGCTTGGTATACAGCTTGCCGAGATCGAGTGGTCGCTCGCAGACATCAACCTTTCCCGGAGCGAAAGCGCAGGACAGCCTAATCCGGGCAGCCGGATCTTCATGCAAGGCACCAATGCAGCGGTGCACCGCGCGGTGACGCATTGCGGCGCCGACCTGGTCATCGACGGCGGTGGCGGCGACAACGTTTTTCTCGGTCTCTACTCTGTTGCTCCAGTGACCGACGCGCTCCGGTGCGAGGGACTGGGTGCAGCGCTCGCAACCGGTCGTTCGGTTGCCACCCTGTCCCAGACGAGCTTGTGGACAGTCTTGCGGCGGGCGTTTGTACGACGGTTCCGCCGCTCTCCCGCTTTTCGCTGGCAGCCGGAAATCGCATTTCTCAGCAGCGACGCTGCCGCGTGGCGTGCGCCCTCCCCCCGCCATCCCTGGCTGGTCCCGCCGCCAGGAGCCGAGACCGGGAAAGCTGCTCATGTTGCGCTCATCGCAGCAGCGCAAGGGTGGGCAGAGGAGTGCGACCTCATGAGCCCAAGGCGGCAGGCCAGTCCGCTTGCGACGGTTCCTGTCGTGGAGGCCTGCCTCAAAGTGCCGAGCTGGTGGTGGTACGAGGGCGGGCGCAATCGCGCTATCGCCAGGCAGGCTTTCGAACAGCGGCTGCCACCCGAGGTGACAATGCGACAGACGAAAGGCTCGCCGGATGGCTATGTCGCCGAGATTTACGCCCAGCATCGAACGACGGTGCGCGCCATGCTGCTCGATGGCGAACTGCGGCGGCGCGGGCTGCTCGATGTAGCCGCCATCGATGCCGTGACGCGAGCGGATAGTGTGGCAATCGGAACCTCCTACGATCGACTGTTGCAGTTGTCCCAGGTCGAGGCGTGGCTATCGTGCCGCGTTTAGCGGGACTGGGCGCGGTGCGCTTTCAGGGCTTGCCAGACCGCGTATTGCCCGGCCTTGGCAGGGTCCGGATCGATCCTGTCCCGAAGCCAGAACGAGAACCAGTCGAGGTTTCGCTGGTACACCGCGAGCCGCTGAGCGGGTTGGTACTTCCAGTGGAAGGCGTCCGGAAAGACATAAAGATCAACAGGCTTGCCCTGCTCCTTCAGAGCCGCGAAGACGTCTACGCCGCCAAGGTACTCGTGGTCGGCAAGTTGCATCAGCAGCGGTGTGTCGATCGCCGAGGCATTCTGTATAAGCGAGCCCTCCTTCCAGAACGCGGTATCGTTCGCGGTTAGGCGCCCCCATCCCTGTCCCTGCAGAAGTCGTGCAAAGGCCGGGCCGTATCCGACATTCACTGCCCAGGGCTCCAGACAGCAGGTGCTCATCGCCGCGGCCGCGAACCTCCGTGTGTGAATAAGCGCGAACTGAACAGTACTCGAACCGTCGCTGAGCCCACTGATGCCGATCCGATCGGGATCTGCAATACCCAGCGCAATGACCCGGTCGATGCCGGTCATGACCGCAGACTGGACGGCGTGGCGCCGGCTCCAGCTTCGCGTCCCATCTGACTGGACCTTGGCCACCGTGTCGAGCTTGGGATCCGCAAGATTGCGGATCAGGGGCTGGTTGTAACTCAGTACCGCGATGCCTGCTGCGGCAAAGGCGTGGATAGGATATTCGTCGCCCATCGCACCACGCAGGAAGCCGTTGCTGAGATACGAGGTGACAAGCAAGGGTATGCGTTTGCCGGGGGTATACCCGGGGGGAAGGACGAGATCACCGCGTACCTCGTCACCCTCCTCGTTTTGCCACTCCAGACGTTGCACCGTACCAAATCGTATTGCCCCGAATTCCGGATTGGGGTCGAAGAGCACTTCCATGCCGCCCGTCCGTGGATCGACCGCCACGAGCCGCGGCGGCGTGGTTGCGGTCTCCTGCAAGCACACGAGCGATGCCGATGCCATCACACAATTGCTCACAAGATCACGGGTGCGCAGCAGGGACACTGGCTTGGCTGTGCCGGGAACCCAGCTATAGAGCGCTGTATCGCCCTCGGCCCATCCTTCCTTGCGCAGGAATACAACCGCGCGCCCTTCGCTCGACCACCAGACGTTGTCAAAACCACCACGGCATGTGGCAGCTTGGCACGTCACCATCTTGCCCGCACGGGTCGATGCTGTCAGGATCAGCGGACTGAACGGGTTGGCCGTGCTGCGACGGGTCAGCGCCAGCGCGCCATCCCTGCCGCGTGCACCTGGTGGCGCTGGCATTTTGCCGAGCATGTCGGGCGGCAGGAGCGCGGCTTCTTCGGGAGTAGCGGGGCGCACGGCCAAGTCGCCGAGCTCCACGCGGTACGTCGACCAGGGTATCGCAGCACTCGGCATAGGCTTGTAGGACATGATCGGCACGAAGCGATCGTCGTAGTGAAATCCTCGCCGTCCTTCGGCAGCGAGCTCTGCCTTTTCCCTCGCAGAACCGCTGCGGCTGGCAAAGACAAGGCCCTTCCCATCCGGGAGCCACGCGACTTCGTCGACGTCGGTGCCGGAAAAAGTCACTTGTCGTGCTTTTTCAGATGCGGATGTATCCATTCCCGCTGTCACGACCCACACCTGGGTCACGTTCCTGTCGCGCCGCAACCAGGCAATCGAACGGCCATCGGGAGACCAGCGCGGAGTGATGACGCGCGGATAGCCGATGCTCCAGACCTGACCGCGATACTCCTGCGAGCCTAGGATCAGCTGACCGCCCGCGTCAACCAGCCGCGGCGAAGACGAACTGGCTTGCCTGAGTTCCATCACCGCGAGGCCAAGACAATGCGTGTTGGTCGCCGGATCCGGCCGGGTGATAACAAAGGCGAGGCGCTGCCCGTCGGGGGACAAAGCCAACGCCGACGTCTCGTTTCGCATCGGGAGCATGGGGCCGATCTGTCGCAGGCGCACGAGATCGGCGGGCGTGATCTCCCGCTCCGGTTTGACCGCCCCAACAGCCGATGGCAGGAGGTCGCTGCACGGCGTGGCAGCGTGACAGCAACCAGGCAGTCCCAGTACCAGGACCATGGCAGCGGTAGTCGCTGCTCCCTTTAGGGCGATCACCACTTGCGGGTCACGTCGAAGGATACAACCCGTCCCAAAGCAGAATAGTTGGTCGAGTCGTACGGAGTGTCTGAATAGAGCGTTGCCGCTATTGGCGCTGGCAGCACGTTGAAGATGTTGTTTGCGTTCACGGCGATCTCGAGACCATCGAGAGCGCCTGCCCCGCGATCGAAGCGGTAACGAAATCCGAGGTCAACGGTGGTCATGCCGCGCACCTTGCGGACTGGAGCGGCGCGGCTGTCGATGATCCCTCCCAGATAGGAGACCGCCCCGACAAGCCGCAATGCGCCGCCATCCCAGGCTGCGCTCGCGCGCCCGCGCCAGTGCGGCGGATTGAACAGCTTGCCGGCAAGCGTTTCCACCGGCAGCCCTGGGGCAAGCTGCTGCTTGCTCGAGAGATAAGTGGCATTCAGATCGAACGTCGCCGTGCCGCCGCCGATCGACCGCTTGTAGGCGACGCGACCGTCGACGCCGCTAATGGTTTGCCGCCCAGCGTTGACGTTGCGATTGTCGATGATCGCGACGACATTGGCGGGATCGTAGGGCGCGGCTGCGAAGTTGTTGAAACGGTCGGATACCGCGATCGCTGCAGCCAACGCCTCAGCACTCGGGTCGGTGATGACTTGAGCCGCATAAAGAGGATCGCTCAGCGATTGCGCGGTCAGGACGATCGGGGTCACGACGCGATTGAAATATCGGGTCGAGAAGTAGGTGACTTCGAAAAGTGCGCCGCCAAGCGCCTCTGGATGGAAGCTCGCGGTGGCTGACCAGCTTTTTGCACGCTCGGGCTTGAGATCGAGATTGCCGCCCGTGAGCAGCAGCGCCGTGGCGTTCGGAGACGATGTGGCACCGCCCAGACGTGCGGCCCCGTATAAGGACGAGCTTTGGGCCAGATAACGGTCGTAGAAGCTGGGAGCGCGGAAGGATCGCCCCCATGTGCCCTTCAGGTCCAGGGCGCTTCCCGGCGAGAAGATGATGCCAAGCTTTGGCGTCGTGACATGGCCCACCCCGTCATAGTCCTCGTGGCGCAAAGCGGCACTCACAATGAGCTTGCGCGCGAGTGGTATGGCAAGTTCGGGGCTTATCAGCGGCAGACTGAGTTCGGCAAAGGCATAACGACTGCTCTGACTGGGTGTGGCATTGAGATAGCTTGCCGTCGCGTAATAGATTTCGAAACCGTTGTTGCGAAAGCCAAAGCCTGTCGCCGCTTTTGCATCGCCGCCGGGCAATCCGAACAAGGGGCCGGTAGCAGAAATCTCCCCTGACTTTGTCGTGTTCGCGTAGCGCGCGTCCGACGTGATGAGAACTTGGTTGTTGTAGGCGTATTCGGCGGACAGGTCGTTTCGACCGGTGCCGTATGTGCCCGCAGCGGACAGCTCCCATTGTCCCATCTGGTAGTGGAGGGCACCGGCCAACGCGAGGGAGTAGGACCGGAAGCTTTGGTCCACCCGGCTGACGTCAAGATCCGATGCCGGGTTTATGGGGTAGCTCAGCCAGCTTTGACGGGTGTTGTAGAGGGCGTCTGCTTCGATCGTCAGACGATCCGAAAGATCCTGATGAAAGTGCGCAGCCACCGCGTGCCGTCTGCTGCCCGGCAGGAGCGTCAGGTTGGGATGCGAGCGGGTCGATGCTCGCTCGTTCGAAGTCAGTACACTGTTGCGCCCGTACTCGTAGGTCACGAACATGCCGCCGCCGCGCCAGCGATGACCGGCAAGAACACTGTAGAGCTGCTGCTGGCCACCGCCGCCGGCAGCGAAACCGACGCGGCCTCGCGTTGCCAAGCCCTCATAATCCTGGCGCAGGATGATGTTGACAACGCCACCCACCGCGTCCGAGCCGTAAACTGCCGAGGCCCCGTCGGCGACGATCTCCATGCGCTCGACAGCTGCCACGGGGATTGCGGAGATGTCCACGCCCTGCATGGCGGAATCGTACGGCAGGCGCCGACCGTTGAGAATCGTCAGCGTGGCGTCGCTGCCCAGACCCCGCAAGTTGACCGTCGATCCACCTCCCACGTTGGCGCCAGCTGCACCTGGTACGTTGAGGCCGATCCCTGGGTTCTGCCCGCCCCCGAAGCTCTGCGGAAGGCTACGGGCGACTTCCCCAAGGTCAGCAAAGCCTGTATCGAGAAGAGCCTGGCTGTCCAGCACGGTAATCGGCGTCGCCAGCTCCGTGCCGCGCAGCCGGCTTCCGGTCACGAGGATTGCTTCCTGTTCGCCGTCATCTGCAGCCTTGCCAGCGCCCTGCCGAGCAACGATCAGGTACCCCTCCGAAGCGCTCTGGATGGAAAGATCCGTGCCTTGAATGGCGATGCGCAAGGCCTGTTCCAGATCGTAGCGTCCCTTGATCGCCGATGATATACGTCCGGCGACCACTTCATCGCTTGCCAGGACTGTCTGCCCATAGCGCACGGCAAGGTCCTTGAGCGTCGTTGCCAAGGGTTGCGGCGGAAGATCGACGTTCAAAATCGCGGCTGGCTGAGCGCTTGCCGAAGAAGGGATCGTCGTCATGGATGCGATGCCCGCCGTCGCGATGCAAAGCGACAGGGCAAAGTTTCTCTTCTGCATTTCGTCCCCCCTCAAGCCTTCGATCGGCCGGTTTCAGGAGAGACGACGGGGGTTGAGTTTGCCCCCCGGTTATTTTTTCAGCAAAGCTGCCGAATTACCGTCGGCAGGAGATATCGCGATTTCGCCAGCGGATATGTGGGTGCGCACACCGAGCAGTCTTGCAACGTTTGCGGCAAAAGTCTGCGGATCGGCTACACGAAATGCACCGCTTATCCGACGCGACGCCAGACCCTGATCAGTCAACCTTATCTGCACGGTGTTATAGCGATTGATGGCGGTGATCGCTTCATCGAGCCGGGTAGCATCGAGCGTCAACATGCCCGTGACCCAGTTCTCGTCAGACCGTATATCTGGCATCGCAGGATCGATCGCGCCGTGAGGTGCGCGTGCGCCGGGTGCCAGAACCTGGGTCGATGGGTCCTCATCCTCCGGCCCGAGTTCGAGCGGCGCATCAACTGCAATTAGCCGGATGCCCTTGGATATGCTTGCTGCATCGAACGAGGCGCCTTTCACCCTTACCGTTTCCTGTCCGGCCACAACGACGAACGTTTGCGCCTTGTCCGCCGTCTCGGCCCGAAAACGTCCACGCACGATCTCGATGCGCAACGCGCGCCCAACCGGCCCGATGGAAAGCCGGGTGTTGGTATCGAGCGTCAGCCGGGTGCCGTTCCCAAGCACCACGGAGCGGACCTCGCCGATCGTTGTCTCATACGTCGCCGCCCGGGCGCTGGGCGCGAAAATGGAAAGCCCCTCGCGTCCGGCCAGGAAGGCTGTCGTCGTTCCTGCGAGCAGAACCATCGCGATTGTCGTCGCCATGACATGCGTACGCCGCCGCAGGTAGAACGGTGCCAAAGGCAATCGTCCGTCAATACCGACCGCGGTTTCATTGAGGCCTGAACTGTCCTTCAGGAACCGCGAAGTGAAATCGTAGGCCACGCGGTGGCGCGGATCGCTCGCCAGCCACTGCTCGATCTTTGCCTGCACGCCTGGTTCGCGAGCATCGAGGCGGTTGAGCCATTGACCCGCTTGCGTGTAGATGTCTTCCGAAATGTCGCCTCGGCCCGCTTCAGTCATGGGCGCGCAAATGCCGGCTGAGTTGCTTGATGGCCTTTCCCATCTGCTTTTCGACCCCCTTGATGCTCAGGCCCGTCTGGCTGGCTACTTCGGCATGACTAAACCCATCTACGCGACATGCTATGAATATCTGTCGGGTCAGCGGTTTGAGACGGCTCACGGCTTCCTCGATGCGGCGCAGCCGATCACGGGCTTCAAGTGCCGCCACTGGATCACCATCGCAAAGCGGAGTGTCCTCGGCCGGAACATGCAAAGCTGCGGAAGACCGAATTTCACGTCGAGCATCGTCGATGATGATGTTACGAGCGGTGCGCCGCAGGTAGGCCTCTGGTCGTTCAAGGACGCTGTCTTCCTCACGTTCAAGCAGCCGCGTAAAAGAGCGATGGACGACGTCCTCGGCTTCTGCGTTTCTGGTGGCCGTTCGTACGAAACCCAGCAACCTGGAGCGTTCCCTGCGGTACAGCATTTCCAATGACGTCCGGCGAGCCTTTGCACGATCGTGCTGCGGCGGCAGCGGATCGTCGGCCGAAATTCTGGCAGCGCCAGAGCCTAGCGCGACCGGCACGCCCTAGGTCCCACTAGCCTGATTGTTAGAGCAAATTCCACGTGCCGGCGCTCCTCAGATAAGCGAGGCTCACCAGCGAAAAGCCGGGTGTTGAGAACATGCAAAGGACACGCGCCGCAGCCTTTAGCGGATGAATCCGCCTGGACATACGCAACGGCCACCCGGCCTCATGGTACAAGGTCGAACTTTTCCTAAGCGAGGTTCTCACGCCTCGACGTTGCCCAGACTGCAACGCTGCGACAGAATACATCTCCTTGCGAGGATGACAAGTGTAGCAGCAAGCGCAAAACGACCATTAGTGCGGCCTTGATCGAGCTTACGCGCACCTAGAGCTATACTGACCGAGCGAAGGAGATCTCTGACGAACTCTCCATTGGAAGGATTAAGACGACCGGTTCATTCGTCAATCTTCAATCAGTCTCGAATGAGGAGATCTGTCCTGACGTGATGGACGTAGCTCTCCTGCACAAGCGTTGCTGGGCCATAATGCCACCGCTCTCGATAGTGAACAGCTTTTCCCCGGCTGACGGCACGCGGGACAACCAGTAAGAGGGCAGGCCTGAAGTTTCTGTTCGACGACAGTTTCCCCCCTTTTCTTAATGCGCTGTTATTTTTCGTCCTTTATCGATGACCGGGGGGGGCAGGAGACGGCAATATGCAAGCAGGATGTCAGGGCTGCAGATCCGAAGGCGCAGCCTTCGATCTTGCGATGGCCTTTCAACCCATAGTCGATTGCGAAACTGGCCGTCCATTCGCCTTCGAAGCGCTGGTCCGCGGCAGCAACGGCGAATGCGCCGCCGAAGTGCTGTCAAAGGTAACCGCTGAGAACAGGTATGCGTTCGACCAGCAATGCCGGGTCGCGGCGATCAAAGGCGCGGTCGAGGCGGGGATCCTCGCCACCGATGCCAAGCTTTCGATCAATTTTCTTCCCAACGCCGTGTATTCGCCGGCGGCGTGTATCCAACTAACGCTTAAGACAGCCCGCGAGGTCGGCTTTCCGACCGATCGCCTGATCTTCGAGTTCACCGAGAACGAGCAGATGATCGATACGGATCATGTCCGCGATATTGTCGGCAGCTACCGCAAAATGGGCTTCACGACGGCGATCGACGATTTCGGGGCGGGCCATGCGGGGCTGGGGCTGCTGGCGAAGTTCCAACCGGATCTCATCAAGCTCGATATGGACCTGCTCCGCAGGGTCGACCAAAGCGAACCGCGACGGATCATCGTCTCTGGTGTGATGGCGATAGCCAGAGCGCTTGGCATTGCCGTCATTGCAGAGGGCATCGAGACGACAGGGGAATATAAGGTCCTGCGTAAGATTGGAATCCGCTACATGCAGGGCTACCTGCTCGGACGACCGGGATTCACGACCTTGCCAGTCCCCTTGCTGCCGCCCAGCGACTTTTCGGCGCAAGGGGCCCTGCAGGATCGCGATGCGGGAGTTGCGATGCATTGCATCCTCCAGCCATTTGGCAGTTCGAGCCTCTCGCAAATGCCGGCTTCGCGTTATTGTCATCACGGCGCCGACAGATAACAAATCGCCCTGGCCATCCCGGGCGCGGTCCTGTCGCCCCTTAGGCACTCTCAACGGGAGAGGACTGCCCGAGCATCGCCGGCTGGCAACAGCCGGAGCGCAAAGCCGTCGAACTTTTGCGCGTCTATCTGCAACTTGCTTCAAGGGCAGCCGCTGTTAACCGCGGAGTGAGTAGCCTGGCCTTTTGCAGAAAACCTAACCTGACGAGCACCGACAGGCGCCTCGAACAGATCGAACGAAGACCGGTACACGCTTCGGGGGGCAGCCCATTGAGTACTGCCGCTGAAGCCACGACGGGTGGCGGGGCGCACCTAGCCCGTATTCAAAACAGGACCGTGGCCAACGCCCAAAGATCGATGGGCGGATTGAATTGCCAGCGAAACTAGGATTGCGGATGTAGTGAGGGAGGAGGAGATGACCAAGGGCATCGAGTGCGTGGAACAAACCGCACGCGTGTGATGCGGGAGGCATGGCTGTTCCATCAGGAGGCCATGCGTGTTGCGGGGCGGCGCCAGTCGGGCGGCCCGTCATCATCCGGACAGGACGCGCGGGGCAAAGCCGCTCTCTCTATCTGCCGGGGTGCAGTAGCGGACTCTAATATGTGACTAAGGTGAAGGTCGATCCCGGCGAGCGGCGAGGATACGCGGTGGAACGGATTTTGCGCGTCTACCGAAAATAGACGAGTAATCCCGACTTACGCTCGAACGAGCCCGGCGTTAAAAACGACGTTTCCGCTCTGGAGCGTGGTAATCAGCGTCGCCAGGTCGAACCCCAGGGCCGTCGCGCTCGACAGATAGTCGCCTCGCGCTTAGTCGGACAAATGCGGTGAGCGTGAAAGCAGCCACTGATTGGCTCGGTCGGGCGTACCTACCAAGGCGACCGTGTAATCGGCGGCGACCCGCACGACCCAGTAGTCGCCCTTGGTGAAGGGAAGCCAGCGAAGATACTGCGGCAGAAAACTGACTTTCAGCCTGGCCTTGCTTGCATCATTAGGAACCGGCTTTCCGATCGGCTGGTCGGGCTTGCCATCCGCATCGATGCAGCGGTTATCGGTCTTAATCGATCCATCAGTATCGAGCAAATAGGCGGCGATGCTATCGCTCGCTTGGGCTTTTTCCCACTTGAGCGGCAGACGAAAGATTTCAAACCAGGTTCCGAGGTATCGGTCCAGGTCGAGGTGGGCGACGGTGGTAATCGCCTGCGGGGGGTGCTGATGTGGGTCTTCATGCACAGGAGAACTGAGGAGATGGGCGTCGGTTTCTTTCCCCCCGGTCCGGAGTCAGCCCTTCAGTCATCCGTAGGATGGGATATCTCTGACAGTAGCCCCCTGGCGACCGACGACGTGCGCCAGATCGCGAGAGGCAAGGGCAGCCGCGTATTGCTTTACCGAAGCGAGAACCGCCCGTTGGACAAAGCATGACTGCCTGTTTTGCTTCCACGCCGCAGGAGACCATGTGAAAGGGTACGCACGCTGTCGCGGTTCGATCCACTTGTGGACGGGCGGTGTTGTGGTGCTCAGCCCGCCTCCTCATGCCGGGAACGCATGTAATCAAGGGAACGAACTTCCCCCAGTATGGTTTGAAAGATTGCGCGACGCCCTCTGGCTTTCGCTGGAGGCGAAATTGAAGCAGAGTGACGACTGGCATCTAACCGACATCCTTGATTACGAGCATGGCCGCGGTGACCCTTTTGCCGCAGCAGTGCGTGCGACACGTATGCCGATGGTCATTACCGATCCCGCGCAGGCTGATAATCCGATCGTCTTTTGCAACGAAGCGTTTCAGGCACTGACGGGCTATACCCGCCAGGAAATCGTCGGTCGCAATTGCCGGTTTCTCCAAGGACCTGATACCAACCGTAAAGCCGTAGCGCGTGTCCGGGAGGCCATAGAAAACGGCCATGATGTCGATATCGATCTTTTAAATTATCGCAAAGACGGATCCACATTCTGGAACGCGTTGTACATGTCGCCAGTCCGCGACAGTCAAGGCGAACTCCGTTTCTTTTTTGCCTCGCAAATGGACGTTTCCGATCGCATCGAGGCGCAGAAGATCATCAGCGATCAGAAATTTCTCGTCGAACGTGAAGTTGATAGGCGCACCGCAGATTTACGAGCTGCACTTGATGCCAAGACGCTCCTGCTTCACGAGGTCGATCATCGGGTAAAAAACAACCTCACAATGATCGGTTCCTTGCTGCGCCTCCAGGTTCGCACGATCGATGATCCCGGGGTCGTGGCAATTCTCGACTCCATGCTGGAGCGTGTCGATGCCCTCGCGGTTGTTCATCGTCAACTTTACCAATCGACCGACCTTGCGCGCTTCGATCTGGGCACATTCGTCCAGAACCTTGCGACCGACGTCGTGGGTGCAAGTGGCCGTATCAATATCGTGCTGGACTTCACCACTCAGCCGTTGTTTGTGGACGCAGCCCATGCCTCGGCTCTCGGGCTGATCCTCAACGAAATTCTGACCAATGCCATAAAACACGCGTTTGCCGACGGCCGAGCAGGCCGACTCAGCGTGCATGTCGAAGAGAACAGCAGTCGCGGGCTCATTCGGATTTGTGACGATGGCCCCGGCATCCCCTCAAACCAGCGTACCAAAAGCATCGGCACCTCGATGATTACCCGGCTTGCCCGTCAGGCACGGGCAGAAGCGATCTGGAGCGACAATGCCCCGGGCACCTGTGTGACGATCACCTTTCCCCGTAGCGAGACGGAAGCATGAACGACGCGATGAACGTCCTAATAGTCGAAGACGAGATACTGCTGGCCATGGATATCGAGGCCATAGTCGAAGACAGCGGCCACAGTGTGCTGACCGAGGCCGCCAGCCTGAAGGATGTCGAGGCCCTACCCGACAATATCGATCCTCAGCTTGCCTTTGTCGATATCCATCTCGCGAACGGATCGAACGGGCTGGATGTCGCAAAAGTGATTCAGAAGCGCTGGCCTGATGCATTGATCATCTTCGTGACTGCCAACGTCGCCAAGATTCCGGACGATTTCTCCGGCGCCCACGGCGTCATCGCAAAGCCATTTTCCCACGCAGGCATCAAGCACGCGTTGAGATATCTGGCGGACGGCGTGTTCGACCCGCCACCCAGTTCTCCCATGCCTGCCAGCCTCATCCCTTCGCCTCATCTGGAGCAGCGCTGGGCAATGACATGACGTCGGGCCAGTAGGGCTTGGTACACAAGCCCACCTTCCGACCAAGATCTGCGCGGCTTGCGGCCGCCCATTTGCGTGGCGGAAAAATGGGGCGCAATTGGGGGCAGGTGAAATTCTGCTCCGATCGCTGTCGCAAAAGCAGGAACCCACTGCACGTCGATGTTACCAGCTAAAAAAGATGCGCTGATGTAACGTCGGGGTTCGCTTGCATGTTTATTGGGCGAATGGGCAAAAACACTTTTTCTGCAGAATGGATCCTAAGAGTTATAAAAAAATGACCTCTCTATATTAATTATTTATTGAGTGGAACTTAGACGTATAGCGATTATTTCACCGCCATCTACACAACATATGCGGAGTATCTGAATGCGTTATGCGCTTGCTGCGGCCATGGCCGCCAGTCTTCTTTCCCCCGCCGCCATGGCCCAGACGGTTTCGGGCGTCGCGCACACCAATGCTGCGGGGGAGACGACGACCGTCTTCTCGGTCCAGCCCCGTACCCAGGTTTCCGCAACCGACTATGTGAAGATGAGCGCTGATGCACTCAACTACCGCATTGCCGCATCGACGCTGGCCATGCGCAAGGCCGAGCGCGCCGACGTGAAAGCGTACGCCAAGGCTGACCTGATGTCGGCGAAGAAGGAGCGCGATGCCCTTTACGCGGCGCTGTCAAACAAGGATCGCAAGATCACTCGGCCTTCGCTGACGCTGTCGTCGCAGAACGCTGCTTCTCTTGAACTGCTCAAGAAGAGCAGTTCCAGCTTCGATAACCTGTACCTGACCCAGATGGCGGATGCTGCGCCCTCGATGTGGGCGCTCCAGAAGGGCTATGCGATGACCGGCAGCGATCCTGCACTTAAGCAGGTTGCGACGCTCTCTGTGCCGTCGGTCGAGACCGGCTACACCACCGCACGCGGCCTGACGCCGGCAGCGGTCGCGGCCAACTAAGTAGTTCTGCCACGGCAGAGGAAACGCCCGCTGTGCCCTCGGCGGGCGCTTTCACGTCCACGTCCCCTCTCAGGAAAGAATGTTGATGCCCGGTCGCACGCTCCTGCAATTTTTCCACTGGTACACTCCTGAGGGCGGGACGCTCTGGAACGAGGTTGCCGATAAGGCTGCAAACCTTTCGCTGATGGGCGTTACGGATGTGTGGCTGCCCCCGGCCTACAAGGGCGCTTCGGGTGCTGCTTCGATCGGCTATGATACCTACGATCTATTCGACTTGGGTGAATTCGACCAGAAAGGCACCATCGCCACCAAATACGGCGATCTTGCCAGCCTGCAGAAGGCGGCCCAGTCGCTCACCGATGCCGGCGTCGGCGTGATCCACGATGTCGTTTTCAACCACAAGATGGGCGCTGACGAGACCGAGCGGGTCCATGTGCGCCGAGCTAATCCGGACGATCGCAACCAGATCGAAGATGAGACTTTCGAGGCATCGGCCTATACACGGTTCACCTTCCCCGGGCGCCAGGGCAAGCACTCCAAATTTATCTGGGACATGAAATGCTTCAGCGGTGTCGATCACCTCGAAGACCCGGACGAGAGCGGCGTGTTCCGGATCGCCAACGGATATGGCGATGGCGAGTGGAACGCCGAGGTCAACGACGAAATGGGCAATTTCGATTATCTGATGGGTTCGGACATCGAGTTTCGGAACACCGCCGTCTACGAGGAGCTCAAATTCTGGGGCCGCTGGCTGCCCGAGCAAGTCGCCTGCACCGGCTTCCGCCTCGATGCCGCCAAGCACATCCCGGCCTGGTTCTTTCGCGATTGGGTCGGCCATGTCCGCGAGACGGTGAACTCCAAGCTTTTCGTGGTCGCGGAATATTGGCATCCCGATATGGATATCTTGCAGCGCTATCTCGACCAGGTCGACCAGCAGTTGATGCTTTTTGATGTCGCCCTGCATCACCATTTCTACGACGCCTCCAAAGCAGGCGGAGCGTTCGACCTGCGCACCATCTTCGATGGAAGCCTCACCGCTTCCATCCCGGACCATGCAGTGACGGTCGTCTCTAACCATGACACCCAGCCCCTGCAGGCGATGGAAGCCTCGGTAGAACCATGGTTCAAGCCGCTGGCTTACGCCCTCATTCTGATGCGCGAGCAGGGCACGCCCTGCATCTTCTATCCCGACCTTTACGGCGCAAAGTACAGCGACAGCGGCGATGATGGGGAGATCCATGAGGTGGAAATGCCGGCGATTCCCTGCCTCCCCAAGCTCATCGAAGCTCGCAAGCGGTTCGCCCACGGCGCCCAGACCGACATTTTCGATGATTCGCGTTGCATCGCAATCGTCCGGGCCGGGACGGCTGACGAACCGGGCAGCGTCACTATTTTGTCGAACGGCGATGAGGGTCGCAAGACGATCCCGGTGGGCACAAGCCACGCCGGTCAAGGCTTCCGCGATTTTCTGGGTCACTGCGAGGAAGAGGTTTTTGCCGACGATGCCGGCAATCTCGATGTGCGGGTCAATGGCGGCAGTGTTAGCGTCTGGGTCCGGAGCGACGCGATCTAAGCTCTTTCATGGCGACGCTTCATAAGAGGTCCGGCAAGGCGTAGCTGGCGCACGACACCGTTTGACGCGACCGTGACGCCTTGCGCCCTGCCGATTTCGTTCTCCTGCTGGCCTCCGTCCTGATGGAGTTCGAGGGGCCACCGGTCTGGGCGATGCGTGAGAAGTCAGCGTAGCGCCAAGCGTCCGTCCACGCGGCCCTGCGTCGAGCTATTAACACCCGCGCGCAGTAAAAGCACTGAAAGCCCGAAGACGACCTGCTGGTGCCTGGGGAGGATCACCATGGCTTACCGGAAATCGTGTTACTTGAACTGCGCAAAATCTTCAGGGCGCACTGTTTCGGCGTACGGAGGCAAGTGGCTGCTATGGGCTAGGGGTTCCAGCCCGTGTCGCCGCGATCCGCAGCGCCGGAATGCGGCGCTTCGCAACTTCCAGCACGGTGTGGAAACGACATCTTACCGACGTGGTGCAGCAGATAGCCAAGATCAATGATCTTGTCGCAGATCACATGTATCACTCCCCCCTCCTTCTGGACTTGGCCCTCGAGACCGACCATGGAGGGTGACATGACTGTACGGCGCTGCGCGCCAAAGCGGTCCGGCCAGAAAATGCCATTGGCAGTGCCTGTCTCATCCTCGATCGTGATGAACAGCACGCGCCCTTGACTGAACCGGAAACGGGCTTCTGGCACTAGAATGATCCCGGCAACCTCAACGCGCCGGCCATCGCGGCTATTTGCAACGTTGGCGTAGCGCGTGGCGGCGCGCTGCGCCATTTCGTCTTGCACTAACGTCAGCGGATGCGCGCGCAGCAAAACCTGCAGCGTACCGTACGCTCTACGTAGCGATCGCCTGGGGCACGTCCGCGACTGCTGCCGGCTGCCGCGATTTTGCTACCAGATTGTGGATGTAATCAAGCTTGGCGACGATCGCATCTGGCAGGTGGAAGGGATATAGATCAGGCTGCCCCATCGAACGGTTGATTGCGTTCATGGCGAAAGACAGTGGTCCCATCGCCTGTGCCAGCGCGCGGGTATCGGCGGTGTAAGGATTAAAATCCAGCTCGACTTCAAGCTCCGCATCTTGACCCGGTAACGCAGCCAGCGAGAGGTCGAAACCGCCGGCGGTCGCAAGCACATCGACGATGTGCAGGTAGTGCGCGAACGTCTCGGCAAAGTCTTCCCAGGGGTGGGAGGTTGCGTAGAAGCTAACGAAATCGTCGGTCCACACCTTGGTGCCGTTATGGTTGTAGTGAGCATGGAGCGCTCGCTGATAATCAATCCGATCGTCACCAAACACCGCGCGGCAGGCCTGCAACTCGACCTCGTCATGCTCGATAAGGCGCGACCAGTAGTGGTGGCCGACCTCATGCCGAAAATGCCCAAGCAGAGTGCGATAGGGCTCGCCCATCGTATTGCGCATGCGCTCGCGTTCAGCGTCATCGGCTTCGATGAGGTTGAGGGTTATGACCCCGCCGTCGTGCCCGGTGTAGATTTGTAGCTTGCCGGCCTGCTCGGCAGCCGCATCGTAGAGGAAGTCGAAAGCCAGACCCTGCCTGCCCGGCGCCTCCTGCGCCTTGGTTTCCAGCGGCAGACCCAACTTGAGCAGCGTATGGATCAGACGGCGCTTTGCCGCTTCGATCTTCGCCCAGCGCAGCGGAACGGAGGGTTCGGATAAATCCGGGATCGTTTGATTATGGCGGCATGCCTTGCACATCGCGGTGCCGCAGTCGGTTTCAACAAGCCAGTTGCAAATCTGGAACGTATTGTTGTTCGCGCAGACGACGACAGCGGCAGCGTTGCCATCAGCATCGCGCCAGGCTGTGGCATTGTCGGCAAGAAAACGAAAGCCATCGGTGTCGGCGTCGTAGCCGAGCGTGGCCTGACAACCCGGGCATATCCGGACTTCGAAATGGTTTAGACGGCGGCAATTGGGGCAGGAATAAGCTCTCATGGGATCAGCGGCTCCAAAGACATTTTGTGCACTCAACCCCGCAGACACCTTTGCGTTTCCGCGAGTTCACTGGAGATTTTTGCCGGAACGTGACGCTTCCATGCCCAATGCAAAACGCTGCCCCGCCCATAACGGGCGGGCGGCGTTCAGGCGTAATTGTGGTGCGAATATACGCGCGCGGTTACGCTGGAAGAGATTGACGATCGCCAGGAGAATGACCGCGCCGACAAATGCGATGATCAGTCCGGTCAGCGAGAATTGCTGGGCGCTACCGCGAATGCCAAGCAGCGGACCCGACAGGGCGTTGCCAATGACCGAGCCGAAGCAGCCGACCCATTTTGATATGCAGGTTTTACGAAATCAAGGGCGTGGTTGCGCCCATGCCGTGCCCGGAAAGAGGAACGTGACCGGCGACGGCCGCTCCGCAGGAAAGAAACGCGAATGCTGCGGGTTAATGGCACTCCAGAGGAGAGACCATCGGAAATGTCTGGCCAAAGCGACGATGGAGAACATCCACACCGGTGAACCATTGCAGCCACATCCTGCGAAGCTGCGGAGGGACACGATCGGAGGCTTTCACAAGTCTCGACATCCGCTGACCTTATCCCAAATTGCAATCACGCGAATCAAGTGTCAACGGCGGTCGCATTTTTTAGACAAGCGTGGGCGAGTAAAAGCATTCCAGTGAATGTGGCGCGAATGATATGCAAAGGGCTCCGATCGGGGCCCTTTGCATATTGGCCGTTTTTGGCAGTTCAGTCGGGCTAGGTGGCCCGGTTTTGCTCCGCCCCGGTGGTGCGGCGGCGGCGGGCAGACTGCTTGAGCCGGTAGCTGTCGCCATTCATGGCCAGGATGCTGACGTGGTGGGTATACCGGGATCCTCCAGGGCGACCGGTATGCCGGCTTCAATGCCCGGTTCGAGGAAGGCCGGATGGACAAACCCATGACCCGCGCCAACTGCTGGGTCCACGCACGCCGGGAGTTCTTCAAGCTCGTCGATATCAGGCAGCGACTCAAGCGCCGGAAGAAGGGCGCCGCGCCGCTCGTCTCGCCGCTGGCGACCGAGGCGCTCGAGATCATCGACCGGCTCTTTGCCATCGAGCGCGACATCAACGGCAAGCCTGCCGGCGAACGCTTCGCCGTTCGCCGGGAACTGTCCGCGCCCATCGTTGCTGAACTCGAGACCTGGATGCGCGAGACACGCAGCAAACTGCCTTGTCACGATGCCGTGGCCAAGGCCATCGCCTACCTCCAGAACGACTGGGACGGCTTCACCACCTTCCTCGCCGATGGCAGGATATGCCTCTCCAACAACGCCGCCGAGCGCCAGTTGCGCAGCGTGGCTCGGGGAAGGAAAGCACGGTTGTTCGTCGGCTCTGATCGTGGTGGCCAGCGCGCCGCGATGATGTTCAGCCTCCTCGGTACCGCGCGCCTCAACGACGTCGATCCGCTCGCTTGGTTCACCGACGTCCTCGGCCGGATCGCCGACATACCCCAGAGCCGCTTTACGAACTCCTCCCATGGAATTGGAAGGCCGCTCAGCAGCAGCTTACACAGGGAATCGCTGCCTGACTTCCTCCAGGTCCGCGCGAGCTAGCGGATGCGTACCTTAAAGCCCCCTCGCATTTCACTGCCAAGCCTTGAAGGTCACACCGAACATCTGCGGATCGGACGGCGTGCTAAGGATCAGGCTCGAATTGCCCGCCTGCACCGTCAGGTTCTCGATTTAGTCGCTGCCGAACAGGTTGCGGGTGAAGACGTCCACCTCCCATCCGTGCGCGCGGTAGCCGACGACGGCGTTGGCCACGTTGTAACCCTTGATCCAGGTGTAGCGCGACAGGCTGGGGTAGCCGTAGTAGCCGCTGCGCGAACTGCAGCCGGCGTGAAAGATCAGGCTGCCGCTCTCGCTGACGGGCAGTTCCTAGTCGAACCCCAGCGTACCTGCCCAACACGACATACTGGGCAGGCGCTGGCCCGGGAGCGCGCAGCCGGTCGTGGCGAAGCCCTGCACAACTAGCGCCCTCTCAAGCCGTTCAATTGCATAAATGGCACGCCCTTGAGCGGTCAGTCCGATTACGAGGCGACAGCGCGAGCGGATCCGGCTGGCCGCAATAGTACATTGTTAGTTCCGACCCGCACCGGCACCGCCGCATGAACGGTCTCATGCGGCCAAATGAATGTCTGCGATATTGTAGCCCTGCTTTTCAATGTCCTGAAGGCATTGCGATGTATCGAGACCCGCGCGCTGCTCGGTATCGCGCGCAAGATCGAGTCCTTTAACCCCCTAGGGCCCTTTTACTTCCGGCAACTTATCTCCCCCACCTCGCGGGATGACAAAAAAGCATCCGCATCGCTGACCAAAACTTCCACTTGCATTCTGTTCTCCGCCAAACCTTACAGTTATTCACAGATTGGCCTGCTGCTCTTCAGACAAGTCTGCGTCAGGCGGGTAATAGAGAGCAGCGCACTCTTCGCGAAGGCAACCTCCGACGATCTCAATGTCATCACGATAGGCGTCTGCGATGAAGTCGAGCGTGTTGATGTGTTTTGCCTCAAAATACATGGCGTGCACATCATCGCGGCCCGCGCCGTAGACCACACGCCCAACCTTCGACCAGATCGACGCCATAGTGCACATTCCGCAGGGTTGTAGCGTGGAGTAGAGTGTTGCACTGCGCAGCTCCATTTCCCCGGTGTCTTCGCACGCCCTGCGGATCGCCATCATCTCAGCATGGGCCGTGGCATCCGGCAATTCTTGGGTCTGATTGCGCTCGCCACTGATCATCTTTCCATCAAGGACTATTATGGAGCCCAGAGGCGAACTAGCCGGATCAGTCCCTCTGGCGCGGGCGATTTCGAGCGCCTTGCGCATCCACTTTTCATCATTCTCCGTCAGCATTGCTCGTCCTCCGATCATTAGCAACGGCGCTCAGCGCGTACTGGCGACAATGCTCGAGATATCCGGCCTCATGTCTACCTGCCAACGCAACAACGCTCTCCCAGAGCCACGATGGTGCATCGATGGATGATCGTCGATCCCGCTCCAGCTTTGCGACCCAATCTGCTCGTGCCGGTTGGTCCATTTGGCGGGCATGCGCCCGGCCTACGACAAAGGCGAGATAGCGTGCCGCGCGTGCCGCCTGCTTCTCGTTGAACTGATCAATCTCGATCTTGAGGTCCTGCGGAGCCAGTTCGCGAATGAAGAAGGATCGGTCCATCATACGCACCGGGATCATTCTGTCGCCCAGATTGGGCGAAAGAGCCCTCGCTGCAGCATGAACGCGCTCGGCATTGTCTAGGGGTAGGGTCACATCCTGCGCGGTAGGCGCTAGCGGGTCAGTCGCTTCCTTGAGGTCAATCAGGGCGTAAGAGGTTTTACCGCCTTTATTCCTAATGGCGATGAGAACGGCGTAGCGTGCCAGCCCCAGCGAACTACATCCCTTCATCCAATAAGCCGCGTCGAGGAGATGGATGGCTTGCGCCTCATCCTGATGCTTGAAAGCCAGAATGCGTTTTGCCAGATCAATGTCGCTGAACAGAGCGGTTAGACTGGCTCGTTCCTCATCGCTTAGGGCCCAGAACTTTCGACCCAGCGGGATCCTTGGCTCCACGTCGTCGAGCCTTTCTCTTGCGAGATGCCGCCAGCGTCGGCCCAGGGCGCGGCGGCGGACAGCGCGCACCGCTTCAGGCTCGATACCAGGGTCTCCACTGATTGGGTCGTTCATGGCAGCGGCATAGCCTTCCACCATTTCTTCAATCATAAAAGCGGTGGTAACGCCCGGCAAATCCGATCCGCGCGCAGCCGTTGCCAGAGACAAGCCGAGCCGTATCAAGTCGTGCGCAGGATTGCCGATTACCGCCTGGTCGAGATCGCGTATCTGGATTTCCACACGGCCTGCTACATTTGCTATTGGCCCTAAATTGCCGACATGGCAGTCGCCACAGATCCAAATGGCCGGACCTGCGGGAACACGGCGCGCTTCTGGTGCTTCCTGAAGCCACTCATAAAATTTGGCGGTGTTGCCGCGGACATAGGCATGGGCGGATCGGGCCATTTTAAGGGTACGGGTGGCGTTCAAAAATCCGGCGCGATTGGAAAAAGAGATTTTTGGCATAAGGGTTAGCAACTCCTTCCCTGGCACAACCCGCAACCAAGACGATTGTAACAAATCTTTGCTCATGATTTTTTCTGAGCCTGATGGACCTCCATATTGGTCGATCCTTTGACGATAATCTTTATGGGAAGGAGACATGACCCGGATCGGAGCACCTCGTCTCGCTACGCGCTGGAATGCCGAACTGTTGCGAAACGATAGACACAAATGCCGGCCAAACGGGAGAAGCCCGCATAGGCGCAAATGCGAATTAATCATCGCCACCACGTTTTACGGAAGCGTCCAACCCGGCGGGTTGTCGAAATCGCGATCGAACGGCTAGTTCAAGAATGGGGGTACGCATCCGCTAGCTGGCGCGGAGCTGAAGTCAGGCAGCGATTTCCGGTGTGAGCTGCTGCTGAGCGGCCTTCCAATTCCATGGGAGGAGTTC